>WRAB01000004.1 GCA_009780435.1 Oscillospiraceae bacterium | reverse complement strand
CACTATCACTGTATCGGTGCAATAGAAATTCCCAACACCGTACCTATGCCAGAAGTCTCCATGCAGACCCGCCGAGGGGTGATAGTGACCTATATCCCGCTACGGCAGACCGGGTAAAATGAAGAAGTGTTCCTACAGCACTTCAAATGCTGTAAGAACACTTCGACTGGTCGGAGTGCAGGGATTCGAACCCTGGGCCTCATGGTCCCGAACCATGCGCGATACCAAACTTCGCCACACCCCGATAGCGTTTCAATTATAGTGGGAAACTTATCACTTGTCAATGGCGAAATTGTGATATAATGATTCGACCACAAAAAGCCAAGAGGAAGGATCAAATCTGTGGAGGACAAGTTTTCAGTTTTAGAGCGCATATTCGGCTATAAGACCTTTCGCAGCGGACAGGAAACCCTGATCGACGCAATTTTAGCGGGGCGGGACGCCGTGGGGATCATGCCCACCGGAGCGGGGAAGAGCCTTTGCTATCAGGTCCCGGCGCTCCTTATGGAGGGGGTGACTCTGGTGGTGTCGCCGCTTATTTCCCTGATGAAAGATCAGGTGGGGAGCCTGGTGCAGGCGGGGATTCGGGGGGCGTATCTCAACAGCTCCCTCACCGCCGCCCAAGTGACCCGGGTGCTGGAGAATATGCGGTATGGACAGTATAAAATCATCTACGTGGCACCGGAGCGGCTCTTGACAGAGCGATTCTTAGAGACCGTGTCGGAGATGGACATCTCTTTTGTGGCCGTGGACGAGGCCCACTGCGTATCCCAGTGGGGCCAGGATTTCAGACCCAGCTATCTGGATGTGGCCCGGTTTATTGAGACCCTGCCAAAGCGACCGGTGGTTGCGGCCTTTACGGCCACGGCCACAGATCAGGTGCGGCGGGATATGGGGGCGCTGTTGGGGTTGTTTGACCCCTTTTCCATCACCACTGGGTTTGACCGGGCAAATTTGCACTTGGAGGTGCAGTCCCCGGCCAATCGGACAGACGCCATCCTCCAATTTGTGGGGGAGCGCAGAGAGAAAAGCGGGATCATCTACTGCCTGACCCGCAAAGAGGTGGAGCGGGTGACGGACTTGCTCCAAAAGCAGGGGATCCCCGCCACCCGGTATCACGCGGGGCTGTCCGAAGGGGAGCGGCGGGAGAATCAAGAACAGTTTCAGGCGGATATCCGCCCCGTCATGGTGGCGACCAACGCCTTTGGCATGGGAATCGACAAATCCAACGTGTCCTACGTGGTCCACTGCGGGATGCCCAAGAATCTGGAGAGCTATTACCAGGAGGCGGGCCGGGCCGGACGGGACGGCGCCCCGGCGGAGTGCGTCCTGTTCTACGCCGAGCGGGATGTTATGACAAACCTGTACTTCATCCAGCGGGACGACGAGGAGCAGGAGGAGATGGACCCGGAACTCAGAGAGGCCCTCTTGGCCCGGGATCGGGAACGGCTCAATCAGATGGTGGGGTACTGCAAGACCACGGCCTGTCTGCGGAAATATATCCTGGCCTATTTCGGCGAGACGGGGGATACCTCCTGCGGCAACTGTTTCAACTGCCTCCATACGTTTGATGAGGCGGATATCACAGGCGAGGCCCAACAGATTCTCCTCTGTGTCCGGGAACTGAACGAGCGATTCGGCAGACAGGTGGTGGCAGATACCCTCAGCGGGAAACTGACGGGAAAATCCGCAACCTGGGGATTGGAGCGGCATTCTACATATGGGGCGCTGGCCCATCTGACAAAAAAGCGAATCCTAGAACTGATGAGCACTCTCGTAGATATGGACTATCTCACCGTGACGGAGAGTGATATCCAACGGGGGATATACCCCGTGGTCAAACTGGGCCAGCGGGCGAGGGGTGTATTGGAGGAAGACGCCTCCGTAGTGATCCGCGTGCTCCAAAAGCCCCCGGAGGAGCCGAAATCCGTGCGCCGATCCAAGAAAAAGGCAGAGCGGGAGCGCCTCGGTGACAATACCCTGCTTACAAAACTGAAAACCCGCCGCACGGAGCTTGCCCGCACCCAGGGCGTGCCGCCCTACATGATCTTTAGTGACGCCACCCTGATCCAGATGAGCGTAGAGATTCCCGCCACAAAAGAAGAATTTCTCACAATCAGTGGCGTAGGCCAGACGAAGCTATCCAAATACGGTGACGATTTCCTGGCGATCCTACGGGAGCACCGGGCCGAGAGCGCAGGCGCTACCGCCAGCCCCCGTTGGAGCGCATACGAGGAGACCATCCTGGAGACCCAGGCAAAAGAGGGCATATCGGCGGAGGAAATCGCCGGGGTACTGGGGCGGTCTGTGGAAGATGTGCGGGGGAGATTGGCGGAGATGGGGTTTTGATACCCTGCATAAAAATATTGACTAAAATATTGACTATAGTATATATTCCGGTATATACTATAGTCGGAGGTGAGCACGATGGAAACTGCCAAACTATTTGCAAACGGTCAAAGCCAGGCCGTCCGGCTTCCGAAAGAGTATCGTTTTTCTGGCGATGAGGTCTATATCAAAAAAGTTGGTACGACTGTAATGCTGTTCCCAAAGGAGCGTCTATGGGAAACATTTATGGAAGGACTAAACGAGCTCCCAACTGATTTTATGGCAGACGGGCGTCCGGCAGTTGGCGAACTGCCAGAAAGAGAGCCTATCGAATGAAGTATATGTTAGACACAAATATTTGCATCTATGCCATGAACAAGAGGTCGGGTACTGTGCTCTCAAATTTGAAATCGCATCTAACAGATGGTCTCTGCATATCGGCCATTGTATTGGCAGAGTTAGAGCATGGAATTGCGAAGAGCGCATATCCGGAACGGAGCAAGGCCGCACTGATGAAAATACTGTCCATATTTGACATTTTGGACTTTGATGCAAACGCCGCTGTTGCATACGGCATAATCCAAGCAGATTTACAGCGTAAAGGCATGCCGATCAGCCCCCTGGATACTTTGATTGCCGCCCATGCCAAAGCGGCAGGGTTGACGCTAGTAACAAACAATATGCGTGAATTTGAGCGTGTATCTGGTCTACCCCTTGAGAACTGGACAGAAAATTAGTATTTTGGATGCGCTGCTGAAAAGCAACGCATCTTTTTTCGCTCTAATTCGGATTTGCCTTTCCCCCCCGATCTGTGGTAAACTAGAGCGGGAAAAACAGACGGAGGCATACATGGTAATTTTGGGAATTGATCCGGGCTACGCCACGGTGGGGTTTGGGCTTGTGGAGGGTGACCGGGTGCGGCAGAGGTTGATCCAGTGCGGGACGATTAAGACGCCCGCCGGGGGGCCGTTGGCGCCGCGGCTCAAGCAGATTTATGACGATACCTGTCTTCTGATCCGACAGTTCACCCCCGACGCCATGGCCGTGGAGGCGCTGTTTTTCAATACCAACGCCAAGACCGCCATCCCCGTGGCACACGGCAGGGGCGTCTTGCTCTTAGCGGGGGAGGCCATGGGCGTTCCCGTGTTTGAATACACGCCGCTTCAAGTAAAGCAGGCCGTCACGGGATATGGCAGGGCGGAGAAAGCCCAGGTCATGGAGATGGTACGGCGGCTCTTAGGGCTGGAACAGATCCCCAAGCCGGACGACGCCGCAGATGCCCTGGCAGTGGCCCTCTGCCATCTGCGCAGTACGACAAGTCTCATGAATCGAGCGGGAGGATAAACCATACGATGTTTCACTATATCAGCGGCACTGTGGCCGCAATGGATCACAATCTGGCCGTCATCGACGCAAACGGCGTGGGCTATGCCCTCAGCACCACCTCCACCAGCCAGGCGGATTTGAAAGTGGGGGAGCCCGGCAAGTTATACACGTATAACGTGATCCGGGAGGACTGTTTTGATCTCTACGGCTTTTCCACCCTGGTGGAGAAGCGGTGCTTTGAACAGCTCATCAGCGTATCCGGTGTCGGCCCTAAGGCGGCCCTGGCCATTTTATCCTCCACCACGCCGGAGGGATTGGCCATGAGCATCCTGGCCGAGGACGAGAAAACCATCATGGTGGCACAGGGTGTGGGCAAAAAAATCGCCCAGCGGGTGATTTTGGAACTGAAAGATAAGATGGGCAAAAACGCCCCGGCCTTTGTAGGCGGTGGTGTGAAACTCCCCGCCGGGGCGGTACCCGGCGGCACAAATCGGGTCATGGACGCAACGGCGGCCCTGGCCGTCCTGGGTTACAGCCAAGGGGAGATCGCCCTGGCCCTGCGAGATATTGACGTAGAGGGCCACCAGGTGGAGCAGATTATTAAACTTGCCCTGAAAAAGATGGGGCGTGCTATCTGACAAAGAGATAGCCTCACATTCCCCCGCCAGTGGCGGAGGAACTACAGAAAATTACTCTAGGAGAGATTGAAGCCATGAGTATTGAATTTGCGCCGAAAGAGGAGAGCCCTATCGTCACCACCAGTATTCTGGAGGACGAGAACGAGGGGTCACTGCGCCCGAAACGCCTGGGGGAGTATATCGGCCAGGAGAAAGTGAAAGAGAATCTCACCATCTTCATTGAGGCGGCCCGTGGCCGGTGCGAGCCCTTGGATCACGTCCTGCTCCACGGCCCGCCGGGGCTGGGGAAGACCACTCTGGCCGCCATTATCGCCTATGAGATGGGCGTGAATTTACGGATCACCTCCGGCCCCGCCATCGAAAAGGCGGGAGATTTGGCGGCGCTCCTCACCAATCTAGGGGAGAACGACATCTTATTTGTAGACGAGATCCACCGCCTCAACCGGGCTGTGGAGGAGATTTTATACCCGGCCATGGAGGACTACGCCCTGGATATTATCATCGGCAAGGGGCCGTCAGCCAACTCCATCCGATTGGATTTGCCCAAATTCACCCTGGTGGGCGCCACCACCCGATCCGGCCAGTTGACGGCACCTCTCCGGGATCGCTTCGGCGTTATGCTCCGGTTGGAGCTGTACTCCACGGAGGAACTCCAAAAGATCGTCTCTCGCAGCGCCGGGATACTGGATGTCCCCATTGAGGCCGCCGGGGCCACGGAGATCGCCGCCCGGTCCCGGGGGACCCCACGGATCGCCAACCGGCTCCTCCGCCGGGTGCGGGATTTCGCCCAGGTCAAGGCCGATGGCACCATCACCCGTACCGTGGCGGATAACGCTCTCGTCAGCCTGGAAGTGGATCACCTGGGGCTGGACGCCCTGGATCGGCGGATGCTCCGGAGCATCATCGAACACTACGGCGGCGGCCCCGTAGGGTTAGAGACCCTGGCGGCCACCATCAACGAGGAGACGGTTACCTTAGAGGACGTATACGAGCCGTATCTATTACAACAGGGCTTCCTGTCACGCACCCCCAGAGGCCGCTGCGTGACCCAGCGGGCGTATAAGCACTTGGGTCTCCAATATCTGGGGCAGCAGGAGTTGGATGTTTGACGTATCGTAGTTTCCCGCCTAGGCTGGGGAACCACGGTGAAAGCAAAATAACCGAAAGGAGCGTATTTCATGGGTAAACTATTCGGAACAGACGGAATTCGCGGCGTGGCCAATGACGGGCTGGACATTAACTTGGCGCTCAAAGTGGGGCAGGCGGTGGCCATGGTCATCGGCGAGGAGAAGAAAGGGCGGCCCCTTGTGGCCATCGGCAAGGATACACGGCTCAGTTGCGATATGCTGGAATCCGCCATTGTGGCGGGGCTCTGCGCCGCCGGGGCCAATGTGATGGTGCTGGGCGTAGTACCCACCCCCGCAGTGGCGTTTATCACCATTGGTGCAAAGGCGGATGCGGGCATTGTGATCTCCGCCTCCCACAACCCCTATCAGGACAACGGGATCAAGATATTCGGCGCAAAAGGCTTTAAGCTCTCAGACGCCCTGGAGAACAAGATAGAAGAACTGGTGCTGGGGGACGAGTCATTGCCCCTTTTGACCCATGACAAAATCGGAAAAGTAATCCGCAAGAACCAGGACTGGGTGGAAAAGTACATCGACCATCTGGAAGAGAGTGCAGAGGGAGATATATCCGGTCTCAAGGTTTTTATAGACTGCTCCAACGGGGCGGCCACTCGGACGGCCTCGGATTTATTTTCCCGCTTTAATCTGGACTTAGAGATTGTCAAAACACACCCCAACGGCGTGAATATCAACGACGCCTGCGGCTCTACGGATACGACTTTTCTGGGTAAGACCGTGGTATCCGGCGGCTATGACATCGGCATCGCCTTTGACGGGGACGCCGACCGGTGCATTATCGTAGACGAGAGGGGCGACATCGTAGACGGGGACAAGATCATGGGGGTCTGCGGCATGGCCATGCGCCAGGCGGACAGGCTCACGCATAATACGATTGTATCTACCGTCATGAGCAACCTGGGGTTTCACGACTTTGCCAAAGGTCATGGAATCTCTCTCGTCTGTACAGCGGTGGGAGACCGAAATGTACTGGAGAAAATGGTGGAGGGCGGCTACGTCCTGGGCGGTGAACAATCCGGCCACGTGATCTTCCGGGAGGAATCTACCACGGGAGACGGTCAACTGGCGGCGATCAAGTTCTTGAGCGTTCTGTGCGCCTCCGGTAAGCGGGTGTCGGAACTTGTGGAAGAGATCACCTATTACCCCCAGGAGCTCATCAATGTCACCGTCACGGGGGGGAACCCGGCGAAAGAGGCCATTATGGCGTCGGAAATCCTTCGGGCGGCCATCGGGAAAGAAGAGGCGATTTTGGGCGAAAAGGGCCGCATTCTTGTGCGGGCCTCCGGGACAGAACCTAAAATTCGCGTGATGGTGGAGGCGGAACAGGAAGAAGTTGTCAAGGAAACGGCAAAAAAACTGGCGGATTTAATAAAAACTCTTTGATTATTTGTTGCAAGTTGCGAGAATTTGCATATTTGCTTGACATTTTCGCTTTGGAAGAATATACTATGCTTGGGTACCCAGTATGAATGAGATACATACATTAGATGACGAGACTCTTTGTGTCCTCGTGGCAGATGGCAACACAGAGGCGGAAGAAGTGCTAATCCAACGCTTTAGCCGCTTAGTAAAGGTTGGCGCCAGGCCCTATTTTCTTGCCGGCGGCGACAGTGAAGACCTGACCCAAGAGGGGATGCTGGGCCTTATTTCAGCCATTCGCACGTTTCGTTTTGATTCCGGCGCGTCTTTTCGGACGTACGCAGAGACCTGCATCCGGCGCAGGCTTCTCACGGCGATTAAATCTGCTTCCCGATATAAACACATCCCGCTCAATCACGCAATTTCTTTTGAATCCTCCCATGTCGACGAGATACAGGCGGTGTATTTTTTGCGTGATCCGGAAGACCAGATATTGGCCAGAGAGAGGGCTGACGAGATGTGGGGCCAATTTGCCCACGTCCTATCCGGTTTTGAACACGAGATCCTCCGGTTGTTTTTGGAGGGGCAGAGCTATCAGGAGATGGCAAGTCACGTTCAAAAGCCGATCAAGTCGGTGGACAACGCGGTCCAGCGGATTCGGAAAAAGCTGGCACAGCACCTAATAGGCGAAATCAGTGAAGGCTGAGCGCAACATATACCCAAACGGGTAAGACTACTTCAAAGTGAGGAATAACCATGTACGAAGACAAAAACATCCCTTGCAAAGAGTGCAGCGAAGAGTTCGTATTCACCGCCGGTGAGCAGGAGTTTTATGCGGAGCGTGGTTTCCAGAATGAGCCCCAGCGCTGCAAGCCCTGCAGAGACAATCGCAAAGCAGCTGCTCGCGGACCCCGTGAGTATTTTGCCACCACATGCGCCTCTTGCGGCCAGGAGGCCAAAGTACCCTTTGAGCCAAAGAGTGAGCGCCCTGTCTACTGCAGTGACTGTTTCGCCAATATGCGTGAAGAGGCATAAGCCGAAATTGAGTTAAAAAATACCGTGGCACATAGTGCCACGGTATTTTTGTTGAATCCTGTGGGCGGCTGTTTTAGCACATAACAACGACTAATACAGGGTTACCGTTTTCATCATTGAAATGATAATATTGGGTCAGAATTGTATAGTCGCCGTCCCGGTGGAATGGAGAGGGTTCATCTGTGTCCGCCCACCATGATGCCCGTTCAGTATATTCTTCCGGAAATTCCCAGAATCTGATCTCGACCCGGTAGCGTACAGAATTTGATATATCAATATAGGCACCGCCTGGTTCAAACCACATGGTGTCGCCCTCTCTGGCAACCCTTTGAGCGGAGACAACCTGGGGAGGCACTTCGCCCCAATAGCCTATTTGAAATTGAGGCTCCAAGGCGGTTTGGATTTGTGCAATGGTATAGGCCGCCGGCGGTGCAGATATGGAAGCGGGTGTAGGCGTGGGAGTTGGCGCAGGTTCCGGTGCGTCAAGCGTGGTTTCGTCTGTTGCATCAAGTGTAGCCGCTCTTGTAAAATAGTGGTGTATATTCAGTTCGGAATGCTCATTCCACACCGTATACCGCAGCAGTTCCGTTGTCGGATCGTATTGCAGGAGGACATCCTCTGGATTCCATTTTTCGCCCTCGGAGATCGACGCAATATCTGCAATCCGATACGCATTCGTACCTGTTTGAACTAAAATTCCGTCCATAGAGGTTGACCAAAACAGAGCGGAAGTTGTATTGTCTGCGTTGATTTCCAAGTGCGGCGGGCTGATTTCAAACTCATATATGGAGAGCGGCGTTCCCGGGTCGCCCTCTGCAGACCTGACATAGACCCATGATCCAACGAGGGAGGTGTTCGCTTCTTCAGGCGCAGGTTCCGGGGTGGCGGCCGGTGCATCAGCGGTATTGTTGCCGCAGGCTGTCAATGTGAGCAGGAGCATAATTGCAAGTGCGCAGATTACATACTTTTTCATTTTTGTCATTTCCTTTCTTCTGTTTCTGTTAGAACCACGCATTGAGCCCGTTGAGCCGTTGTTCGTTTCTAAAAATGCTTAATGAGATCGTACGCCCTGTCTCGTCAGAGGCGGCAAAGGAGAGCAGAAAATCTATGGCGATAATTTCCCCTGTCTCATCTCTGTCAAATTCAGCTGGCCATGCAGATTCAAACACAACATCTGCGACGGGTACGAAGAGAAAATGCCGCTGGGCATAGGTGTGTGCCAATTGGAGATACAGCGCCAGCTCTTCCTCGGTTAAATCGAGGGGAAACGGATCCGGCTCTCCGGCCATCCGCACTCGATGCCATAGATTATTGGCTTCGCCCGCTTCCTCTCTTGTGACTGTCTGTGACGGATCATCAGCCCTCTCCATATGGAACATATGGGGCCTGTTAATTGCCAGCCGATTACCTGTAATGGCGTCAATGGAGAAATAAAACTGACGGCCCGCCCACAGAATCTCCATGGATTCGTCAAACAGATCGGGATCCGCTTCCCGCAGAGCATCCCATTCCCAAGGCTCCTTCTGCATGAACCGCAGCCGGTCTTCGTCAAACAGCGACACCAGACCAGCCCACTGTGCATGGTCTTGAGCCCAGCCCTCCAGTTCCTCTGCCGGTGCCCAACCGTAGGTCATTTCGATTATCATCCCGTCAATACGTTCTCCAAACACATCCCAGATATACAGGGCGCCGAGCCGGGCGGCCTCTTCCATGGACATAATAAAGTCTCGCTCCTCTATTTGCATGGAGTGGAACGTCTGGACCCTGACCAGCGTCACATCCGGCATAGGGAACTCTTCTAGGGTCAGAATTTCTGGGATTGTAATCGTCTCTGCCAGTGCGGGTAGTTGCACGGTCTCATTGGCGGCGACTGCGAAGCTTACGTGATTCACAATGAGAAAACTGAAACCAAACAATCCGATGGCAAACAGGGAACCCAGCGCCACTTTGACGATGTCTTTTTGTTTTCTCATACATTCTCCCTCTACTCGTAAATTGATATATGCGGCCCTCGCGAGTCGTATTGTATATCCGGGTTATTATAGAGTTATTATGGACTTATCAGAGGGCTGTAAATACTGTACTCACCTTCGTTCCACGTCCTATTTCCGACTGTATCAACAGTTCGGCCCCGTGGACGTCGGCGATCTGTTTACAGAGTGTGAGGCCCAGCCCCACGCCGCCCTCTGCCCGGCTGCGGGCCTTGTCGGCACGATAAAAGGGTTCTGTCACCTTTGACAAACGATCCGCCGGAATCCCGTGGCCGTTGTCGGTGACGGATAAGGTGATTTGCCCGCCTTCTTGGTTGGCGTCCAGCCAGATTTCGCCCTGATCCGGCCCGCAGGCGGTCAGTGCGTTTTTGCATAAGTTTAAAAGCAGTAGTTTGATCAAATCTGTCTGGCCCTCCAGGTGATCCACACTGTACGCGCAATGTAGCTGTACGCCTTTCTCTCGGCATGCAACCGACAGGCTTTGCCGAATCTCATCAAACAGTGCGGGGATAGATATCTCCTCTATGTTCGGCACATAGTTCCGCAAGGTGGCCAAGTCCAGGAGTGAATTTGCAATAATCCCCATATGGGCGGCTTCGGCCATAATATGTCCGGTGGATTCGATGAGTTCCTCCTCTTTCATGGGGGCTTTTTGCAAGTATTCCGCATAGCCGTAGATAGAGGTCAGAGGCGTTCTGATCTCGTGGGCGAAGTTGTCCACGAACTGCTGTTTTCGCTCCGCCTCTTCCTCTAATAGCTGGATATGGCCCTCCACCTGATCGGCCATCTGATTGAATGACGAGGCCACGTTTGCCAGCTCGTGTTTTCCCTTTAAATGAATCCGCTCCTGATATTGCCCGTCTGCCATATTCCGCGAGGCGGTTGCCACAAGCTCCAGAGGCCGGAACACGTTGCGCAAAATGAAATACAGCGCAATTGCCGCAAGGATGGAAAAGCCGACTGTGGAGAGGAGGAGAATCCGCCTGATCTGCTCTGTGTTTGCGATCTCTTCGCTGATATCCAGTTGATAGTTTAAGCGATAAAATTGAAACGGTTCCGGCAGTGGCCCGCTGATGGAGATAACATGTATGCCGTCCTCGTTCCGGAAAGAGAGGGTGGGCGTATCAGCGGTCTCCGGCGGCGCGGCACCCAACAGACGTGTATTGACGAGGGCCAGCTCGATATTGTGCCGCCGATAGTAGAGCGTATAACTATTCACCAGCTCGCCCAGGGCCGCAGAAAAATTTCGGGCGTCGAGCCCTCTGCTGTCCAATAGCGCAACGTCTCGGGCAACAGAGGCCGCAATGGTCTGGTATTCCCGGGCGCTCTTCTCCTGCAGCATGTGTACTTGATTGTTTGTCATATATGCAGAAACCGTGCTGACACTAAAAAATAAGATGGCGAGGAACAATAAATAGGTGTAGAGAAAAGTCCGCAGTCTCATACGGGAACCTCCAGCCGATAGCCCAGTTTGTAGACTGTCTTGATCACCGTCTCCCAGCCCAGTTTCTTGCGGATATTGTGGATGTGGACATCTACCGTCCTCGTATCTCCACCGTAGTCGTATCCCCAGGCGATGTCCAGCAGCTTATCCCTGGACAGGGCGATATTCCGGTTTTGGATCAACGCCTCGATGAGCAAAAACTCCTGGGGCGTAAACTCCTGGGGGACGCCGTTGCGAAAGACCTGTCTGCCGGATAAATCCACCGTGACATTGCCCAGAGCGAACCCCTGGGCCGCCTTGCCCGCCCTGCGGAGCACAGATTCGACACGGGCGCTGAGTTCCAGCATATCAAAGGGCTTGACGATATAATCGTCGGCCCCCAGTTTTAGGCCGTGAACCCGGTCCTGCACGCTACCCCGTGCGGTGATAAAGATGATGGGGATATCCTCCCGTAACTCGGCGATGACCGAGAATCCGTCTATCTTTGGCATCATAATGTCCAGCAAGATCAGATCAAAGCGGTGTCGCTCGATGGCGTCAAATACGGCCTCACCGTCGAACACAGAGACACAGGTATGGCCCACCAGGGTCAGATTTTTCTCAATCAGGGTGTTGATTGCTGCTTCATCTTCCGCAATGAGGATATGTGCCATCTGTTCGTCACCTCGCTTTTGGGTGTATTATATCACATAGTATCACGGGTTTATTAGAGAGTTGTTAAGAGTGTGCGGCAAATGGAGCAGTTGTTTATAATCGCAATTGATTTTTATACGCAAATGGCGTATACTATAAGAAAAACAGGGAGGTCAACCATGAGCAGACTATTCACCATTGTCATACAAAAAGAAGATTTTTGGTATGTAGCAAAATGTCTCGAAAACAACGTGGCCTCACAGGGCGAGACCATGGATGAGGCAATCATCAATTTGCGTGAAGCGTTGGAGTTGTACTACGAAGATGAAGTCCTACCCACACTTCCACAGACTTTCGTGACAACACTAGAGGTCGCCATATAATGCCGCCGGTATTGAAGCCACAGCAAGTCATAAAGGGGCTAGAGGTCAATGGGTTCCAATTTGTAAAGCAAAAGGGCAGCCACAGAAAGTATAAAAAGGCTGGCCGAACAGTAATCGTTCCCATGCACTATGAGCTTGCGAAAGGAACGCTCTCGTCTATACTAGAGCAGGCGGGACTTACACTGGAAGAGCTGTTGAAAAACATTTAATACACTTAAAAATAAACGGAGGTTCATCAAATGGCACAGTATATCGTCAACCTTGTATGGGACAATGAGGCGCACGTTTGGATAGCCACCAGTGAAAACGTACCGGGCCTTGTATTGGAGCACGGTTCTTGCGATGCCCTTATTGAGCGAGTTCGTGTCGCAATACCTGAACTAATAGAATTAAATGCGTTGGATACCGGGGACATTTCTGTCGAGTATCATACAAAAAGGCGGGAAAGGCTGGCGGTCTAATGGCCGAGTATGAAAGACATGTCAGAAAAATATTGTCCAAACACGGTTGCACGTTTACTCGGCACGGAAAAGGTGACCATGATATTTGGTACAGCCCCATTACAAAGCGAAATGTAACCGTAGACGGAAAGATAAAATCTCGCCACACAGCAAATAAAATCTTAGAAGAATCAGGAATTGAATATCGATTCCGATAAATCAATAACACGATGGAGGTTCATCAGATGGCACAGATTACAAAAGACACGATTATCGCAGATATTTTGCAGATTGCGCCGGGGTCTGTTCCCATGTTTCAGGCCATGGGAATGCACTGTTTGGGTTGCGCTAGAGCTCGTACCGAGACCTTGGGGGAGGCCTGCGCCGGCCACGGCGTCGATGTAGACGAGTTTGCGGAGAAATTGAATGCACTCGTTGCGGTCCAGTAGAGCCGGACAAAACAGGATGGGGCGGGCAGTCGTGTTCGCCCTGTCTTTGCGCAGGAAGGGGATACACCTATGACCCTATCACCGAGACTTGCCGCCATGGCCCGTCTGATCCCGGCGGGGAGCCGGGTGGCGGATGTGGGTACGGATCACGGATATTTGCCGGTGTGGCTCCGACAGACGGGGCGGTGTCCATTTGTCATCGCCACGGATATCCGGCCCGGCCCGCTGGATGCGGCGAGGCAGAGTGCAGAGCGCCACGGCATCAAATCCGGCATCGACTTCCGGCTGGCCGACGGATTGGGGGGAGTGTTGCCCCAAGAGGTGGATACCGTCGTCATCGCCGGCATGGGCGGGGAGACCATCGGCGGGATTTTGGCTCGCACGCCCTGGCTCAAAACGGGGGAATACCGGATCATCCTACAGCCCCAGTCGAAGAGTCCGGAACTCATGGACGCTTTGGCCCTGGGGGGATACCGGGTGTCGGATCAGCATCTGGCGGAAGATGCCGGGGAGATTTATACGATATACGAGGCGGCGGCGGGGGACATGGCGCCGCCTGTAGGCGGTGCCCGCTATATCCATCCGGCGCTTTTGGAGCGGGGGGATGCTCTGTTGGAGTTGTATCTGGCGGGATTATGTGGCAAGTTGCGCCGTGCAATCGAAGGACTGGAACGATCCAGAAGGCCGGAGGATCAGGACAAACGGTCAGAATTTCAACTGACGTTACAAGAATTGGAACAGTGGAGAGGAGTACATAGCAAATGAGTAAATCCAACGTACAGGCAAAAGACGTGTTCGCCTATCTCAACCGGATCGCCCCGGTGGAGATGAAGATGGAGGTTGACAACGTGGGGCATCTGGTGGGTAGGGGAGATCAGCGGGTGCGCCGGGTTCTGATTGCCCTGGATATCACAGACGACGTGATTGACGAGGCCATCGACCTGGGGGCGGAGCTGATTGTCGCCCACCACCCGGTGATTTTGGCGCCTCTCACCCGGGTGACGGACGAGGATTTGACGGGGCAGCGGCTCCTGAAGATGATTCGCCACGATATTGGCGCCATCTGTATGCATACGAATCTGGATTCCGTGGCGGGGGGTGTCAATGATGTCTTAGCGGCGAAACTAGGGCTCACGGAGACTACAGTTCTCAAGCCCATGGGGGCAGATGCCCAGGGGATGCCATACGGATTCGGGCGTATTGGGCAGTTGTCGTCAGCTCTCTCTATGGCGGAATTTTTGCGGCAGGTCAGTGCAGTGCTGGGTACGAAGGGAATCCGCTATCACGATGCGGGGGTCCCTGTCCGCCGGGTGGCTGTTATGGGCGGCAGCGGCGGCAGCGTGTTCCAGCAGGCGGCGAATTCGGGGTGCGATACCTTTGTCAGCGCTGATTTGAAGCACAATATTTTCTTAGATGCGAGAGACCTCGGGATCAACCTCATTGACGGAGATCACTACGCCACGGAGGATATCATCAGCCCTGTCTTGGAGACGGGATTGCTTGCCGAATTCCCCGATCTCACGGTGACCGTCTCTGACCGGCACACGCAACCGGCTCAATTTTTTGTGGCACAATAGGGATTCTTGTCAAAAGGAACTTTTTTTAAGACAGGAAAACCCCCTTTGAAATAAGGCTTGAAATTGCCTTGTTTCAAAGGGGGTTCGCTTTATCGGCATTATTCTCCGAAAACCAGCCTTACAACTTCGCTAAAAAAGAATTCTTGACCTGGAACAAAAACTCCAGAAATATCAACATTTGACAATAAGACCAATCCGACGCCATTTTCAATATCCGCAATAAAATAGGTAAAGCCAAATGGACCGATACCGCCGTAGCCAATTTGCAGTGTTTCATCGGGAGCAATCCAGCCCAATGCCGGATTCTCATCAGTAAAACCGTGGCGTATCACCCTTGGAAGCCCCATAGATCCCGGTGGCTCGTGGGAAACAGAAAACATCCTCGCAAGCGTCTCCGCGTTCTCGAAAAGCGGAGAATATCCGTTTTCATCAGGCAAAAGCGCCTTGACGAATTTTTGCAAATCTGAAATTGTACCGTAAGCGCCGACTGCAGGAAAGATGGAGAACATTTCCCGCTCAAACTCTATAAGTGGCTCCCCTACATGCAGCGTCATAGAGCCATCCAGCCAGAAACGTGTGAGTCTGCTTTTCTCCCATTGCTCTCTGACAATCGGGTTATCTACGAGTCCGGGGGAAAGAGAGGTGTGCGTCATACGAGGGGCTCGAATATATTCGTATTGACGTATTCATGGAAGGAAACGCCGGAAATCGTTTCGACGATATGACCCGCGAGTGCCGTTGCAATGTAATTGGGCATCCACATCTCGCCTGCCCAGGGTTGGTGCAGTCCCAGGCGCATAAGATAATTTCCAAGATCGAAAGAATCAGTGGTCTCATCAGACCAGAGGAATTGCCCGGAATCTACGGTTCTGTCAGTCATTAAGCCGGAAGTTTGATTCATAAGGTGAAGCATTGTGACAGGGTCGCTATCCTCGTGTATTGTAATCATACCATTGGGAAGATAGTTACGTATATCCGCATTCAAATCCAACAGACCACGTTCATACAGCTGCATAGCGCTGACATACACCAGGGATTTAGTCGCACCGGCCCAGTGAAATACTGCGCCGGGAGCGTTCAGAATTTCAAAATCAGGCGCCGTGCCGCCGACAAAGCCGAAATAGCTATCAAGAATTATGTAATCGTCTACAAATACCGATACCGAAAATGCTGCCAGTAAGTGTTCGTTCTCTCTGAAAAATTCATTTACGAACGGCTCAAGGTCGGCATATGCGGTGCCAGAGGGCAATGTTCCTTCGATCGTTATGGGTCTCAAAGGGCGCACTTCTTCGACTTCTTTGACCTCTTCCTGCACTGCATCGCTATAGTCGTTGGGCTCTTGTGCGATCTCCGACTGCGACGGATCGTTGTTGCTGCATGCAGCAACAAACAGTAAGAAAAGTATAAGGAGAACACTGATAACCCGCTTCATTTTAGAGATCCACCCCTCAAACATAATTTTAGCCGTGCGCGCTCACACGGCTGGCGACGCACAAAATTCTCTGCTCAAATTGTAACATGCAAATACAAAAATGTCCACTTTGGGTCAGATGAGGTGGCAGTACAATCTTTTTGAGAATTTTCTTGTCCACGCCCTGCATAATCGGAAGCTTATCCCCATAGACATGTTAGCAGAAAGTCTAATTTGGAGGGGGAAAAAGGCGTGGAAGAAAATAAAATCTACGAGGATATTGCCCTACGCACTGACGGCAATATTTATCTTGGCATCGTTGGGCCTGTGCGGACGGGGAAATCTACCTTTATCAAGCGGTTTATGGAGACCCTGGTGATCCCCAATATTGAGAACGTATACATGCAGGAGCGGGCCCGGGATGAACTGCCCCAGTCGGGCAGCGGCCGCACCATTATGACGGCGGAGCCGAAATTTGTCCCAGAGGACGCGGTGGAGATTAAGATGGACGGGGTGGCCAGTCTCTCCGTCCGGCTCATCGACTGCGTGGGGTATATGGTGCAGGGGGCCATTGGTCAATTTGAAGGGGAGAGTGAGCGGATGGTCACCACTCCCTGGTTCGATCACGAGATACCCATGACGGAGGCGGCGGAGACCGGTACCCGGAAAGTCATCGCCGAGCACTCCACCATCGGCGTGGTCATCACCACTGACGGCAGTATCACCGAGATTCCACGGGAGGACTATCTCCCGGCGGAGGAGCGGGTGATTTTAGAACTCAAAGAGATCGGTAAGCCATTCATCGTCCTCATCAACTCCCAGAATCCCAAGGGGCAGGCGGCCCAGGAACTCCGGCGGCACATGGAGGAGACCTACGGGATCACCTGCCGAGCGGTCAACTGTATGGAATTGGACGAGGGGGATATTGTAGAGATCATCCAGAGCGTCCTGCGGGAGTTTCCCGTCAGCGAGTTCGGGATATTCCTGCCCCCTTGGGTGGATGCGCTAGCTTTTAATCATCCCATCAAAGAAGTCCTCTTTGAGACCATCCGATCCTGTGCTGGGCAGTTGCGGTATATTCGGGACGTGAACACTGTGGTGGCGCAGATGGGCCAAAGAGAGGGAATCCACCGGGCTGGGGTGCGGGCCATGCACCTGGGCAGCGGCGTGGTACACGCGGAGTTAGACCTCCCACGGGAGATGTTCTATGAGACCTTGAGTCAGGAGTCGGGTTTCGCCATCCGGGACGATGGCGATCTTCTGGCGAAGCTCACGGAGATGGCCCATGTGAAGCTGGAATACGACAAGATCAGCGAGGCATTGGAAGAAGTCCGGAGCCGGGGATACGGCGTGGTGCTCCCCACCCAGGATCAGCTCTGTCTGGAGGAACCGGAGATCGTCAAACAGGGGGGACGCTACGGGGTGCGGCTCAAGGCGTCGGCCCCCAGCATCCACATGATCGCCGCCAACATTGAGACGGAAGTATCCCCCGCCGTGGGCGGGGAGCGGAGCAGTGAGGAGATCATCAACTTCCTCCTCCAGGAGTTCGAGGGGGACGTGAGCCGGATTTGGGAGTCCAACATCTTCGGCAAGAGCCTCTACGACATCGCAAGCGAGGGGTTGACCGCCAAGATCAAGAAAATGCCGGAAGAGGCCCAGGCGAAATTACAGGAGACCCTCCAGCGGATCATCAACGAGGGTAGCGGTGGGTTGATTTGTATTATATTGTAGGGGACATCCTCAGTCGCTGCGCGACAGCTCTTTCTGAAGAAGGAGCCTGGGGACAAGGGGAAATATTGGAGCACCATAAGTAACCCCCGCCGTGTATCTCTGATGATACGCGGCGGGGGTTCGTTTGTAGGGCAACCCGCTCTATAGTTTATCTCACCAACTCCGTCACACACCCAAACCGATACCCCAGCTCCTGATATTTCCCAATCAACTCCGCCATGATCTCCGCATTGGTCGAAGAAGTATTATGGAGCATGACAATCGCGCCGGGGTGGATGCGGGGGATCAGTTTATCAAAGGCCTGTTGTCTGCTGGGTTGGGCGTCTACGTTCCAGTCCACGTAGGCCAGGGACCAGAACAGGGTGGTATAGCCCAATTCTTGGGCCAATTTTAGATTTTCTGTGCTGTATTTACCATTGGGCGGCCGATAGAGCTTTGTCATAGGCGCGCCGATGATCTCCTCATAGTGCCGTTCCACCTCCATAAGCTCTGCCTGGAACCGCTCTCGATCTGTGATGGCAGACATGTCCGGGTGGCGCATGGTGTGGTTGCCGACGGTGTGGCCCTCCTCCACCATGCGGCGGATCAGGTCGGGGTTATCTCTGATATACGTGCCTACGAGGAAAAAGGCCGCCGGGATCTCGGCGGCCTTTAAGGCGTCTAAGATCGGCGGGGTGTTGCCGTTTTCAAATCCGGCGTCAAAGGTGAGATAGATCACTTTTTCGCTGGTATCGCCTACAAAATAGGCGTTCAACTCCAAAAGCGCCTCCGGTGTGGCCGTGCCGACTGGCGTTTCGCCGAGATGGGGGAAGGAAAGGCCCCAGTTTTCGCTCTTGGCCAGGGCGGGGATGGCTCCGCTCGTGATCAGAATTGCTGCGAGAAGTATGAGTACGAGAAGTCGCCGCATGTTGGATGTCTCCTTTGGTTGAAAGTTTGTCCATAGGATTTACAAAAAACGGCGGGAATACTCCTGACATGAATTGGCTGAATCTTTGCGGATCAAATCCGCCATATTAGTATGAGATAAATTTTCGATTATAAGGGGTACTCTATGCGTAGACGACTGCTTGCCCTGATTTTGGCGTTGACATTACTTCTCCCCGGCGGCACGGCGTCGGCGGAGGATGACTATATCAAATGGGTCGATTTCGACGTGCCTTACTGTGCATTGGTCACGGCCCTGGATCACGATATTCAGACCTATGGGACAGATGTCCATTTAAACTGGATTGCGCTCCTGGCCGTATTGGCCGCCCAGCTGGGAGGCAATTTTTCTCATTATAAAAAGAAATCCCTGGACAATCTGGCCCAGCGGCTACTTTCCGGGGAAGAATTAGACGATATAGCCTCTGAATTAAAACAGTATGATTATTATTTCACCGCATATTCCGCCGTCTTGGGTGAGTTCGTTGGCCAATATCAGGTACAGGTACCGGATCCCCATGATCCAGATAAGCTCATCTGGGAAAATCGCTACGGTCTAAAGGCCTATCACCCCATTGCGGAGGGATTTGGGTTTAACCATTTTGACGATTTTGGTACGGGCCGCTCCTATGGATACCGCCGTCGGCATTTGGGACATGATCTGTTCGGCTCCGTGGGTACGCCTATCGTGGCGGTGGAGAGCGGTACGGTGGCGGTCATGGGCTGGAATCAATACGGGGGCTGGCGGATTGGAATCCGCAGCTTTGACGGGTTGCGGTACTACTACTACGCACACTTGCGGCAAAATCGTCCCTATCACTGTGACCTCGCAGAGGGACAAGTGGTCCGGGCGGGGGATGTAATTGGCTATATGGGCCGCACGGGGTACAGCCGGAAAGAGAATATAAACGGAATCAAGCAGACCCATCTCCATTGGGGGATGCAACTCATCTTTCACCCGGATCAAGAGGAGGGGCCAAAGGAGATCTGGGTGGATCTCTACAACATCACGCGGCTACTGTATCGAAACCGCAGTACGACCTATCGGGTCGCGGAGACGAAAGAGTTTTATCGGACGTATGACTTTGATGAGCCGAATTTGTTTGGGAAGGTGGGGTGATCCGGGGCGCTCCTCCATTTTCGCCATTTTATACAAAACAGTGTAGAATTTTGAGATGAGATGTGGTATACTAACCGCAATAAGGGGGGATTTTCAAATGAACACAAGAAAATCACACGCAGCTGTGAAAAGAGGGGTTTGCTCGCTTTTCGTCCTCGCTATGCTGCTCTCTTTTTTGTCGATGCAGGCATTTGCCTATGAAGAGGGGGGTACGGTCTATGTATCCCCTGCGGAACGCCCAATTCTACCGCTGAATACAGTGCAGGTAAGTACCTGGGCAGAGTTGCGCGATACGGTAAATGTTGCAATAGGCGCGACTACAATTGAGCTTATTGATGATATCCTTCTCCCTGCGGGGGTAGCAGGGAATGCAATTATCATCCCCCCAGGAAGCGACATTACCTTGACAGGCGGTCATACACTGACCCGGACAGCTGCTGGTCAGCGGCATTTTATCGTGGACGGCACATTGACCTTAGAGAATGTTACCATAAGCGGGAACTATCCGACAATCACCGGCAATCACGGTGGAATTGAGGTGCGTGCCGGTGGAACCTTGTACATGGAAGATGGCAGTGCGATTCGGGATAATCGTCATACCTCCAACACATCAGCCAGCGGTATATTAGTAGCAGGTGCAGGTGCTACTTTCACCATGAACGGCGGAGAGATCAGCTACAATAGCACCCTCTCAATTACCGCCGGTAGCTCGTCTGGTTCAGCGTCGGTGTTTGTCAACAATGGGGCTGTATTCACCATGAACGGCGGCGTAATACGCTATAATACAGGACGCTTTGGTGGCGGTGTGCGTATCGGGCAAACCGCAGAGATCGGCGGCGACAATCGGATGTACATGCACGGCGGTGAGATATATAACAACACGGCTTTCTTTGGCGGCGGTGTGAATCTTGAGTTCGGTACATTTACCATGACAGATGGCACAATCCGTGATAATATCGCGACGGCTTTTCAAAACAATACAGAACTTGCTCTTACGCCCGGCCGCGGTGGCGGCGGTGTATTTATACAAAATAGCGGCATATTTAACATGGAAGGCGGCACAATCAGCGGCAATCGCTCCTACACGCACGGCGGCGGTGTCATGTCGGGTACTCCGGCTGCCAATCAGTTCAACATGACCGGCGGTACAATTTTCGGCAACACCGCCGACGATACCGGCGGCGGTGTGCGGATGACCAATGGTGTCTTCACAATGGGGTCTGGTCTGTTGGATGACGGCACAGTCACTACCGGCACAATCAGCGGCAACACGGCGAGAAACGATGGCGGCGGCATCTGGCTTGGTACAGGCACCGCCATAGCAAATGCTCGGCTTAATCTAACTGCCAATGTAGGCACAATCTCCAACAACACAGCGACCTATGGCAATGGCGGGGGAATTTTCACGGTTGCGAATAATGGTTATCCCGCTGCGCTGTCTCCGCTCCACTATCCGAATATTCTAGCGACAACTCCTTTCGCAGTCACATTCTCCGGCAATGTGGCAGGCGGCGGACGTTTTGCGCCCCCTTTAAATCCGGAGGCCCGCCCCTTTGGGACACTGCTCAACAACTACGATATTAACTATGTGGGCGAGAATCCAGAAGCCTATATCATATTCTTCCTAAATGGTGGGAATATATCAGGCAATCCGGCAAGTGTCTCATTTCCAATCCCCCTTGGGGGTACAATTGATATAGCCGACATCCCAGTTCCCCCCGATCTGAATAGACCGCTCTACACATTTCTCGGATGGATTCAGCGCAGTGACACGACGAATACGCTACTCTCGGCAGAAGATATTGCAGAGATGACTTTCGAGGAACGCACAACCTTTGATGCCCAGTGGCAGCCATTGAGCCCGATTATTATAACCTATTTGGCCGGTACAAACGGCAGATTCGCAGGTGGCGCAACCAGCGCAACAGAGACGTTAGTCGGTAGCGGCGGTTATCCAACCCAGGTGCCGACACCGATTGCAAACGCCGGTTTCCGATTTGTTGGCTGGAGTCGTGATGGCAGTCGCCCCTTGCTCTCCAGGGCAGCGCTTATGGCCCTATTTATTGATGCAGACACGACGTTCACTGCCCACTGGGAGAGGATTTCGATACAACCACCCCCGCCACCTCCTCCTCCGCCGCCATCTCGGCAGGCGTATTTAATCGGAACAGAGACGGGGTATATCCGGCCAAATGCAAGCATTACCCGTGCAGAAGTTGCAACCATTTTCTTTCGTTTGATTGACGATACAGATCGTGCAACAAATTGGATCCAGACAAACCCGTATTCGGATGTAGAGATCAATCACTGGTTCAACAATGCGGTATCCACAATGACGCAGATGGGCATCTTCCAGGGTAGACCAGACGGCACGTTTGCGCCGACTGAAGCGATTACGCGTGCTGAACTCGCAACAGCGGTTGCGCGATTTATGGATGTGATGGGGCTTACAAGCGCAGAGGAAGACCTGTTTAGCGATATTTATGCACACTGGGCGAATTTGTATATCAATGTGGTTGGGGCGCATAATTGGGCGCGAGGACCCTATGGACATGGCGGCCCATTTTATCCGGATCGTCCGATTACACGTGCGGAAACCGCGGCGTTTATCAATCGTATTTTTGAGCGCTTGCCAGAGACGCCGGCGGATTTGTTGCCGGATATGATTACCTGGCCGGACAATGCAAATGTGAACGAATGGTACTATTTGTATCTCCAGTCCGCATCAAATTCTTACATGTATGAGCGAAAACCAGATGGCATTCATGAGCGTTGGATTGCGAGTATCCCCGTGCGTAATTGGGCAGCGCTAGAGCGGCCGGACTCCACCCCGGAGAGCCTTTGGGAGTAATAAGAAAATCTTTAAATAATGAACCCCATAAGTAGGGCTTTGCCCTACTTATGGGGTTTTCTCTTAGTTTAAGGGGATAGTTTAAAATTCACATTTATGGTAGATTCACGTGCTCCGGCAAGGCGTTTGGCAGTTGTAGCGCAACCCAGTTTCGGATCGGGGCGTTGGGCTGGGAGTTGGTGGCGATTTGCAGGGCGTTGAAGAACCAGGCATTTCGATCTGTGTTATCGCTCCACAGGCGCATGGTTGTGGGGTCGATATTGTCCATGGTTCGGCCCAGAACACGGTTTACGAGGACAGAAAACTCAGCGCGTGTAACAGGCTGGTTGGGGTTGAAACGTCCAGTTTGATCCGGTGTCATCCAGTTGAGCCATCCGGCCAGATTGATGGCATCCCTAGCCCAATTGTTGGCGATGTCCGGGAACTGATCCGTCGTTCCCTGATACCGCATACTCGGATCCAAAAACCGAGTCATAATAACAGCGGCTTCCGCTCTGGTAATGTGTTGCATTGGGGCAAACTGTGTAGCGGATGGCCCGTTCAACAGACCCGCGTTGTGTACGGTGGATACGGCGTTGGAGAACCATTGTTCACCGTTGTTTGGCACGTCCTGGAATGGGTTGTTCCGCGTCCAGTTGGCCCCACGGCTCTCATCGGACAACATGCGCAGAAGGATTGTCGCCACCTCGGCTCGGGTGATGGGGCCGGGATCAATGCGATCCCCGCCAGAACCTACGAGATAGGCAAAATGTGTACGGGTGAGCGTGAGATCATCACGGAAGATCGGCACACGACTCTGTTCCCATCTGGCGTAGAGGGTGTGGGCAACTTCCTGCGTGATAAGAGTTAATTCGGTGATCTGGCTTCCGCCGGTTTGGGCGGTGGTGTACCAGCCGAGGAACGTAAAGCCCGTGCGGGTCGGCGAAGCAATCTGCCCCAAAACGGTGGCATAGGGGTCGCCGGAATAGGCGTATTGGGTCTGGGTGGCGGGAAGGCCGCCGTTGCCGCTAAAAGTTACGACGATGGGTGAAGGATTCGCGTTGGTATCGGGATTTGCAATCGCAACAGTTGCAGGGATCAGGAGTCCAATGAGAAGACAGATCAATAGGACATACGAGAACCGTTTCAAGTTATTTCCCCCTTTTGCACAAATCATCCTTTTCCATATACTCTATTACAGAATCTACACAGAATCTACACAGAATCAGTATGACAGGATTGTTTTGTTTTGTCAATATTGTCAATGCTTTCTCAGAAAACGCTAAATGTTGTGGTGATATTGAAAAATTGGGTAGGCAGATGGAACTATTTGTGGTATAATTCGTCTGAATACACAATGCCCGGCAAAATATTTTTTCTCACCCAAATATAGATCGGTTGGGGGAATTTCATGGATCAACAACTGGAGGATATGCTCCGCGCTTTGGATGGTGCCGCAATGGAGATGCCCGTGGGCGCTCTGGAGAACATGCTTCACACGTATACCTTCATCAGCCGCTTCCTGTTACCCATCTTAGCGGCTGTGATTATATTCCGCGCCCTAAAAAGCCTGCTCCGGGAATCCTATGAGCCGGAGGTCTGGGCGTATTTGAGTCTGCCCAACGGTTCCCGGATGGCGCTATACCACTGGGAGAACACCATTGGCAGGGCGCGGAGCTCTGACGTGGTGTTGAACTATCCCACTTTGAGCCGCAGTCACTTGGCGTTGATCCGAGACGATAAAGCCCGTTGGACGGCTATTGATCTGGGCTCGAAAGGCGGTGTGACGGTCAACGGCAACTCCTTAGACGGAAAAGCACGGGTCGAACAGGGCGACGTGCTGGGATTGGGCGGGGTAGAGGTAGCCCTATTGGACTTAGACCCAGAAGAACGTGCCGCCCAGAGCCACTACCGCACCAAACCGGGCCGGTGGATTACGCCGTCGGGGACCTTCTTTTTCATCACCCTGTTCCAAGTATTGCTCATGCTCCAGCACGTTGCCTCTAGCTTTCCCGATGTGAATCCACAGGTTCCCACGGGCTTTCTCGCCCTGACCGGGATCATGTGGGGGTATTTTTTCTTCATCCGCGCCCTGCGCCGGACGGGATTTGAGATCGAGGCAATTGCCTTTTTCCTCTGTAGCATCGGACTCTCCATTATTGCCGGCATCTATCCGGATGAGATGATGCGGACGGTATTTCTGATTTTTGTGGGGCTTGTCATTTTCTTTGTCCTCTGCTGGATTCTCCGGGATTTGCGCTGGGCAAAGCGGTTCCGCTGGCCCATCGCCCTGGGCGGCGTCCTCTTTTTGGCAATCGGGTTCATCTACGCCGATTACCAGTTTGGAGCCAGACGGTGGATTGAGATCGCCGGCATTATGATCCAACCCGCAGAGTTCGTCAAGGTGGCGTTTATCTTTGCGGGGGCAGCTTCCCTGGAACGGCTCTTTACCCGGCGGAATTTGTTTCTATTCATCGCCTACGCCGGCATGTGTGTGGGCATTTTGGCCCTGATGAACGATTTTGGCTCGGCGGCTGTGTTTTTCACGGCCTTCCTGGTCATCGCCTTTCTCCGCTCCGGGGATATGGCTACCATTTCCCTGGCGCTTGCGTCTCTGGTGCTCGCCGCCATGCTGGTGCTGACCATCCGCCCCCACGTGGCCACCCGATTTGACACATGGGGGAACGTCTGGGCGGATCCCTGGGGGAGAGGGATGCAGCAGGCCCTCACCATGTCCTATACGGCCAGCGGCGGGTTTTTTGGCCTGGGGGCCGGAAATGGATCACTGAGCCGTGTGTTTGCCGCCTACACAGATATGGTCTTTGGCGTGATGGCGGAGGAACTGGGGCTCATTGTGGCGATTCTCGCCGTGGTGGCGATTTTTATCTTAGGTGTATTCGCCATCCGATCCTCGGCCAACGCCAGGAGTAGTTTTTACGTCATCGCCGCCGGGGCCACGGTGACCATGTTTATGGCCCAGGTCATTCTAAATGTCTTTGGCTCCCTGGATGTTATCCCTTTCACGGGGATCACCTTCCCATTTGTATCACGGGGCGGTTCCAGTATGATCGCCAGTTGGGCTATGCTGGCCTTTATCAAGGCAGCCGATACGCGGCAAAATGCGAGTTTGGCCATCAAGCTGGGCAAGAAAGTCAAGGGTGTACCCATATCGGCGGGGGACTATTATGATGACAGCGCCGACTATGAAGAACACGAAGACGACTATTATGAAGACGATATCTATGACGAAGACGAAGAATTTGCTGAACCCTTAGAGGGCGGCATAGATTCCCGGTATTTCAACGAAAAACCGGGTGTACATTACAATGATGACAGCGTAGACCCCCGCTATTTTGGTGACCACTGGGAGGATCGGCGATGAAAAAAGTAAAACGGCGCAGCTATTCCATCCTTTTGTTGGTTTTTTTGGCCATAACGTTTATGGTGATCTTTCTCTTTCGGCTTGCAGCGGATGGGAACGCCTGGGTGACGTTTCCCTCCAATCAAAATGTATTCAGTGGCGGGCTTTTGGCTATGGGCTCCGTTTACGACAGAAATGACATCCCACTGGCCGAGACTCGGGACGGTGTGTTCCGCTTCAATGACAACCCCGAAATTCGGCGGGCCACCCTCCATGTATTGGGGGATCGGCGGGGCAGTATCGGCACGGGGGCGCTCACGTTTTATGCGGATAAACTGATCGGTTATAATCTGGTCAACGGGGTGTATTCCTTTGACGGAAACGGTGGTTCCCTGACATTAACAGTAGACGCAGAGCTCTCCCGTGTGGCATACTTAGCCTTAGCGGGCCGCCACGGTTCTGTGGTGATGTTAAATTACGAGACGGGGGAGATTCTGACCAGCGTCTCTGTCCCCACGTTTGACCCGCTCAATCCCCCGGATGTAGTAGAGGGCGACCCCCGTTTTAACGGCATCTTTCTCAACCGGGGATTCTCCTCCGCCTTCGTTCCGGGGTCCATCTTCAAAGTCGCCACGGCGGCGGCGGCCCTAGATACCTTCACCGACGCCGCCACCCGCCAATATACGTGCCAAGGTGTGTTCCAAGTGGGCGGAAGCCGTGTCACTTGCCTCGGCAATCACGGGTCGATCAATATGGAACGAGCTTTGGGGGTTTCCTGTAATATCTACTTTGCCCAGCTGGCTCTGGATCTGGGGGGGAATACGCTCCAGCGCTATATGGAACAGTTCGGCTTGACCACCGCCCACAACGTAGACGGGATTCGCATCGCCCCCGGTAATTTTGTCGCGGCGGAGGCGAATACTCCGGCCCTGGCTTGGTCCGGCGTGGGACAGAGCGAAAACCTGACCAATCCATTGAGCATGGCCCGCTTCATGGGGGCCATCGCCAACGGTGGAATCCCTGTGGAACCCCGCATTCTCGAGAGCACCGGTAGCTTGATCCCACGGCGGAATGAACCCGTCATGCCGGTTTTTGCGGCAAATGAGCTGGCTATGATGCTTCGCAGCATTGTACCCGTCTATTATCCTGGACGATTTCCCGGATTATCCGTGGCTGGGAAGACCGGCACGGCGGAAGTGGGTCAGGGCCTCGGCACCCACGCCTGGTTTGCAGGATTCCTAGATGATTCGGATCATCCCTATGCTTTTGTGGTTCTTGTGGAACACGGTGGGGGAGGACTCGCCGTAGCGGGGGCCGTTGCGAATACCGTGCTCCAGGCGGCGGTGCGGTAGAAAAGCCGCCTAATTACAGATATATACTTCCAGAAAGGAACCAAAACTATGGATCGGGTTGTGCAGAGAGAACGGGCCTCACGAAGAAAACCCAGGCGGCCAAGCGTGGTTCGGCGTATGGCACTGTTTCCCTTGATCATTTTCTATATGGAAGCGGTGTTGCGCCTGTGGAGCGCCCAGCCGTTCTGGGGCGTTGGATTCCTCTACGCCCTCTTGTTTTCTGTTGGCGTAGGGTTCATTTGCAACCTCCTCACCAGTCTGCTCCCCATGCGGGCAGGACAAGTGATGCGTTGGGTGTTCCTGTGGGTTTTCACCCTCTTTTTTGGTGTCCAGGTGATATTCTATAGCGTTTTCCGCACCTATGTGGAGTTTGGTGCCATGGCTATGGCGGGGAACGTGGTCGATTTCTTTGCCGAGGCAGTACAGGGATTTTTCAACAACTTGCTCCCTGTCTTTCTGCTCTTGTTGCCCGTGGCACTCTGTCAGGCGAAAGAGTTGATGAAGCGGCGTCCGATCCGGCAAAAAGAACTGCTCCGGGTCGCCATCATTACGGCGTTGCTCCATGTGCTTGTCATCGGCTCCATTGTGCAGCCATGGGATAGGACGGAGAATTTCTATTTGACCCGGCGGGCGATTTATCAGGAGCAGTTTTCTCTGAATTTGGCTGCGACAGAGTTTGGCCTCCTCACTGCCACTCGGCTGGATATTTTCGGAAGACCCGAGGCGGACGTATCTGCGGCATTGGCCCTGATTGCGTCGGAAGGGGACGAACAAGAGGAGCCGAGGGAACCGGAATCCATAGAGCCAGTTGCCACACCGGAACCTACGCCAGAGCCGGAGATTGTGTTCGATTACAATATCTTAGACATCGACTTTGAGGTCCTCATGGAGACGGAGACCCGGGCGCCCATCCTGGAGATGCATGAATTTTTCTCCCGGCGGCCTGGGACACAGCAGAACGAATTCACCGGCATGTTCGAGGGTAAGAATCTGATCTGGATCTGCGGCGAGGCGTTCCACACCCTAGCCATCCACCCGGAGATCACACCCACCCTCTACCGGATGAGCACAGAGGGGTTCATTTTCCCCAATTTCTATACCCCAGATACAGGCTTTTCTACCACCGGTGGCGAATTTGGCACCCTTTTAGGTCTGATTCCCACCCAGCGCCACGCCTTCCGGGATTCTCACACCAATTATCTGCCCTTTGCTTTCGGTAACATGTTCCGTGAGCAGGGGTATGCCACCTTTGCCTACCACAACCACACATATACCTTTTATCGCCGGGATCTCTCCCACCCCAATATGGGCTACATCTTCCGCGCCGTTGGAAACGGGTTAAACATCACCCGCCAGTGGCCTGCCTCTGACGTGGAAATGATCCAGGACTCGGTGGGGGACTTCATCAATGAAGAGCGGTTCCACGTCTACTATATGACCGTCAGCGGACACTTGGAGTACAATTTCTATGGCAACAATATGGCATTCCGCCACCGGGAGGCCGTAGCGGCTCTGCCCTACTCCACCGGGCCGCGGGCGTTTCTCGCTACCCAGATGGAGTTGGATTTGTCCATGCAATACCTCATAGATGCCCTGGACGCTGTGGGTCAGTTGGAGAATACGGTATTTGTCATCTCAGGTGACCACTACCCCTACGGTCTGACCCATGCTGAGATGGAGGAGTTGGGCGGACGGCCACTCCCGGAACCCATCATCGACGCACACCACAGCGCACTGCTCATCTGGAGCGCATCCATGACGGAACCTGTGGTAGTGGAGACGTTCGGTTCTTTCTATGACGTCATGCCCACCCTGGCGAATCTCTTCGCACTGCCCTTTGATTCTCGCCTTGTGATCGGTACAGATCTCCTGTCGGATGCAGAGCCTTTCGTCCCATTTGCCAGCCGGAGCTGGATCTCTCAGCTGGGCAGGTTCAACTCCCGGACAGGGGAGTTCACCCCCCATCCCGGAATTGACGAGGCGGATATTCCGGAAAACCACGTCCAGCAGATGCAGGCACGGTTTTTAGTGGAAGAACACTTTTCCGGCCAGATCATGGCCCATGATTACTATCGGATCGTGCTTGGCCGCTAATAAGTCTTGTACAGCATCTTTATATTTGCTATAATAGCCGCATATATGCGGCTATTATTATGCCTGCATTCGTATTTCCTCCGCCTGCGGCGGGGGAAATACAGTAAAATTTCTCGCTTTTAAGGGGGCGCTAACATGGGCATGACTATGTCACAGAAAATTCTGGCGGCCAAGGCGGGCCTAGACATTGTCCGACCAGGGGATTTGATCGAGGCGAAATTAGACTTGGTCCTGGGCAACGATATCACGACGCCTGTCGCGGTGAAGGAGTTTGACAAATTCGGCTTTACCAAAGTCTTTGACAAAGACAAGATTGCCATTGTCTTAGACCACTACACCCCCTGTAAGGACATCGCCTCCGCCGAACTCTGTGCCACGGCCAGGGAGTTCGCCAACCGGTTTGATATCACCCACTTCTACGACGTGGGTACCATGGGGATCGAACACGCCCTGCTTCCAGAAAAAGGGCTGACTGCCCCGGGGGAGCTCATCATCGGGGCGGATTCCCACACCTGTACATACGGGGCCTTGGGCGCTTTCTCCACCGGGGTGGGCAGTACGGACATGGCTGCCGGGATGATCAAGGGTTCTCTGTGGTTCAAAGTCCCCGCCGCTATCCGTGTGGTGCTGACAGGGGCGCTACAGCCCTATGTCAGCGGCAAGGACGTGATTTTGCATCTCATCGGCCTCATCGGTGTAGACGGGGCCTTATATCAGTCCCTGGAGTTTACTGGAGACGGGATCGGAAACCTCACCATGGATGATCGCTTCACCATCGCCAACATGGCCATCGAGGCCGGGGCGAAAAACGGGATTTTCCCCGTAGATGATCAGACCCTGGCCTATATGAAAGATCGGGTGGATCGGGAGTATCAGATATTCACCGCCGATCCCGATGCCGAGTACGAGGGGGAAGTGGTCATTGATTTAAATCAACTCAAACCCACTGTTGCATTGCCCCACCTGCCCTCTAACACCAAGACGGTGGACGAGGTACAGGGGATGCGCATTGACCAGGTGATCATCGGCTCCTGCACCAACGGCAGAATGGAGGACATGCGGGTGACCGCAGAGATTCTCCGGGGCAAGACTGTGGCGAAGGGCGTGCGCTGCATCATCATCCCCGCCACCCAGGAGATTTATCGCCAGTCCATTGTAGAGGGACTGATGGAGATATTCATCGACGCCGGCGCCGCCGTCTCCACGCCCACCTGCGGGCCGTGTATCGGCGGACACATGGGCGTTATGAGCGCAGGAGAGCGCACCGTGGCGACGACGAATCGTAATTTTGTGGGCCGGATGGGGCATGTTACGTCGGAGATTATCTTGGCCTCGCCCGCCGTAGCGGCGGCCTCTGCAATTGCCGGGGTGCTGGTTGGGCCGGAGGATTCTCCCTGCGCTACAGGTCAAGGGCAATCCACAGTCAGCTATCGCTGACAGCTCCTTTGAAAAAGGAGCTTGTAGGCAATAACCCACCCAGAAAGGACGGAGCCCACCATGCCAAGTATCGAAAACGTCAACGTATACGGACTAGATGAGAGCATCTACCGCAGCGCATATCCCATGTTCAAACAAGCCCCCACGAGAGACGAGTTCCTCGCAACGGTCGAGGAGATTCGCACGGCACGGGAGGCGGGGGAGATGGACAACCCCCACCTAAAGCGGGCGATTAAGCTGGCCAACGCCCAGGGGGGCGGGCATAATCAATATCTGTCCGGGATCACGGTCACCTTTGATATGACCATCTCCAACAAGGCCTGGGTCGAAGCGGAGCGGTATCGGTTTTTGACTTTTATCTCCTCTATGAGCAGTATGCATCGGGCGGCATTTTTCGCCATTGGGGAGAGCTGTAATCCTGCCACCAGCAGGGAGGCCATCGCCGCCGCAGAGGCGCTCCAGAATATCTACAACGAGATTGACGGTAGCGCCGACCCGGCGGGGAAGAAGGCGGCGTACCTGGACTTGCTCTACAGCGTCCCGGCGGGATTTGAGCTCATGGCGGGGATGATTACCAATTACCGCTGTCTGCGCAACATCTACGAACAGCGCCGCAACCACCGCCTGCCGGACTGGCATGTGGTCTGCGATTGGATTGAGACTTTACCCATGGCGGGAGAACTGATTACCCCGGCACTGCACACGAGATAACAATAGGAGGGGCATGACATGACAACAGGCACAGTATTTCGCTATGGGGACAACGTGGATACCGATGTGATTATCCCCGCCAGATATTTAAATGACCCCGACCCGGCGGCCTTGGCGCGGCACTGCATGGAGGATATTGACCCGGATTTCGCCAAAAACGTCCGGCCCGGCGATATTATCGTGGCAGGGCGGAACTTCGGCTGTGGTTCCTCCCGGGAACATGCGCCGTTATCTATCAAAGCCTGTGGCGTGACCTGTGTCATCGCCAAAAGTTTTGCGCGGATTTTCTATCGCAACGCCATCAACATCGGATTCCCCATCTTGGAGTGTCCCGAAGCGGTGGACGGCATCAACCCCGGGGATCAGGTCAGCGTGGACTTCGATAGCGGCACCATCCGCAACGAGACCACGGGGGAGAGTTTCCAGGCCACGGCATTTCCGCCCTTTTTGCAGAATATCATCCGCCACGGGGGGCTGTTGGCCTCCATCAAAGCGGAGGAGGTGTAGGGATGGGAGAATATCAAATCGCCCTACTCCCCGGTGACGGCATCGGCCCGGAGGTGATCCGGGAGGCCGTCAGGGTTTTGGAGGCCGTGGGGTCACGTTGCGGTCACACGTTTACCCAGGGCACGTATCTCGTAGGTGGTGCCGCTACGGACGCCTGTGGTGTGCCCTATCCACCGGAGACGGCATCCGGTTTAAAATCCGCCGATGCAATCCTGTTGGGCGCCGTGGGTGGCCCCAAGTGGGATGATTTCCCTGTCCATCTGCGACCTGAAAAGGGTCTGCTGCAGATGCGGCAAGATTTGGGCCTCTATGCCAATCTGCGCCCCGCCGCCCTGCGGCCTGCCCTCCAGAGCGCCTGTCCCCTCCGGGCAGAGACGGCGGCCCGGGGCTTTGATATTATGCTGGTCCGGGAGTTGACCGGGGGCATTTACTTTGGCAAGCGGGATCGGTTCCAGACACCGGACAGGGGAGAAGTGGCCTCTGATCTGCTGGAGTACAGTGAGTTGGAAATTGAACGGATTGGGCGCCGGGCCTTTGAACTGGCCATGCTGCGGCGGAAGAATCTGATTAGCGTGGACAAGGCCAATGTACTGGAGAGCTCCCGCCTCTGGCGTTCTGTCATGCACCGATTGTCAAGAGCGTATCCAGAGGTGCAATACAGTGACATGTACGTGGACAACGCCGCTATGCAGTTGATCCGTGATCCCGCCGCATTTGACGTGATCGTGACGGAGAACATGTTCGGTGATATCCTCTCAGACGAGGCCAGCATGATCACGGGATCTATCGGCCTGTTGCCGTCCGCCAGTATGGGGGAAACGGCCCCGGCCCTCTATGAACCCATCCACGGCTCCGCTCCGGATATTGCGGGACAGGACAAAGCCAATCCCGTCGCCGCCATTTTATCCGTGGCCATGATGCTGCAATATTCCCTGGGGCTTCCAAACGAAGCCCAGGCCATTGAACGGGCAGTGGATCGTGTTCTGGAGGCGGGGTACCGCACCGCTGATATGGCCGGCGGGAGCGAGATCGTAGGCACGGCAAAAATGGGAGATATGGTGGCGGCGTATTTGGCTTGAGATGTAGCAACAGAAACACTCGTTCCCAATGAGGAGCGAGTGTTTTTTTGCGTATAGGCTGGAATATTTCTTTTGAGATAGAAATGTATAACATTGAATTTGTTTTAATTATTAAATCAATATAAATAAACGCCGTATTACATTGTTCTTTTTGACCATTTTTGATACAATAATTCTAAATAAGCGAGTGAATACAGTTCTGTTTGGTGTAAATAATAGGTATGATCAGATCATACGGAAAAGTGTTTGAAATGATGCGTTAAGAAAGGAAGTGTGGGTTTATGAAACGGAGCACATGTTTGGCGATAGTTTTAACCCTGATCCTATTATTCGGGACGGGTTCTGCAGCTGCGGCGCCGATGGTGGAGGCGGATGCGGTTATACCCCTAGCAGTTGTACAGGTATCTAACTGGAGCGAATTGGCGGCGGCTGTTGATGACGCAGACCCCGGCGTCCTAGTGGCCGTCGAACTGATGAATGACATTCCCCATGAGGGTCATATTGCCATTGAAATTGTGGAAGGGCGCGAGATTATCCTCACCAGTTCTGGAGGAGCACAGTATACGCTCGTTCAGGGGACTGCCGGTGAGCGGCATTTTGTCATCACCCAGGGTATACTGACGTTGCAGAACGTCATACTGAGCGGTGATCGGACAAATGTTGCCGGCAACCATGGCGGCGTTGCCCTGGGGACGAGTAATACGCCGAATGTTCGGCGGCTGTACATGGGCGAAGGCAGCGTAATCACAAACAATCGCTTTGACCAAGGCGGCGGTGTGATGATGTGGGGTGGTGTCAACGCCCACCTCAATACGACATTTACAATGGACAATGGTGCGATCCTCAGCGACAACGAGGCCACTGGAGACGGCGGCGGCGTCAGCGTTACGGGCGGCAGCGCGTTTTCTTTGAATAGCGGAAACATTGCGGGGAATATAGCGGCAAACAGCGGCGGCGGCGTCCATGTCGTCGGCTCACGTTTTACTATGGCAGACGGGGGCATCTACGGCAATAGCGCGCACACTGGCGGCGGTATATTCGCAACACAAGCCACCACCGTAGCAGTGATGCAGGGAGGCCGGATCGAACACAATCTGGCGAGCGTCTTCGGCGGCGGCGTGGCGGTGCGCGGAGGATGCACGTTCACCATGACAGGTGGAACCATTTACGATAATAATGCAAACGATGGCGGCGGCGTAGAAATAATGGGCGTCAATAGCGAATTTGTCATGCAGGGCGGCCTGATTGACTACAATGCGGCGACGCTGTTTGGAGGCGGTGTCTATATTTCTGGCGTCGGCAGATTTACGATGGGAGATGGCGGGACAATCTCCAGGAATACTGCCGGAAATAGCGGCGGCGGCGTAAACGTGCTGGGGCTCAACACGCTCTTTACGATGAATGGCGGAGAACTCTATGAAAATACCTCCCACAACACAGGCGGAAACTTTGGCGGCGGCGGTGTCAATATTCAGAGCGGTACGTTCACAATGCACAACGGCACCATACGGGACAATCACTCGGCGAGTAACGGCGGCGGCGTACGGCGTGGCTTGCTTGCAGTGGCCGCCTACTTCAACATGCATGGCGGCGCCATCAGCGACAACACAGCCACAGGAAGCGGCGGGGGACTGTTTGCCCAGGGACAGGCTTATAGCGATCCTTTACCAATGGATTCTTATCCCCGCATCACCATCGCCCCCGGTGCGGCCTTCTCCGGCAACCGGGCGTTGAGCGGTGCATTCCGCCCGCCCAGCAATGCGCTGGACGCTACAGAGATACGGAGCACATCTGCAACGCTCTTCAATCATCCGCTCAACAACTATGACATCAATTATCGCCAGGGTCCGCAGGTGCATACGCTTACCATCACGTATATGGCAACTGCATACGGCACCTTCGACGGCCTGGGTGCATCTGATGTGCGGACCGAGACGATTGACGTCGATACTGCAACATTCCCCGTCTCTCCGCAACTTGTGCCAACAGTGACGGCAATACCAGGCCATACGTTTATCGGCTGGATACAATATGGAGATCCCATCCAGACACGACTGAACGACGTCCAAGTTCGTGCGCTCTCTATTACGGACGATACAACGTTTATCGCACAATATGAGGGCATCATATACCATACGGTGACGTTCTTGTGGAACTACACCCCCCGGCTCAATCCCGTCTACCTGTATCAGACAATTGAGCACGGCCAACCCGTGGCCAGCCCGGCTGATCCGGTACGACTCGACTATGTTTTCCAGGGTTGGTTCCTTGACCCGGCGGGAACACTTCCCTATCATTTTAATTTGCCCGTTGTAGCGAATTTGTCTCTGTATGCGGATTGGACACCAGGGCCGCCTCCGCCGGACATGGTCCACCACAACTTTCTCATCGGTGACGAAAACGGAATGATTCGTCCCCGTGCAAACATTACAAGAGCGGATGTCGCCTCGATTTTCCTCCGCATTATCTCAGACGAACAACGTGCAGAGGCGTGGACGAGAGAGAACCCCTACCCCGATGTCTCCATTGACCAGTGGTTCAATAATGCCATATCCACCACGAGCAATGCAGGTCTCTTCACCGGATTGCCCAGCGGATACTTTGAGCCGCATCAGCCCATGACGCGTGCGGAGGTAGTCACAGTAGTCGCCCGGTTTACAGATATGTCATATGAGGGCGCAGACCTATTTTCAGACATTGACGGACACTGGGCAAGAAATGCAATCAACGCCGTGGCTGACGCCGGTTGGATCCATGGGCCGAGGGGGCGCAGTGGACCGTTCTTGCCCGACGACCCCATAAGTCGTGCCGAGACGGCGGCGATCATCAATCGGATGCTAAACCGCTTGCCGGAGGGGCCGGATGACCTGTTAGACGGTATGCGCACCTGGCCTGATAACGCAAATCCAAGTGCTTGGTACTATCTGTATATCCAGGAGGCGTCGAATTCTCACACCTATATGCAGAAGGCCGACGGCATCCATGAGAGATGGGTACAGCTCGTGTCAGACCGACCTTGGGCGCTCCTGCAACACCCGGATTCCGAGCCGGGGGATATCTTTCAGACGGCGCCATAGCACATGCACTATTCTTGCAATTCCCCCGCCTGCGGCGGGGGAATTGCATTATATATTACAGTTGCATTCCATAAAAAACTGTGTTACACTTTTTTATGTTCGGAATTTTTTGAAGATAATTAAGAGGTAATGATTGATGAAAAAGTTGATGGTACTACTACTTGTGCTTTTCCTTGTGCTCTCCCTTGTCGCCTGTGGCGGGAATGGCGGCGGGGGGCGCACTTCTGGCCGAACCGAGTTTACTTTGGGTGAAACGTTTGAATTCGATGGCCTGGAAATTACATTTTCAGAGGTGATCAGTTTTGCAAGAGTTCAAGATCGTATTTCCGACCACCACCGCGCGTATGCTTTTTACATTCCGACCACCGTTGTCAATGTTGGAGAGGCGAGCAATCGGTTATCTGAATGGATATTTACCATCTTTTCTCCAGATGGACGGAGCGTTAATCCGTTGAATTGGGAATTTGAAGACACCAGCATTTTAAACCAAGGTGACATTTTGCCAGGTGCTGAAAAATCAGGAAATCTCTACATACTCTATGTAGAAGATGGTGAATATGTTATCGAATTTTCTGATTTTGAAACAACACTTACCGTGCGTTTTGAGATGGAATTTGATTTTGGCGCAGTGCCGGAAGTGCAAACGGAATTTTCTCTCGGAGATACGATCACCATCAGTGATCTTGATCTGCACTTTGGCGAAACAATTTCCTGGGGACGGATCGATTCCAGATGGTCTGAGCGCGACGGAGAACTTTATTTCTATCTCACCGTAACGATGCAAAATAATTCTGATAGTGCCGCAGGGTTCCCGTGGTCATTCCAGACCTTCGGTCCGGACGGACACGAGTTGGATCGTATCGCCTGGGAGGTTGAAAACGACGACATTACAGGTGCCGGGGATGTTTTGCCAGGTGTTACGTTAAGCGGCTATTGGCATCTTCAATATGCCGGCGACGGGGAATATGTGATCGAGTTCGACGATCGCTTTGGTAGCGGCGAAGTCTTGCGACTTAATTTCTTCGTAGACTCCGATGACATCCCGCCCGCTTTAGCGGGAGACCCCGAAGAGGCAGAAGCGACTGGCGAACAGGCCGAAATAGCGGGCATATGGCAGAAAGATGGAGATGATTTTGTATTGTATACCTTTAACCCAATTGGCGGTTTTTTGCGCGCAGGGCCGGAAGTTGGCTTTGAGGGAGGGTATTGGTCCATGGACAATGGCGAGTTGCACATTGAGTTGATCACAGGTGAAACCGAACGATGGAGCGTTCAAATCGCCGACGATGTACTGACCTTAACCAACGCAGATGATGCCACTGTACTCACGTTTACCAGATCTTAAATTGTGGGTTAAAGTGCTGATGATCAAATTTTGAACCGCAAAAAGAAACCCCTATTTGCCACTTGCATTTTTGCAAGTGGCAATATATAATTATTGCAAAATTGTAAAAATAGGGGGAGTACCATGAAAGAACTGTCACGGATTGCCTCCGGTGTGACGGCATCTTCCACCCTGGCGGTGGACGCTCTAATCAAACAATTGCGGGCCGAGGGGAAAGACGTGGTCGGCTTTGGCACCGGTGAGCCGGATTTTGATACGCCGGATCACATCAAGGCGGCGGCGATCAAAGCGATAAACGAGGGACAGACCAAATATACCCCGGCGGCGGGATTGCCCCAGTTGCGCAAGGTCATTGCGGCACGGCTTTTGGAGGACTGCGGGATTTCCTACGACTTTTCTCAGATCGTCGTGGCCAGCGGTGCCAAGCATAGCGTATATCTGACCCTCCAGGCCATTGTCAATCCCGGTGACGAGGTGATTGTCCCTGCACCCTACTGGGTGACATACTATGAGGCGGTTATCATGGCGGGGGGCGTGCCTGTAATCATCGATACCACCCAGGAACAGGCGTTTAAGATCACGCCGGAACAGCTTCGGGCCGCCGTTACAGATAAGACAAAGCTCTTTTTGCTCAATAACCCCTCTAACCCAACGGGGATGGTCTATTCCAAGGCGGAGCTTCTGGCCCTCTGTAACATCTGTGTGGAGTACGACCTATACATCATGTCCGATGAGATTTACTATCACCTGGTCTACGATGGAGAGTTCGTCTCCGTAGCCGCTTTGAGCGAAGAGATCAAAGAGCGGACGGTGATTGTCAACGGTGTCTCCAAGAGTTATGCCATGACGGGCTGGCGTGTGGGGTATACGGCGTCCAATTCCCAACTGGCAAAGGTTATGGCCAACTACGTCAGCCACGCAACCTCTGCACCTGCGACCATGGCCCAATACGCCGCCATTGAGGCGCTGACGGCGGATCAGAGCTCGGTCTATGAGATGAAGGCCGTATTCCAGCAGCGCAGAGATTACATCTGTCAACGGGTCAACGCCATGGAGGGTGTCAGTTGCTTGGTACCCCAGGGCGCGTTCTATATTATGATGAATCTGGATCAGATCATCGGCAAGACTTTGGGTGGCAAGCTGATCGAAAACGGCGACGACTTCGCCATGGCGCTCCTGGAGAGCGTCCAGGTCGGTGTTGTCCCCTGCAGCGGATTCGGCATCCCGAACTTCGTCCGCCTGACCTATGCGACTTCCATGGAGAACATCACCGAGGGCATGGATCGCCTGGAGCGGTTTTTGCGGGGGTAGGGGAGAGGCCTATGACAAAGAGGCGGCGGGCCGCCAGAAGGCGGATGTGGTCATCCAAAATGCCCGTGCGAAGTAGCGGGAGACAGGAACTGTGCTGTCAAATTATTCAGTAACATATCACCCCCTCCATGCGCATAGGATGGTTGTACAATCTTATGAACAGGGAGGGGGGATTTTTTGCTGAGGGCAAAGACGAAGGGGAGAGGGCGCCCGCAGGAGACAAGGCCGTTGGATTTTGCGGTAAACGCTGCTGTCGGCAGTTTGATTGCCCTGGGGGTGACGCTGGTTTTGCTGTTTGGCGTATCGGCGCTTATGGTCTCTGGGCGGCTTCCGGAGAACTTGATGGGGGTTATGACAACGTTGTCACTCGGTATTGGCTCCTTTGTGGGAGCCACGGTGGCGATCCGAAAAAGCGGGGCGAGGGCGTTACTTATCGGACTCTCCGAAGGGGGCATCCTGTATGCAATCACCGTAGTGGGGGGTGCATTTGCCGAATCGCCCAGCTTGTTTGGCGGCCTTAGTCCGTTCCTGTTTGTGGCGGCAATCTTGGGCGGGGGGCTCGCCGGGCTCCTGTGGCGGCATCCTCGGCGGAGAGGGATTTAGTCATTTTGCACAAATAGCTGTCAGCGATTTTGGAGATGGCTCGGTTGGGGCATCTCCACTATCTTGTATTCCAACTTTTCTTCACTACCAACTTTTGTGGATTTGAGTCCATATTCCGAAAGTTGCATAATTATTCATCAAATAAAGCAGGTGGCGATTACAATTCGTAATCGCCACCTGCTTTGTGTTGACATAATTTCAGAGAGTTACTTGCGGACAGAAAAAAATAGTGCTGCTTCCAAATGTTTATAAAACCACATACAAAATGTAGTGGAAAAATAAATAAAAAAATCAGGATTGATAGTAGAGATAAAATGAAAGTTTACATAAACTAATGTTGGAGTGAGGACAGATGAGTTTACATAACGATTGTGACAATGTACAAAGATGAACTATTTTGCCAAATGCTCTTGATTATTTGCGGGGGATAGGGTATATTATGTCTTGTAATTATTATGTCAATTGTCCTCTGCATTATGTCACGTATCATCTTTTACACCTTGTCCTCATATGGTAGTACACAGGGGGGACGTGACATATGAACAGAAAATTGCTTATCCATACCGGGACAGTTGACCGGGAATTTTGGGGCCTTGCGCTGTGCCTGATCTTTTTTGCCTGCGGGATTCTCATCGGCACCATTTCCGTGGGAAACTTAGACACCGCCGAGATTCTCGCGCTACAGAGCAGCATGTCCAGGTACATTGCACAGATCGCGGATGGGACATACAGTTCGCCCACCTTTTTCTCTGTGTTCTGGTCTTTGGGGAAGTATCATCTTCTCGTCGTGTTCTTGGGATTTTCCCTCTTAGGGATTTTGGGACTGCCGGTGATATCCGGCATCAGAGGGTTTTATCTAAGTTTCTCTATCTCCGCATTCATCCAGGCCTTTGGTGTAGAGGGCTGGCCTGTTGCTTTTTCCCTATTTGGCACCAGTGCTCTCATCGCCATCCCCTGCTTTTTTCTTTTGGCATCCCAGTCGTTCTCGGCTTCGGCCACTCTGGGAAAAGCGCTTATCGGCTCTGATAAGCTCCGGGCCGGGACACTCTATGGCAGTCATTATCTCGTGCGCACAACCCTTTGTTTTATCGGCATATTGGCCGCTGTGCTCATTGAGTTATATGTGACGCCTGCCCTTGTGTCCTGGACGAGTGTTGTATTGAAGTGAGGTTGATCGAATTGAAACAAGTCTGTTATGTCAGTCAGTATGAAGACTATTTGCGCGACGTGAAACAGGCGTCCAAAAATACCCTCAGTTCCTATCTGCGGGATGTCAATCAATTCCGCCACTATTGGCATCAGAGCGCCGGGAGTGAGCTTTTCCACGCCACAGGTCGTGATTTGGAGGACTATATCAAGTGGCTTCGGAAAAACGGGAAATCCACCGCCACAGTGTCCCGCTGTATTGCCTCACTGCGCAGTTTTTTCCATTTTTTGGTAGATCAAGGCAAGATGCATTTAAACCCGGCCAGTTCTTTGGTTCCGGATAAAACAGAAAAAAAGTTGCCCCAGATTCTCACGAACCGGGAAGTGGAGTTACTGTTAGATCAACCCGCCTGTATTGACCCGAAAGGACATCGGGACAAGGCGATGTTAGAACTCCTCTACGCCACGGGAATCCGGGTCAGCGAACTCATTGGCCTGGATGTGGGGGATGTGAATCTCTCTGTCGGTATTATCCGCTGTCGCTCCGGCGACAAAGAACGGATGATTCCGCTTTATTCCGCGGCTATTGATGCCCTAGACACCTACATCAACCGGATTCGGCCCCATATGCTCTCCACCAGAGACGAGGAGGCCCTGTTCGTCAACATGAGCGGTGACCGGATGAGCCGCCAGGGATTTTGGAAAATTATCAAGCTATATCAGGAGAGGGCTAAGATCAACAAGGAGATCACGCCCCACACCCTGCGGCACTCCTTTGCGGCCCATCTGTTGGAAAACGGCGCGGATTTACGCAGTATCCAGGAGATGTTGGGCCATGCGGATATCTCCTCCACTCAGGTCTATGCCCAGCTGGTAAAAAACCAACTGAAAGACGTCTATCAGAAAGCGCATCCCAGGGCGTAGATTGATGGAGCCTATTGAAAAACACACCGCGTCTGAGCGGGCAACCCGGCTCATCTGGCGGATTCATCGGCTGGTTTTTGTCAATTTGATCTGTTTTTTGGCCACGTTGCCGGTAATGGCGTGGTTTTATCTCCTATTGAATACATATATCAACGCCGGACTCTCCGATGGATTTTTTGAGATCCTGCCGGGGCCGGGGCTTTTTTCTGCGCTTCTGCTCCAACTGCCGCCGGTGATTTTTTATTTGCTTTTGGCCGTGTCCGCTGTGCTCACCGGCCCACTGCTTCTCGGCCTCCACTATATTTCGGGGAGTATGGTGACGGAACGGCATATCTGGTTCTCTGATTTCCCGGAGCAGGCGCTTAGAAATGCCCGCCAAGGAATTGTGCTGGGACTATTCAGCTTGATCGCACTCCACATGCTACTGTGGAACGTATTCGGCGGTCTCCACTCTGATATCCCGTGGATTCATATGATTCTGATCGTCTCCCGGTGGGGATCGGGACTTTTGATACTCCTCCTTTTTCTGGTGTTTCCCTACGTTTGCCAGATTATCGTCTCCATTGAGCAACCCCTTTGGACAGCGCTTAAAAATGCCTTGATCTTAGCCCGTGTCTATTTGGGGCGGGGACTGCTGGCCCTGACAACCATCGCCATCTACTGGTGGGTCACCTCTGCGGTGTTTCCCATGGTGAGTTTGCTCACGTTGCCGCTGCTCTCCATCGGATTGACGGCATTCATCCAGGCGACAGTCTGCCGTCCCGTGGTGGAGAAATATATTTTGGCCCCGGCGCGTGAGAGAGAGTCTTTACAAGACAAATAATTGTGGTATAATTTAATGCGTAAAGTTGTGCAAAATGAAATCCATTTCATTTTGCACAGCATATACTTACACTTGGAGGAAGATAGCTATGATGGAAAAACTGACAACCTTACTGGCGGAGAGCCTGGAGGTAGACCCCGATCTGATCACCCCGGAAACCACCTTTGAGAGCCTTGGGATTGACTCCCTGGACACGGTGGAGATGATCATGGATCTGGAAGAGGAACTGGGTGTCGAGTTGGAGCTGGACGAGAAAATCTCCACAATTGGAGAGCTGGCCGTTTTTATTGAAAAAAAGATGGGGTAATCACACAACGGAGCATCCAGATGTACGTCCCTATAACTTAAGACAACCTGCTTTGAATCTGTGGGGGGCCGCACACTGGGCGGCCCGTTTCAGGAAGGTTTTTGCATGATGCAAAAGGTGCCTGTTTTTTGAAAAACAGGCACCTTTTTTTCAGTTGGCTCTATAATAGAGCAAAAGCAGATCAGAGAGGGAGTGCGTGATGGACTATATTCCACTTAGAATGGGCGCAATGGGTCCGGTAGTCGGGCAGATGCAGCGGGCGCTAGAGGCCACAGGCTATCCGGTGGGGAAAATCGATGGGAATTTCGGCTTAAAAACCCTACGGGCCGTGATCTCTTTTCAAAAAGACCACCAATTGCCGGTAGATGGTGTGGTGGCAACAAATACTTGGATGATGATAGAAAAACGTTCCGGTATCCCTTATGGGGGCCACAAAACGGAGGCGGATCCCCCGCGGGAACATGTGAAGAGAGAAGAGGTGCAACCGGCCCATGAAATGCCGATGGAGCAACATCCGAAACACAGGGCGCCCCACCAGACCGTACCGCTGATCCCCTGGAGAATGGATCCATCGGCGGAGAGAACGGCCCATCGGTTGCCGGAGTTCCCACCCATGCCAGTGTTCGCCGAACAACAGCCGGCACCGGACACCGCCGGGACTTGGACAAAAGTAGGGGAGAGGGAACCATAAAATCACGTAGGGGCGCACACTGTGCGCCCGCTTTGTTTGCCTAATCTGAACGACATCACTTCACCCGCGCAGATACAAACGGACTATCCCGCACTGTAAATCGCCAGAGATGATCCCTGGCATCTCCCGCATAGTCGATGTTGATCCGCTTTGATGCGATAATGTGGGGGACGGATATCCCCGGTTCCAGGAATAGGCGATCATCTTGTAGCAGATCAATCTCGTACAATCCGCGGTGGATATCCATTGCCATGCAGAGTTTGCCGGGGCCGCTGGCGAGATTTAGCAGCTTCTCCGTGCCGCGCCGAGCGGACATGAGGGGTATGCCGTCCGTGGGCTCCAGCGCACGAATTAATACGGCCTCTGGCGCGTTGGATGGGCCGGAGGTCACGTTCATACAATAATACATGCCGTAGATAAGGTAGATATAGGCGTGACCTTTGGGGCCGAACATGGCTCGGGTGCGCTCGGTTTTGCCCTTGTAACTGTGACAGGCCGCATCGTCATAGCCGCAATAGGCCTCGGTCTCGACGATAATTCCGGCGGTCAGTTCGCCGTCCTCCGATCTGCGCACCAGCCGCTGGCCGAGGAGGGATTTTGCCACGGTCACTGTGTCTTGGGTGAAAAAATCACGTGATAACTCCATGAGATCACCGTCTGATGATGCCTGCGTCAAGCAACCCATCTGTCAACTGGGCGAACGCTTGCAAATCCAAGGTCTCGCCCCGGATGCGGCTGTCGTGGCCCAGGCCGATCAGAATCCCCGCCAGCATCTCCTTCGATGCGCCAGGAAAGGCGGAGCAGAGACAGTTGACCAGGGTCTTCCTCCGCTGGGCGAAGGCGGCTTTGATTACTTGAAATATGGCCACAGGATCTGTCGAGACGGGTGGTGTCTTGCGTACGGCAAGGGTGATTACCGCCGAGTCCACTTTTGGCCGGGGGACGAAGCAGTCCGGCGGCACGTCAAAACAGAACGTCGGCTCCGTGTAATAGGCCGCATAGACGGAAAATGCCCCGTAGTGCGAACTCCCGGCAGAGGCCGTGATCCGGAGGGCCACCTCTTTTTGCACCATGACAGTGATGCGCTCAAATAACCCGGAATCCACAAGGTGTGTTAAGACTGGGGTCGTGATGTTGTAGGGTAAATTGGCCACCACTACCGGGCGGAGATCGGCAAAATGCTCGTCCACCAGAACGGCGAGGTCAGTTTTTAAAATGTCCCCGTGGATTACCCGGGTGTTTGCACACCCGGCCAAGGTCTCTCGCAGGACGGGCAGGAGGGTCCGATCCAGCTCTACGGACACCACTTTTCCCGCCGCCTGAGCCAGAGGTCTCGTCAGTGCACCGATACCTGGGCCGATCTCCAATACGCCGGAGCGTTCATCTAGATTCGCCGCCGCGACGGTCTCTTCCGGCACCCAGGATGCGATCAAAAAGTTTTGGCCGAGGCTTTTGGAAAAATGAAATCCATGCCTGGCCAAGAGGGGTTTAATATCCTGCATATTGTATAAATTCATATTTGAGTGCTCCCTGTATCCCCGCCTAAATTTTCTCCCGCCATAGGCGGGCGAAAATTTTAGATAGAATTATACGAACCGAGGAATTTATAAAAGGGCGTGCTGCGTTCCAGCATCCGCAGGGCGTCTTGCATGTCCTGCTCCGCCCGGTGGCCCTCTAAGTCGATGTAAAACAGATACTCTCCCAGCCGTCGCTTAGATGGTCGAGACTCAATCCGGGTGATATTGATCCCCCAGACGTGGAAGATACTCAGCGCCCGGTGGAGGCTGCCGGGGGCATGATCTACAGAAAAGATTACTGATGTTTTGATGCTGCCCGCATAGGCCCAATCCGCCTTGGCGATCAGTATAAACCGGGTGCTGTTCTGCTTTTCGTCTTGGATATCTCGGGCCAAAATCTCCAGACCGTAAATCTCTGCGGCTACGGCACTGCCAATGGCGGCGATGGTGCCGGCTCCATTTGCGGCGGATTCGGCGGCGACGCTGGAGCTGGCCACAGCTTGAATGGTAGTGGCGGGGCAATGTTCGTCTAAGTATCGCTTACACTGGCCGATGGCCTGCACATGAGACAAGACCGTAGTGATTTCATTCCGCTTTGTCCCCGGTTGAACCAGAAGGTGCTGATGAATCGATAAAATCAGGTCGTGGCGGATGAGAAAATCCAAATCCTCCGCCAAGACGTCCATGGTGGCAGTGACACAGCCTTCCAAGGAATTTTCCACAGGCAAAATGGCCTCGTCCAGTTCACCGGTACTGACCGCTACGGCCATGGCGTGAATGGTCTGATAGGCCACGGGGGAGGTATCGGGATTTTTTGATACGTAGGTCGCCGCCGCCTGATGAGAAAAACTCCCGGCAGGGCCCAAGTATCCCAGCTTTTTCATGAGTTGCTCCTTACTGAAACTTCCTTTTGCGGACGTCCTTTCCGCAAAAGGTTAGTTGAAGTTAGTGCCGGGCCTAGCCGGTCTTTGGACTCCGCCCTGCGGGCGGAACCTTAGAGCGGTTTGGCGGCGGTGCGCATTTACAGCGTAAAGGGTTCATCCTTATCAGAAATCACCAGTTTTCTGGGGCGTTCCGGTCTACGCTTGAGGGGATCATAGGCAAACTTCGGACAGGCGTCGTAGATGAAGACGATACCCCGCTTGATGCAGGCTACCCGATCCGGACTCACTTGGCACCCGTGTTTGCAATAGGAACAACTTGGCTCAATATTTGATCGAAAAATCATCTATATCCACCCCCCTTAGACCATGCTTTTTCGTAATTCCCTCGCCGCAGGCGAGGGAATTATTGTTTTTTAAGATAGTATACCGCATTTTAGCGATTTTGACTAGTCCTTTTTCTGTAAAAGCAGGCAGAGCAGCGCTGCGATCAGCCCGAGGATCACAGCGGAGAGAGTGGCGTTGAGCAGACTTGTAGAAAAATCCATGGCGGCAATGTCCTGTACGCCTTCTGCCAGATAGATCGCCACGGCGCTGTCGAAGGGGATTAGTCGCACCAGCAGGAAGATTAGTCCCGCAGAGATGGCACCGTGTAGTAGCTTGCCTAGAATATAGCTCCGGACGGAAAGTCCGCTACCACCCATGAAGCTGATGACCTGGCAGTGGACGGAGAGGCCCGCCCATCCCAGCATAAAAGCGGCCATGGCCATTGCTTGGTGAAGTTCGCCCGCCGCATCCCGGAGACCCCACACCCCGGAGGAGAGTTCTATAAGCCCCGTCAAGAGCAAAGCCGCTTGGCCCGGATCCAAGCCAATCCTGGCAAAGACCGTCCCGAGCAGTGATGCGAGGCCGGGGAGAATTCCCGCCAGAACTAAAAGGCGAATGAATACGGTAAAAAAGATGACAAAGCCGCAGATACTTAAAATAGATCGGACGGCCCCGGTTACGCTGTCGATGAAAGCCTGGGAAAAGGGGGGAGTAGATACCCGTACTCCCACAGCTTCCGGCGGCGTATCCGACGCCTTGCCGCCCCAACTGCGAAATAGTATCCCCACCAAGACGGAGGCGATCACATGGGCCAGATAGAGGAGCGCCCCCGCCCGGCTGCTGACGAAGATGCCGACGCCCACGACGCCTAAGATAAAAGCAGGGCCGGCATTGTTGCTAAAGGCCAACAAGCGTTCCGCCTCTTTTTTGGGTATGCTGCCACTCTCATACAGGGCGATGGCCGTCCTGGCCCCTACGGGATATCCACCCACGAAGCCGAGTACGAGGGCAGAGGCACAGGCACCACCTACGTTGAATAGGGGCCGCATAACGGGTTCTAACAGCCTGTCGAAGTGTCGAATCAGCCCCAGATTTACCGTGAGGGAAGAGAGGACGAAAAAAGGGAATAGAGAGGGGATAATAACGTTCGCGCAGAGGGTCAATCCTTCTCTTGCCGCAAGGATGGCCTCCTGTGGGAAGAGGAGGAGCGCACCCATGGCGGAAAAGAGGGAAAGGGTGATAATTAGGTCGTATGTTTTTCGGCTGGCCAGGAGATGAGACATGGCAGTGTATATCCTTTCAGGGTTGTTCTGTCAACTATATGCGCTTGGTGGCATGTCTCAATACTGGAAGTCCTCTATGATATAATAGTGACAAATGTCACTACCGCATATTCACATGTTCTGCTATACTTAAGAAAAAGTTAAGAGAAAATCAATATCAGAGGTGGTTACATTGAAAAACTTAGACGCATATAAACTGAAGTGGATTGCCATAATCGGCATGATTCTCAATCACATGGTGTTTGCCTGGTGGGAAGTGTTACCCCTTTGGCTCGCTTTTCCCATGTATGCCGCCGGCGGCGTTACATTTCCCATTATGGCCTATTTTGTAGTAGAGGGCTATAAGCACACGTCTAACTTGAAACGATATTTCCTGCGGCTGTTCCTGTTCGGCCTGATCTCCATCCCGTTCCATATTCTCGTGTTTCGGGACGGCTTTGGCATGAATATCCTGTTTACGATTATGCTAAGCCTTGTGGCTCTGCTTCTGTATGACAAGATAAAGAGCCGTGTGCTCTTCTGGATTTCGTTTGTACTATTGCTCGTTGTCTCCATGATCCTTGTGATGGACTGGTATATCATCGGCCCCATTGTTGTGTTGATGTACTACATCATCCAAAACGAGAACAAGAGACGCCTGTTGCCGGGCATTGTTGCGGGTATCTTCTGGTTTGTCTTCTTAGGCTTCGGCCTCTGGGGCGTGACGATCATGCAAAACGCAATGGATGCGGGCTATGACCTAGGGGATATGTTCACAGGCGTCGCCATGGACTTTTTCACTGTGGAATTTTTCATGGTAGGCATGACCTTTATAATAGGTTGCGTTGCCGGTGCGCTGCTCGTGCGTGGATATAACGGTGAGCGGGGCAAACGGATGAAATGGCTGTTTTATGCCTTCTATCCCCTGCACCTAGCGGTACTGGCCGCAGTTGCTTTGGCCTTAGGGTTAGTCGATTTCAGCGTATTTGGATTCTAGCCGAACCTTTGTGGAGAAAGAAGCGCTCTGATTTTGAGTTGATACGCTCAAAATCAGGGCGCACATGTTTTTCAAGCCAATTCTTGCATAATAATTTCCCGTGTATCCCGTGTGATGCCCTATACGCGCCCGGGGGAGGCAGGAATCACTTGACTATTTTGAAATATTTATGATATGCTATGGAATAAGTTTTGTTTATCTCCAAGCGTTCAGGTTGAAAATAGGAAGAGATTTTTTTACGCGCTATATCTGAAAGAATAAACAGAGAAGGAGTGCGAGGAATATGATCAAAATTGGTGTTGTAGGTGTCGGGAGCATGGGGAGAAACCATGTGAGAAATATCTTAGAGTTATCCGGCTACTATGAGTTGGTAGGGTGCTATGACGAATCAGAGGCGAGCAGAGAAATCATTCGTGAAAAGTTCAGCGCAACCTGCTTTGAATCTGTAGAGCAACTGTTGAAAGAAACGGATGCCGTTGTGCTTGCCGTACCGTCGTCTCTGCACCGAGAGTACGGTTTGCTAGCGGCGCATTATAAACAGCACGCGCTGATCGAAAAGCCGATTGCTCTTTCAGAAGAGGATGGGACTTTGCTGTGCGAAACGTTTGCCAGCGCAGGGAAAACCTTGATGGTCGGGCATGTGGAGCGATTTAACCCGGCTGTCATTGAGATGAAAAAGATATTAGAAAGCGAGCGCAATGATCGGATCATCGCCATAGAGGCGAAACGTTGCAGTCCCTTCGACCCAAGAATCGGGGACACCAATGTGATTTTTGACCTAATGATCCATGACCTCGACATCGTACTAAACTACCTGCAACCGGATCCGGTGAACACGCTGTATGCAAACGCACTGATCGTCAAAAGCAAATCATATTCAGATTATGTACAAGCAGTCGTCCAGCATAGACAGGGTGCAATTTCCACAATTTCTGCGAGCAGGGTTACAGAAAATAAAATCCGCACCATAGATATCCACACAGAACATGCGTTTATACAGGCGGACTTGTTAAATAAAACCTTGCAGGTGACGCGTAAAACCAGCTTTGTCCTCGATGTAGGATATACACCCATGTATAAACAGGAAAGCATTGTAGAAAAGGTTATGCTCCCCAATGTAGAGCCGCTCAAAGCAGAGTTAATTGAGTTTGCGGAGGCCATAAACGAAAAAAGAGAAGCACTGACTTCCGGTAAAAGCGCAACGAAGGCAGTACACTACGCAGAGACCATCCATCGCCTGACTGAAAATTGCCCCCGATTACATGTACGGGAGGGTATCAGCAATGTATAATATACCGGTCATACTACCGTTTTTTGATCAAGATGAGGCCGATGAGGTCTCTAAGGTTCTGGCGTCAGGCTGGGTTGCGCAAGGAGGTAAGGTTGCCGAATTTGAAAAAATGGTGGCGGCCTATGAGCATGTTGCGCACGGGGTTGCCGCTACGTCTTGTACCACTGCGTTGCACCTTGCGCTGATCGCCATGGGGGTAAATGAATCTCACGACTGCATCGTACCGTCATTTACCTTTACCGCCACACCCAATTCCGTGCTCTACACGGGCGCGACACCTATTTTTTGTGATGTGACTGCGGATACGTATAACTTGGACCCAGACTGTGTAGAGCGCATCATACGGGAACGCTACGATGACAGGTTAATCAATAGACAGACAGGCAAGCAGCTAAAAGCCATCATCGCGGTGAATCTGTTTGGCCTGTGTGCGGATTTGCCGCGCATAAACGCAATCGCGAAACAATATGGCCTGTCCGTGTTACAAGATAGCGCATGTGCCTTTGGGGCCAAGATTAACGGTACGATGGAGGCGGATTTCGGAAATATGACCTGTCTGAGTTTTCATCCGCGCAAATCTATCACCACTGGCGAGGGCGGTATGGTGTTGACCAATGACGCAGCCCAAGCGGCGTATATGCGGACCTTGCGCAGCCACGGTGCCACGGTCTCTGAAATTGACCGCCATAAAAAGGCGGGCTATCTCATGCCGGATTTCAACGAATTGGGCTATAACTATCGCATGACAGATATCCAGGCTGCAGTTGGCATCGCGCAGATGCGTAAGATGGATTTTATCACGGATACACGCAGGAATAAGGCGGCACTGTATGATAAATGCATACAAGAGATGGGTATTGACTTCCTCAAGCCGCCGCACGTTCCGGAAGGCTACTATCACACCTACCAATCTTATGTCTGTGTGCTGGATATGGAGCGGCTCGGATTTCGGCCTGGCGAGATGGATGAGATCGAAAAAGCGTCGAACCTACGCAATGAAATCATGAGTAAACTGGACAACCTCGGCATTGCGACACGTGTGGGTACACACGCTACTCATCTGTTAGGGCATTACAGAGACAGATATGGCTTCGCACCTGACGCATTTCCGGCTTCTTATATGCTGGACAGCCTGTCTATAACGCTTCCCTTGTATGTGCAAATGACCGAACAAGATCAGATTCAAGTGTTGCAGAGCCTTTTGGAGATCAAAAACGAGTTAGTGGGGAGATACGCATGAGAACGCTAAAAGACAAGGTTGTTTTAATTACCGGTGGGGCCGGGTTTATTGGCAGTCATTTGGCCGAGGGTGTGCTGAAAGTCGGCGCACGGAAGGTTGTGATTGTGGATAATCTCTTTGTCGGAAGCTTGGATAACCTTGCGGCAATCCGAGATCGCATTGTATTTTATAAAGAGGATGCCGCCGACTTGCATAGCATGGAGATGATCATAAGAACAGAGGGCGTACAAGTCATCTATAACATGGCGACAATGGCGCTGATCTACTCTTTCTTCAACCCACATACCGCGTATATGGTGAACGTAAAAATCGCAGATGTGCTGATGCACCTCCTGCGAAATGAAGAATATGAAACGCTCATCCATGCGTCGTCCTCAGAGGTGTATGGAACCGCACGCTACGTGCCTATGGATGAGAATCATCCCCTAAACCCGACGACGCCATATGCCGCCGGTAAGGCCGCGGCAGATTTACTGATTACCTCTTTTTGCAATGTATATAATTTTGATGTCGTGATTATCCGCCCGTTCAACAATTATGGGCCGAGACAAAACATGGATGGACCACTGGCCGGAATTATCCCCGCTACAGTGCGGCGCATCCAGAGCGGGGAAGCCCCTTTTGTAGAGGGCGACGGCACACAGACCAGAGATTATATCTATGTATCAGACACCATACGCGGGCTGATTGCAGCTTATGAACAAGACAATTTACGCGGCGAGATCATTAACCTGGGGTCAGGGGTTGAGATCCAGATTGTTGCTATCATAAAACACATTTGTGCCTATATGGGCTATACAGGGGAGATTGTGTACAAACCCGAGCGAGTTGCTGATGTGAAGCGGCTTTGCGCGTCCGCTGAAAAGGCAAAAGGCCTACTTGGGCTCACCTGTGATATTCCGTTTGAAGAGGGGATCGTGAAGACCTTGGATTGGTACCTCAGAGATGTGTGCGAGAAATAAGGTGATCGTAATATGGACAAGCGTCTCGATGCGTTAAATGAGGATTTGAAAAAGCTGCTCCTGGAAGTAGGCAGGCTTAACGATGCCCTACATTGCTACACCAAACAAACGTACAACCGAATCAATCCGCTCAATGAGAACTTGATTGACTGGAAAGAAAAGGGCAAGCTGATTTCCGGGTATGACAACACCACGATTTATGAATCCTGCACCATTATCGGCGATGTTGCGCTGGGAGACAATTGCTGGGTCGGGCCATTTACGATTTTAGACGGTGGCGGCGGGTTGACAATCGGCGCTAGTGTCACGATAGCGGCAGGCGCTATGATATACACCCACGATACGCTGAAGCATACCCTGAGCAACGGCAAGGCGCCGTATGACTATCGGCCTGTCGTGATTGAGGACAATTGCTTTATCGGCTCGCAAGCGATCATTTTAAAGGGTTCACACATTGGGCACCACAGCCTGATTTCAGCAAACGCCTTGGTGCGTGGAGATGTGCCGCCCTATTCGATTGTGGCAGGTTCGCCCGCAACCATTGTGGGTAAGATACAGGTAGAAGGCGATGCGGTAACCTTGGTCTACCACGAGGAAGATAAATAAAAACATTGGGGGCGCGGTTAAATGGATTTGATTTCCATCATCGTACCGTTTTTAAATGAGGCGGACTGCATTACACAATATTGCGATTTTATCAACGAGTTTGCAAAGGGAAAGCCATTCCAGATAGAACTCTTATTCGTAGACGATGGCTCCACAGACAATACAGTCGATGTCATTGCCGCCTATGACTTTACGCATTGTGAGACGGTCAAAGTGATCGAGCTATCCAAAAACCACGGCTCCCACGCCGCTGTCAGGGCGGGCATTTTTCATGCGGCAGGCGACTATATCACGTATGTGGGCGCGGATTTACAAGAACCCGATGACATGGTGTCTGTCATGTATGGGCACATAAAGCGCGGCCTTGATGCGGTGTATATTGAGAAAAGACGGACGAAAGTGCCTGCCATCCACAGATTCTTTTCTCTGACCTATTCCGCCCTTATGCGGCGCTGGGCTGTTAAAAATTACGGCGCGGGTGGCATCAATAACATTATGTTCAATCGAAAAATCGGAGACTACCTCAATAACAACATCGAATCCAATTCGTCTCTGATGCTTCAAATTATAGATGCGGGCTTTCAACATACGACAATTGAGATGGACTATAAGGATAGAATTTCCGGCACGTCCAAATGGACCTTTTCCAAGAAAATAAAGCTCTTTATCGACTCTTTTGTGGCATTTTCTTTCGTGCCGATTCGGTTTGTCAGCATTGTCGGTATATTGATGTTTGTGGCTGGCATCGCGTTTGGAGCGGCTACAATTATAAACAGATTTTTAAATCCGGGGACCCCGGCTGGATTCGCTACGCTCGCCTCCATTTTGGCGATTGGCTTTGGCATTACGAACATATCGCTCGGCATTGTCGCGGAATACTTGTGGCGCACATTTGACGCCGCGCGTAAACGACCGGTTTTTATCATTTCTGAGAGTAAGGTGATCAAATAGATGCATTTGCTTAAAAACCGATACGTCCAGCTTTTTTCGGCGTTCTTCTTCTTTTCCTTTGTCGGTGTGATGTCTAAGATGGCCGCTTTGAGCGGGTTTGGCAGTGTGAAATTCTTCGTATTTATAGGGCTTCAGATTGTTCTTTTGGGTCTATATGCGTTGATTTGGCAACAGGTCTTAAAGAAGTTTTCCCTTGTCACAGCGATGGCTTGCAGGGGGAGCGTGGTAATTTTGAGTCTGGTTTGGGCGATGGTCTTTTTTCAGGAAGAGATTACGCTGTTTCATCTCATCGGCTCACTTGTGATTGTGCTTGGCATCTATGTCGTTGCGACGGGGGAGCCGAAATATGAGTAGATATATTCTGGTGGCCTTAGTGTCGGTTGTGCTCTCATCTCTTGCACAGATTTTGTTAAAGAAAAGTAGCGCCGAAGAGAAGCGGCACCTTATTTTTGACTATTTGAACGTGAAAGTGGCCGCCGCTTATGGCATTATCTTTTTTTGTATGCTACTTGTCATTTATGCGTTCACGGGCATGCACTACAGGTACGGCGCTGTGATTGAATCCCTCGCGTACCTGCTGATTATGCTCTTCAGCCGGGCGTTTCTCAAAGAGAAGTTGACCCGCAGGCGTGTGATTGGCAATTGCATAATCGTATTGGGCGTGCTGATTTTTACAATAAGCATATAACATATAAGGAGATGGACAAATGAAAATTCCGTTTTTAGATTTAAAAAGGCAGTATGCAGCGCTACAGGCCGAGCTCGAACCACTAGTGATTGAAGTATTGCGCAGTGGGGCTTATATTGGCGGCAAATACGTCGCATCCTTTGAGGCAGAGATGCAGGCACATTTAGGTGTCAAACACGTAATCAGTTGCGCCAACGGGACGGATGCGATCATGCTTGCCCTGCGCGCCTGTAATGTCAATCCGGGCGATGAGGTTATCACCACGCCCTTTACGTTCTTTGCAACGGCGGAGGCCATTGCGGCCATAGGTGCCGTGCCTGTCTTTGCAGATGTGCGCGAATCTGATTTTTGCTTGGATCCTTCTAGCATTGAGAAGCATATCACTGAACAAACAAAGGCGATTCTACCGGTGCATATCTTCGGCTGGCCCTGCGAAATGGACGCGATCAATCGAATCGCGCAGGAACACGGCTTAAAAGTAGTAGAAGACGCGGCACAGGCCATTGGCAGTGCATACAAAGACAGCCCAATTGGCAAGTCGGACAACCTGGTCACATTCTCCTTCTATCCGACGAAAAACCTGGGCGCGTTTGGCGATGCGGGCATGATGACCACCGATGACGATGATCTGGCGATTATCGCTCGTGCACTGCGGGAGCACGGTATGGCAAAAACAGGTGCGAGAGCACGTGAACTCTTATACGGCGTACAGGATGAATTTGCCGAAGCCTCTTCTGTGGAGGCGGATGCGCTATATAATCCCTATAAATACTTCAACTACCTGGTGGCATACAACTCCCGCTTAGACGCCGTACAGGCCGCTATTTTGAGCCTAAAGCTCAAGTGCCTAGACGGATACAATACAAGGAGAGCCGAAATTGCCACAAGATATGACGCGGGACTCAAAGACGTGGTTACGGTCCCCGCCCCACCCTTGTATGGGGAGAGTTGCTATCACCAATATGCGATTCGGACAGAGCGGAAAGAGGAGTTGGGCGCATTTTTAGCGGAGTGCGGAATCGGATCGGGCGCGTTTTACCCTGTTCCACTGCATCTGCAAAAAGCGTTTGACGGGTTAGGTTACAAAGAGGGCGATCTGCCTGTCGCGGAAATGCTGACCAAGCAAACCGTATGTCTGCCGATCTTCCCGGAGATGACCGGGGAAGAGGTCGAAGCGGTCATCCGGGCAGTGAGAGAGTTTGAAGGGGCGTAAATAATATGGGGACTTTTATTCATGCGACGGCTGATGTGAGTCAGCAAGCGGAAATCGGCGAGAATACAAAGATTTGGAACCTCGCGCAAGTGCGGGAAAACGCAAAGGTTGGAAAAAACTGCATCGTCAGTAAAAATGTATACATTGATACCGGCGTGACCATCGGGAGCAATGTGAAGATCCAAAACAATGTCAATGTCTATAACGGTGTAACCATCGAGGATGATGTGTTTTTGGGGCCATCTATGACATTTACGAACGATATGTTCCCCCGTGCAACGAATCAGAATTGGGAAATCACTGAAACGTTGGTGAAAAAAGGTGCGTCAATTGGCGCAAATGCAACAATTCTCTGCGGTGTTACAATTGGGGAATATGCACTGATAGGCGCGGGTGCAGTGGTCACGAAAGATGTCCCGCCGCACACTTTGGTTGTAGGGAACCCCGCGAGAGGCGTAGGCTATGTCTGCTGTTGCGGGGCCAGGGTATCCGCTCCGGCGCAGTCGTGTGAAAACTGTGAAAAGTAAGGTGGCTTTTTATGCGAGATAGTATTTTTTCGTCTCCAGGGCAGGCATTAGGCGGCCTTTGGCAAAACATCCCCAGAACGATTAAACTCACATTTGCCGCCACATTTATATTTGGCTTGCTCGTACATGGATACATGCTCGCCAATTTCCTTGTCAATCACGATGGCATATCTTACTTTGCTTATTTTTCGCCTTCGTCGCCAACAAATTCACCCCCCACGCTTTCAAGTGGGAGATGGCTACAGGAGATCGCCATTCTATTCACCGGCTATATCCCCACGCCCTGGGTGACCGGACTGATGTCCGTTTTATACCTCTCGATTACGGCCTCTATCATAGTGGCATGTCTGGAGATCAAACGCACATACTGTGCGATTTTGATTGGGCTAATCCTAGCGACCTTCCCGGCGGCGGGTGTTGTCTTTGCGTATATTCAAGTGGCGGACTCTATCTTTTTGAGCATTCTCCTCGCCTGTCTCAGCGCTTATCTGAGCAGGAAGTTTCGCTTCGGCGTTATATTCGGCGCCATACTTCTGGCGCTATCTCTCGGCATTGTTCAGACGTATATCACGTTTACAGCGGGACTTTTCCTGATTATGCTGATACTCGATACGCTCAGCAAAAAAGAGAGCGCAAAAACGATTTTATTACGAGGCATCAAATATGCTGCCTGTTTGGCTTTGGGGCTGATTTTATACTTTGTTATCCTGTGGCTTACGCTTCGGATAAGGGATGTTTCGCTTACCGCGTATCAGGGTATAGATCAAATGGGTCGAATTTCTCTGACCGAACTCCCTAGCCAGATCAGAACGGCATATCGGGAATTTTTCACGTTCTTTACACAGCACCCATATTGGTTTTTGTCTGCGCGATTACAAAGGGTCAGTAGACTCATATTTACCTTGCCCCTCATTCTTATCCCGGCAATGATGGCATTGATTGCGGCGAAAAACTGGTCAGGAGCGAAGGCCCAGAGAGAAAGCTCCAAAGACAGAAAGCGGCGGATGTGGCATACCATGCCGTATCTATGTCTGCTCGCCCTGTTTGCCCTGCTCTTCCCACTGGCGGTCAATGCGATTTATATAATGGGAGCGCATTTTATCTATCTCATGTTACTCTATGCGTCAGTGCTGGTATTCGTATTGCTCATATCCTTGCTGGACAGACTAGAGGTGTCCCTGCAGGGCATTCAGTCCTCTGTAAAAAAACACCTTGGGGCGTTTGCCTGTTGGATTTCTCTGGCTGTGCTCCTGTTTGCGCCCTACAATTATTTTGTCGTACTCAACGGCAACTATCTGCAAACAGATTTAGCGTTGAGACAGGTATATCACATCTCCTCAACGCTGGCGGGGCGTGTCAGAGCCTTTCCGGGATATGAAGAGGGGATGCCCGTCGTCCTCGTAGGCCATCACAGCGCAAGTAGCACTATGGTAATGCACCAGCTATCTGCACATAATGCAATGGTCGGGTTTGGGACTACGAATGCACTCATCAATAATCCGTTCGCCTACACATATTTTTTCCATACCTTTTTGGGTGAGAGCCTGACTCTGCGTTTTCTCCGAGACGAGGCGCTACGTGAAGAACATTATGAAGCGCTTTCCGAGTTGGCAGTATTCCCTGCAGAAGGTTCGATGCAGGTCATAGATGGCATGTTGTTCATACGGGTGTCAGAAGACTTTTAGGGAGTGGCTTGATAAAGAGCGCCCTGTATTTGAGCTGATTGGCTCAAAATACAGGGCGTTTTCTAGCTTTCTATCAAATGGGTTGTATTACGCAATAATCTCCCGTGTATCCCGTGCAATGACCAGTTCTTCGTTGGTGGGGATGACCAGTACCCGGCCCCGGGAACCGGCGGCGGAGATGTCGGTCTCTTTTGCCCGGACCTGGTTCTTCACCGGGTCCAGCTCAATGCCGAGGACGCCCAGGTTTTTGCAGATGGCCTCCCGGTCGTTGATTCCGTTTTCGCCGACGCCGGCGGTGAAGATCACGGCGTCCACGCCGCCCATGGCCACGGCGTAGGCGCCGATGAACTTGGATACGTGGTAGCGGAACACTTGTAGCGCCAGTTTGGCCCGCTCGTTGCCCTCCAGGACGGCGTCCTCCAGATCACGGAAATCTGAGGAGACGCCGGAGACGCCCAAGACACCGGACTTCTTGTTGAGTACACCCAGCATCTCACCGATGGAGAGATTTTCTTTCCCCATCAAAAACTCAATGATCCCGGCGTCGATATCACCCACACGGGTGCCCATGGGGAGACCGGCCAGGGGCGTAAAGCCCATAGAGGTGTCCACGCTCTTCCCCCCGTCGATGGCGGCCACGGAGGAGCCGTTGCCCATGTGGCAAGAGATCAATTTGAGTTCAGAGAGGGGTTTGCCCAGCATGGCGGCGGCCCGTTCCGCCACGTAGCGATGGCTGGTGCCGTGGAATCCGTAGCGGCGGACTTTGTATTGCTCGTAATAATTGTAGGGCAGGGCGTACATATAGGCCTGACCCGGCATGGTCTGGTGGAAGGCCGTATCAAAGACCGCCACCTGGGGCACATCGCCCATGACGGCCTGGCAGGCGGTGATCCCCGTGATGTTGGCCGGGTTGTGGAGGGGGGCTAAGGGGATGCAGGCCTCAATGGCGGCTAGCACCTCGTCATTGATTAAAGTAGAGGCGGAGAAGTTCTCCCCACCGTGGACGACCCGGTGGCCCACAGCGGAGATTTCACCCATGTCGGCAATGACGCCGGACTCGGCGCTGGTCATCTTCTCCAAGACGATGGCGATGGCGGCGGCGTGGTCGGGGAGGGGGATATCTTCATCAAAGACGGCTTTGCCGTCTAATAGCGGCGTATGTTTAATGTGGCCGTCGATCCCGATGCGCTCACAGAGCCCTTTGGCCAAAACTCGCTCATCGGTCATGTCGAAGAGCTGATATTTGAGAGAAGAACTACCTGCGTTGATGACTAAAACTTTCATACCTACACCTCTACTATATAATATAATATTTGTAACAAGGCTATCTCTATTATAAGTGACGCACCCTTGCTTTTTACCTGGAAAGGGTTTAAACTGGTTGTCTAACCTATAACAGTTTAAACGCAAATTGTAAAAATGACAAGTATTTTTTGCAGGAGACGCACATGGTCACAGGGATCGTATCAGAATTTAACCCCTTTCACCGGGGCCATACGGCACCCATTCGAGCTGGTCGGGGGGCCGTGATCTGTATTATGAGCGGTAACGCTGTCCAGCGGGGGGATCTGGCGATTTTCCATAAGCGGGCCAGGGCGCAGGCGGCGGTGCGATGCGGTGCGGATTTGGTGGTGGAGTTGCCGTGTCCCTATGTGTTGAGCTCCGCCGAGCCGTTTGCTAGAGGAGCTGTGGCGATCTTGGCGGCTACGGGGTTGCCGGATCTCCATCTGGCCTTCGGCTGCGAGACGGCAGACATGGAAAAACTGACCGCCGTGGCCCAAAGCCTCAACACGCCTGAGACCCAGGCGCTGATCTCTGCGGAGATGGAAAAGGGCGTCCCCTATGGCCTAGCCTGTCAGCGTGGGTTGGATCAGGCTCTGGGGGAGGGAATTGGGACTATCTTGAAAACGCCCAATAATCTGCTAGCGATTGAATACCTGCGGGCTATCGCCCGGTTAGATGCCCCTATGACCCCTCTACCAACATTGCGCCGGGGCGTTGATCACCACAGCCGGACTCCGGCAGGGGGCTATGCCTCCGCCACCCATCTGCGCAGTTTGATCCGTGATCCAGCGGAAGATACGGCCCAGGTCTGGCGCTACATGCCGGAGAGCGCCGCCGAGATATTCCGGGAAGAGTTAAGGCAGGGGAGAGGACCAGCGGGGTTGGATCAATTGGACGCAGTGGTACTGACCCTGCTCCGCCGCAGCGCACCGGCCCCAGGGGAGGGCTATCTAGACGACAGCGAGGGCTTAAGCCAGCGGATTCGTAACATGGCGTCCAGGGCGACGAGTGTGGCGGAACTGATAGAACTGGTAAAGACAAAACGCTATCACCGCTCCCGCATCCGCCGGCTACTATTCAATATGAGTCTGGGGATGACCTCGGCCCATCGGCCGGAGATACCCCCCTATATTAAAATACTGGCCGCCAATGATACAGGCAGGGGACTACTCCGCCAAATGGCTGAGACAGCGACTGCCCCCGTCATCAGTCGCCCCGGTCAGATCAGACAACTGGGAATCCGGGAGAACCAGATTGCCGAGATAGAGAGCGCCGTGACGGATTTACAGGCCCTCTGCTTTCAGGGTACGGATCAGCAGCGGGGGGGGAGCGAGTGGCGGGAGACGCCCTGGTTTTTGGAAGCGTAATCCATATTCGGGCAAAATATATAGTACGCAGGTGACATAATGGCAATTTTCCGTTGATCATGCAGAAAATCAAAAGATAGAGCTTCCACATTTCTTTGAAAAAATGATGAAAATACGAAAAAATAATCGAATATATCAGATAATTGCATGGAAAAATGCAGTTTACCATAAACGGATTTCAAAAACCCTCTTGCAATTGTGGGAAAGTTGTGGTATAGTCGTTACAAATTGTAACAAACGGGTTACAAAAGAGTGAGGATAAGTGGAAAAGAGGTTACAGGAGAAAATGAGACGACGACTAATTTGTTTTTGTTTGTTGCTTGTCTTGATCACGGGTCCGATTGCTTCGGCTACCGTTGACATATCTTCTATAGATCAGAGCAGATTGACTTACGAGGAAGATGTCGACTACTTGGCCATTATGATGGCCGCCTGTGTCGACGGCAGCGAAGCAGCCCTGTTAGAAGGGGCTAGAGCGGAGTTGCAGAGAAACTTGAAAATTGAATCCCAGGGCCTTGATTACAGACCCACGGCATTTTTCACCACCTATGAGACCGCCGAAGAGATTGCAGTGGCCATTGCGGCCCACATGATCACCCTGGAAGTCACGACCATTGAAGATCATCCCGTTCAGTTCCGGGTTGTCGCCGCCAGCAAGAACATCCGTTCCGGCCCAGAGGCCGAATATGACCGGGTCGGTGCATTTACCTATGGCACAGTTGTCACATTCCTGGAAAACGGTGTAGAGGGCTGGGTGCGGATTACCGATGGTGAGATTACCGGCTGGTCCAGAGACATCTTCTTGGCCCCCTATGAGGGCGGCAGACCGACGATTATTCCAACTCCTGCCGCTGTGGCAAACAACACCGTACCGCCCCCGCCACAAGCGCCCGGTACATCTGGCGGCAGTGGAGCGACTTCCAGTCAACACGACGATCTCTTCTGGTTGGCCCTGACCATCATGCACGAGGCCGGTTCTAACTGGTTGTCGGACGAGCATCAGCTCATGGTGGGCAACGTGGTGCTCAACCGAGTGGCTCACCCGGATTTCCCCGCTAATACGATTTCTGGTATCATCCAACAGCCGGGACAATACGCCTTTGTCGGACGAGGCGGCTGGATGTCGATCCATATCTCTGACCGGGCCTTTAACAATGCACAACGACTACTCAACGGAGAACGGTTCTTACCGTCCAACGTAGTATTCCAGGCCGAGTTTTCGCAGGGACGGGTACACCATACGATTTTCTGTCCGGTGTTAGGAAGTACGACTTACTTCAGCTATGGTCGACAGGTATAAAAATAGAGTATTTCAAAACAGGCCGGAGCCTTATCTCCGGCCTGTTTTTCATTTGCCAAACGGTGGAAAAGGTGGTACAATATCCAGCGGTAGAAAGAAGTGTTACCTCAAAAGCTATTTTCTGCGTTTTCCCCCGCCAAAGGCGGGGGAAAATAGCCCCCGGTAGAAAAGGGATACAACTTCTCGTAGAAGAGGACTCTTATGTGGATTGCTGACAAGTGGACGGACTTTGAAGTCTTAGACTGCTCCGATGGAGAAAAGCTAGAGCGCTGGGGGGACAAGCTCCTGGTGCGCCCGGATCCCCAGGTCATCTGGAAGACAGAGTGCCGTCATCCCGGTTGGCGGGAGTATGACGGGCGATATCTGCGGAGCAAGACCGGCGGCGGCCAGTGGGAGCGCAAGAATCTGCCGGAGAAATGGCAGGTTGGCTATGGCGACCTCCATTTTGCCGTAGGGCCTATGAATTTCAAGCATACGGGCCTCTTCCCGGAACAGGCGGCCAACTGGGACTTTATCCGGACACAGATCGAGGCGGCGGATCAACCCCTGCAAGTGTTAAATCTCTTCGCCTATACAGGCGGGGCCACAGTGGCGGCGGCAGCGGCGGGCGCTACGGTTTGCCATGTGGATGCGGCCCGGGGCATGGTGACCTGGGCCAGGGAAAACGCCCAATTATCTGGCCTTACTGATCACCCCATCCGCTGGATTGTGGATGACTGCCTCAAATTCGTCCAGCGGGAGATCCGCCGTGGGCGGAAATACGATGGGATTATCCTGGATCCGCCCAGTTACGGCCGGGGACCGGGGGGCGAGGTCTGGAAACTAGAAGACAGCCTCTACGACTTCGTGGAACTCACCGGCCAAATTTTGAGTCCGGAAGCGTCTTTTGTGGTATTAAACTCCTACACCACGGGCTTGAGTCCCGCCGTGCTGACGTATATCTGCGAGGAGATTTTCGTCAAGCGGTTCGGCGGTATCGCCGAGAGCCGGGAATTGGGTCTGCCCGTGACGGAGAGCGGCCTCATATTACCCTGCGGCGCCACATGCCGCTGGTGGCGGGAGTAAATCATGGAGCAGATATTTGAAACCCAGCGCCTCTCGTTCCAATATCAGACAGAGCCGGGCGTGTCCGGTGCGCTGGTGCTGAAAGAGATCGACTTATCCATTGAATCCGGCAGCTTTGTGGCGATTGTCGGCCACAATGGCAGTGGGAAGAGTACGCTGGCAAAGCTCTCAAATGGGATACTGCTCCCCACGGGGGGCAAGGTGTATGTAGAGGGCCTGGACACAATGGATAGAACCCTCCTGCTGGAAATCCGCCGCCGGGTGGGGGTGGTGTTCCAGAACCCGGACAACCAGATTGTGAGCAACCTTGTAGAGGACGACGTGGCCTTCGCTCCGGAGAATCTCGGCCTACCCCCGGAAGATATCCGCCGCCGGGTGGACGCGGCGCTGAAGGCCGTCGATATGTATGACTACCGGCTCCACGCGCCCCACCTGCTGTCAGGCGGACAGAAACAGCGGGTGGCCATCGCAGGCATCATCGCCATGCGCCCACGGCTCATTGTGCTGGACGAGCCCACGGCCATGTTGGACCCACAGGGGCGCAAGGAGGTCATTGATACGGTCAAACAGCTCTGCCGGGAGCATGGCATTACTGTGGCGCTCATCACCCACCACATGAACGAGTGCATTGACGCTGACCGCCTGGTGGTGTTGTCTGACGGCGAGATCGTCTTGGACGGCACACCTGTCCATGTCTTCACACAAGTGGAAAAACTGTCAGAGCTGGGCTTGGCTCCGCCAGAGACCACGGCCCTATTGTTTGCCCTGGGCCAAATGGGACTAAACGTGCCGTTGGACGCCCTTGATGTGACGGCCTGTGCGCAGACGATCTATGATTCCATAAGCAAATAGGAGAATCCGCCATTGAACCCCATTATCCGGACTGAAAATTTAACCCATACCTACAGCGTAGGGACGCCCTTTGAGCGCACGGCCATTGTAGGTGTTGATTTTGCTGCTCATCCGGGGGAATTTGTGGGGATCATCGGCCACACGGGTAGCGGAAAGTCCACCCTGATGCAACATTTGAACGGGCTTTTGACTCCCACGTCGGGTCGGGTGCTGTTTCAGGGGGAGGATATCCACCAATCCAAGGCCCTGACCCGATCTGTCCGATTTCAAGTGGGACTGGTGTTTCAATACCCGGAATATCAGCTCTTTGAGGAATCTGTCTACAAGGATATCGCTTTCGGGCCGAAGAATATGGGGCTTTCGAAATCGGAGATCGACCAGCGGGTGCGGGAGGCCGCCGCACTGGTTGGGCTGGGGGCGGCGCATCTGGAGAAATCCCCATTTGTCCTCTCCGGTGGACAAAAGCGCCGGGCGGCCATTGCGGGAGTTATGGCCATGAAGCCAAAGGTGCTCATCTTAGACGAGCCTACGGCTGGGCTGGACCCACGGGGCCGGACAGAGATATTGGACAATATCCGCACATTCCACCGGGAGACAGGCGCTACCGTGATCCTGGTGACCCACAGCATGGAGGAGATCGCCCGGACGGTGGATCGAATCGCGGTGATGAGCGACGGCAAAGTCGCCATGACCGGCACCCGTGGGGAGATATTCGCCCAAGGGGATGCCCTGGAGCAGATGGGCCTGGACCTGCCGGAGATCACCCGTGTGGCCTTACGGCTCCGGGCCATGGGGATTGATCTCCCCGGCGATATTTTCACAGTGGAGCAGGCCGTCCAGGCACTGCTGGCGTATAAACGGGAGGTGGCAGGATGCTGAAAGACATCACCCTGGGCCAGTATTTCCCGGGGAATACGTTCATCCACCGGCTCGACCCCAGGACAAAGCTCTTGATGACCATCGTCTATCTCGTCTGCGTGTTCACGGCCCGTACTCCCATCGCTTTTGGGGTTGTGGCGCTCTATTTGGCAATTATGATTATTGTCTCCAACGTGAAGCTGCGGCTTTTGCTCCGTGGCATGAAGCCGTTGATTTTTCTTCTGGCTCTGACGGGGACTTTGAATTTATTTTTGACGCCGGGGGAACCTTTGGTGTCCATTTGGCGTCTCTCTATTAGCAGGGAGGGCATTGAGTGGGCAATCATGCTGATTTTGCGTATTACCATGATGATCACGGGTAGCTTTATCCTGACCTATACCACCCCGCCCATGGCCCTGACTGATGGGATCGAATCCCTCATGCGACCCTTAAAACGGATCGGCGTCCCCGCCCATGAGTTGGCCATGATTATGAGCATCGCCCTGCGGTTTATTCCAACGCTCCTAGAGGAGACGGATCGGATCATGCGGGCCCAGAAGGCCAGGGGGGCCAGCTTCGATACGGGGAATATCATCCAGCGGGGGCGGGCCATGTTGCCGATTTTACTGCCCCTGTTCATCAGCGCCTTCCGCCGGGCGGAGGAATTGGCCGTTGCTATGGAGTCCCGCTGCTATCATGACGGCGAGGGCAGAACCCGGATGCGCGCCCTCCAATACAGCAGAGACGACGCCCTGACGGGTCTGATCGGCCTGCTTCTGCTGGGCTCAATTATTACACTGCGGGTGACTGGCCTATGAGACGGATTGCGCTACAGATGAAATACTGCGGCACGGCTTATCACGGCTGGCAGCGGCAAAAACAGGATATCACCGTGCAGGAGGTTTTGGAGAACGCCCTCTCCATCACCTGTGAAGAACCCATCACCGTGGTGGGGTGCGGACGCACAGATGCAGGCGTCCACGCGTGGCGGTACTGTGTGAGTTTCGATTCCGATACAAAGATTCCCTTGGATAGACTGCCTCTGGCCCTCAATATGCGTCTGCCGGAGGATATCTCCGTCCAGGCGGCAGTGGAGGCCCCGGTTGATTTTAATGCCATCTTGTCCTGTGTGAAAAAAGAGTACACATATACGATTCTAAACAGCCGCATCCGAGACCCGTTCCTGGCCCCGTTTTCTTATTTTTATCCATCACCTCTGGACACGGATCGCATGGCAGAGGGGGCCGCCGCCTTTGTCGGCACCCACGATTTTGCCGCCGTGCGGAGCGTGGGTACCCAGACAAAAACCACGGTGCGGACGGTACACTATTTCCACGTGGAGCGAACCGGGGATCAGGTCATCCTACGGGTCTGTGCCGACGGATTCCTGTACAATATGGCCCGTGCCATGGTGGGGACGCTCCTCTACGTAGCCCAGGGCAAGATCGCCCCGGCGGAGATACCGGAACTTTTAGCCCTGGGAGATCGTCGTTTAACTGGCCCCACTGTGCCGTCCCAGGGATTGGCGCTCAGCCGGATTTGGTATCCTGGCGTTGTGGGGGAGATGATGGAAAGCTGAATTTTACCTATCTTTTTTGCACATTTTATGCTATACTATTTGGGTGGGTAAAAAAGTACAGCGAGGGTCGTGCATGGAGAAGCGAGTCACAAGAATCAGACAAAAGTTAGGCAGCGTCGGCTCCGCTGTGGTCTTGGGGATCATGATCCTCATCGCCATCGCCCTGATTGTCAACCGGGACAGGCTCACCATGGATGCCTTGTCCAGAGCTTGGAACTATCGCAGTTTGGGTACGGCCCAGCAGGCGGAGGAGTTTCTCTTTCAGGACTACTTCAGCAATACTTTCGCCCTCTTGGGTGATTCCATCGCCGTCGCCTCTGTCAGCGGTCTGCGGGTATATGACCGCACAGGTGCCATGGCCCACAGGGAGATATTCTCTATGGAGCGCCCTGTCATTGAGAGTAGCGGCCCACGGGCTCTGGCCTATGATCTGGGCGGCATAGGAATTGCCGTTTCGTCGACCCGGGAAACCCTCTGGCACACGGCGTGGAGCGGGGCGATTATTGACGCCAGGATCAACGAAAACGACTGGCTCGTCATCTCCGCGGAGCGGATGGGTACCCGTGGCGTCGTCACGGTGCTCAACCCCGATTTTCATCCGGTGTACGAAGTGCGCATTGGAACAGGGTACTTAATAGGCGCGACACTGGCCCCGGATAACCGCACCTTGGCCATTCTGACTATGACAGACGGAGGCGGGCAGATTCTCTGGTATCACACCGATTACGCCGGAGAATATCCCTACAGCCGATACTTACGGGAAGACACGTTGTTTTTCGACTTCTGGTTCACTGCTGGCGGCAATCTGATGGCGATCTCCAGCAATGGCATTGTCTCTCTGACCACCGCCGGGACAGTGGCCTTTGAGTACCCCTTTGCAGATCAGTACCTCCGAGCCTATGCCCGGCAGGACGCAGGGGCGGCCTTCTACTTAACGCCCCACCCGAATAGCATGGAGGGGACGCTGGTTCATCTCCCCCCCAACGGACGGGCGCGGGGCATTGAAGTCCAAGGCGAACTTCTGGATATTTCCTTAAATGAGCGGTATTTGGTAGCCTTGTTTTTTGACCGCCTCGTCCTCTACCGTGACGGGAGAGAATATGCCATATGGGACGGGACAGAGGGCATGACCCGCGTCCTGTCGAAGAATGACGGATCTGTTTTGCGTTTTTCGACACACCGGGCGAGGCTTCTCGTACCTTAGGTGTGCGACTATATAGAGAAAGAAACTGGTTTGGAGGGTATAAGATATGCACATTATCGCAAACTTGCTCATTATCGCCATTTTAGTCTTTTGCGCGTGGCAGGGCTACAAGCGCGGCGTATTGGGGAGTATTTTAGCTGTGGTATTTATCATCATTGCCGTCTACGGAGGCAATTTATTGGCAAATACCTATTCGAATGAATTCACGACAATGTTTCGGCCTTTCATCAGCGGCTACCTAACCCAGATGGAGGTGGATGCCGTCGAGACAGTCGCGCCTGCGAACTTACAGGGGCTCTCCACGGAAGACCTGTTCCGAATTGATCCCAGCCTGGAGCCGGAAGTGGCGCGGCAACTGTTCTTGGAGCTCGGTGTCCACGAGAGCCGGGAGGAAAAACTCACAGACCGATATCTCGACGGCAGAGACGCCGGGGAGACGTTCAACCGATCGATGACGGATACATTGGTATACGCCTTTTGTTTCCTCATGGTCTTTGTCGTGGCATTTTTGTTGATTCTCATCGGCTTTACAGTCGCTTACAATTTAATTCCCTTTTCTTTAAAATTCCCGGGTCTTAAGCTGGTGGATGGTATCGCTGGGGGGCTTGCGGGATTGGCCCAGGGATTTTTATTAGTGTTCATGCTCGGCTGGCTATTGGGCTACTTGGGAACGCTATTGCCGGAAGAGCTGATGGAGAATGCGAACATCTTGGAATTCTTTGTAAGCCGCAACCACATAGGCGGATTCATTGATATCTAAACCCTGCGATTGGAGCAAAACATGCAACCTACCATTTGTGGACGCTGCAAAAAGAATGTAGCGATCATCTTTATCACGAAAATTGAAAACGGCGTCTCCGCCAATGAGGGCCTCTGCCTCAAATGTGCCAAAGAATTGAAGATCAAACCCGTAGACGACATCATGCAGCGGATGGGAATTTCCGACGAGGATTTAGACGGCATCTCCGGCGAAATGATCGAGGCATTTGGCGGTGCGGAGAACATAGAGGCCATGCAAAACGGAGAGACGGATGACGAGGTCGGCAATATGGCCACGTTTCCATTTTTAAATAAACTCTTTGGCGCGGGTCCCGGTGACCGGCCACCCCAGTCCGGCGGGAATCTGCCGGGGGGAAATGCCGCATCTTCCAACAAGGAGAAGGACCCCAAGGGCAAAAAGCGTCGATTCCTGGAAAATTACTGCATCTCTCTGACGGATAAGGCCAAGAATGGTCAGTTGGATCGGATCGTGGGCCGCCAGGAGGAGACCGAGCGGGTCATTCAGATATTAAATCGGCGACAGAAGAATAACCCCTGTCTCATCGGAGAGCCGGGGGTGGGTAAGACGGCCATCGCCGAGGGACTGGCACTGCGCATCCATACAGGGGATGTGCCTTATAAGTTGCGGGAAAAAGAGGTATACCTTCTTGACCTCACGGCTCTCGTAGCCGGCACCCAGTTCCGGGGCCAATTTGAGAGCCGGATGAAGGGACTCATTGAGGAGATCAAAAAGCAGGGGAATATTATCCTGGTCATCGACGAAGTCCACACCATTGTCGGGGCGGGGGACGCCGAGGGAAGTATGAACGCGGCCAATATCCTAAAGCCAGCCCTGTCCCGTGGCGAGATACAAGTCATCGGTGCCACGACGTTTACGGAGTATCGCAAGCATATCGAAAAAGACTCCGCCTTAGAGCGCAGGTTCCAGCCGGTGACAGTGACGGAGCCATCTATCGAGGACGCAGTGGAAATCGTCAAAGGTATCGCCCATTACTATGAGGCGTTCCACGGTGTGACCATCTCCCCGGAGATGGCCCGGCAGGCAGTGCTGATGAGTGAGCGGTATATCACAGACCGATTTTTGCCAGATAAGGCCATTGATCTCATCGACGAGGCGTGCAGTGACGTCAACCTGAGAAGCCAATCCCTGACCCGGATGGCGGAAATCCAAAAAGAGCAGGCCGATCTGGGTCGGGAACGGGAGATGCTCCTGGCGGACAACAAATCAGAACAGGACCACTTTGAGCGCTTGGCCGTGATCCGCAGCCGGGAGATGCAACTGAGCGACGAGTTGGTCGTACTCCAAAAAGATGGCCCGCCCGCCCTGACTGTGGATAACTTAGCCCGGGTCATTGAACTATGGACAAAAATCCCCGCCAGCAGTATTCGAGAGGATGAATATAAGCGCCTGGCCCAATTGGAAGCCCGTCTAAAAGCCCACATCATCGGCCAGGACGAGGCTGTGGACACGGTCTGCCGCGCCATCAAGCGCAGCCGGGTGGGGATCGCCGCGAAGCGTAAGCCCGCATCTTTCATCTTCGTCGGCGCCACCGGGGTGGGGAAGACGGAACTGGTGAAGCGCCTGGCCCAAGACCTGTTCAATGCGACGGAGTCTTTGATCCGACTGGATATGTCCGAGTTCATGGAAAAACACGCCGTCAGCCGGATCATCGGCTCCCCGCCGGGATACGTGGGTTATGACGAGGCGGGCCAGTTGACGGAGAAAATCCGCCGTAGGCCCTATAGCGTAGTGCTCTTCGACGAGATCGAAAAAGCCCACCCGGACGTACTCAATATCTTACTGCAAATCCTGGACGACGGTCACATCACCGACGCCCAGGGGCGGAATGTGAATTTCTCCAACACGGTCATCATTATGACCACCAACGCCGGGAGCGATAAGAAAGACGGTTCTGTGGGCTTTAACCGGAGCGTCAATGAACAGGGGAAAGAGAAGGCCATGAAGGCCCTCAAGGATTTTTTGCGCCCGGAATTTTTAAATCGGATCGACGAGATTGTCTATTTCAACCAGCTATCAGAGGCCGATTTCGCCAAAATCGCCCGGATCATGCTGGAGGAGTTAAAAGAGGTGATGACCGACAAGGGCTACGCCTTCACCTACGACGATGCCGTCTTGGATTATCTGGTGAAAAAATCCTTCTCCATCACCTACGGCGCCCGCAACCTGCGCCGCCTGTTACAAAAGGAGATCGAAGACAAGATCGCAACGGAGCTGGTGGATCACTATGAGAAGGCCGTCAAAAAGATCGGTCTCGGGGTGAAAGAGGACGAGATTGTTGTGATTGCGGTGTAATGAAAATAGGCAAAGTGCAAATAATATCCCCTACGAAATACTTTTGCAAAGGAGAGATTCTAATGTTTCAAAGAAAATTGCGGGCAAAAAACCTTCAACGGGTAATTTGTGTATTGCTTGTGGCAATGCTATTGGTCGGTCTATTCCCGGGCAGTGCGTTTGCCGGGGGTGTTGTGCCGTTTAACAATGTGATAGGGCATGTCGGGCCGAATGATACCTTCGCACCATGGTGGTGGCTTGATGATGATTCGAATACACGCACGGTAGTGGTAGGTAGCGGAACCGTTCAAGGCAACGTTGCAGTTGGCTTTGAGGCAAATATAAGTCCTTGGAACAACTGGCGGCTTGGTATTGACAAAATTGTTTTCACAGACCCAGACAATACAATCGGGACGTTCAACCTCACCTCCCTATTTCGAAACTTACCATATCTAATTACGATAGAAAATATTGACTATATTGACATTACTGCCACACGCTGGATGGAACATATGTTCCGCGACGCAGTTGCATTAGAAGATATATATGGGCTAGAGAACTGGGACACCAGCGATGTGTTGCGTTTTTCCAGCATGTTCCGAGGCACGAGCTTTACGACTTTAGATGTGAGCACCTTTGACATGAGCAGCGCACTACGTCTTGACAGCATGTTCCGCGGCATGCCCTATTTAACAGAGATCATTGGGCTAGACGAGTGGGACACCAGCACTGTGCTATGGATGTCACATATGTTCCGGGATGCAACCGGCTTTACGAGTTTAGATTTAAGCAATTGGGACACGGGCAGCGTGACAACTTTTGAAAGTATGTTCCAAGACGCAAGTAGCTTGGAGCATGTAGATTTAAGCGACTGGGATACGAGTAGTGCGACGAATTTTATCAGTATGTTTCGAGGTGCAAGCGCTTTAACGAGTTTAGATTTAAGCGGCTGGGATACACGTAACGCAACGACCATGGCAAACATGTTCACAGGTGCAAACAGCCTAAGAGAATTAACACTTGGCCCAAACTGGACAGCCGTAGGCAATCTAGGTCTGGTGACGCCGCCGGGGCCAAGATACACAGGTTACTGGATAAATGTTGGTGGCAATCAGCGTTTGACGCCTGCCGGCCTTATGACCGGCCCCGCCGGGGCAGGCGACACCTGGGTCTGGGAAGAAGCCTTTTTCAATGTGGAATTTAATTCTGGTCCAAATGGAACGATTGCTCCTGGTCCAGTACACGATGTAATTGTTCGTGGCGGAGACATCTTAGCAGAGAATGATATTCCAACTCCGATTCCAGATACACTTCCGGCACCGGGTTATATGTTCGTATATTGGGAAAGTTCGACTGGTAGCACATATACAACAGAAGAGCTCCTCGACTTGCCAATCATAGCGGACAGAATATTCACAGCGATTTTTGAGCCCAGCAACGCCATTCGGGTGACATTTTTTCTAAGCGGCGGCCTGTACGGCGGCGATACCAATCCTGTCTATCACTATGTCCTCCCAGATCATCAGATCACGACAGCCAGAGTTCCCGTTCCGACTCGACCCGGTTGGAACTTCCTCGGCTGGCGGGAAAACGGCACCGGGCCTTTATTGAGTCGTGCACAAGTTGCTGCCCTCACCGTAACAGAGTCTCGCAGTTTCACGGCGCAGTGGCAATGGATCAATCAAGGAGGGCCGGAACCGGATCTGCCAGAGCGGCAGGCGTACCTGATTGGCACAGACGAGGGGTTAATTCGCCCAAATGCCAATATTACAAGAGCGGAAGTCGCCACGATCTTCTTCCGTCTTGTCACAGACGAGGCTCGCATTGCATACTGGATGCAAGAAAATCCTTTCTCAGATGTAGAGCTATACGACTGGTTCAACAACGCCGTATCGACCATGACCAATGCGAACGTTTTCAACGGGTTGCCAGACGGCACCTTTGCGCCGACACAGCCCATCACCCGTGCCGAAATGGCGGCGGTGATTGTCCGATTTATGGACAAGCTGAGCGGTATGAATTTGCTGGAGAACCACTTTAACGATATCGCCGGTCACTGGGCAGCGGATTATATCAACGCGGCGGCCATGAACGGCTGGGTGCAAGGGCCTTATGGCCTGGACGGCGCATTTTACCCCGACAGATACCTCAAACGGGCAGATGCGGCGGCGATGATTAACCGTATCTCGGACCGCCTGCAGGAGCGCATGGCAGATCTGCTGCCGAACATGGTTACCTGGCCGGACAATGAGGATGAAACTGCGTGGTACTACTTCTATATTCAATCGGCGACAAACTCTTACACCTTCGAGCGGAGAGGCCTTAACAATGCGTTTGAGCGCTGGCTGACACTCCTCGAACCACGGGAATGGACCCTTCTGGAGCGCCCGGAGTCCGAACCGGAAGATATTATGTAAAAACGTCTTGATTCAAAAGAACCTCTCTTTTACATGCGTAAAGAGAGGTTCTTTTGTTGGGACTCCAAACACCATCCTTACCAGACCGGAACCAAGGCCCCCTGGTACTCCTCGATAAACACGTCCCGTACACGATCCGTGTGATGTGCCCTTACAATGGCCTCGAACAACCGAGCACGGAGTCCGTCCTCCTCCAGGTCGGCGGTTCTCACGACGATAACATTGGTCAGGTTCGCCGCCGCAGGTCCTGTGATGTCTTCCCGGAAGATACTGTATTCGTCTGTGATGATCCCCGCACTCATCGCTTGGGGGTTGGAGATGATTGCCGCTTCTACGTCCGGTAGCATGTGGGGGAGCATACTGGTTTCACCCTCTATGATATTGATGTCCACAATACGTTCTGAGATGTCCAGCACAGTTGGGTTCTGTCCCTCTGGCGTGCCTAGCACGATCAACCCGGCGGCCTCAAGAAGCCGGAGCGCCCTGCCGCCATTTGTGGGATCACTGGGAATTGCGATGGTGTGTCCATCTTGGATATCCGCCAGGGCGGAGATACGCTCTGGGTTTCTGAAAATGTTCATCGGTGCGATGAACGTATCTGCAATATATTGGATCTCATAGCCGTTGGTTGTGATATCGTTTGCTAAAAACATTTTGTGCTGGAACGCATTTAAGTCGAGATCGCCCGCATCCAGCGCACGGTTGGGAATGGCAAAGTCAGAAAAATAGACGAGCTCCAGTTGGATATTGTCCTCCGCTACCATCTCTTGGATCGTGTACCAATGCACGTTAAACGCCCCGACCAAGCCGATCCGGAGCACATGCGGCCCATCATCGTCGGTGGTTCCGCCGCCGCCAGCGCAGGCGGCGAGGCCAAGTACCAATAGGACTGCCAATAGAACTGTTACAAACTTTTTCATATGTTTCATTCTCCTTATTGAATTGAAAATTTTTCTGTTTTCCACCGCCTGGGGCGGTGGAGAGCTAATCTGAGCAGGGGCTAATGGGTTGTCTTTTTGATGACAATATTGCCGACAATCTGAATGATGCTGACCATGACCAAAATGATGACAATCGTGAGCCACATCAAATCTCGCAGGCCCTGCTGATGTCCGAACCGGATGGCGAAATCTCCCAGTCCACCGGCGCCGACTGCGCCCGCCAGCGTAACCAGATGAAGCACGTTAATCGCCGTGATCTGTGTCACACGGGTCAGGGCCGGAATACTCTCACGCAGGTACACACGGAAGATAATCTGTATGGGGGAGAGCCCCATGGCGACAGATGCTTCAATGAGTCCGTGATCCACCTCAGAGACCGCTGTCTCTACCTGTCTTGAGAAAAATGGGACGGTTCCGATGACCAACGGGACAATTGCGCCCATCACGCCGATTGCGGTTCCCACGATGAGCCGGGACAGGGGGAAGAGGAGCACGATGAGGATGAGAAAGGGTACGGAGCGGATGGTGTCGATCACCTTGTCTACAATGCGATACAGTACCGGGTTTTCCAAAATCCCGCCTCGGCGCATGACTACCAGGCAGACCCCCAACACGACGCCCAACACAAAAGAGACGGTAAAGGAGCCGAACAGCATTTGGAGCGTCTGGACGATGCTCGTCCAAAGCGCGTCGGATGCCCTTGAAAAATTCGGGACGATCATTTCAAATAGCCCTATCATGTTATCATCTCCTCTATCTTGATCTCGTGTTCCCGCAAATATGTGATTGCCCCTTGGATACTCTCCGGCGGGCCTTTGGCGATAATGACCAGCTTGCCGATGGGGCGGTCTTGGATCAGCTCCACGTTGCCGAAGAAGATATTCGTTTTGATCCCGAAGCGCTCAGCCGCATCGTGGAGGAGGGTATCTTGCGTGTTGCTCGTGGTGTAGGTGAGCTTGAGGAGGGTTTCATCCTCTGCCAGTGCCACCAGAGGGGAGTTGTTCTCGATCAACTCGTACACTTTATGTAGGTTGGTGGTGGAGGCGACGAAATCACGGGCCACCGCGCTCTGCGGTGCGGAAAAGACGGAGAACACATCGCCCATCTCCTTGATCTCTCCATCCTCCATCACAGCCACCCGGTCACAAATTTCCTTGATGACCGCCATCTCGTGGGTGATGAGCACAATGGTGATGCCCAGCTTGGCGTTGACTTCTTTCAGGAGATCCAGGATGGCCTTTGTGGTCTGTGGGTCGAGGGCGCTTGTGGCCTCGTCACAGAGCAGGACGTGTGGATCGTTGGCCAGTGCTCTTGCAATTGCCACCCGTTGCTTCTCACCGCCGGAGAGGGCAGAGGGGTAGGCGTGCATTCGGTGGCTGAGGCCGACGAGCCCCAGCAAACCCTCCACTTTCTTTAATTTCTCGGCCTTCGTCAGCTTGGTGTTTTTGAGCGGGAAAGCCACATTCTGCACAACCGTGCGAGAAGGCATCAGAGAAAAGTGCTGAAAAATCATGCCGATCTTCTTGCGCCGGTCACAGAGCGCTTTTTTCGAGAGTTTTGTTAAATCCTCACCGTCCACAATGACGCTGCCAGAGGTCGGTGTTTCCAGTAGGTTGATACAGCGAATCAGGGTTGATTTTCCCGCACCGGAGTGTCCAATCACGCCGAAAATCTCGCCTTTTTCGATCTCTAGGTTAATATCCTGTACCGCTCTGACCTCGCCGTATGCGGTGGTGAAGGTCTTGCTCACAGCTTGTAGTGAAATCATGCTTAGATTCTCCTTTTCGCCATAAAAAAACTCATTCTTTTCGAAAAGAACGAGTGACAGACGCATACCTCAGTTTTCAGTCAAACAGAAGTATACGCCTCAGCGCATCATCATAGTTGTTACAAATCGTTTCATATTTCTGCACCTCTTTATATGGTTCATGAGTATATCGAAAGTTTCCGGTTTTGTCAAGTCCAGTCGGAAATTTTTCTTGACGCCAGAGGAAAAATAAGCGAAAATATAGACAGAAAAATCAAAGGAGGCAACTATCATGCGGGTGATTCTTATCAATGGAAGTCCGGAACAGGAAGGCTGTACGTATACGGGCCTGTCTATTGCGGCGGAGGCGCTCCACGCAGAGGGGGTTGAGACCCGGATGCTCCAACTGGGCCAACAGGCCATGGAGGGGTGCAGAGCTTGTCACTACTGCTTCAAGCACGACGGCTGTGTCATCGACGATCAGGTAAACGAGTTTGTGGCCATGGCCAAGGAGGCCGACGGGTTCATCTTCGGGTCTCCCGTCCACTACGCAGCAGCAGGGGGGACGATCACGTCCTTTATGGATCGGGCCTTTTTCTCCGCCCGGGGCAAGCCCTACCGGGGCAAACCGGCGGCGGCCATCGTCTGTTGTAGACGGGGCGGCTCTTCGGCGGCGCTGGATCAACTGCACAAGTATTTTTCCATCAGTCAGATGCCCATCGTATCCAGCGTGTACTGGAATATGATCCACGGCAATACCCCGGAAGAGGTTATGCGGGACGAAGAGGGGGTGCAGGTCATGCGGGTGCTGGGGAGAAACATGGCCTGGCTGCTCAAATGCATCGCCGCAGGCAGGGAAGCGGGAGTTGACTTCCCGGCACAGGAAAAGCGGGTTTGGACGAATTTTATTTGATAGATATATTGAATAATAGTAAAACAAGGTGCAGTTAATCAGACTGTACCTTGTTTTTTTAGTCTAACATCATAATTTTTTATTAGGCTGTAAATTTCATCAAAATTCGTTGCCCGTAAGATGTTCTTTCCCGCACAAGTGCGATTATAGCTTGTATCAAAGCAAATAACTTTTGTTATCGGTGCAATGGCACTTATGTTTACCGCTTCATCATCAACCATCATGTCTATGTGCTTTTCCAAGCAAGCGGTTCGTTTGCTGTCTGGAACATCGTTGTCGCAGAATATAATTTCGTGATAAAAAATCCCGTTGCGCCACAACCAACTACGCACAAGAAAACGCATAAACTTGCCTAAAAAATCGCTTCTGCAAGTAAGCACCCGCTTTGATATGATATATATGGAGTGATTATCTGCTCTTAGCTTCTGCGTTAGTGTTTTCGCACCTTTTCTGGCGGGCTCAAAGATTGCGTAAATAAACAAGTATCTTTTCCAATACGCCATATATTCATTTTCCGGGCATTTGAACATATCCCGTATGTCATATGGATTTTCGTCCGCAATATCACGATTAAATTTTCGCTTAAAGAAGCGTGGTGCATGTCTACGATTGAAGCCCTGAATATCGGTTAGAACACCGTCTATATCAATGCCTATGTTCATTATAACTCGCTTTCATATACCAGAATTTCGTTATAAGCATTCAAAACACCTGACTTTATCCGCTCCGTTGCAACTTTTAAATCTTCTCTTGGGCCAACTGAAAAAACTTCTCCTGCACAAATAACAGGTTTCCTTAAAAATAACTTAGAAGTGTTTTTTATCGCTAAAGTTCCAATTTTTACACCCGTTTCTTGTGCAATTTGGGCCACGCCTGGATTAAAATCACCCATATTGTTTTCGCCACGTCTGCTTCCCTCTGCAAATATAAACACCTTGCTTCCATGCAACAGATATTGAATCAATTTAGCTTTTGCGTGATTCCAGCTTCTAAGACTTTCAGGTTCAACAATGACTGCACCTGTCGGTTTATAAATAAGATTCCACCTTACAGGCCATGTCGTTACTTTATTTTTAACCAAATAGTGCAGAGGGGTGTTATCTAAAATAGATGGTATAAAAAATTGGTCGTATGAGCCTATGTGATTCGCAGTGTAAAGCATAGCTGGATTATCATGTATTCTTTCTTGATGCAAAACTTTAGTTCCCTTTAACATTGAAAATAGCTGGGACATTTTGCAAGGAATTTGATAGTATTTTTCCTCCCTTGCAACTTGAATATTGTCAAATGGAACGTCCAAATAATATTTACGCAAAGATATATAAAAGGCTTCTAACTCTTCATCGGATACTGATAATTTTTTGCTTGACCTCATAAAAGGCGGCTTGTTTTGCCGATTCTCTATTGTGTTCATGTTAATTCACAGATTCCTTGTAAATTTGCCCTACAAAAAAAGAGAAAGATTCCCCTAGCCTCTTATGGGCAAAGTAATAATAACATGAATTTAAACTGATAGCAATATTAAATTTTAAACTATAAGTCAATTTATTTGTCTGATAGTTAGCACTAAAATATAACTATCAAGCAAATAAGGGGGCAATATAAGTGTCAAATCATCCTTTTTGGATTTTAGGCCAGAATATAAAGCAGGAGCGAATCAGCCAAAATATGACACAGGAGCAACTTTCAGAAAAAGTTGGTATTTCTGCTGTGTTTTTATCACAGATAGAAAATAGCCGTAAAGTTCCAAGTTTAGAAACAGTATATAAAATTGCTTCGTGCCTTGGTGTTACTATAGAGAAAATATTTAAGGGTGATTATACAATTACTCCGAACATAGATCAACGGATAGAAGTACTCTTAAAAGGGAAAAGTGAAAAAGAAAAGCAGGATTTGTTTGACATTATGAATTATATAGCACAGAGGCAAAGTACAGTAAGTCCATCAGAGGAATAGACTTCAAAAAAAGAGGATTAAATTTCTTCAACCCTCCTGAGAATGTGTTTTTAAATTAACATAATATATATTATGGAGTGTATTTCGTGTGAATCACTCCGCATCCCCCTTCGGCCGAATCCGGGACAGGGGGGAGGCCTGGGCCGCCAGGCGGAGTTCGGTGTTGTCTACGTGGGTATAGATTTGCGTGGTATTTAAATGCTCATGCCCCAAGACCTCCTGAAGCGTCCGCACATCCACGCCGTTTTGCAGGAGCAGGGTAGCTGCCGTGTGGCGGAGCTTGTGGGAGGAGTACTGGGTACTGTCCAAGCCCGCCATCAGTAAATATTTCTTCACCAGCAGATGAACCGTGCTCCGGCTGATTCGATTCCGGTTGCGGGAGACGAAGAAGGCGTTTTTCTCTTTACAGACCAATTTCTCCCGCACGGGGAGATAACTGGTCACCGCCGCAATACAGGCGTCGTTTAAATACACGATCCGCTCCTTGTTGCCCTTGCCGATGACCCGGAGGTAATCCTCCCGGACATCTGTGCGGTTGAGTCCGATGAGCTCGGAGATCCGCAGGCCGCAGTTTAGAAACAGGGTAATGATACAAAAATCCCGCTCTACATTTGCGCCGTCAATGGAGGAGAGGAGCTGAACACTCTCATCCAGAGACAAAAACTTTGGCAGAGATTTCAGAGATTTGGGCGAATCCAGGTCCTGCATGGGATTTTGCTCCAATAACTTGGCCTTTATGGTCAGGTATTTATAAAAAGATCGAATCGTGGCAACTTTTCTGGCTCTGGAAGTGGGGGATAGGCCGTATTTCGTATCCCGGCTCCGCTGATGCTTAATCCGGTCCCGGGACAGATAGTTTAAAAAAACGTAGACATCCGTCACCGTAATATGCTGGATGAAATCCAGGTCGATATCCATAATCGGGATATCGTCAAAGGGAATTTCATCCGTGGCCAGATCCCGGTGGAGTTTCATAAATCGGAAGAACGTCCGCAGATCGAGGAAATACTCGTCAATGGTTTTCCGGGAGTGATTTCGGATGTGTTCGTGGTAGTTGAGAAAGTCCAACAAAATCGGTGGCGCCTCGGTGCGATACTCCATACAGCCCCGTCAGCTCCTTTCTATAAAAGCGGGCAATCCGCTGGGATGTGCCTATTTGACCCCTCCAGATCAGTGGGGAGGGATGGCCTTAGTATAGCATAGATTGATGGGCTTGTACAGATCCAACTGAACAAAATAAAAATTTTGTTCAGTTTAGAAGAGGGGAAAACGCCAAAACCCTCTCTCAAAGACCTCCCTCGGTGATTTCTATATGCGGTACCGCCTTTTCCCTGTGCTGACACCATCTGCTATTGAAACTCATATCTATAATAGTAAAACATCTATTGGAGATTCAATATGATAAACGTTTTACTATACAACGACACGACAAATCAGATGGAGCGATATCCGCTCGATCTATCTGATCCCATGCCATATATAACGGGCCGCACTTTAACAGTGCGGGAGTTTCGCAGCCGCTCTGCATCCAACCTCATCTGGACGGATCGACGGACTATGCTGGCCTGGAACCGGACACGGGAAGCCTGGGGACAGCCCATCTATGTGGGATTCGCCTTCCGCCGTATCGGCGAGGGCGGCCACGCCGACCAGAGCCAGCACTATGCCGGGACCGCTTTCGATGTGGGTCAAAACCTCTCTGTGGCACAGCGAAATGATTTGCGCCGGGTCGCGGCGGAGATCGGCGTCTGGAGCTACGTGGAGCCGGGCCACCTGACCCCCACCTGGGTGCATTTCGACAACCGTCTCTCACCGCCCGCCTGCGCTGCCGGATATCCTGCACTGCAGCAAGGTGACCGGGGCGTATACGTCTGCACCCTCCAAGACGCTCTGATTACCGCAGGTATCCCCGGTGTAGGCGTCGACGGCGTCTTTGGCCCCTTGACCCGACAGGCCGTGGTGACATTCCAATCGGAAAACGGCCTCTCTACCGACGGGACTGTCGGCTGCGCCACTTGGACGCAACTCACGAAGATGACCAATGGCTATTTCCGTACAATCGGGGACATTCCGCCCCAATATCGGCTGGAATAGCTACATATTTAGCGCAAAACAGGAAAAACTAGGCGTGTTATAAACGAAAGGACACGCCCATTTATGACCCATTTTGGCGAACATGATTTAACTCATGGCAGTATACCCCATCTCTTGGCCGTATTCTCTTGGCCACTGGTGCTGACAAATCTGCTCCTGACCTCCCACGGGCTGATTGATATGCTGCTGGCGGGGCGATTCGTCGGCGCAGACGCCATGAGCGCTGTCACCGTCGGCGGCCAGGCGATTTTATTTCTCATCACCTTTTCTATGGGGCTGGCGGCCGGCGGACAGATCCTAATTGCCCAGCTAAAAGGGGCAGATCAGCGTTCCGAGCAGAGCCAAGCGGTGGGTGCGCTATTCTCCCTGTCTCTAATCGCAGGATTGGCTGTGGCGGTATTGGGATTCTTCTCCGCAGAGTCCGTATTGCGGCTCTTAAAGACGCCGCCAGAAGCCATGGCGGGGGCCGTTACCTATATGCGGATCACGGCGCTAAGTCTCCCCTTTGCCTTCCTGTACAATGCTATTGCCGGTATATTGCGAGGCCTGGGAGATTCGTTGCGGCCCCTGCTATTTGCCGCTTCAGCGGCAACGCTCCATGGGGGGCTGGGACTACTGCTCATGGGGCCATTTTCCATGGGTATCCATGGTGCGGCCCTAGCCACGGCCATATCCCAAGCGACCTTGGCTCTCTTGGGGGTGTTGAACCTGTTCTTTCGGCGGCAGGGATTTGTCTTTGATTTTCGGCCCAAAAGCTTCATTCCGGCGTGGGATAAGTTCAGACAGATTTTGAAAATTGGGGTGCCCTTTGGCCTCCAGATGGGGCTTTTGCAGGGTTCCGGTCTCGTGATCGCCCGGCTGGTGAATCCATTTGGCGTGGCCGCCTCCGCCGCTCTGGGTGCCGGGAGCCGGATCGTGGGCCTAGTTACCATCCCCCTCATGGGGATCGGCAACGGGGCGTCCACCATTATCGGCCAGAGTGTGGGGGCAGGAAAGCCGGAACGGGTTTCCCCCGCTGTCCGGTGGGCTCTGGTATATACCTTGGGGCTGACCGCCATCACTGCGGCACTGACCCTCCTCTTCCTCGCCCCGTTGATAGGGATTTTTACCCAGGAGCCGGAGGTGATTCAGATCGGGGTGCACTATCTCACCTTCTTAGCCTGGAGCTATGCGGCTCTCAGCCTCCACTCCTCCTTTAACGCCGTTGTCTTGGGAGTGGGGTTTTCCCTCTATTCCCTCCTGGCCGCCGGGGCCGAGACACTGGTGGGCCGGATAGGCCTCGCCTATCTCTTCTCCCTCTGGTGGGGCCTATCCGGAATCTTTGCAGCCCAGGCTATCGCACCATATCTGGCGGTTGCGATCTCCCTCCCCTACTATATATTCGGTCAATGGCGAGATCGGAAATTGGTGGAATAATTGGTTTTGTGTTGTTCAAAGTTTGTTTTCATTTTTGTTAAACAAATGTAACAATATCAAGCTATACTTCTTTTTAGTCCCCAGAGGGTGTGGCAACACTCTCAATCCACTTTCAAACTACTGCCTCTTTGCCCGACGGACGGAATACCGGTCGGACCAAAGGGCAGACCAAATTGTGACAGGTTTTTTAGCCTGTGTCAGATAAAATACACTGTGTAAGTTCGTTCACACAGTGTATTTTTTGTACGTAGGAGGGATTTTTTCATGCAAATTACGACGACGTTTTTAGAGGGGCGGCTTACGCTACGATTTTCCGGTGAGCTGGATCACCACGTGGCCCGGAACGCTATGGAAAGAATCGGACGGGAGATCGACTTGAATCTACCTCGGGATTGTGTCATGGACTTCCAAGATCTCGCTTTCATGGACAGTTCCGGGATTGCCGTTGTTCTAGGGACCCACAAACGCCTAAACGAGATCGGTGGACGAGCCTGGGTGATCAACGTCCCCCACCAGCCCATGAAAGTGCTGAGCGCCTCCGGGATTTATCGGATCGTAGAAATCGCGGAGACGGTGTAAGCAATGAACAATTAACAGATAACAATGAACAATTGGAGTGATTTATTTATGAAGCAGAAGAACTACATAAAGTTGGAGTTTCCCAGTAAGAGTATCAATGAGGGGTTTGCACGGACGACAGTCGCCTGTTTTGCCGCGCAATTAGACCCGACCCTGGAAGAGATCGGCGACATTAAGACCGCCGTCAGTGAAGCGGTGACCAATGCCATTGTCCACGCCTATCCGGATGTGATCGGCAAGGTCACCCTCCGGGCACGGATTATGGAGGGCAATACCCTTGAGATTGTCGTCCGAGACTTGGGGCTTGGGATCGCGGATATTGAGCAGGCCAAGACCCCCCTTTTTACCACCGGTGGCCAGGAGCGCAGCGGGATGGGCTTTACGATCATGGAGAGCTTTATGGACAAGCTCTCTGTCCGATCCGTCCCAGGCCGCGGCACCACAGTGACCATGCGACGAAAGATATCTATGCGGATCGGCGGATAGGCCAATGGATGAAGGGAAAGTACGCCTCCTCCAACGGGTACAGGCGGGTGATGAAGGCGCGGCGGAGCAGATGGTGCTGGAGAACTCCGGCCTGATCTGGTCTATCGCCCGGCGATACTTTGGCCGCGGCGTGGACAACGACGATCTCTATCAGATCGGCTGTGTAGGGTTTCTCAAGGCCATGCAGGGCTTTGATTTGAGCTATGGCACCCAATTCTCCACCTATGCCGTGCCAAAGATCTCCGGAGAAATCCGCCGATTTCTCCGAGATGACGGCGCGGTCAAGGTCAGTCGGAGTATCAAGGAAAACGCCGTGACCATCCGGGTGGCACGGAGTAACTTAGAGCAGAAACTGGGTCGAGAGCCGACCCTGTCTGAGATCAGTCAAGAGACAGGGATCACCCCGGAAGACATCGCCGTAGCGGAGACGGCCACTACCGGGATCGAGTCCCTCCAACGGGAGACCGGCGAGGACGGCTTTACGCTGGAACAAGTCTTAGGCGATGTGAGCCAGGAGGAGCGTCTCATAGAGCACGTGGCCCTGCGGGAGGCCGTGGAACGGCTGCCGGAAAAGGAGAAGACGGTCCTGGGCCTCCGCTACTGGCGGGGCATGACCCAGGACGCCGCCGCAAAAGTCCTGGGCGTGAGCCAAGTGCAGGTGTCCCGATTGGAGCGGCGAGCTGTGGAGGAATTGCGCAAACTGCTGGAATAATATTGACTGGCGGGACAGATAGGAGTATTATTAGGGTATCCGGGAGGTACTCTCTATGCAGACAACCTTATTTCCAATCCTGACGGAACTCAATACGGTCTCTATTTTCTTGCGCCTGTTCCTATCCGTGCTCTTGGGTGGGATTATTGGCCTGGAGCGCGGGATCAAAGGCCGTCCCGCCGGGATGCGCACCTATATGCTGGTGGCTCTTGGCTCTGCCCTGGTGATGATCACCAGTGAATACTTGGCCGCCATCTACGGCGCCACCGACCCCGCCCGAATGGGCGCACAAGTGATCAGCGGCATCGGATTTCTGGGCGCTGGCACCATCATCATTACCCGGGAGCGGCAGGTACGGGGCCTGACCACGGCGGCAGGACTCTGGGCCAGCGCCTGTATGGGGCTCGCCATCGGCGTGGGGTTCTATGTCGGAGCGTTGGCGGGGACAATTTTCATCATCTTTGTCACGGGCCTTATGCACCGATTAGACAATAAGCTGTTAAGCCGCTCCAAGACCATAGACGTCTATTTGGAGATGCGAGATACGACCTTTATCCATCAACTCTTAGAGGAAGTCCGGCAGGACGGTACAAAGGTGACCTATATGGAAATTGTCCCGCCCAAATACGATGACAGAAACCAAGTGGCCCTCCTGCTCTCTCTCCTCTTGCCCACACGGAGAGTCCACTACGAAGTGCTGACGGACCTGAATAAAGTCGAATACGTCAACTATGCAGAAGAGATTTAATGCGATAATACGCTGTTTGCGCCGTAGGGGCGCACATTGTGCGCCCGTCAACCGCCACCGCAACAAACTCATATGCGGTATGTTTCTAACCCCCGGGCGCACATTGTGCGCCCGTGTAGAACGCTGCCCACATCTGCCACAAACCGGGCATGTTTGACAAATCTTAGCATTTGCATGGGCTGATCGAGTTGAAGTTTGGAGCGATTTATGGTAACATGGCAACGAACTATTGCGAAATATGTTACAAAAAGGAGTGAAACACATATGGAAACATTCAAAAAAAGGATTTGTGCCCTACTAATACTCTGTCTTATTTTAAGCGCATTTCCCGGCGGCGCTTTTGCTGCGGAGTATGCGACATTCGAGTACACGGGTGCGGAAGAAACAAGCGTCGCAGGAGAGATCTTGCGTTCCCGCCCCTTTTTTGACGTGGCGCGGAATGATTGGTTTTTTACAGCGGTGTACTTTGTAAGCACCCATGACATTATGAGAGGAACCTCAAACATAACCTTTGCACCTCACGACAGCTTTAGCCGCTCCATGGTAGCTACAACGCTATTTCGTATCCACCACGGGCGACTTGCCAATGCAACCGACCCGCGAGACACCCCCTTCCACGACGTTGCGGCGGATGAGTGGTATACCCCTTATGTCTCCTGGGCATACACAAACGGCATTACAGAGGGAAGGCCGGGTGGCCTCTTTGCGCCGGATGACGCCGTGACAAGACAGGAGTTTGCCACCATGCTCCACCGCTATGTGGCACTCCTCACGGATATGGATGACACGGCACATCAAGGCCCACAGTGGAGCATATTTGTAGATAGAAGTGCAATCGCCCCCTGGGCATATGAGGCGTTGACCTGGGCAAATTACCACGGCATCATCAGAGGCAGAGACGGCAATATCATCGCGCCCACAGATTCCACAATACGGGCCGAGGCCGCTACCATGCTGACACGATTCATGGGCGGAGATGCCGATGCGCCGCCGCCACCGCTGCCGGAGAGCGTGAATATTGCACACCTTTTAGATCGGGAGTTTCATACGGTACGGCTGGACTTCTGGTACATCTTTGGGGATATCGTCGCTACGCCGCCCTCTGAATATTGGGATCTGTTCAGTTTCTCGTCCGGGGTGCGGATTGGCGTGGATCAAAACGGCAGAATTTCAAATATTATGATTGATTACAGACACCCCAACAGCGAACGGTTTCACTACGAGGGATTAAACAACCGGTCTACATCGGGCGATATACGGGCGACGCTTGGGGCGCCTACGGTCTCGGATGGGCTATCCTATGTCTACTGGCTGGGAGGAGCGGTGTTTTACGGCCCGAATCTCTTCTTCAACATTGACAGCCACACAGAACGCGTGAATCTCATTCAGCTCATGCATATGCCGTAAAAGTGGTTTTTGCAAACAGAAAAGCTCCCGAAACAGATACGAAAGATTGAACGATTCCCCACAGGAAGATGAGGATGAGCCGGACGAGAGGTCGTAAGCAAAATTTACAATGGGCTGACGCAGTACAAACTCTGCGTCAGCCCATTTTTTACGTTTAGAAAAGAAGCGCTGTTAAAACAGCCCCTGAATTTTCCCCGTGTTGTCCACGTCGATCTTCTCGGCGCTGGGAACTTTCGGTAGCCCCGGCATGGTCATAATATCCCCGGTGAGGGCCACGATGAATCCTGCCCCAGCCGATACTTTGAGGCCACGCACAGTGACGGTAAATCCCTCAGGCGCACAGCGCAGGGCCGGGTCGTCTGAGAAGCTGGACTGGGTTTTGGCCATACAGATGGGGAGATCACCGAATCCCAGGGCCGTCAGTTGTTCCGCCTGTTTTTTGGCGGCGGGGGTCAGGATCACGCCATCGCCCCGATAGACGTTACGGACAATGGCTTCTATTTTTTTCTCAATCGGCAGATTTACATCATAGGCATAGGTCAGTTTACTACCCATCTCGCAGAGGCGTACTACTTCCCGGGCCAGGGCCTCGCCGCCGGCGCCACCCCTTCCCCAGACCTCACTGAGCGCCACGTTGACGTCCAGAGCGCGACACCGATCCTCGATGAGTTGAAGCTCTGCCTCCGCATCCGTAGGAAAGCGGTTGATGGCCACAACGGCGGGCAGACCGAATACCTGGGTGATATTCTCCACATGGCGGAGCAGATTGGGCAACCCCCTCTCTAGCGCCTCTAAATCGGGGGTGCACAGCGCCGCACGCGCCGCGCCGCCGTGGTGTTTTAGGGCGCGAACCGTAGCCACGATTACCACGGCGTCCGGTATCAGCCCAGCCGTGCGGCATTTGATATCCAAGAACTTCTCCGCCCCCAGATCCGCGCCGAACCCGGCCTCTGTGACGGCGTAGTCGCCTAATTTCAATGCCATCTTTGTCGCCGTCACGGAATTGCAGCCGTGGGCGATGTTGGCAAACGGCCCCCCGTGAAGGATGGCCGGCGTATGTTCCAAGGTCTGCACCAGATTAGGCTTGAGGGCGTCTTTCAACAGGGCCGCCATGGCGCCCTGGGCTCTAATATCCGCCGCTGTGACGGGTTTATCATCAAACGTATAGGCCACAATCATCCGGCCAAGGCGGGCTTTGAGGTCATCAATATCCCCGGCCAGACAGAGGACAGCCATGACCTCAGATGCAACGGTAATATCGAATCCGTCCTCCCGGGGGACGCCGTTTGCCTTACCGCCGAGACCGTCCGTGATGAATCGGAGCTGGCGATCGTTCATATCGACAGCCCGCCGCCAAGTGACTTTCCGGGTGTCGATCCCCAGGGCGTTGCCCTGGTGGATGTGGTTATCCAACATGGCCGCTAAGAGGTTATTGGCCGCACTGATGGCGTGGAAATCCCCGGTGAAATGTAGGTTAATATCCTCCATAGGGACCACCTGGGCATATCCGCCCCCCGTGGCCCCGCCTTTGACACCGAAAACCGGTCCGAGAGACGGCTCCCTCAGCGCTACAATAGGCTTCTTCCCAATCCTGCGCAGGGCATCGGACAGACCCACTGTAGTCGTGGTCTTCCCCTCCCCCGCCGGGGTTGGATTAATCGCCGTCACCAGAATCAGTTTACCATCTGGCTGGTTCGCGTTATCGGTGAGATAGGAGTAGTCTATCTTCGCCTTATAATTGCCGTATTGCTCCACATACTTCTCATTAATTCCCGCATCCGCCGCAATGTCACGGATGTGCTGCATAGGGGTTGCCTGGGCAATTTCGATATCGGATTTAATAGCCATACCATTCACCTTTTTCTTATATAACTGCGTTTTCCCCGCCTGTGGCGGGGAAAACATAAAAACTATTACAGGAGTTCTTCGTCGTCCGGGGTCAGCGGCGCTTGACGTTGTTCGCGCATCTGCGTCCCCGCGACGGAGCGGAATCTGGCCCGGGAGTTGCGGATTTCGTCCAGTGCAGCGGTGATGGCCTCTTCCGTGCGATTTAAGGTGTCATCAGCATACATGTTAGCCATTTTTTTGAGTTCAGCGGTTTTGCCTTCCGCTTTGCTCACAATTTCCCCTGCCATCTGCTTGGCTTGCCGGATAATCTCCTGCTCGTCTACCCGCTGGCGGGCGTGCTCTTCGGCTACACGACGGATACTCTCCGCTTCCCGCTTGGCCCCGGCAATATACTCCTGCCGGGCGGCAATCAGTTTCCTGCTCTCCTCGATTTCACCTGGGAGTTGCGCTTTCAGTTCGTCTAAGAGGTCTAAAAAGTTATCCCGTTCGATAACGCACCGTTGATTACCGAGAGGGACGCCATAGGCATCTCTGACGATATCGTACATTGTATTGACCAGTTCCATAACTCCGTTTTGCTGCATATCCCTTTACCTCCTGTGGGCTGTCTTTTTTGTGATATCGGCGATAATCTCCTGTGGGACAAACTCCGCCAAATCGACCCCGTACCGGGCCATCTCTTTGACAATGGAGGAGCTCAAGTACGTATATTTTTCGCTGGCCGCCAGAAAAAATGTATCTAGATCGGGATTTATTTTCTTATTAATCAGGGCCATCTGACATTCTTTCTCATAGTCACTCATGGCCCGGAGTCCCTTGACGATCACATTGGCGTCCACCTGTCGAGCGTATTCCGCTAAGAGTAAATCTGAGGTATCTGTCACCACGTTATCAAACTTTGCCGTGGCCCGTTCAACCAAGCGCATCCGATCTGTGAGATCAAACAGGGGCGCTTTTTCCGCATTGACCATGACGCAGATAATCAACTTGTCCACGATGGCCGCGGCCCGCTGGACAATGTCCAAATGACCCAAGGTGATGGGATCAAAGCTTCCGGGATAGACAGCGATTTTCATATCAGACCGGGCTTCCTCTCACGCATATTTATATCGCATCAATCCGCCTTCCGAGTGAAAAGGGAGAGTTTCACTTTCCCGTATCGGTACTCCCGTGTCAACCCATAAGGCGGCTCCAACTGGGGCAGAACGCGATCCGTATTTGTTTCGCACACTATTATACCATTTTTATTTAATATGTCAATCTGTACAATTTTTCGTAAAATATCATCTAATTGTTTCAAATCATAAGGCGGGTCCAAAAGCACCAGATCATACTGTCCCCCCCGCTGGAGAAAAGATATGGCGTCATTCTGATAGACCTCGCCATCCGGAAGCTCTGTACGCTTCAAATTCTCCCGCACCAACTGGACAGCCGCCAGAGAGGTATCTACAAAATCGCAGGATATAGCGCCCCGACTCAAGCATTCAATCCCCAACTGGCCGGAACCGGCGAAGAGGTCCAAAACCCGTCGGCCTGGGATATCAAACTGGATCACGTTGAATAATGCCTCTTTGACCCGATCCGTTGTGGGGCGGATTTTCAATCCGTCCGGTTCTTTTAGCTTGCGTCCTCTGGCTGTTCCTGAGATGATTCGCATGGGACCTCCCTACTCTCTGTAAAGTGACGTATAATCGCCTGGGCTGTGGATTTTGGGACGACTTGGGTCAACTCCTCTGCCGTGGCGCTCCGGATGCGTTTTACGGTCTTAAAGTGGCGCAGCAGTGCACGCCGCCTCGCCTCCCCCACGCCGGGGATATCGTCCAGAGCGGAACCGTAAGTCTTTGTCCGCAGACTCCGCTGATAGGTGATGGCAAACCGGTGGGTCTCTTCTTGGATGGTGCTGATAAAGGCGAAGACCTGGGGCACCGCCTCCATGCCGATTTCCTGTCCCGTAGGCGAAATCAGCCCTCTCGTCTTGTGTTTTGCGTCCTTGACCATGCCGAAGACGGGTACGGTAAGTCCCATGGATTCGATTACCCCCGCCGCCATGGATGCGTGGGTGACTCCCCCGTCGACTAAGAGCAAATCAGGCAGTTGGTTAAATGATGCATCCCCCTCCAGATAGCGGCGGAATCGGCGGGTTAGGACCTCTCTCATGCTGTTATAGTCGTCCTGGCCGTCCAGTGTTTTGATTTTGAACTTCCGGTAATCTTTCTTTAGGGGCCGCCCGTTGGTAAACACGGTCAAAGAGGCCACAATGTCGGTTGCGCCCAAGTTGGAGATATCGACGGCCTCTATCCGCATGGGCGGCTTAGATAGCCCCAGGGCATTCTCCAGCCATCGGAGGGTCCCCCGGACTTTCTCCTCTCTGCTACTGGCCCGCTCGGCCTCTAGCTTGGCGTTTTCTGCGGCAACTTCGATCAATTGTACTTTATCACCCCGTTGCGGTACCGCCAGATGGACTTTCCGACCCGCCTTTTGGCTAAACAAGGCCTCCAAAGGCGCGATATCCTCTAATTTGCAGGGCAGATATACGGTCTGGGGGTAGACCTCCCGGCGGAGATAATATTGCTTGACAAGTGCAGAGACCGCCTCTGCCGTGTCCTCCAGAGGATTTTCAATCAGCTCATAATCTTTGTCCACCAATCGCCCTGCAATATAGTGCAACACCACAAAAGCGCTCTTGGCGGCCCCTCGATAATAGCCAACCACATCTGTATCAGCCATGGCGCCGGAGACCACGCTTTGGCGTGTGTTCAAACGCTCCAACGCCCGGATCCGATCCCGGAGGCCGGCGGCCAGTTCAAAGCGCATCGCCTCCGCCGCCTCTTCCATCTCCTGCCGGAGGGCGTCGGACAGATCGGCCCCTTTTCCCTCCAAGACCTGGATGGCCTGGGAGATGGCCCGGTCGTATTCGACCTTTGGCGTATCTGCTTGGCAATAGGCCAGACACTGGCCCATGTGGTGGCTGAGACAGGGCCGCTCTCTGCCGATATCCTGGGGAAATTTCCGGCTACAAGTAGGCAGGAGCATAGCGTGGCTCACGGCGTTGATGGCGTCTCGAGTGACACCCCGTTTGCCGTATGGCCCAAAATACATAGCCCCATCATCGGATCGCTTTGCCGCGATAGTAAACCGGGGATAGGCGTGATTTAAGTCTAAACGGATAAAGGGATAGCCCTTGTCGTCTTTTAAGAGGATATTATACCGAGGTGAGAGCTGCTTAATCAGCGAACACTCCAATACCAGGGCCTCAAACTCACTGGCGCAGACAATGACGGCGAAATCTGCCACTTTTGAGAGCATGACCGTGGTCTTGTAGTCGTGACTGCCGGTAAAGTAGCTGCTGACCCGGGCTTTTAAACTCTTGGCCTTCCCCACATAGATGGGTTCGCCATCTGCGTCCAACATCTGATAAATCCCCGGCTTCTGGGGGAGGTCCATTGCTTTTTTATATAATGCGAGCATGTACCCGTCCTCCCTTGCCTCGCCGAGGAGATTAAAATAAGGCTGACACACAGTTTGCGTCAGCCTCGGTTTCAAACAAATAACTAAGTTGCATCGCCCTCGCCAAAGTTGCTCTCAATCAGATGGATCAGAGCGTCAACGGCCTCGTTCTCATCTTCTCCGTCGGCGATGACGGTGATCTCGCCACCTTTTACCACGCCGAGGGATAAAACACCCAACAGACTTTTGGCGTTGACTTTCCGCTCTTCCCGTTCAATCCAAATGCTGGCCTTGAACTCATTGGCCTTTTGAATAAAAAAGGTAGCCGGTCTGGCGTGTAGGCCAACCTGATTGGTCATTACAGCACTCTTCATCACCATTTTTATTTATCCACCCTTTCAATTCCCACGGGGCATGCCCCACTATAAATCGAACCTTATACACAAATCTACTTTACCAAACTTAGTGAATATCGTCAACTGAAATTTTTCTATCGTCGGAAAAGCCATGAAACTGCCAAAAATATGTTGCAATTAGTATGCGGAATCTGTATAACTCAACAAACAGACGCCTCCCCTGCACGCGGGCCAAACCCGACTATTGACAATGTGGAGTAAGTATGCCACAATAAATGCAATTATACTCCAGAGGAAAGGTATTTGACAATGACGCGCTTTGGCCTGTTTATCCATGCCCATGCAGATGTGCATCACCATCATGCACATTGTATTCGGCATGTCGATAAGCGGGTTTTGCAAGTCTTGTAATTATATGATCCAACGGACGTAATTATCTGGAACCCTATGCAAAATTCATGCTTGCATAGGGCATTTTTGTATATATTATCTCCTCGTCCCGGCAAAGCCGGGACGGTATCAAGATTTTGCCTGTGGCAAAATGCTTGGACGCCGGTTCCCAACCGGCGGGCGGGCTGTTCGCCCGCAAATTCAATCCTATATTTTAAGAGAGGATGGACAAAATTATGAGAAAAATTGTAATCGCACTACCGAAGGGGCAGCGGCTATTGGGCAAGGCCTATGAGGTGTTCAAGCGGGCCGGGTATAGTTCTACTGCGCTGGAGCAGGAGATCGCAAAAAAACAGCGAAAGCAATTAGAGTTTGTGACCGACGACGAGACGGCGGTCTTCCTCCTGGTTCGCATCGCCGACATCCCCCAGTACGTGGATAAGAACTGGGCAGATATGGGGATCGCCGCCTTTGATTGCTACCGGGAGTACGAACTGTCCAGTATGACGGCCAACAGTTCCATGCGGGGTGATAATTTCAAAAGTGATCTCCTCCCTGACTTGGTGCTCTGCGGCACCACCCGCTTCTGCGTCGCAGGACTTCCGGAGCGGCAGGATTTTTATGAAAAATGTAAGACCAACCACGAGAAAGTGTTGGAGGTAGCCACCCAGCACCCTAACATTGCATCCAGATATTTTGCAGCCAAAGACATGATCGTGGATATTATCACCATCAACGGCTCCTCGGAGATCATGCCCAAGCACACGGGCGTAGACGTGATCTTCGACATCGTGGAGACCGGGCGGGCACTGACGGAAAACGGCCTGATCATATTTGAAGAGGCCATGCCCATCCAGACGAAACTCCTGGTCAGCCGGGCGGCCCTGAAATACGACGAAAACGTGGGTGCTGTGATTGAGAGGTTGCGAGATGCGATTGCATAGAGATTTGACAAAGATCAAAGGCAGACAGGCCGAGGTCGGCGCAGACGTTTTAAACACTGTCCAAGAGATACTGGCTGATGTGAGAGCCAACGGGGATCAGGCCGTGGCCAAATACGCCAGAGAGTTGGACGGATATACGGGGGAATATCTCACGGTCACGGAAGACGAACTCGTACAGGCCGTCCGAAACGTCGGGGATGACTTTATGGAACTGGAGCAGAGAGCCAGAAATCAAATCTGTGAATTTCACTCCAGGCAAATGGAGAAATCCTGGAATATCTTCGAGGACAATGGCGTCATCATGGGCCAGATTGTCCGCCCCCTCCAGCGGGTGGCCCTCTACGTCCCCGGCGGGACTGCGGCCTACCCCTCCACGGTATTGATGAACTCCATCCCGGCGCTTCTTGCGGGGGTGCCGGAGATTGTCATGTTCACCCCGGTGAAGGCCGATGGGAAAGTCCAAGATGAGATCCTTGTCACGGCGGCCTGTTCGGGCATTCATACCATCTATAAGATCGGCGGCGCACAGGCCGTTGCGGCGGCGGCCTACGGTACGGAGACGATCCCCAAAGTGGATAAGATCGTGGGGCCGGGTAACGCCTATGTGGCTACCGCCAAACGGCTGGTCTACGGCCAGGTAGATATCGACATGGTGGCGGGCCCGTCTGAGATTCTAATCATCGCCGACGAGACGGCAAATCCAAAATACATCGCAGCCGATCTCATGGGCCAGGCGGAACACGACGCGTTGGCCAGTTCTATCCTGGTCACCACCAGCGAGAGGATCATCGCGGAGACGGAACGAGAACTCCAGCGGCAGATTGGGAATTTGAGCCGTCGGGAGATGATTGAGAACTCTCTGGCCCAATACGGTGCGGCGATTCTGGTGCAGGATTTGGACGAGGCAATTGCCCTCTCCAACGAGATCGCCCCGGAGCACTTGGAGATTTTGACGGAGAATCCCCTGGAGAAGCTCCCCAAAGTGAAAAATGCGGGATCGATCTTCTTAGGCGAATATACGCCGGAAGCCCTGGGCGACTACATGAGCGGGACGAATCACGTCCTCCCCACCGGCGGCACTGCTAAGTTTTACTCCCCCCTGGGGGTGCAGGATTTCGTAAAATGGAGTTCCTACAGCTATTATCCCAAAAACGTCCTGGCGGAGTTTCAGGACGATGTGATGAATTTCGCTAAACTGGAGGGCTTAGACGCCCACGCAAACAGTGTCAACGTGCGATTCGAGGAGTGATGTATCGTGAGCAACTATCTAAGCGAAAAGGCCAGAGGCCTGATCCCCTATGTGGCTGGCATACAGCCCCAGGAGCCGGGGTGGATCAAACTCAACACCAACGAAAACCCCTATCCCCCCTCCCCCAGAGTGCTGGAGGCAATCAGCCGGGCGGATATTGGACGGTTGCGGCTTTACCCCGACGGCGACAGCAATACATTATGTCAACAAATCGCAACACACCTTCCTATCCCCGCCGAGTACGTTTTTGCCGCCAACAGCTCCGATGAAGTATTGGCCTTTGCCTTCGGTGGGTTTTTCTCCGGCAAGGCCAATGTGATGACGCCGGACATCTCCTACGGCTTTTACCCCGTCTGGGCCGAGATGTACGACGCCGGGACGAACATTATGCCCCTCCGGGCAGATTACACCATTGATCCCCATGCCTACAAGGGTGCCGACGGCGTGATCCTCGCCAACCCTAACGCCCCTACAGGGATCGCTCTATCTCTGGACAAGATTGAGACAATCATACGGCAAAATCAAGATAGTGTGGTCATTATAGACGAGGCGTATATCGACTTTGCCGCTGTGGAGAGCGCCGTGAACCTCGTAGAAACATACGAAAATCTGCTGGTGATCCGCACGTTCTCCAAGTCCCACTCCCTGGCGGGGCTGCGGGTGGGATACGCCGTGGGGCAGCCCCATCTCATAGACGGCCTCCAGCGGATGAAAAATGCGTTTAACTCCTATCCCCTGGATATGCTGGCCCAAATGGCCGCGGCGGCAGCCATTTCCGACAGGGCCTATTGGGATGAGACACGGAGCCGCATCATCCAGACGAGAGAACAGACGTCTTATAGATTATGTGAACTAGGATATCCGTCTCTCCCCTCACAGGCGAACTTTTTATTTGTAAGAGCCGAACGGGCCAAGGCGCTGTATGACTTCCTATTAGAACACAAAATTCTGGTGCGCTATTGGAGCAAGTCGCGGCTCGACCAATTTTTACGGGTGACCATGGGCACAGACGAAGAAATGGAGGCATTTTTATCATGCGTGAAACAATTTTAGAGCGGACCACCAAGGAGACCGATATCCAGGTCAGGGTCAACCTCGATCAGCGGGGCGAAGGACAGATTCACACAGGAATTGGATTTTTCGATCACATGCTGACCGCGTTCGCCTTTCGGGCCGGGATCACCCTCCATGTGACGTGTAAAGGCGACCTCCAAGTAGATGGACACCACACGGTAGAGGATGTGGGCATCACCCTAGGGCAGGCCATGGGGCAAGCCCTGGGCGATAAAGACGGCATCCGCCGCTTTGGCTCTGCCGCTATCCCTATGGATGAGGCGTTGGTCAACTGCGTGTTGGATATCTCCGGGCGGCCCTATTTGGTTTTCAATGCCCAGTTCTCAACCCAAAAAGTGGGGGATTTTGAGACGGAGCTGACAGAGGAATTCTTCCGGGCCGTGGCCCTCCACAGCGGGATCACTCTACACATCAATCTGGCCTATGGCCGCAACACCCATCACATGATCGAGGCCATGTTCAAGGCCTTCGGTGAAGCACTGGGCCAAGCGATTTTGCAGACCGGTGAGGGGATCCCCTCCACGAAAGGAGTGCTCTAATGCTGATTATTCCGGCCATAGACCTCCAAAACGGCGAGGCGGTGCGGCTCTATCAGGGGGATTATGGACAAAAGACCGTCTATAGCCGAGACCCTGTTGCTCTGGCGGAAGGGTTTGCGAACATGGGTGCCAAATATCTGCACATTGTGGACTTAGACGGCGCAAAAGACGGCAGTACGGCCAATCTGGACACTATCCGCAAAATCCGAGAGCAGATCAGCATCCCCATCCAGGTAGGCGGCGGGATTCGCACGGCGGAGACGGTGGCCCTCTATCTGGATCAGATCGGCGTTGACCGGGTGATTCTAGGAACTGTCGCCGTGAAAAATCCAGATTTCGTCCGGGAGATGATCGCCAAATACGGCCCTCAGCGGATTGTGGTCGGCGTGGATGTGCGGGACGGCAAAGTGGCCGTCTCCGGCTGGTTCCAAGATAGCGACCTGGAGTATCTCGCCTTTATTGACCAGCTCAAAGCCATGGGCGTAGCATATATCGTCGCCACGGATATTGCCAAGGATGGCACCCTCACCTCCCCCAACTGGGAGATGTATGAAAAAATCCAAGACGTAAACGTAGTGGTCTCCGGCGGGGTGAGTTCCGAGGCGGATATCCAAAAAGCCGGGAAATACTACGGGGTCATCGTAGGAAAAGCCTATTACGAGGGCCGGGTGGATTTGAAGAAACTGCTGGGCAAACGGATCATCCCCTGCCTGGATACAGTCAACGGACGGGTGGTGAAGGGTGTCAACTTCGTCGATCTGGTGGACATCGGAGACCCCATAGAGATCGCCCTGGCCTATGAAAAACAGGGTGCCGATGAAATCGTCCTGCTGGATATCACCGCCACCAACGAGGGGCGGGAGACCATGTATGATCTGCTCAAACGGGCTCGTGAAACCCTATCCGTCCCCCTCACCTTAGGCGGCGGAATCCGCACCGTGGAGGAGTTCGGCAAGGCTTTGGAGTGCGGCGCATCCAAGGTGTCTATCAACTCTGCGGCGGTATTGCGCCCGGCGTTGATCCGGGAAGTGAGCGCGACTTTTGGATCGGATCGGGTGGTGGTGGCCATTGACGGCAACGGGCGAGACGTGGTCATCGGCGGCGGAACGAAAGGAACTGGGTTGGATATCGTGGAGTGGGCCAAGCAGTGCGAGGCCCTGGGGGCCGGTGAGATTCTCTTCACCTCCATGTCCGGCGACGGGACGCAAGGCGGGTACGATATCCCCATAACAAAGGCCATCTGCGATGCGGTGCATATCCCCGTCATCGCCAGTGGCGGCTGCGGGAAAATCCAGGATATCATTGACGTATTCCGGACGACAAATTGCGATGCGGCCCTTGTAGCCAGCTTATTCCACTACGGCAAAGCCACTGTAGGCGAAGTCAAGGCCGCCATGAGACAGGAGGGAATCCCATGCAGATAGAGGGCTTACTCCCTGCCATTGTGCAGGATTATTATACGGGCCGGGTGCTGATGCTGGCTTATGTCAACCAGGAGAGCTATGATATCATGATGCAAAGCGGCTATACCTGCTTCTGGTCGAGAAGCCGCCAGGAACTCTGGCGCAAAGGCGACACCTCCGGCAATGTCCAGCGGATTATGACCCTATCCTGGGACTGTGACCGGGATACGCTCCTGATCCAAGTGGAGCAAATTGGTGCCGGCGCCTGTCACACGGGCAGTTATAGCTGTTTCGGCAATGAAGAACCCGGTCAGTTCGGCATATTGGATCGCCTCTGGGCGCAGATTCTGGATCGCCGGGAGAATCCCCGGGAGAAGTCCTATACCAATTACCTATTCGACCAAGGCTTGGATAAAATTTGCAAAAAAATCGGCGAAGAGGCGGCGGAGACCATCATTGCGGCGAAAAATGATGATGGGGATGGATTGGTGGGCGAGATATCCGATCTGGCGTATCATCTGCTGGTTTTGATGAGTAATCAGGGTGTTGCGCCACGGGATATCCAGGCGGAACTGGATCAGCGGCATGGGGTGAAGGGGAATTTGAAGGAGAAGAGTGAGAAGGGCGGGGTTTAGGGAGATGCAAAAATGGACAACAATACCATTGATCCGGAACTGACAATTGACCGTGCTCTCGAAACATATCTCAAAAAAGGCTATTCCCGTGAGTGGATCAACCAGCGATTACAGGCAATCCAAGTCCGCAAAGAACTAACGGACGAATGGGATGACCGTGGCATCCAGAAAGGCGTGGAATACGCCATATTGACCGATGAGATATCCAAAGCGTGGTCGGGCATGAGCACACGGCAGTTGATTTTAGCAAGTTGATTTCCAATTTGATCGAAGGTGAAGAGTGAAAAGAGTGGATTTTATTGTTAATACACAAACAAACGGCAGAGCATTTTCGCTCTGCCGTTTGCTATATGTTACATATTACCGCAACGTCACAACCGTCACACCTGTCTCGCCCTCGCCGAACTTACCCAGGCGATAATTTTTCACCTGCCGACTGCGCTTTAGACTATCGTGGACGGCCTGGCGTAAAGCGCCTGTGCCTTTGCCGTGGATAATCGTCACCGTCTCCAGATTTGACAGGGTCGCTCCATCGAGGAACTGTTCCACGGCGGCCACGGCCTCGTCGGCCATCATGCCCCGAAGGTCTATCTCCGGTTTTGTGCCGGAGGTCCGGAGTTTTGCCTGGCTCTGGGCGACGTATGCTTTAAACTCCTGCTGTTTTTCCCCCTCCATGAGGCGAACCTCCCCCGGCTTGGCCGTGATCTTCATAATCCCCGCCTGGAGGTCCAGCCCCCCGTCGGCGGCGATAGAAATCACCTGGGCCTTTGTGCCGATGCCCACCAATTCCACCGTATCCCCCGGCTGGATGGGACGGCTGGGCGCCTCTACGGGTTCCTCCTCCACTGTGGAATGCAAATTGGATTCAGCGGCGTTTAATTTCTGACGCAGTCCGGCCCTGGTGTCGTTGATCTCTTGCCAATCCTGCTCTTTTGCACTCTTCCGGCGGATTTGACGCAGTTCCTCAAAGACCTCGTCAGATGCCCGGCGGGCTTCGGCGATGAGATCGTCCGCCTCTCGCTTGGCCAATTCCCGTGCCTTGGCCCGGGCCGCCTCAATCTCCTGCCGGAACACCGCCGCCCGTTCCCGATCCGCTTTGGCGGAGGCCAGGAGTTGATCCGCCTCTTCCCGCTCCTGCTCCATAATCTGCCGCTGGGTGTCCAGCTTGACCAGGACTTCTTCAAAGGCGGCGCTCTCCTCGTTGATCCGCCGTTTGGCGTCAGTGATGATCTCTTCCGGCAGACCCAACCGGGCGGAGATGGCGAAGGCGTTGGATTTTCCCGGCACACCGATCAAGAGGCGATACGTGGGCCGCAGGGTCTCCACGTCGAATTCACAGGCGGCGTTGACCACGCCCGTCACTGTGGTGGCGTAGAGTTTCAATTCCGCATAGTGGGTGGTGGCGGCTACCAGGCTCCCCCGGCTCCGGGCGTGTTCGATGATGGATATGCCCAACGCAGCCCCCTCCACAGGGTCGGTGCCAGCTCCCAGTTCATCAAAGAGCAGGAGTGAAGCCTCGTCGCAATCTGCCAGAATATCTACGATATTGGTCATGTGGGCGGAGAACGTGGACAGGGACTGCTCAATGCTCTGTTCGTCCCCGATATCTGCCAGCACCTGCCGGAACACTGGCACGATGCTCCCCTCATCTGTGGGGACTTGCAGCCCGCACTGGGTCATGAGCACCAGTAGGCCCAATGTCTTGAGACTCACCGTCTTGCCCCCCGTATTGGGGCCGGTGATCACCAGCGTATCAAACTCCCCGCCCAGTCGGATGTCAATGGGGACGGCCACTTTGGGGTCAAGCAGCGGATGCCGTGCCTGCCGTAGATGTATTGCGCCTCTTTCAGTGATGGTCGGCTCTGTACAGCGCAACGCCCGGCCCAGCTTTGCCCGGGCGAAAATACAATCTAATCGGACGAGAATCTCATAGTCGCTCTCGATCTCCGCCCGCTTATCGGCGCAGGCGGCGGAGAGTTCCATGAGAATCCGTTCAATCTCCTCCCGCTCTTTGGCCTCCAGCTCTCTGATCTCATTATTCGCCTCCACCACCCCGCTGGGTTCGATAAACAGGGTCGCCCCGCTGGAGGAGATATCGTGGACGAGGCCGGGGATGGCCTGCTTCGACTCCGCCTTGACCGGCACCACGTACCGGCCCGACCTCTGGGTGATAATGGTCTCTTGGAGTGCCTTCCCGTGGGTGGGCGAAGAGATAATCTTTCGCAGGGTCTCCTGGATTCTAGCGGCGGCCACCCGCATCTTCCGGCGGATATCGGAGAGGGCTGAACTGGCGCTGTCGGCCAGCTCCCCCTCTCCTATGATAGAGGTGGTGATCCGCTCCTCCAGGTATTTATCGCCATGTAAGGTGCGGAACAGGTAGTCGATCGAACTGGGTGTCTCCTGCTCTTTTGCGCTATAGGTCCGTGCCAATCGGGCGGATTTTAACACCCCGGCGATGTGCAACAATTCACGGGTATTCAGCATCCCGCCGATATCAGCCCGTTGGAGGGCTGCCCCCACGTCCCGGACACTATAGAAAGATGGGCTGCCTTTCAGATCCATCAGATCTTTCGCCGCTGTGGTCTCCTGTTGCAGGTTCTGCACCTGATCCACGTCTGCCACAGGCCGCAGGGCCGTAATGGCCTCCTTGCCCGGCTCACTGACGGCATGTTCCGCCAGAAGCGCTAATACGGCGGGCAGTTCCAGGGTGGACATTGATTTTTCTAATCGGGTCATGGGAATCTCCTTGCTATGTTTCCCCGCCGCAGACGGGGAAAGCATTTTCTCGCTTTACTCGTGCGGGAGGAATCAAAACTGCTTGTAAAACTCCAACGTACGGAATCCACGTTCCAATTGGGCCGCCACATAGCGCTCCGCTACGGTGCCGAGGATTGCCATCCCCTGATCGCCCAAGGTGAAGGCGAACACTCGGCCCTCCGGTGCCGTACTGATATGGCGCAGGGCCTGAAGGCTCCCCTGATCCAGGGCCACGCTCTCCCCGGCGCTGTCCGGGAGACAGGATTTGCAGTGTATGTGTCCGCCCTTTAAACTGAGCATAGGGTGCTGGGGAGTTGCACTGTCGCATTTCGGGCAGGCCAAAACTTCCGGCGCATACCCTGCAAGGCACATAAGCCGAAGTTCAAAGGCCGCCTTGATTAACGCTATTTCCCGCTCGCCTCGGCTCAACACCGCCAATCCCGTGAGGCCGAAAGATAATAGATTGGGATCCGTGTAGTCCATATCGCTCACGGCTTCTAAGAGTTCGGCGAAATAAGCACCCAGGGCGAACCGCTCAATATCTTGCCGCAGGTCGTCAAAGAGTTCCAGCACTCTCCCCTCCCGGATAGACCATCTGCCATGCCGCTGATACAGGGTGAGATCGGAAAAAGCCAAAAGCTGACTGGAAGCGGTGGATTTTCCCATCTTCCGCCGGACACCACGGGCGGAAACGGTGATCTTGCCCAGGTCCTCCGTGAGAATGGTGAGAATCTTATCCGCCTCTTTATAACTCACTTCCCGGAGAACCAGCCCCCGTGTATTTTGTTCCATAGAAGCGGCCTCCCCCCTTGACAGTTCCTGTGATAAGCGCTATGCTGGAATTACAAAAGGCGTTGCCGGCAAACGGTTAGCCTCTAGAACATTTGGTTATGGAATAACCACCAGCTTTTCGAGGAGCACGGGCGGTTATTTCCTTTTGTCGATGTAGTTTATCAGCATTATAATCAATACTGCTTAAGGCTTGTCAATCTATTATACCCCAAAACGTGCACAGAGGGAATCCCCCCGTGCACGTTTTCCAATGCTATGCACTTTTTTCTTCCATGTCCTCCAGGGCCAGGGCCTCACAGTAGAGCAGATAATACAGCGGCTCTCCCGTCTCCTGGAATAAGCGCCAAAATGAAGCGGATGTCATGTTTAATATCCCCACGGGGCAAGCCCCGCAGGGGCCCCCTTTGATTTAATCTCCTCGGCACGGCACAGCCGCACCGGTATCAAGATTTTTGCTGCGCAAAAATGCTTGTACGCCGGACTTCCGGCATTGAACTGTCCATTGGACTGTTCAATCACATATCCTAGTGTAACGCACAGCAGAGGAATTATCACAGGCAAATCCCGGCACACGCTTCTCATCCCGGCGCATAGAATGGGTTGCGCCTGACATGGCGACGAGGTGAAACGGGAGTATCGAATGATGAACTGCTGCCATGATAAAAAAGATTGGGAAAAAATCGAACAAGGCATCCGGGAGATTCGGGAGGGTATCGAAGATATTTGCGAAGCGCTCAAGGATTTAGGAAAATCCAGGGGTGAGATCAGGCAATCCCTCCAGAGAGTGGAGGAAGAAGTGAAACGCTTGCACCAAGCAGAGAAAACCTTAGGCGAGGGCGAAGACGATATCTGCGAAGGGCTGCGTGATATTGAAAAAGGTCTCAAAGATATTATCGAGGGATTGAAGTCCCTGAAATAAGGTCAGCCGCCCGGCACACAGATGTGTGCCGGTACATAGTATGGCGCATATTATATATGGAGATTCATCCCATGAAAATTCATTCAAATCCAAATTTTCCATGTGACATTAAATACGAAACACAGAGGGCAGATAAACATACCATATCTTGCTCACAAAGCTTCATAGCTGAACTCCAGGCCCGAAATGCCCGGGAACTGGAGCGTCTACGGGGAGAGAGCAAGAATGAAGCCGCTACGTTTGATCGCACACACACCCATACGATCCGCATCCAGACCGGACCGCCTGTTTATATGGACCCGGAAGATCAGAGCAGGCATGTCCATTTTATAGAACTGCAAAACATGCCTTAATCGCTTTGATATCCAAAGTTGCGGAGCAGAAAATCGCTATCCCGCCAGCGCTCTTTGACTTTGACCCAGGTTTGCAGATAGACCTTTGTACCCATAAAGCGCTCAATATCCCGTCGGGCCATCTCGCCGATCTGTTTGAGCATGGCACCCTGTTTGCCGATAATCATACCCTTGTGGCTGGCCTTCTCCGTGTAGATGGTGGCCTCTATGTCGATGATGCCGTTTTCACGCTCGGAAAACTTCGTGATCTCCACGGCGGTACCGTGGGGGATTTCTTTTTGCATACAGAGGAGCAGCTTCTCCCGGATAATCTCCGCCACAATCTGCCGCTCCGGTTGATCGGTGATCATATCGTCGGGGAACAGTTGCGGCCCCTCCAAGGCGTATTGATTCAATACGGCGGTCAACTCTCTGACCCCGTCGCCCGATTTTGCGGACATGGGCAAGATGGCGTCGAAGGTGTGGGCGGATTGATAGCAGTCGATGACTGCCAGGAGTTCTTCTTTTTTCACCGTGTCGATCTTGTTGATCACAAGAATACTGGGCGTGCCATTTGCAGCGATCCATTTGATCAACTGCTGTTCCTGGGGGCCAATATTGGGGATGGGCTCTACCATGAGGATCACGGCGTCCACGTCGGCCACGCTCTCTCGGACGACTCTGACCATGTATTCCCCCAGCCGGGTTCGAGGGGCGTGATAGCCGGGGGTGTCCACGAAGACAAACTGGGTCTCCCCCTGATTGAGCACCGCCAGGATGCGGTTTCTCGTCGTCTGGGGTTTATTTGTCACAATGGCGATCTTCTCGCCCACCAGGGCGTTGAGCAGGGTACTCTTCCCCACGTTGGGCCGCCCGGATATGGTGACCATTGCGGTTTTGTTTATCATGTGTTGATCCTCCGATTTTTGTGTTCGTGATGGCGTAGAGAAAACACCCGCACCGCAGATCAAGGGCAATCCTCAGTCAGCTTCGCTGACAGCTCCTTTTGGAAAGGAGCTACAAGTCAAGAGCATCAGATTTTGCGGGACGATGTGGGGCTAGTTGTACAATGTGCAACTGCAGAAAATACTTATTTTGTATATTGCAGGGAATACATGCTATCAAGCAGTAGCACCGTTCATCGAGCAATCCGGAGAACATAGTGAAATGCGGCATAACTTCTGCCGCTACCCCATTGCACAGTAATGTGCACCAGATATATTCCCGGCTCGTCTGGAATTGGAACATCGGCACTTCTTTGAGCGGGGCTGTCAACCGGTATTGGTATGTGTACCATGTAATCGCCATATTCATGAGCCACCGAGAGACCCCAGCCTACTACATCTCTGCCCGTGACTATAATTTGGAGGTCATCGGCATATGAGATAATCGGTATTGTGCTGATATTGCGCTCAAGCCACCCTGGGAATGGGTCACTAGAGGGCCTCATTTCCGCACCATCTGAAGAAATAAACAATCCAGTCGACATATGGCTCGTTGGCTCATGCTCTACCCCATTTGCAACGAGCGTTACACTCCCAACTTCAAATTGATTTGTGTCGGTATTTACACATGCAGCTAGTAGCACGACAATAGCTAACACAACCAATAGTAAAGTGAGAATATAAATACGCTTTATCACAATATCTGCTCCTCACATTATATAAACTTCCTACACTACCACAAACAAAATGCACGGGACGATGTGAGCATCGTCCCCTACGGGCAACCACCCCGTCGCCTGGGGGGGCCATAGCTTGTCCTATCTCATCAACCCGAGAGAGCCGAGAATCAGCTCCTCCCGGCTGCGCATTAGCTTGTAGTCGTCTTTCTCCTCGTGGTCGTAGCCCAACAGATGTAGCGTTGCGTGTACCATGAGATAGGAGAGTTCCCGTGTGGTCTCGTGGCCGTATTCTCTCGCCTGGGCGTCAACCCGATCACTGGAGATGACGATGTCTCCCAGGTGGAGATGGCCCGTCTCCGGGTCTATATCGGCCTCATTCGCCTGGAAATTGCCCGGCTCGTAGTCCCCCGTGGGGAACGAGAGGACATCTGTGGGGGTTCCAATCTGTCTGTGGGCGAGATTGATCTCTTGGATTCCCTCGTCGTCGGTGAGCAAGACGCTGACTTGGCAAGGGGTTGTAACATTCTCTAAGAGCAAAGTCGCCTTGACGGCACGGCGGCAGATGGAGGTGATATTTCGCTCTCCCAGCCCTTGTCTCTGTCTCTTTACGTATACTTTATGTTTTGTCATGGTTATCGCTTCCCTCCTCCTGTGGGTTTCCGGGCTTTCTTCTGTTCAAAGGTGTCATAGGCCTGCACAATCCGCTGGACGAGCACATGCCGCACCACGTCGGCGCCGGTCAGGTGGCAGATGGCGATATCCTCTACCCCGTCTAAGACCCGTATGGCCTCTGTGAGGCCGGATACCTTGTCCACCGGCAGATCGATTTGTGTCACATCGCCCGTGATGACAATCTTCGATCCGAACCCCAGGCGGGTGAGGAACATTTTCATCTGCTCTCTGGACGTGTTCTGGGCCTCGTCTAAGATAATAAAGGCGTCATCTAAGGTGCGGCCCCGCATGTAGGCCAAAGGCGCCACTTCGATGTTCCCCCGTTCTACGTGTTTATAATAGGTCTCCGCCCCCAGCATATCGAACAGGGCATCATAGAGAGGCCGTAGATAGGGGTCGACCTTGCTCTGTAAATCCCCTGGCAGAAATCCCAAGTGCTCCCCCGCTTCCACGGCGGGCCGGGTCAGGATGATCCGGTTAATGGCCTTGTTCCGAAAGGCCGTCACCGCAGCTGCCACGGCCAGATATGTTTTCCCCGTACCGGCGGGGCCGATGCCCAGGGTGATTGTATTTTGTTGGATGGCGTCTATATATTTCTTTTGGCCCAGGGTTTTGGCCTTGATGGGCTTCCCTTTGGCGGTGATGCACACCACGTCTTTCGCAAGTTCCGTGAGCCGCTTCTCCGCCCCCTCTTTCACCACACCAATGATGTAGCGGACAGTCTGGGCGTTGATGTTCTCCCCTTTTGCCACGAGTCCCAGCAGGGCTTCAATGGCCCGCTCGGCGTACATGACATTTTCCGCCTCACCGACGATTTTCAGTTCCGCGTCCCGGTCTGTGACCTTGACCCCCAACTCTTGTTCGATGATCCGTAAATTTTCATCAAAAGAACCGAATACGCTGATTACATACTCCATCCGGTCAACATTAATTCGCTTTTCCATCATGGTTGATTTGTTTCCTCTCTCAGGGTTTCGTCTGGGTGTATCGGACTCTGCATCTCATCTTCCCGGAGCCTGCGTACTGCGGCGATCTGTTCCCGGCACTCGGCCGCTAAATGAACTGTCACCAGTCCAGGGGTCACCTCTACTGTGAAGGATGTAGATAGTATCTCCCCCTCGGGGCCGATCAACTCCTCCAGCTGTGCCAAAAGCTGCTCGTGGAGCAATTGCGCCGCCCGCTCGCGATCCATCATCCCAGGGGTCGGCGTGTACTCCCGATGGATCAGCCGCTGGATCCGGATCGGCAACACAATACCCCCTGGCAGCACGAAATCAGATTCCTCTATTATTTTATCATAGGTCTCGTAGGAAATTCCACTACTAAAATATAAATTTATTCTACTTTTTCCAAAAAAAATTCTACTTTTTGTTGAAGTTCGCCCAGTAAACGTCTTTTCGATCACCTCCAACGGCATAGACATGCTCAGTTCATACCAGGTTCTGGCGTAGATTCTGGCATCGGCCCGGAGGAAATGGGTGCCCGTGGCCAAGCTCTCCACCCGCCCGGAGACCAGATCTTGACCGATGACCACCGTGTCCCCGATCTCCACTGTGGCGTCCCCCGCCCAGATCATCATCTGGTCAATGATACCACTCTTGGTAGCGAAGACGGCAGTGGGTATCCCTTCCGGAATCATATCAGGTACGTGGATCTGTTCTCGCACAATGACCGTAGCGCGGCTTCCGTTGACATTTACCGTGATCCAGGCGAGATCGTCCATCAGTAAGAGCACTTCATTTCGGAGCATCTCCGGATGAATCCCGGGGCCAAAGGTGCCGATCCCCACCCCCACCTCCTCCAAGACTTGCAAAATTTCATGGGTGGGAATCTTGTCGTTGCCGGTAACTTGGATATCCCAGATATAGAGACTCATAACCCAGATGGCAATCAAGGTGATCAGAAATCCAGTCGTAAGGGCGTATCGCTTCCGAATCCGCAAAAAAAAGATCGGCGCCCCGGCCTGTTTCACCGGACGCACCTGGGCGTGTAGATTGGGCAACAAGGGCTTGAGCCGCTCATAGGCTTGGATGGTCATGATCACGCGGACGGTGATGGCGTCAACCCGGACGAGATTCCAGAACGCGATGTCGTTCTGGGCGCATAAGTTCATAAAGCGCTCCGGATAGGCGCATTCGATCTCCAACTGGATATTGCCTCTGAGAAAATTGACAACACGTTGCACGGGGTGGCTCCTCCTTTCTGCACTCTCGCCCTCAGGCTTCGCCCCCCCAGGAGGCCTTCTCTTGCCACAGGGCGGCAATTCACCTTGTGCCACTCCCTCAATTTGAGGGAGGCTTTTTTGCCCTTGCCCTGCGGCGCAGAGATAATCCTCCGTCAGGCTTCGCCTGCCACCTCCTTTTCCAAAGGAGGCTTTTTTGCGGGGCGTCGAGGACGCTGCCCCCTACGGCTCATTCAATGAATAAACTCTATCTGAAAAATCTCTCCTGTGATAAGAAGTTCCTGGGCGTTCATGGCACGCAGTTCCAATTGATTGCCCACAATTTTCAACGTCACACGTCCGCCGGCCACCAGGATTGTGTGTGCGGCGTAATCCATGAGTCCCTTGTGGTTTTCCACCACCACTTGGTTTGACCCGGTCACCGTGAGACGTGGCAGATCGGACAGCACCTCGCCGGGCAAATTAAACGTATCCGCCGCCTGCGCCATGATACGCTTTTTCTTCGGCTTGTCTTGTTTCTCCACAGCTTGTCACCTCTGGGTACCAGTCTATGCGGTGGGGAAACGAAATAGGCCTGTGTTGTGGGGATGAGCCGCCCGCAGGAGGGGTGTAGTGGTATCGCACCGGAATACCCAAGGATTTTCCACTTTTATCGCCGATTTTGCTTGACAGCAGGGAAAATCGGCGGTATACTTGTAAGGCCGCTTTGAACGGGCAGTCTATAAGTGGAGATTTTTCTCCCGCCCTGGATAGCGAGACTAAATAAAGGTAGGTGCAGAACATGCACGCAATTATGGAGACCGGCGGCAAACAGTACCGGGTTTCCGAGGGAGATATTCTCTTCATCGAGAAACTGGACGCCGAGGCCGGCGACAAAGTCACATTTGATCGGGTTTTGGCCCTCGGAGACGGGGACGGCATGAAAGTCGGCGACCCCACTGTCAGCGGCGCTTCTGTTTCAGGCGAAGTGCTGAAAAACGGTAAGGCCAAGAAGGTCATCGTCTACAAGATGAAGCCGAAAAAGAACTACCGCAGAAAACAGGGCCACAGACAGCCCTATACGCAAGTCAAGATTACAAGCATTTCCGTTTAAATAGGAGGATAATACGATATGGCACATAAGAAAGGTGTAGGTAGCACGAAGAATGGCCGGGATTCAGAGTCCAAACGATTAGGCCCTAAACGTGCAGACGGTCAGTTTGTCCTGGCCGGTAATATTCTTGTCCGCCAGCGCGGCACCAAAATCCACCCCGGCACCAACGTGGGCCGCGGCAACGACGATACCCTCTTCGCCCTCAAGAGTGGCCGTGTCCGCTTCGAGCGCATGGGTAAAGACCGCAAGCGGGTTTCCATTTACGAGGAAACCGCCCAGTAGGATGAATCCAAACAGGGGCTGGTGCAAACGCATCAGCCCCTTTCTTTGTAGGGGGCGGCGTCCTTGACGCCCCGCCTGTATGGTATTGGGAAAGCGGGACGCCGAGGACGTCGTCCCCTACGGTTATATGAGGTAATTCAACATGTTTGTAGATAAGGCAACGATCAAAGTAAAAGCCGGAAAAGGCGGAAACGGTGCGGTGGCATTCCACCGGGAGAAGTATGTCCCCGCCGGCGGCCCGTCCGGGGGGGACGGCGGAAAAGGCGGCAGTGTGATCCTCCAGGTGGACGATCACATGTCCACCCTCATGGATTTTCGCTATAAACGGAAATATGCGGCGGAATCCGGCCAGGACGGCGGCGGTAAGCGCTGTAGCGGCAAAGACGGCCAGGATCTCATCATCCGCGTTCCCCGTGGCACATTGGTGCGGGACGCCGAGACCGGGGCCGTCATGCAGGACATGAGCCGCGGAGAACCTTTCATCGTGGCAAAAGGTGGCCGGGGCGGCTGGGGTAACCAGCACTTCGCCACCCCCACCCGTCAAGCCCCCCGCTTCGCCAAGAGCGGCAACCCCGGCGAGGAGCGGGCGATTGTTTTGGAATTGAAACTCCTGGCCGATGTGGGCTTGGTGGGCTTCCCCAACGTGGGCAAGAGTACCCTCCTGTCCGTCATGTCCAAAGCGCGGCCCAAGATCGCAAACTATCACTTCACCACCCTGTATCCCAACCTGGGCGTCGTCTTCGCCCGGGAGGAGGTCTCCTTTGTCTTGGCGGATATTCCGGGGCTTATCGAGGGCGCATCGGAGGGAGCCGGACTGGGGCATGAGTTTTTGCGCCATGTAGACCGCTGCCGCCTAATCGTCCACGTGGTGGACATCTCCGGCAGTGAGGGCCGGGATCCCGTGGCGGATTTCGACGTCATCAATGCGGAGCTCGCCGCCTACAGCCCCGCCCTGGCCTCCCGGCCACAGATCGTGGTGGCCAATAAGCTGGATATTATCCAGGACGACACCCTGTTAGAGGCATTTCGGGCGGAGATGACAAAGCGGGGTCTCCCCTTCCTGACCCTATCTGCGGCCACCCATCAGGGGATTGGCGATCTCATCAATCTCATCGCCGAAACACTCCAGGAGCTCCCCCCTATCGGGATCTACGAGCCGGAATTTGTCCCGACAGAAGAAAAGCCCCCCACGCCGGAGGATTTGACCATCCGCGTGGTGGACGGAGATGTATGGATTATAGAGGGCGCCTGGCTGGATCAACTCCTGGGCCGGGTCAATTTGGACGACTACGAATCCCGCATGTACTTCGAGCGCAGCCTGGAACAGGCCGGAGTATACGCCCGGCTGGAAGAGATGGGCATCGCCGAGGGCGATACGGTCTGTATGGCGAATTTGGAATTTGATTATCAGAAGTAGAAAACTCTGCGCCGTCGTCTTAAGTAACGACGGCGCAGAGTTTTTTACATTTATTTATCGCTATAAGGCGTATCTAAAACGCCTTTTTGTCGGAGATTCTCTGTCATGGAATCAAGTCTTCTTTTGAAAATTATGTTAAACCATTTTGTCTCACCCAGCAGTCTTACTACAGTGGGACTAATCGCATAATACAGACGAATAAATGATCTGCCACACCATGTTTCTGCAAGTACAGTATCGCGGTAACGCCGCAAAATCCACACTTCAGGACAGTCATATGACCCGTATACGGCGGTAGCTACGTAACAGCCGCTTTTTTGTGCTGTATTTAAACTTTGGCTTGGTTTGGCACTTGGGTTATAGGGTAAAACATAATTGACGTGAAAAATTTCGTGCTGGCCTACTATTTGCGCCGTTGCACCCGCTTCTTCTAGTTGCATTTTGCAAAGTTCCACCAGTTCTTGATCTGGCACATTCTCAAGAATAAGTGTCGGCGTGCGTTCAGAAGCATCTTTTGCCTCGGCAAGCCCAGCCCCGGATAAATCACGAAGAACTTTTATTACTTTAATTTTCTCAGGCCCGGTATTTACAAGAATGAGTTTGAATAAATTGCTTTTATGTTCTACTGCTTCGTTTCTTGGAACTGCTTCTGTAGAAACTCTGGGAAGCATGACCCGGCTTCCGCAAAAATCACAAATTCCAAACTCCAAATTTTCGTCAACCTGCATTTCGCCGTTGCACATTTCACATTTTAGCAATATCAATTTAAAGCACCCCTTTTTGAGCCAATCTGTTGTGATAAAATTATTATATATACCACATTGCAAATTGTCAATTAACCTCAGAGAACTTGTCTGGTTCAAGCCCGTATAGACATCAGAAGGAGCCGAACGCCTCATGGGGGTCGACTCCTTCTTAAAGTCATACGCTTTCCAGGTTAAGCAACAAAAATGCTGTTCGGGGTTGAATCCGGGCGCTCTAATCTCCACCACTCACGGGGGGCAATGAGTTCGAGCAATGTCTTGAATGCACCGTCCGCTCTCCACTCGTAGGTGTAGGAATTCGTAGCCATATAGATATACAAGTAGTACCAGCTATCTTCTTCCCCGGCGGGGGCAGTTGGATTGTCGTCCCAGATGACCATATCTTCCAACAGACACTGCGGCGTCTCTACCAGCCGCCCGAAGATGCGGTTTACCATAGCCGCCGCCTCCGCTCTGGTGAGGGATTCCGTTGGGTGAAACAGTCCACCAATTCCATCCGGCCCTTGTATCCAGCCGTTTCTCGCCGCCGCATTGATATACGCTCTCGCCCAGTGGTCGGCAATGTCGTTGAAATAGTCGCTATCAGCCGCAAGGGGGCCAACCGTATCAAAATCCATGAATCTGACCAGAACGGCTGCCAGCTCTCCGCGGGTGATCTCCTGCCGTGGTGCAAAGCGATTTTCTGCAACGCCTTCAAACAGGCCAATATTCGTGGTCGTCCCGACGGCATTGTTGAACCAGTCCGTCAGTTGTACGTCATCGAAGGGGTGCGTTTGCGTCCAATACGCGTCCCGGGCCTCGTCTGTGATCAGGCGGAAGAAGATCGTTGCGACCTCTGCTCGTGTGATATCGCCATGGGGGTTGATCAACCCCGTGTCCGCTCCAATCAGGAACGCCTGACGTGACTTGACCGGCTGATTGTCGGGTTTGTACTCCGTCCAACGTGCATGTATCTCCGTGTCTGCCGTGATGGGCATGGTTGCAAAGTCGAACGCCTCGCCGTCCTCCTCTTCTGTGAACCACCCTGCAAAGATGTGGTCCGGGCGGGTTGGATCCGGCGTCGGCTCTGTTGCGTAGCCATTATGCGCCACAGTCTGTGGCGGGATCGTCTCCGTACCACCGTGCAGGTTGAATGTCACGGTGTGATAAATCACAGGCGGAGGTAGCAGTGTGATTGTCACATGCGCCATGCCGTCAGTAAAGTCTTCCGGCGTGATCGTTTCGCTGCCTGGGACAAACCCATCGGCCTCTGCCGTCACGGTTCCCGCCGCTTCTGACTGCGGGAGGGTAATAACCCAATAGCTGCCGTCAAATGTAACCGATGTGTCGTTAAACTGCACGTCCCGCATATCTGCAAGGGGAATTTGATTGCCCTCGCTATCCACCACATTGATCCGAATCGTATAACTCGGCTCCCATTGTGCGTGTAGTGTGATGGACGGCCAGAAATAGACATTGAACAAGTCGTCGAACACCATGTCACTTCGATCTGCAATTTGTGTTGTGCTCGTCACCGCGTCTCCGCCGCCGTTTGGTGCTGTTCTCCAGCCGGTGAAGATATAGCCGGGACGTACCAGGGAAGCCGGATCAAACGGCGCCCCACCTTCTCTGGAGACGCAGACACCCGGCAAAACGCGATTGGCTGGATCCAATACGGAAGAAAAATCTGCCTGACGCGGGCCCAGAACAGAACCCTCCGCCGTTTCTACAGTGACAGCACGCCTGTGGGCAACCGTTGTGCCAGGATTCCATCTGCCGCCATCGGTTAAATTGAAACGGACCTCTTGTGTGGGATACCAGCGGGCGTATACATGCAGGATTTCAGGCGCGTCTTGGATCACAGTTGATGCTGTAATCCGGCCCGCCGCCGACGTGTGTGCATCTGCATTTTCCGCCGTATTGTACCAACCGCCAAATATTTCGGAGAACTGTGTTTGGTTGACAAACCAGGCGTGATCTGCCGGTGCGGAGACCGCACTGCCATCCGCCACGCTCTCCAAGCGTCCGCCACGCAAGTTGCTCAACGTCCCGGATATCATGGGGATCGTTCCGGTGGGCTGCATCACCTGGGCAAAGGTTTGCCCCTCCCCTGCCCCTACGTTGTGGAAAAGTGCGGTGAGTTCATTGTGGATTGGTCTCGGAAAGAACGGCCAGCCGTCGTAAACCGGCGTCTGAACTCGATAAAACGCTCTCGCATTGATATACCCGATTGGGCTGCCGGGCATTCCCCTCGGGAAATTCACGTTAAACTGTACGCTCCGCGTCTCCTGTGTTTCTTCGCTCGGTACGAATACTTCCTCTACTGTTTCAGTGAACAACACATCTTCTGTCGCGTCCGTAGCAAATGCCGCACTTGGCAAGGTGAATAACAATACTACCGCCAATAAGAGCGACCCGCTTCTCTGCATCCATTTTTTCATATTTGCCCTCCGTATAGTTATGGGATTTTGTTGAAGCACTCTCAATTTCATTTACATAATAACATATAATCAACGTTCTGTCAACTTATTTCTTTATAAACATTGCCTTTCGAAAGCGCGACAACTGGCGCTCGTACCCCCTTTGCAGGGCGAGAAAATCATGCTATACTAAAAATCAAAAACATAGGAGGTTTGAGTCTTGAAACGCTTGCTTATCGTATTTTTGCTTCTGCTGACATTCTTATTATATGGCTGTAGTGCCGCTCCGACAAATGCATCAGAGCCTTATCCAGAGTTATCGGTAGAAAACCAAGCGCCCACCCAGGTCACCCCTACACCAATACCCTCCCCCACGCCGACGCCGATACCGACACCAGAACCTGAGCCAGAACCGATTGAAATCAGGATACAGTTCGCAGGCGATATATTGCTGCACAGAGGGCCTATAGATGCCGCCAGAATCGGCAAAACACGTATGACTTCAGACCCTTTTTGCGAGATATAAAACCCTTCATTGACGGAGATCTCGCAATTGTCAACATGGAGACGCCGGTAGATGTGCTGGGCGGAAATCAGGATATAACGACTTTTCCGCGTTTCAATGCCCCGTTTGAGATATTGGAGGCTCTGCAATACGCAGGATTTAACCACTTGATTGCCGCCAACAACCATTCGTTTGACAGGGGCTTTGACGGACTTGTTGCCACAGTACAAAATTTTGAACGTGTGGGACTCGCCTTCACAGGGATGTACGTCGATGAAGAGGCGTTTCATACTCCGACGATTCTAGACGTAAACGGAATCCAAGTAGGAATCATTGCCTATACGGACTCAGTCAACGGCTTGGAGTCTCTTGTGCCGGCAGAGATGCGGCCCTATGCTGTCCCGCGTTTTCGGTCAAACACCTTGGACGATCTGCCCAATATGGCGGCGGATATTGCAAATTTGCGTATGGCGGGCGCTGAATTAGTCATCGTTTCCCTGCACTGGGGAGCTGAATATGTAGATGCGCCCACCGAGATGCAGCGACAAATCGCCAGAGGTCTCAGCGAGGTTGGCGCGGATGTGATTATGGGGAACCACGCGCATGTCGTACAGCCCATCGAGTGGCACGACCACACAGACGGTGGTCGCAGCCTCATCATCTACTCCCTGGGTAATTTCCTGGCCGATCAGACCAGGTTGAATCCTCCCATCGCCAGAACGCAGTTCGGTAAGCTGGTCAGCCTACAGGTGATCAGAGAACCTGATGGCGCAATCAGATTGGGCGTGTGTGAAGTGCTGCCGACGCTGTGTATGCGAGACACAACCGGCAACACATTGGGCATTGTTGACGGCATCAGTGTGATGCCAATTATAGGCGGTGAGTTGCCAGAGGTTGTAACCAATGAAGATCTTCGGGCCTGGGGCAGACGCGCTTATGAGCATGTCGTGAGAGTTGTCGGTGAAGAATTTATACTAAATGACTATATTGTACAGCCTGTCTCGTAATGACGACAGCATAAAAAGGATAGGATGGCCATATGATTCGGCCACCCTATCCTTTTTACTTGCCGCATTCGTGGTTCTCTACACCACCTTATCTCACCACGGTAAAGGTCTCCACCATATCGAGGACATCGTCTAAATAATCGGTCTCATCCATTCTCGTGTAAGTGATGATATATGCCATTCCACCGACTTCTATTATAAACTGATACGTGGTGTGTACGCCCGGAAAGGCCGATGTATACGCGATGAATATCCCGTTTTTCCCATTGATAGAGATATGTTCATCTATCACGAGTTCAAACTCTTCGAAGAAGGACGCAAGCATATCAAGCGTGGCATCTGTATAGTCGTCAAGGCTCATGCCCTGTGTGCTCTCCGTAACAACATTGATATTGGAGCCACTCCCGCCGGGGGCGGTTAGGACAGTAAGGCCTGCAACTTCCATGACAGCCCATCCGGTCACAATCTCCATTGACCAGTCATTGCCCGCAAATAAAGCTTCACTTACGGTAAATGTATGCAACATATCAAGGACATCGTCTAGGTAATCGGTCTCATCCATTCTCGTATAAGTGATAACGTATGCTATTCCATCGGCCTCTACTATAAATTGATACATGGTATGTACGCCCGGAAAATCTGATGTATACGCGATGAATATCCCGTCCTTTCCATTGATGGAGATACCCTCTTCTCTTATGAGCTCAAACTCCTCAAAAAAGGCCGCGAGCATATCAAGTGAGGCGTCTACATAATCGACAAGACTCATACCTTGTATATGTTCTACAACAACATTGATATTGGAACCGGTCTCGCCGGGGGCAAACAGAGCATGTACTCCTATTTCTTCCATGACAGTCCATCCGTCTGCAATCTCCATTGACCAGCCGGCACCCGCAAATAAAGTTCCATTGCCGTCGTCCTCGGCTGGTTCTTCGGGTTCCGGTGTCTCTAACGGCACCGGCGTTTCTGCCGGTACTGGGGTCTCTATCGGCGGTGGCGGTGTTTCTGCTGGCTCTGGGGTTTCTACACATGCGGTCAGTCCGACTACTAAGAATAAAGCCAACAGCGCTACAAATAATCTTTTCATAGTTTATGTCCTTTCTATTTGAGGGGCATTGCGCCCAGTGCAAGCGAACACCGGGATAGCGTAGCTATCCCGGCAGTGAGCTGGTGCGGATGAAGGGACTTGAACCCCCACGTCTTGCGACACAAGAACCTAAATCTTGCATGTCTGCCAATTCCATCACATCCGCAGATCGAAAATTATTGTAACACCAAACATGCGCCCTGTCAATCCTACAAATATCTTCCCCGCCTTTGGCGGGGAAGATAGCTAAAATCACGCTTATTGCAATCCTTCCTTTATGGGGCATTTCAATTTTCTCTTGATTTATCATACATATCTCTGGTATACTTTATCTTGGAGGGGTTTGTGCCAAGTGACACAAAATGTGGGCGTTCTCCCCTGCGCAGCATGATTTTTAGGATATGGAGAATCGACATGGCAAAGCAAGTCCCTACAAACGGCTACGGAAACGAATCCATCAGCGCCCTAAAGGGCGCTGAGCGGGTGCGAAAGCGTCCTGCTGCCATCCTCGGCTCTGACGGGCTGGAGGGCTGTCAGCACGCAGTGTTTGAAATATTATCCAACTCCATCGACGAGGCCCGGGAGGGCTATGGCAAAGAGATCATCGTCACTCGCTATCTGGACGGTTCCATTGAAGTGGAGGATTTCGGCCGCGGCTGTCCCGTGGACTACAACCAGGCCGAGGCGCGCTACAATTGGGAGTTGGTCTTCTGTGAACTCTATGCGGGCGGGAAATACAGAAATCAAGAGGGCGAAAACTACGAATATTCCCTGGGGTTAAACGGCCTCGGCTCCTGCGCCACCCAATACACTTCAGAATATATGGACGTGACCGTCTACCGGGATGGAAAGAAGTATACCCTCCACTTCGAGCAGGGTGAAAACGTCGGCGGCCTCCAATCCGAGCCCTATACCGGAAAGCGCACCGGCTCCATCATCCGCTGGCGGCCTGATCTGGAGGTTTTTACCGAAATTCAAATCCCTGTGGAATACTATCAGGATATTCTAAAGAAACAGGCCGTGGTCAACGCCGGGGTCACATTTCTATTTCGCAACGAGACGACGCCAAAGACCTTTGAGACCACGACATATCTCTATGAAAACGGCATCATTGACTACGTGACGGAACTGGTGGGGGATGACCCCATCACCCAGCCCATCTTCTGCCAAACCGAACGGCGGGGCCGGGATCGGGCGGACAAAGAGGAATATAAAGTCCGGCTCTCCGCCGCATTTTGCTTCTCCAATCGGGTCAATGTGATCGAATACTACCACAACTCCTCCTTTCTGGCCAACGGCGGCGCACCGGACAAGGCGTTGCGTAGCGCATTTGTCTCCGCCGTGGACGGGTATTTGAAAAAAGAAAACAAATACCAGAAAAACGAGACGAAAATCCACTTCGCCGATATTCAAGACTGTCTCGTCTTTGTCTCCAACTGTTTCTCCACTCGGACTTCTTATGAGAACCAGACGAAAAAGGCCATCACCAACAAGTTCATCCAGGAGGCCATGACGGATTTTCTCCGCAGTCAGTTGGAGATTTACTTCATTGAGCACAAGGCCGAGGCCGAGCGGATTGTGGAGCAGATTCTCATCAACAAACGCAGCCGGGAGACGGCGGAAAAGGCCCGGCTCAATATCAAAAAGAAACTCTCCGCCAGTGTGGATATTCTAAGCCGCGTCCAAAAGTTTGTAGACTGCCGGACGAAAGATGCGGGCAAGCGAGAACTCTACATCGTGGAGGGCGACTCGGCCATGGGAGCCTGTAAACTCAGCAGGGACGCCGAGTTCCAGGGCATCATGCCTGTCCGGGGTAAGATTTTAAACTGCCTCAAGGCCGACTACGACAAGATATTCAAGAGCGAAATTATCACGGATTTATTGCGGGTGCTGGGTTGCGGCGTGGAGGTGCAAAATAAACACAACCGGGATTTGAGCAACTTCTCTCTCGAACACCTCCGCTGGGATAAGATCATCATCTGCACCGACGCCGACGTGGACGGGTTCCAGATCCGCACCTTGATCCTGGCCATGCTCTACCGCCTGGTACCCACCCTCATCGAGGAGGGCTGCGTCTATATCGCCGAGAGTCCCCTGTACGAGATCGAGCACAAGGGCAAGACCTATTTCGCCTACTCCGACCAAGAGAAGAATCAGATCGTGGCCGGATTTGAGGGTGAGAAACACGCCATCAGCCGCTCCAAGGGCCTGGGTGAGAACGATCCCGACATGATGTGGCTCACCACCATGAACCCGGAGACCCGCCGCCTCATCAAAGTCATGCCCGCCGACGTGGCGGCCACTGCCGAGACCTTTGATCTGCTCCTGGGGGATAACCTGGCCGGGAGAAAAGATCACATTGCGACCAACGGGTATAAGTATTTGGAGTTGGCGGATATTTCTTAGGGGTGCGCTTTTTTAGGGGAGGACTAATTTGAGTAAAGATATTGCTAGGGTTTTATGGGTGCTTGCTATAATAGTTTTGCTAACTCCGGCGCTAATAAATGTGTTGTTTTTAAATACTCTGGTAATTATTCCAACAGCAGAGGGCTTAGGTAATAGGGAATGGCTGTCTTTTTGGGCTTCTTATATGGGTGGAATCCTTGGAATTGTAGCTACATTAATAGCGTTTTCTTTTACCGCTAGGCAAAATAGCCTTCAGCATAAACAAATGCAAACAGAATTAAAAGAGCAAGAGCGATTAAGACTCATGCCATGCGCTGATGTCATATGTTCCAAAGCTGCAATGCCGTCAGAACACTATTCCGAGCACTGCATACTGTTGACGGGAGGAGGAGGGGGAGCCTACCATTTCCTCCTAAATGAACCCGGAAATGTTCGGGAGCGTATCGTGGATCTATTGCTACATAACCAAGATGACCAAAGTGACATTTACGCTGTAAATGTCGTTATCAGAAATCTGGGTGGTGTGATGAGAGCAATAGCAGTTACCAATACTATGATGAAAGAGCCTGCACAGTTGAGTGGGATAATTACTGGTCAAAGTTTAGAGCTATGTGTTATACACCAAGTTGATGAAATGAGTGAATGTAAATTTCGCATCGAGTTTGATGATATTCAAGGTAGAAGGTATTTTCAAACTTTCTCTTACTTCCTTACATTTTCGCAAAATTTTGCCGAGCATGTCACATGTCAAAAGAGTTTTGAAATATGATTCTATTAGTTGCCCAAAACCAATACAGAAAACCTGTTCATAGGAGAGATTACATACATGGCACCCAAAAAGAACCCAAAATCAGACAATAAAAAAGTAGACGACACAAACGTCATCGGCCTGCGGGCCGAGGTGTTGGAGCAGCCTATTGTTGACACGTTAGAGGTCAACTATATGCCCTACGCCATGAGCGTCATCGTCTCCCGGGCCATCCCCGAGATCGACGGGTTTAAGCCCTCTCACAGAAAGCTCCTGTATACCATGTACAAGATGGGGCTCCTCACGGGCAAGCGGCAGAAATCCGCCAATATTGTGGGCCAGACCATGCGCTTAAATCCCCACGGGGACAGCGCCATCTATGAGACCATGGTGCGCCTCACCCGTGGCAACGGGGCGCTTTTGGTACCCTTTATTGACTCCAAGGGCAACTTCGGCAAGACCTACTCCCGGGACATGGCCTACGCCGCCTCCCGGTACACCGAAGCCAAGCTGGACAGCGTCTGCGGTGAGCTCTTCCGGGATATTGATAAAGACACGGTAGATTTCGTCGATAACTACGACAGCTCCACCAAAGAGCCCACCCTCCTCCCCGTCAGTTTCCCCAACGTATTGGTCAGCGCCAACCAGGGCATCGCCGTGGGCATGGCCAGCATGATCTGCGGATTTAACTTGAAAGAAGTCTGCCAGACCACCATTGAATTTATCCAAGACCCCAGCCACGACCTGCTCTCCACCCTCACCGCACCGGATTTCCCTACGGGGGGCGAGCTGATCTACAGCGCCCAGGAGTTACAAACCATCTACGAAACCGGGCGGGGCGGATTCAAAGTCCGGGCCAGATGGCGATATGTAAAGGCGGACAATCTCATCGAGGTCTACGAAATTCCCTACTCTACCTCGATTGAGGCCATTATGGACAAGGTGGCGGACTTGGTCAAGACGGGCAAAGTCCGGGAGATCGCCGACATGCGGGACGAGACGGATCTGACAGGGTTGAAACTCGCTATCGACCTAAAGCGTGGCACAGACCCGGAAAAACTCATGCAGAAGCTCTTCCGCCTGACCCCTCTCATGGACACGTTCTCCTGCAATTTCAACATCCTCGTGGCCGGGATGCCCAGAGTCATGGGCATCGGTGAGATTTTAAGCGAGTGGACCGCCTGGCGCATTGACTGTGTGCGCCGCCGGGTCTTTTTCGACCTCTCAAAGAAAAAAGACCGCCTCCACCTATTGCAGGGATTGCAAAAAATCCTCCTGGACATTGACCGGGCCATCGCCATTATCCGGGACACGGAACAGGAGGCGGAGGTGGTCCCCAATCTGATGATCGGGTTCGGCATCGACGCGGTCCAGGCCGAGTACGTGGCGGAGATCCGTCTGCGGAACATCAACCGGGAGTATCTCCTCAAACGCACCAAGGAGACGGAGGGGTTAGAGGGCGACATCTTAGACTTAGAGGATATTTTAAGCAAAAAAAGCCGGGTCAAAAAGATCATCATTGACGAGCTCAAACAGGTGGTCAAGCAGTACAGCGCAGAGCGGAAAACCGGCATCGTCTACGCCGAGGAGATCGACGACTATCAAGAGGCGGAGGAGACCCCGGACTACCCCGTCACCCTGTTCCTCTCCCAGGAGGGCTATTTCAAAAAGATCACCCCCCAATCCCTGCGGATGAGCGCCGAGCAGAAGTACAAAGAGGGCGACGGCCCCAGCCAACAGATAGAGGCCACCAACAGAGATGAGCTACTCATCTTCACTGACCGGTGTCAGGTCTACAAGACCCGTGCCAGTGACTTTGACGACTCCAAAGCCTCTCTGTTGGGGACATACCTCCCCACCGCCTTAGGCATGGACGAAGGGGAACGGGTGATTTTCTTAGACGTGCCGGGGGATTACAAGGGCAATCTCCTGTTCTTCTTTGAAAACGGCAAAGTGGCCCGCGTGGAGACGAAATCCTACGAGACGAAAACCAACCGGAAAAAGCTCACAGGGGCCTATTCCGATCACAGCCCCGTAAAAACCATCCTATCCCTCCGGGAGGAGACAGATATTGTGGTATATTCGACTGAGGGCCGGGCAATCTTGATTGACACCTCTCTCCTCGCCCCCAAATCCTCCCGGGCCACCCAGGGGGTGGGGGTCATGACCTTGAAAAAGGCCAAATATCAACTCAAGGCGGCAAATTTCCTCACCCAGTCCAGTATGATCAACACCGCCCGGTACAGGGCTCGCAGTATCCCCGTAGCGGGAGCGCTCCTCAAAGAGGAGGACATGGACGAACAGCAAATTGATCTGCTGGATCGTTAATATGACGCTGTCTCCCCCGCCCCAGGCGGGAGAACACACAAACACATGAAGGAGGGCATCTCAATATGGCAAACGTAGCACGCACTGTGGAGAATTTGAAACAGCGTGGATTTCATGTCAGTCAGTTCTCGGACAGGGAATCCGCCGCCCAGTATCTGCTCTCTGAGGTCGGCGCAAAGTCTGTCGGCATCGGCGGGGCGATCACCATTAAGGAGCTGGATATCTATCCTCGGCTCACAGAGCAGTGTGACGTCTACTGGCACTGGGAACAGGGTAAAGAGGTCTTCCCCCAGGCCTATGATGCCGATGTCTATCTCATGAGCGCCAACGGCGTCAGCGAATCGGGGCAGATCATCAACATTGACGGCTCCGGCAACCGGGTCAGAAGTATGTGCTTCGGCCACGAGAGATTGTACATCGTCATCGGTACCAACAAGATTGCCGTCGATGACGAGGCCGCCATGTGGCGGGCCAGAAACGTGGCAAGCCCCTTAAACGTCCGCCGCCTGGGCAAGAACACCCCCTGCGCCGTAGGAGAGGTCAAGTGCCATGACTGCAACGCAGAAGAGCGCATCTGCCGCGTCTTTGTCACCTTGGAGCAGCCGCCGGCTGGCATCGGCCACGTAGAAGTAGTCATCGTAGACGAGGCGTTGGGGTATTAGCGTGAAAATACGCGTTAATACTTTGTGATGTGCCAATTGTTCCCCCTGCGGGGAACCACAATTGATGCACAAAAAGTCCATTCCTTTTTCATGGTCTTTTTGTGCCTGAGACGTTAGCGAAAGGAATGGACTTTAATATGAGACGTACACGGCGGAACCTTGTGCTCCTCTTGCTGACGGTGTTTCTGCTGATCGCCCTCTCCGGTTGCAATGCCTTGATTGAAACCAGCCGTCTCAATATAACCCCCCATCAAGTTGAACCTGCCCCGCCCCAAGACGACGGGGACTTCATCACGGTCAACACCCAGCATGAACTGGAGCGGGCCATGCGGGACATGGTGCAGACCCATGTGGAGCAGGGTCTGTTTCGCATTGCCCAAATAGACGACTACGGGGTAGAATCCGTCGTCGCCGATGCCGTGCGGGAGGTCTCGACGGACCCCTTGGTAGCTTATATGGGCAGCGTGTTCTCTCACCGCATCTTATTTGACGGCCAGGGCCAGGCCTATGCGGAGCTGGAACTCACCATCTCGTACCAGCGGACAGTGGAACAAGTTGTGGATGTACGGATCGTACACAGTGTCCTCGGCGCCACTACGCTCTTGGAGCGGATTCTCCGGGACGGCGAGACGTATCTGGCCATGCTCTCCCCCACCTCTGTTGCCAGTGTAGCGCTCTTGGAGCAGAGCATCCGGGATATCTATTTCAGCCAAGCCCTGGATGTGATTACCCTGCCCAGGGTACAGATCAGCCTCTACCCCAGTTCCGGCACCGGCGCCCAGCGGATCGCCGTGGTGGAGCTCTATTTCGGCTTTGACCCGGACGACGATCTGCCCCGGATGGAACGTGATCTGCGCCAAGCCGCTGAGACTCTGATAGATGATTTGCCGGATGATCTCCCCCTACCCCAAGAGTTGATCTGGCTGGCTGAAACCCTGGCCGCCCAAATTCCGCCGGATTTTGATCTACCGGAGGTACCCCCGGTAAATCTGATCCGCCCCCGTTCCATCAGCGCCACGGCCTATGGGGCGCTGGTAGATGGCTACGCCTCCAGCGAGGGGTTCGCCATGGCCTTCAAGGCCATTTTGGAACTGTTACAGATTGAATCCCACGTGGTCCTGGGAGAGCGGGCGGGACAGCGCCACGCCTGGAACTTGGTGAGCATCGACGGGATATACTACCATATGGATATCTCTCTCCTGCCCCAGTACGGTCCGGAAAACACCCTGTTTCTTTCCGACGAGGTCATGATGGTGGAGTTGGACTACACTTGGGACCTCAGTCTCTACCCCAGGGGAACAGGTACGCTCCGCTACGTTGACTTCACGGACTAATTTTGATCTGTTCTAATCTATTTCTAATCTATCTCCCCTTTTTGATCTAATATAAATCTTATATCCTATGTATCGTAGTCAAAAACAGGGCGTGTTACTTATTTCCTATTATTTGGAGGAGCGTATCGCTGATGAAGACAAAACAAAAAAAGAAAAAGAACTCGGCTTGGCTCCCCATTGGTGTGGCGCTGTCCGCTGTCGTGTATCTCATCCCCATTTGGCCCCTGGCCCTTTTCGCGCTGTTTCGCAGATTGAGCACGAGACGTCCTACACGGCCCTTCAAATTCATGTTAATCGCCTGCGGTATTCTGCTCCTCCTCTGGGGCAGTGCTGATTTTCTCTGGAATGCGATTACCTTGCAACTCTCTACCTTTGCCGCGGTCAGAGAAGTCCTCGCCGTCGCAGTCCGCACTTTTGTCGGTCTCGCCATGTTCCTCGCCTATTTCCTTACCCTCCGGCAAGAGCGGCGATTTGAGCGATACGAGGTCATTATCGGTGTAAACCAGCACTACTCCATTCTGAATATCGCGAAAACCACGGGGCGACCTGTCGGACGGGTCACCCGGGATCTAGACAATATGATTGTCCAGGGACGCTTTGGCGAAGTCGCTTTTCTGGACGCGGAGACCTGTCATTTCGTCCGCTCCGGCCACGCCCTCACCCTCTTGAAACGAGATATAGACGAACGAACCGCTGTCCGCCGGGCGGAGCAAGAGATGGAAAACGCGGATGAGTTCCAAAAGATTATCCTGGAAATCGGTCAGATTCGCAACCGGATTCGAGATGTGGATATCTCCAAGCAAGTCGAGGAGATTGAGGCCATCACCGCCCAGATATTTAAATCCGTCCGGGATAAACCGGAAAAAATGCCCCAGATTCGCGGGTTCCTCAACTATTATTTGCCCACCACGCTAAAGCTGATGCGTTCCTATTGTGAATTGGAGCAGAAAGCTGTGGCCGGCGAGAATATTACCGCTGCAAAAGCGAATATCCAAGAGGTGCTGGGCCGTCTGGTCACAGGCTTCACCCATCAGTCCGACGCCCTGTACAAGGAGGACGCCTTAGATATTGAGAGCGATATCCAGGTGTTGGAGCAGATGCTGAAAAAAGACGGGTTTCTACGTGATGGGATGATGCAATAATGAAATAAGTGCGTTTAAAACAGCGTTTGCCAAAAGGCAAACGCTGTTTTTTAGGTGGTTTATTTATCAATCCACGCCATAAACCGCTCTAGCGCATCTCCTGTTGCGCCTTGTTCGAAGGAACAGGTCACATAGTCCGCCGCTTGGATGAGCGCGTCGGGTGCGCCCTGGACGGCGGCGCTCCAGGCGGCGGTTTCGAGCATGTCCAGATCGTTATAGTGATCCCCCACGGCCCCGGTGTGGGCGAGGTCAATCCCCATATGATCCGCCAACCGTCTGAGACCTTGTCCTTTGATGCCTTGGGCGGACATTACATCAATATGACCCGTCTGGGTTTGAAATATTGCCAAATCATCCGCACCCGGAAGATTTTTGCAGAAATCCACCACTGCTTGGGCGCGCACCGGAGGTACGTGGAAGATATATTTGCTCCACGCTTTCGGCGCGGTCTCCGGCGTACAGATTTTAAAATGTCGCATCATGCCAATCAGTTCTTCCAAATGGGCCTCCACCTGGGGATCAATTGCCCTGCCGTCCCGTAGGACGAAATAGTTGTCCTCTGTGACGAGCATCACCCCGGCCTCTGGGAACGCCTCGAGGACGGGCGCTAAGATCTCCTTGCCCGCAGGGGGCAAATCCACGGTAAAGAGCGGTCGATCCGCCTGCCAATCGTATAGCGTGGCGCCGTTTAAGGTGACCACCGGGGCGTTGACCGCCACTTGGTGCACCATCTCCCGGAGAGACGCAAACGCTCTGCCGGTGCAAATAGAAAATATCCCGCCCTGGGCGATAAATGCCTCAATCACCTCCACATTGCGCCGAGGGATATCTTGAAAATGGGCCAGAGTGCCGTCTACATCGGATACGAATAGATATTTTGCATAGCGCTGCAAGTCAGTCACTTCCCTTCCACCGTATTTTAGCAGATTTTTACGCCAAAATCTATCGTTACGCGCCATCTTGTCAGTCGGTGTACTTTCTGATAGACTGGTACCATGAAATTTATCAAAAACTATGAAGTTCATACGTTACTCGGCCAAATCCCGGCACTGATTCTGCCCTGGTATCGGGCAAATGCCAGAGAGCTACCCTGGCGGCGGGATCAAGACCCCTACCGGGTCTGGCTGTCGGAAATCATGCTCCAACAGACCCGTGTAGAGGCCGTGCGGGGGTACTATACCCGTTTCCTAGACGCCTTGCCGACGATCCCAGCCCTAGCCCAGGCAGATGACGACAGGCTATTAAAGCTGTGGGAGGGTCTGGGCTATTATAATCGGGCCAAAAATTTAAAACGGGCCGCCCAGGTAATCGTGACAGAGTACGGCGGCGTATTCCCGCACACCCACCGAGAGATTCTGGCTCTGCCCGGTATCGGCCCCTATACTGCCGGGGCCATCGGCTCTATCTGCTTCGGCCTCCCCTATCCCGCCGTAGATGGCAACGTGCTCCGGGTCTATGCCCGCCTTATGGCCACGACGGACTGTGTGGATATTCCCGCCGTGCGAATGCAGATCACGGAGAATCTGTCGCACCTCTATCACGGCACCGATCCGGGGGCGCTCAACCAAGCTATCATGGAACTGGGGGCCACGATTTGTCTTCCCAACGGCGCGCCCCGGTGTGGGGATTGTCCCCTTGTCTCCCTCTGTCGGGCGCAGGCGGCTGGCACACAACTTGCCTATCCGGTGCGGGCGAAAAAAAAGGCGCGCCGGATGGAGGAGAAAACCGTGTTTATCCTCACTTCGGGTGAGACCCTGGCGGTGGAAAAACGGGGCGATACGGGCCTCCTGGGCGGCCTGTGGGCGCTGCCCAATGTCCCTGGTCAACTGGACGAAGATGCGGCCCTGGCCCTGGCCGCAAGCTGGGGCGTGGAGCCGCTGGAACTCACCCGATCCAGCCAAAAAAAACACGTCTTCACCCACGTGGAGTGGCACATGATCGGCTATTATATTCAGTGCCGGACGCAGAGCGCACGGTTTGTCTGGGCGGACAAGGACATGCGGTCTGACCGCGTGGCGTTGCCTACGGCGTTTCGGCAGTTTTTGGGGTAGATTTGGAGCAAATACGCCTAATTGTCGCGCTATGAGTGGAAAACACCCGCCGCCTGCGGGCGGCACCCTCTTTACGAAAGAGGGCAAGGAGAGGTGCGAAACGCTGAAGCCCGGTGCAGAAAATCTGCACCGGGCTTATTACTATTAAGATTACGCACTAAACCGCTGCATAAACCGCATTAGGATCGTCGCGGCTTCCGCTCGATCTGCGGTGCCTTGGGGTGCAATCCTGGCGTCTGGGGTGCCAGTGATGAGGCCGTTGTATACGGCCCAACGCACGTATCGCAGCGCCCATTCGCTGATGGCGCCTTGGTCGGTGAACTGGTTGAGATTAAAGTTCCCCGGTACCGTGGTATTTTGCCCGGTGAACTGGGCGTAGCGGAACATCATGATCGCAAACTGCTCTCTCGTGATGTTTTCATGAGAGTTAAACCGCCCCTGATAGCCCAGGACAATCCCGTTGGTGCCGGCCCAGATAACGGCATCGCGATACCAGTCAGGCGCTGTGGCGGGTACGTCAGTAAATATGGGACTGAACGCCACCGGGGGCTGGCCCGCCATGTTCCAGAGCATCCGCGCCACCTGCGCACGGGT
>WRAB01000003.1 GCA_009780435.1 Oscillospiraceae bacterium | reverse complement strand
TCTTGTCCGCGCCCTCATAACGCTGGTCGCCGGACTGGGTGAAGATGGGTACTTCCGCCGTGGTGAGCGGGATGTCATACTCGTCCGCAATGACCTCGCACATCAGCCGGTGTTTGGCCTTTGCCACCGCGTCTAGTAGAGCCTGCGATACCCCATAGCGAATCGCCGTGTGTAGGGGCTTGCCGTCTATTTGCATAGATTCCAAATCATCCGCTAGCCGCCGGAAGCTGTCTGCCTCCTGTCCGATGAGTGCGGGGAAGATGTGTTGCTCGATCACGGGGATGAACTCCTCGGCGAGAAAGAGCGGGTCGCGCCCCCCGGCGCCGGAATACTGCACCGCGGCGCAGTCGCCGTAGGCCACTTGACCGTCTTCGAGTACGAGCATGACAGAAATTGCCTCCCCCGCTTGCCGCACGGCGGAGAAGCCGGGTGTGATGGGCTTGCCGCGATAGGCCGCCCCATCGGCGACAGCTCCGACCTTGATGGCGCGCTGATCGTCGAAGTAAAAGCCCGTGCGCCCGGGGGCGCAGACTGCGCTCACAATTTTCATGTTGTCAAATCCTTTCGCTGTCCCGGTAGCACAGCATTTTGTAGGGGCGGCAACCTGCCGCCCGCATATTGGTTTTCCCGATACATGGCAAATAAAAAACAGCCACGGGCGGCAAGTTGCCGCCCCTACGAAGACATCGCATATTGTGTGAGCCGAGGACGTCGTTGTACAATGTATGCCCCGCCTACCGATTACCCCTTATTGGGCCGGCCCACCAGATTGCCTTTGCTAATGGCGTAGACATCGTCGATGACCATCTGGAAAGAGGGCTCCCGGCCCTCGGCAGCGGCCCGTGCAGCGATCTTCTGTTTGTGGAACGCCAAGAGTTCCGGTGTAAAAGGCAGATTGCCGGGATCGAAGATACGAATAGCGCCCTCGTTGTCACGGGCGGGGAGGAGTTTTCCGGCGTTGAAGCGGCTGGGGGCAAAGGGGATGTCCAACACCCCGGCGGCAAAGGCCCGGACGGCGCCCTGGGCCAAGTCGCCCTGGCCCAACTCGAAGCACTTGTCCACGAGACAGCGGGTCTCCAGAGAAATGATCTCTTTTTCCGTCTGGATCAATGTATCGCCGATGCACTGGTCTTTTAGCATGGAGAGGGTCTGCTTCGTACAGCGAATCCCCTGGGCGTTGGCCTCCATGGTGGGGATGCCGATGGCCTCGTGAGGGGTTTTGACGATCACCTTGGTGGCGCGGGACAGGGCGGCCACAGTGGCGCCCCAGGAAATAACAGAGAAAGCCCGTGCCTCGTCCTGGGGGAACCCGCCCATCCACTGGTGCAGGACAGTGGTCACCGCCACGTCATCATGACCGGCGGCGGCCAGATACTCCTCTGTGAGGGTCTGCAGGGTCTGGATGGCGGCCACATCTTGGAGCAAATTGCCGCACTGGCCGTAGCCCACGGTGATATTTTTCACGCCCTGCTCCGCCGCTAAAAGGCTCTCGATAATGGCCACGGCGTGGGAGATGCTGGGGGGGACCAGAGTGCCGGTCAGGGGCCCGAAGGGCTCTCTATTGATGGCGATCCCGGCCTCCTCGTACATGCCCGTCAGGCGATCTACGTACTGCCAGTGGCGGATGGTGGTCTCCAAGTCCACATTTTTGGCGTAGGGAATATTGTAGGAGATGCCGCCGCCCTCATTGCTGGAGAATCCGCCGGTGTAGGCGATCTCCGTCAGGAGCCGGGCGTCCGGTGTGCCGTGGCGGATCTGAACCGGGGTGTCCAGAGAATCGATGATCTGGCGGCAGCCGGATATGCCGTGGTTGACGGCGGGGAAGCCGTTGAGCATACTCTTCCCGCTGCGGATGGACTCTTCAATCCCGTTTTGGGCTCGCTCAAAGCGGTTTTGCCGGGTGTAGCTGTCAATGGTGGTGGGCAGGAGATCCGCCTCACCCTGATCTTGGAGATAGGTGAGCAGTTTGATATGATCGGGAATCAGCGCCACGCCGGCCCGTGGCTGGGCGAGCGTGATTCCGGCGGCCTTGGCGGCCAAGAGTTTTTTGGAGAAACATTTGTGCTCCGGTAAGGTGCTGTGGTAGGCGATCCCCGCCTCCAGACTCACATCTTTGCCCGTGGGCCATTGGCCCAGGATTTCTTCGCGCTGGCTGTAAAAATCATTGTCCGAAAGTTTTTTGTTTATCAGTTCCATGATTTTTTGCGCTCCTTTTTTATCAATTATCAGGGCGTTTTAGGCGAGCTCTGATCAAAGTTTAGAGAGGAAAGTCCTGTCGCAGGGCCTCAATGGCGGTGTCCGGGGTGGTGCCGGGGGGAAATACGCGGTCAAACCCCATGTCGAGGAAGCGTTTTTCCACCTCTTCAAAGGGCTGTTTGCCCACCACAATATTGCCGCCCACATAGAGCAAAATGCCCTCCAGACCCGCCTCGTCGCACTTCTCTCGGAGCCCGCGGCAGTCCAGCTCACCGTGGCCGTAGAGAGAGGAGACGATAATGGCGTCGGCGGCGACTTCCAGGGCGGCTTCAAGGTATTCCTCCTGGGAGACCATGACCCCCAGGTTTGTCACGTCAAATCCGGCCAAGTCAAAGGCGTGGGACAATATCTTGTTGCCCACGGCGTGGACGTCGGCGCCGATGACACCGAGAACCAATTTTTTCTTATCCATGTATTCACCTCGAATTTATTGGGCCTGTGTCTCCCCCGCAGGGCGGGGGAGACACAGAAAACAACGCTGAATTTATTGGGCCTGTATTTTCCACACCTACGGCAGGGGAAAACACGGAGAACAACTCTAATGTTCAGATAAAATATCGTTGATTGCCGCTTCCATGACCGCATAGGGGGCTGGACGTCCCGTCCAGAGCTCAATTTGCAGCGCACCTTGGTGGATCAGCATCCCTGTGCCGTTGATGATCTGACAGCCCATGTTCTCTGCATCTAAGAGGAATTGGGTCTTTGGGGGATTGTAAGTCGCATCAAAGCAGGTGGGTCGGTGGGTCAGGAGGGACTTGTCAATCCAGGTCTCGTGGCCGTTGGGGGCCATGCCCACCCCGGAGAAATTTAAGAGCACGTCAGAAGATCGTATCATGTCTTCCAGAGTATTTTCATCCGATACCCGGCAGGGGACGGCGATGGGGCCGTAGGTGGCATTGAGTTCTGCCGCTAAATGGGAAGAGGAATCAGAGCGGGAGGCGATGATGAGGGTTTTAGCGCCCTTGGCCGCTAAGGCATAGCAAGCGGCCTTTGCAGAGCCACCGGCTCCAAAGGCAAAAAAGACGGAAGATGAGATGTCCACCTGGTTTTGGAGCAAGCTTGCAATCACGCCCGCCCCATCAGTGTTGTAGCCTTTGAGTAGACCGTTTGTGTTGACAACTGTGTTACAGGCGCCCATTTGGGCGGCCAGGGGGTCTAATGTGTCCAGGTATTGGAGAATCTCTACTTTAGCGGGGGCGGTGATGGCGAAGCCCGCCACGTTCATCCGCCGCAGGGCAGAGACAATCTCCCCCAGATGCTCGTTGGGGACTTCGATTGGAAAGTAAAACCCGTCAAAGCCCATGGCGGCGTAGGCCGCATTTTGCATCCTGGAAGAAAAAGAGTGGGCTAGGGGATTTCCCAGCAGGGGAACCAGCTTTGTGTCAACGGTAACGAACACATCGGCCTCCTCTCATTTGCGATCTCGCTCTATTGTAACTCGACTTTGTCTAATTTTCAATTGTCTTGGAGGAATTTCTCGGAAAAATTTATGAAATGTTTGGAATCGTACAGCCCTACATCAAACGCTTCAAACGGGGCCTCTTTTCGTACATATAGCGGATGGTGGGGATGTCCGTCTTTGGTCGGCTTGCCCCGTGATACCCATCGGCAGTTTTGAAGTTCCGGCAACGCGATAATGCGCTGCACCAGAGGGATGAGATACGGCCGTTTAGCAATCAACCCACCCCAGGCCGCCCAAAGCGTGTGCGCCTTACCGTCAATCAGTGCGGCGATTTGGCGCTCATTTTCCATTTGTAAGGCAGGGCAGTGTACGTTGTGTAGATCATTCGGATTCGTGGCCCGTTGCGGGTAGACATTGAACATCACAAAGCTGTCATATTCCCGCACCTCAGCCTGTAGTCGCACTAAATTCACGGTGGGGTCCAAATTGTTCGGTTCTGCTGTGCTCGGATTAACACCAAAGCAGATTAGGGGACGTTCCCCGACAGTGCCTAATATGTAGCGTGCAGAGTTGTCGGGTGTGTGTTCGTAGAGCCACTGCATATGCATTCTCCCAAATTATCTGATTGGCACGAGTGTTGTCACAGGATTCTCTCAGTGCGCTCCTGCTCGTTGCCGCAGTAGTTGCAGACAGTTGTGCTGCTGAATTTATCTACCTGGATATGCGCACCGCAGGTTTGACAGCGTTCGTCCGTCACGGTAGTGCGAGTAAGAAATTTACCTTCCCGCTCGAATTTCTTGAAAAAACAGATGCCGCTGGCATCAAACCTGTAATGCAATACCCCGAGATCGCCTTTTGAGATGGTGCGATACACACTCTCACTCACATCATCAAACACGAGAAGTCTGCCGCAGGCGAGTTCAAAGGAGATCACGCCGTTTCCTTTGTCAAGCCCTTTGCGGTCATTGACAAGTGCGCGCGCCTTTAAGGTCGGCATGGCTTTATAGTTTAGAACAATGCCGAACAGCGCGATAGCGAACGCAATTACGCCGCCGAGGAGGAATGTGCGCGTGTTCTCTGCACCTCTAATCAGCATGACGATCCATGTAATAACACAGATGATGGACACCGGGAAAAACAGAGTGCCAAGAAAAAATCCAAATTTCATAGCGGCGTTGTTTTTTGTAGGTTTTGCAGTTGACTCGTCGCTTGTGCCGCCCAAATGGTCGCCGCAAAATTGGCAGATGATTTCAGCACGGAACTTATCTATCTGGACAGGTGCGCCGCAGGTTTTGCAGTGCTTATCTCTCACTCGTGCAAAGATAGCGCTTCGTCCCTCGCGCTCAAATTTTTTAAAGAATGCTTCGTCCCTAAAGAATTGCTCTTTGTTGGTTTCATAGTGGAGGATGCCGACGTCCCCTTCTGCAAACAAGTCATAGTTGCTGCGCACCACGCGCACTGTGATGATTTCGCCCTGCTCGTTCTCAAAATCCACTTTGCCCATGGTAATCTCTGTGCTGTGCTCTAGGTTACGCTCTAGGCTCTTTACAAACACGCGCGCCCTGCGGACAGAGAACGCACGAAGCCAGATGGCGACGCCGACAATCATGCCGCCCAGAGCAACTATGCCGACGCCGACAAAATGGGGGAGAAATCGCTCCACGCTACCTATTACCGGGAGCTTCCACTCCGATACCGCAGACACCACCAAGAGAATGCAACAGCCAAACACTGCTGCAAACACATGGAGCAGTGCCGTGCTGCGCCTTGTTTCTTTGTCTCTTTCTTTTTTCATAGGGTCTCCCTCGTTCGTATTGGCCGTGTCCGCCGTTCGTATAGATAAAAATTTCCAACAGGATTTGTCCTGTTGGAAATTTGGAGCGGGTGGCGGGAATCGAACCCGCGCTGCCAGCTTGGAAGGCTGGAATTCTACCATTGAACTACACCCGCTTGCGGTGGGGCCGACCTGGGGCGGTATTAAGCGACCAATCCCCAAGTCAGCCAAGAAATCATAGCACTATCTGGCGTGATTGTCAATATCTTTTCACTGGATCATCTGCTGAAATTCTGATTCGGTGAGAATATGGAGCCCTAACGCCTCGGCTTTTTGGCGTTTGCTCCCGGCTTTTTCCCCGGCCAAGACATAGGACGTGTTCTTGGACACGGAGGAGGCGACCTTACCGCCCATGCCCTCAATAATCGCCGCGGCCTCGTCACGGGTGTAGTGATCCAAACTGCCGGTGAGGACAAAGATCTGGCCGGTGAATCGGGTGTCGGACTGGGTCGTCTGGCTGATTGTGTTGACCCCCGCCTGCTCTAGCCGATCCAGCAGCTGTTGGGAATGGGGATTAGCCAGCCAATTGAGAAGGTAGGACGCTGTGACCTCGCCGATATCGCCCAGTTTGACAAGGGTTTCCAGGTCGGCGGCCTTCAAGGCCTCCAGAGAGCCGAAATAGGCGGCGATCTGCTTAGCGGTACGCTGGCCCATCTGGCGGATACCCAGGGCGAAGAGGAGCCGGGAGAGATCCCGGGTTTTGCTCTGCTCGATAGCTGCCATTAGATTGGCGGCGCTTTTCTCACCCATGCGGGGGAGGGGCTCCACTTGTGTGACGTCCAGATAGTAGAGGTCGGCGGCGGAGTGGATCAAATCGGTTTCCACCAGTAGCTGGACAATGGAGGACCCCAGACCTTCGATATCCATGGCATCTCGGGAGGCGAAGTGGGCGATGTTACGCAACAGTTGGGCCGGACAATCGGCGGCGGTACAGCGGATTGCTACACCGTCCATATCCCGTATGACGGGGGAGTTGCACGCGGGGCAGGTGTTTGGCAGGGCATAAGGGACTGTATCTGCCGGGCGCTTGTCTTTGATTACGGCGACGACTTCCGGGATGATCTCCCCCGCCTTTTGGACGAGGACGGTGTCGCCGATGCGAATATCTTTTTCGTCGATATAGTCCTGGTTGTGGAGACTGGCGTTTGTGACAGTGGTACCCATGAGGAGGACGGGTTCCAGGGCGGCCTTGGGGGTTAGCACCCCTGTGCGGCCCACCTGGACGACGATATCTCTGACCACCGTGGATTTCTGTTCCGGCGGATATTTATATGCTACGGCCCAGCGGGGGGCCTTGGAGGTGCTGCCCAGTTCCTGTCTGTCGTGGAGGTCGTTGAGTTTGATAACAGCGCCGTCAATGTCGTAAGGAAATTGAGTTCGCCCGGCGTTGATGGTTTCAATTTCCGCCCAACAGTCTGAAATGGCGGTGCATATACGATACCGGTTGGTAGGGAACCCCAACTGTTGCAGATAGTCCAATGTCTCGCTGTGGTGGGCAAAGGACTTCCCCTCCACGGCCTGAATATTGAAAACCATCAGATCAAGGCGGCGGCTGGCGGCGATTTTGGGGTCCAGTTGGCGCATGGAGCCGGCGGCGGCATTGCGGGGATTAGCGAACAGGGCCTCGCCGTTCTCCTCCCGCTGCTCGTTGAGTTTTTGAAACACCTGTTTGGACATGTAGACCTCCCCCCGGACGACCAAGAGGGGCGGGGTGTCTGTCAAAGACAGGGGAAGGGTGCGGATGGTTTTGAGGTTTTCTGTCACATCCTCGCCCACGGTGCCGTCCCCGCGGGTGGCGCCCCGGACGAACAGGCCGTTTTCGTAGTAGAGGGCCACGGATAACCCGTCAATCTTCGGCTCCACTACGTATTCCGGGTGTTCGATCACCTTGGATACCCGGAGGTCGAACTCTTCCAGCTCCTCGAAGGAAAAGGCGTCGTTTAAGCTCTCCAGCGGCACCTGGTGGGTGATTTGCCGGAAGGAATCCACGGGCGCACCGCCAACCCGCTGGGTGGGGGAGTCGGAGGTGACCAGCTCCGGGTGCCGGGCCTCTAATGCGATCAACTCTCGCATGAGTTGATCGTAGTCGTGGTCAGAGACGGTGGGGGTATCCAGCACGTAATAGCTGTGATCGTGCCGGTTAATTGTCTCTTTCAGGGCGTTGATCTTTTGTTTTGCGTTCATGTGTTCACTCCCGATTGGTAGGCCGCCATGTAGTCTGATCGTATTGTAATGCGCTACTACTGTTTCGTCAACCCCTGTAAATGGTGATATGTGACCGGAAAACTTCTTCAAAATCGAAAAAGAGGAGTATAATTATCGCAAACAATATGATAATATAAAAGAAATAAAGGCGGAACGGTTTGAGTCACTATATTGCGAATATTGCTCTAGTTCATGAGAGAGGGAGGACTTTAAAAGATGGGGGAAGTGGCACGAAAGAAGAAATTCATGCAAACAAGAAAAGTGCGGATTATAGTCGCAGCGCTTACTTCGCTTCTTGTAATTGCAGCCGGCATCGTATTTTACATGAACAACAGATATTATGAATGGTTTTCCTATGCCGGCAACCATTACAGCAATATTTTATTTGTCGGGGGAGAAAGAGAGCAACTTTCGGTGGTGGGGAATCCGCCCATTTTTAATCAAGATTATCTATATCTACACGCTTTGGACGACAATATTTTTTCTTTTTCGCAGCTTGAAACAGATGCTTGGAGTATGATTGCAACAGAGCCTGGTATGACAACCATATCATTGCGTTCCGGTTTTACCGATAACAGTCATTATGAGACATGGCATTCGCTGCGTTGGCAGGATATACAAGACAGCACCCAACTCTGGCGTGGCAGAACTGATAATATATTTGAGTTCCTGCAACCTACAGGCCTGCTTGACTATGCATTTGACGGCGATGACGACTCCATGCGACATGCGCTTGCACAACGGTTAGAGTTCAGTAGCAGCGATAATGACATTGCATCTATTTCGCCCGATGACGGGACGATCACAGCAATCGGAAGAGGGGATGCGACGATCACGGTCAGCCAAGGGGATTACATATTACAAACTTACCGCTTCCACGTAAGGATTGCCGCAGAGCGGGTGGACGTCGATTTAGACACGGTTCACCTTGAACTCGGCGAAACACATCAACTCAATGTGCGCATATATCCGGCTGATGCTGATGTGGAGATAACATATAGTTCACCCGGACTCCATATATCCTCTACGGGCCTAATTACGGCGCCGCCGTATTGTTGCCACGCGATACGCGGAAATCACACGGTACACATAACGGCGGGCGGAGTAAGTACGAGGGTAAGAGTTCATGTGCACAATTCGTACAGATTGAGATGGGGTGAGCATTCAAGGCGTTTGCTCACGACAAATGAAGGCACATGGAGTGGTGCGCCTTGGGAATTTACTAATCCTGTGCCGAATTGTACCGGATTTAGAATCAGATATAGGGTGGATTCGCTAACGGGCGGAAGCACCGACCTGGGAAGCGCTAATCTCGGGAGGGACTGGAGAGTATTTGTGCGGGCCGACGGGATTGGATGGCGTAACGTCGGAACCGTTCAGGTGAACTCGCAAGATGAGTTCTATTATGCAGATATCTCTTTTTCATCGCGGGATGTTACACATGTTTTTGTGATTCTGCCGGCAAACTGGGCCGGTGGTCATAGAGGCTATTGGCAAGATACCCTGGAACTCACAAACCTCTATTATAACGGTGTGATTCACTAGCAAGGGGGCATAAAACTTACGTTTATGCCCCCTTGCCTATAATTTTTTACGGTTTTGCTGCTTTTTTGCCAGATTTGACTTTTCCATGCAGCTCTGGCACAGGGGGCGCATCATTTTTAGGGAAGCGCTGCTTTTTATTGCTTTCTGTGCCATGTGGATCCTTAGGATCCGGGCGACGCATACCTGCTTTTGCCATGTTCATCCTCCTATGATTCGTGAAACTAAAAATATAGTATTTACCCGATCTTTTCGTGTCATACTAATACATAGAAAATTCATTCAGGAGGCCTCTTATGCCGAAAGACAGTCAACTAGACCCGAAACGCATCCGAAAAGAAAAAGCGGATAGTAAAACGACAATGGCTCAAAGCGCCCCGGACGGCGAAGGGCGGAACAACAAGAAGCAATCAGGCAACCGGCATAAACCGGGGAGCGATAGGTGATTGTTTTATCACTTGCCGGCAAGTAAATTTCATATGGATAAGGAGTAGCGCATGAAGCGAGAAGAATTAATCGCACAAGTGAAAGAGGAATATGCCAATATCGCATCGGCGGCGTCACAACAGCATTTTCATAAAACAACCACTGAAATAACCCCGGAAGGGTATTATGAAAACTTATTAAACGCCGTGATAACCGAGATCGGCAACGGGACCTTTGATACCTGTCATTCCGGCTCTGAGATTGTAAATAAAGTTGCCGCCGACAAGTCAATTTTGTCTCATTGGGGAAGATCGTAGCACCCTAAAACAATGTGAAAATGGGCCGCTCTCCAAGATAGGAGCGTGCGGCCCATTTCGACTTTAGCAATGTCAAGGTGGAAAAAGGATTATTTGCCGCCTCTCTTTTTGTTAAAAGTGCCTTGCGGCATATTCTTTTGCTCATAAGGGCGAATGTCATCCGTTTTAAAAACAGACAGGCCCGTATCGACATTTTGTGTTTTAATTTGCGTTTGCATGTTTGCTTTGTTGCTCTTATCAGATTTGCTTTTGTCCATGATATCACCCTTACTTAGCATGTGTAGAAAAAATAGAGACTATTCATCCCCACACAGTTCAACCAACCTTACACGCTCCCAGATTCGTAAGTGAAACCGCGGCCATGGACGTCTGATACGGTATCCGTAATCATAAAAGCCTCTTTGTCATATTCATCCACAATTGTGAGCAGAGTTTGATACTCTCTCGACTCTAGCGTGACCATGAGCATATGTGTTTCCCTGCGCCCATATGCGCCGATGATGGGGACGAGGGTCACACCCCGGCCGATTTTGGTGAGAATATCCTGTTTGATAGACTGGTGTTCATTGCTGATAATATAGACCATCTTCTTCTTGTTCATGCCGGACTCAATATAGCTCATTGTGATAGCTGTAATGAGAATGGAGAAAATCGCATAGAAGAACGAGTCGAGGCTAAACACAATCAGGCTGAGTAGCACCACGGCGCCATCAGAGAGAAATAGTCCAATTGAGGTATTGAGGTTAAAATATTTCTTAAAAATAAGCGGCGGGACTGCTGTTCCGCCGCTGGAAGCGTGATTTGCGTATAAAATGGAAACGGCAATGCCAAAGAGAATGCTCCCGGCGACCATAGAGAGCATGGTATCTGTGAGAAGCATGTGCTGCGGCGTGATGCGGAGGAACACCGGCAAGAGCGTTGCACCGATCACGGTATTGAAAAACACTTCTTTTCCAAGAAAAAGAAAGGTGCAGACGAGGATGAGAGCGTTGGAGGCGAGCACAATGATCGAGCGGTCAACCGTGAACAGGCGTTCTAAAATAATCGCAAGTCCGGTGATTCCTCCGGCGGCGATTGTGTGGGGGCCTAAGAATAGATTGACGCAAACGGCGATAATCGCGACCCCGCATGTAATCCATCCGATCCGCTTCATCCAGTGTAACATACTGTGATTGTAACCAAAATCAAGGCATTACAAAACCACAACTTATTATGAGCTTGCGCTTACCCGCCCTCCAGCATACGCTGGGCGGCGCAGAGGACGCCCAGTTTGCCGGATTCAAAGGTCAATCCGCCCTGGAGATAGGCGGCGTAGGGTTCCCGCAGGGGGCCGTCGGCGGAGAGTTCGATGCTGGCCCCCTGGATAAAAGCCCCGGCGGCCATGATGACGGGGCAGTCGTATCCCGGCATATCCCCCGGCTCCGGTGTGACGTAGGCGTCTACCGGTGCGCCCTGTTGGATCCCCTGACAAAAGCGGGTGAGAGCCTCCGGGTTTCCGAATTGGATCATCTGGATAATATCGCTTCGGATCGCCTCTGGAGCGGGATCGGCGTAAAAGCCCAGGGATTCCATCACGGCGGCGGCGAATACGGCGGTTTTTAACGCTTGCGCAACCGTGTGTGGGGCCATGAATAGGCCCTGATAGAGCAGGCGGCTATGCCCCAGGGTGGCCCCGTAGTCGCCGCCGATGCCGGGGGCTGTCATCCTGCTTGCCGCCGCCTGGACGAGGTCGGCCCGGCCCACAATATAGCCCCCGCAGGGGGCGAGGCCGCCGCCTGGATTTTTGATGAGACTCCCGGCTATGAGATCGGCGCCCATGTCCAGGGGCTCTTGTGTCTCTACGAATTCGCCGTAGCAATTGTCCACGAAAATAGGCACAGTGGGGTTTACTGTGCGGACGATCTGACAGATTTGTTCGATCTCTAAGATGGTCAGGGATCTGCGGGTGGAGTAGCCGCGAGAGCGCTGGATAGCCACGACGCCAACGTCTGATTTGGCCGCCGCCGCTCGGATAGCGTCATAGTCCGGGCCGCCGTCACGGGCGGGGTTGATCTGGGCATAGCCCATGCCGTAGTGCTTCATAGAGCCGTGGTGATTTCCAGTCAACCCTATGACGCCGTGGAGGGTATCATAGGGGAGCCCTGTTACGTATAGCAGCGTCTGGCCGGGCGAGAGGGCGCCGAACAGAGCCGCCGCAATGGCGTGGGTACCGCTGACCAGCCCCACCCGCACCAGAGCCGCCTCGCCGCCGAATACGTCGGCAAAGAGGGCGTCTAGGGCGTCGCGGCCCCGGTCACCCAGGCCGTAGCCTGTGCTCCCGGCGAAAAAGGTCTCGGAGATCCGGTGCCGGTGAAAAGCGTCTAACACTTTGCGGGTATTGGCCTCTGCGGTTTGGTCGATCCGGGCGAAGGCGGGGTCGCATCGGGCTAGAGCGGATTGCTCCAGCGCTCTAATCTGATCGGAAAAGACGAATGCGCTCATAGGGGCGTTTCTCCAAAGTCCGCCAGTACGGCTCTGGTCAAGTTCAGGAGGTGGTCCATATCTTGCAGGCTTGCCACATTGACCCCGGTGTGGAGGTTTCGCACAGGTGCTGCCAGTCCCGCCACCTGTGCGCCGATCCCGGCCCGCTGGATTGCGGCCCCGTCCGTGCCGCCGGCGATGACCTGCTTGGTCTGCCAGGGGATGTTCAGCTTTTCGGCCAGGGCTGTAATCCGGCGGTACAGGGCGCGGTCATATACAGTACCCTTGTCCATGAAGGGGATCACCACGCCGTCGCCCATGCGGCAGATTTCTTTCCCCGGTGCCGCCCCCGGGATATCCGCCGCCGTTGTACCCTCTAAGATCAAGGCGATATCTGGCTGGATGCGGAATCCCGCTGTCATTGCGCCCCGGAGACCGATCTCCTCCTGGACGGTGAAGGCGAAGTGGATATCCACCGGGAGGTCTTCCGTGAGCAGGGTGAGGAGTACAGCGCAGCCCACCCGGTCGTCAATGGCCTTGGATACGAGGCACCCGCCCATCTCGAAGGGCTGGGTGTCAAAACAGGCGGTGTCCCCCGGGGAGACCAGTTTCTTTGCGGCCTCGGCGTCGGATACGCCGATGTCCAGGTGAAGGGATTCGATCTCCGGGATTTGATCCCGCTCTTCTTTTGTGGATAAGTGGACGGGCTTGAGGCCGATGACACCGGGGATGCCCGCTGGCCCGATCCGCACACCTTTGCCCAATACAACCCGTCGATCAATGCTGCCCAAGGGGGAGAATTTCAGATAGCCCTCGTCGGTGATGCCGGTGATGATAAAACCGACTTCGTCCATATGGGCGGCCAGGAGAATGGTCTTACCGCTGTGCTTACGACCTTTTTTCTCCACGATGACGTTGCCTATGGGGTCTACGATGGCATCGGCATGGGGGCGGACACATTCGAGAATATACTCCCGTACGGCGTCCTCGTCGCCGGATGGGCCGGGGAGAGAACAGAGGGTTTTCAGCAGATCAAGCATGGTGCCTACCTCCCATATCTTCTAATAGGGCGGCCAAGAGAGATGCCACAGATTTGATATCTGCAAGAGCCACGATCTCCCGTGGGTTGTGCATGTATTTGATGGGCAGGCTGATGAGCGCCGTGGGGATGCCTGTCCGGGAGATCTGGCTCATGTCCGCCGTGGTGCCGGTCTTTGCGGGCATAACCTCGATCTGGTGGGGGATATCCTGTTCTGTTGCCAGCCGCTTGAGCCGTTCGGTCAAGTCTCGATTGAGCATAGGACTTACCCCGATGGCGGCACCGCTCCCCATGGGGAACGTTTTGAACTTATCCGTGTCCGGCGTATGAGCGAAAGTCACATCCAAGACGATGCAGTAGTCTGGCTCCAAGGCGAACAGGGCGGGGGAGGCGCCCCTGCACCCCAGTTCCTCCTGGACGCTGAATAGAATCGTCAAATCGACCTGATCCAGCTTGTCCCTGAACTGGTCAAGGACGAAGAGTATTGTCGCCACAGAGGCCCGGTTGTCCAACGATTTTCCGCAAAAGAGACCGTCTCCCATGGGAATGGGAACCGTATCGTAAACTACCGGCGTACCCAGGGGGATGGCCTTGGCCTCTTCCTCCGTGAGGCCCAAATCCAGAGCCAGATCGTCCAATGCGATGCCTTTCTTCATGGCCTCTGGGGAAAGGACATGGGGGGGCAGACAGGCGATCACCCCGGATTTGGGGGGATCAGAGAGCAGCAGAAGTTGTGCTCCCGGCAAGAGGCGTGCATCAATGCCTCCCAAGGCGGTCAGGGTGAGAAAGGTATCTTTCACTCCCGTGACCACAAAGCCGACTTCGTCCAGATGGGCCTCCACCACGATATGGGGTGCGTCCGGTTTCCCGCAAGATTTATGACCCATGACACTGCCCAGGGCATCTACAGTGACCTGATCCACGTAGGGGGCGAGGAGGTCGATGGCAACCTGCCGAGCGCCGTCTTCCGCCCCTGCAGGGCCGGGGGCTGTGGAGAGATGTTCTAGTGTTTTGATTAAATCCATATCCCAAATTGCTCCATTGTTTCGTTTCTACGTAGTCGTTCAGCATATCATGGCTATAAACGCGCTATGGGCACCTATAGATCCAGTATGAGCTTCTTATAGGCCTTGCCGCGCTCGTCAAAGTTTTTGAATTGATCGAAAGACGCGCAGGCCGGGGATAAGATGACGATATCTCCCGCGGTTGCCACCCGATGGGCGGCGGCGACACAAGCGGCCATATCCTCGCAGAGTTCGATTTCCACGGCGCTCTCAGTCGTCTCTACGCTGTCCTTGATTTTCTCTGCCGTGTGGCCGGAGAGGATCAGGTGCTTGACCCGGAGGCCGATCTCCTCGCCCAACTCGTCGAATGGAATCTGTTTGTCGTAGCCCCCGGCAATGAGGATTACCTTCTGTTGGAAGGACTGTAGTCCCGCGATGGTGCGGGTGGGACTGGAGGCGATGGAGTCGTTGTAATAGGTCACACCGTCTAAGGTGCGGACAAATTCGATCCGGTGCTCCACCCCGGCGAAAGTGCGGGCCACCTTTTGCCAGACTTCGAGAGGGACCAAGCCTTCGGTGGCGGCGAAAGCCGCCAAGTAGTTGTCCACATTGTGGATACCGGGCAGGGCGATGTCTCCACGGGGGAGAATGGCCACCTCTTGGCCGTTTTTGGCCATCCAGAGGGTGTTGTCCCGGAGGAAGAACCCGTTTTGCAGGGTCTTGGTACGGCTAAAGTATGTAACCTGGGCCACGGCCTGTTCTTCAAACGCGGCGGTGATTTCGTTGTCGTAATTGAGCACCAAACGACCAGTGTCTTCTTGGTGGAGGTAGATATGCTCCTTGGCGTGGACGTATTCCCCCATGGAGGAGTGGACGTCCAAGTGGTTAGGCACGATATTGGTCACAACGGCGATTTGAGGACTTTGGGTCATGGTGATTAGCTGGAAAGAACTGAGCTCCGCCACGCAGATATCCCCGGCTTTCATGCCGTCTACATCAGGCAATAGAGGTCTGCCGATATTGCCGCCTAAGTGGACGGTGAACCCCGCCCGCTCTAAGAGCTTTGCAATAATTGTAGTAGTGGTGGTCTTTCCGTCGCTCCCGGTGACGCCGATGATGGGGCAGGGACAGAGGGTGAAAAAGACTTCCATCTCGCTGGTGAGGACCATACCTCTGCGCACCATGTCGGCGATCTCCGGGAGATTTGGCATCAGCCCAGGGGATCGAAAGGCGATATGGGCCTCCAGGTTGTCCAGATAGTCCGGCCCAAGACGCAGACTGACACCCAGGGCCTCCAGATCGTCGGCCAAATCGCCGAGATCTTCCCGATCTTTCTTGTCGCAGGCGGTCACTTGACAGCCGCTGGAGGCAAGCAGGCGGATCAGGGGCGTATTGCTCACCCCGATGCCCAAAACGGCAACGTGTTTGTCCCGCAGGGACTCCAGATAGTTCTGTACTCTACTCTTCACGCTAAACCACCTCACTGCAATTCACAACTATACTAGATTAACATCAAAAGCGAGACGCTTTTGAAGAGCAGGCGCTGGCCTGCGCGGCGCATAGCGCCAGTTAATCGCCGTGATACGTCATGTTGCGGCATATGCCGCATGGCAAGCTGCGCTTGCCAAACTTAAAAACAGTAAAACTGTTTTTTAAGTTAAATGACTATATAAAAATCGCTGAGAGTATTATACCTTGAAATTTTGGAAAATTCAATTGAAAAAGCGGGAATAGGGTGGGACAGTAGAAATTTGGCGGGGAGTGTGGTAGAATGATGGCAATTGCATCATCTGGGAGAGTGTCAATCGGCGACGGTATATGGGAAGGTGCGCTATGAAAAAACACAATATTGCAACTGTGATTTCGATGGCAGCACTTTTCTGCCTTTTGATTGTTATGGTTGTACAGTTATTTCCGCTGATCAGAGATATGCTCACCCATGGGGAAGACGAGTCAAGTATTGTGGCGTATGTCAATTCCATTGGCTGGCGGGGCGTCCCTGCACTCATTGGATTATCTGCGCTGCAAGCCATTATCATCATCATTCCCGCCCCAGCGGTGGGGGTGTTGACGGGTCTCAGCTATGGGATCTATTGGGGGCCGCTCATCTTTCTTTCCGGTGTCGCACTGGGCAATCTATTTGTAGTTGTCACTGTGCGCCAGTTGCACAGCTTGATCCCGCCAAGAACAAAGCAAACTGTAAAGCACAATAAACTGCTGTCAAAAGAGCGGCTGAAAAAAATCAGACGGCCGGAACTCGTCGCCTTCTTTTTGGCTATGATCCCGTGGCTCTCTAGTGCAGGCCCGTATCTGTTTGCGGAGACCCGTGTCTCGCTGGGTAAGTACATGATAGCAGTTGTTGTGGGGAATATCCCCTCCGCCCTCATCTACGTGTTTTTGGGGGATCGTATCTCGAGGGGCAACTACATGGCGGCCATTATCATTGCCGGTATCGTGGTCATCGCCGCAGTGTTCATCCTGGTGTTTCGGAAGAAGATTATGGAGAAGATCATGGTTGAAAGTGATGTGTAGGGTATTAATAGGAGAAGACTTATGCGGATTATGGCAATCGATTTTGGAGACGCACGAACCGGCCTCGCGGTCTCGGATCCTACAGGGACCTTGACAGGGGAAGCGTGGACGATTACGGAGCGGGATATGGGGCGTGTAGCCCAGGCGGTGGTTGAGGCGGCCACTGTCCGGGGCGTTTTGCGCTTGGTTCTAGGGTATCCGAAAAATATGGACGGCTCCCTCGGCCCCCGGGCGGAGAAAAGCGAGGCGTTGAAAGAAAAACTGGGAGCGCTGACTGATCTCCCCGTAATCCTCTGGGACGAGCGTCGCACAACTGTAGATGCGGATAATATCCTTAAACAGGCGGGCCGACGTGGCAAGAAAAAAAAGCAAGTCTTAGACGCCGTGGCCGCCAGCCTGATTTTAGAGGGATATTTGTGGTCGCTGTAGGGCTGTAAAAAACGGTTACGCCTGATCTTCAGGTGTAACCGTTCTTCTATACTAGATTAATTTCAAATTTTAAGTTAAATGACGATATAAGACTAGCCGTTCAAGTTGCTTTTAATGCGTTGTATCAATGCGTCATATTCCCCTGGAGCCAAATGTTTCGGAGGGTCAACGGCCATAACAAAGGGTTGGCCAAAGGTGCATCCATCTCTCTGTTTTGGCACCACATGGGTATGGAGATGGGGCAACAAGTCACCGTACATCCCATAGTTCACCTTCGCTGGATTGACGGCTTTGCTTATCGCCCGCCCCACTTGCCGGACGTCTTCCATAAACAGGCTTGCGTCCTCGCTACTAAGATCCGCCAACTCGACATCGTGTCTATTGTATGCGACGACACAGCGGCCATGGTAGGTCTGCTCTCGGAGCAGGTATAGTTTGGAGACCTTTAAATCCGCTACATAAGTCATCAAGCTGTCACGTTTTTCTTTGTTATCACAATACATGCACTCTGTTTTGTCCATCTGTGGACCTCCTTTTGTTTTAAATGGTTATCCCCGCATCAAGTTCGGCAGCCACATGGCAATTGAGGGAATATAGGTGACAACAAACAGCACGGCAATCATAATCGCATACAGCGGCAACAGCGCCTTCGAGGCCTTTTCAACCGAGACCTTACCTATGGCGCAGCCGGTAAACAGTACCGTACCAACTGGCGGGGTGCTCATGCTGATTGCCAAATTGAAGAGCATTACGACGCCAAAGTGTACAGGGCTCATCCCAAAGTTGGTGGCTACCGGTAAGAGGATGGGCGTCATAATCAGAATCATAGGCGACATATCCATGACAGTACCCAAAAGTAACAGCAGCAAATTGATGAGCAAAAATACTACGTATCTGTTATCGCTGATGGAGAGAAGCGCCTCGGTAATCATGGCCGGAACCTGCAGGCGTGCCATGATCACCCCAAATGCGCTTGCCGATGCGATCAGACAAAGAACCATAGCCAGCGTCCGGATTGTACGCACCATAATGGGGTACATCGCCCGGAGGGGAATCTTCCTGTATACAAAAAAGGTCAGAATAAACGCATAGAGACAGGCGATTGCGGCTGATTCTGTGGCCGTGAAAATGCCGAAGGAGACGCCACCCATGATGATAATGACCGTCATCAGGGGGACGATGCCATGCAGAATCGCTTTCACTCTCTCTCTGGGGGCCATATAGTCGCTGATGGGATATTTTCTGATAATCGAAATGATATAGCATAACACTAACAGACAGAGACCGAGCAAAATGCCGGGCATAATCCCTGCAAGGAACATCTCGGCGACAGATACGCCTGCCCCCGCCATGACTGCGAACAACACCATGTTGTGGCTGGGGGGAATCAAGATCGTAACGGCGGAAGACGCACAGGTGACAGCAACGGAGTAGCCGTCGTCATACCCCTGCTTCTTCATCATCGGGATCAAGATTGAGCCACTGGTGGATGTGTCGGCCACGGCGGAACCGGTCATGCCGCTAAACAGCTTGGATGCGAGGATATTGACCAAGCCCAAACCGCCTCTGACCCGTCCGACCATGGCGTTTGCCATTCCGAGTATTTTATCACTGATTCCGCCTGCGCCCATTATTTCACCCATTAAGATGAAAAACGGTATGGCGAGCAGGGCGAAGTTGCGCAGGCCCTGTACCATGTTCAGTACCACCGACACGGGAGAGAGGCCCATATAAAAAGCAGTGGAAAAAGAGGCGATCATAATAGAGAACGTAATGGGTACCTTTAAAATCATACATCCCACAAACACACCCATTAGTATCAGGATTGCTATCTCTGTGCTAAACAACGTCTTCGCCCTCCTCTTCTGCCTTCTCTTCTATCGGTTCTCCCGGCTTTTCTTCTATCGTTTGGAGCTTTGGGGCTTTTTGGGGCGTTGATAGGGCCGCTTTCCACTCTATGTTCTTCTCGTTCAAACCCAGGAGGGAGACAATGGATTCATATGCGACAATGGCGCCGGTGAACACGCATATGATATATGTCAACCCCTGGGGCCACTGGGTTGCAGGCAGGACAAACTGCCACATTTGCGTTGTCACCTGGTATCCGAAGAAGCAGATGGCCAATCCGAACAGCAATGTACACACGTTGGCGAATATGTCCAAGGCCTTCCGGCCCTTTTCAGGGAACCGGTTGTAGACAACAAGCAATGAGATGTGCTGCTTATACCTGACACCCAAAACCATGCTGGCAAAAGCGAGATATTGTAGGCCCAATGTCCCGATCTCAAGAATCCATGGGAGTCCTCGGTTTAAAATATATCTCATAAAAACTTCAAGAGATACAACGATGAGGACCGTAAGTAATATCAATACAGTGAGGGCTTCAACGACTTTATACAGCCCTTCGCTGAACCGATTGACCCCACGCTTCAAGGTGGCATGTGTAATCAAATAATGACCTCCTTCTGAAATAAAAGCCACCCCGCTTTGAACAGCAACCGTCCCGTTTTAACGGATGTTGCTCAAAGCGGGGTGGCTTTTTGTCACTATAAATGGCTTCTTTAAATTACGGCGTTTATTGTTATCTCGTGTTTATGATCCGCTCGATTAGTTCTTCGTGGCCCTCTCCGAATTCAGCGTGGAGGTGGGCGACGGCGTCTGCCATTCTCTGCCATTCCGCGGAAGACATCTCGGTAATGACAACGTCTGGGTTTTGCAGGACATTTTCCATAGCGGTTACTTCTCGCACAGTCCAATAGGCTCTCTGGTAGAGTTGGGCTTCATGGGCGGCTTGCTTAATAATCGCTTGATCTTCTGCGGACAACTGTTGCATCGCCTGTCTGCTGGCCATGAGAATTTCGGGGATACGTAAGTGGCCGGTCATAAGCATATAGGGGGCTACTTCGTAGTGGCTCCAGGACTCATAGGCGATCACATTGTTTTCTGCGCCGTCAATCACGCCGGTTTGCAATGCGCCGTAAACTTCGCCCAGCCCCATGGCGATGGGGGTGCCGCCAAAGGCTTCTACGATGCCCATCATCAGGCGGTTGTCCATCATACGAATCCGAACGCCCGGGAAATCGTCCATTGTTTCAAGTAGTGTATTGGTGTAGAAATTTCTTGACCCGGAGTCATACCAAGTCAAACCGACCAAGCCGGCAGATTCGACCTCGGCCAGAAGCTCCTCACCGATTGGCCCGTTGAGAACTGCCCACATGTGGTCGGCATCCCGATATAAAAACGGCAACTGCATGGCGTTGAGGCCGGGGCTGAAAGTAGACACAGGGGAGACGGAAACACGGCCAAAATCAATGGTGCCCATTACAAGTTCTTGCACGACGGCGGTTTCGTCTCCAAGTTGTCCGGCGGGGAAGACTTCGATTTGAATTCTGCCGTTAGTGCGCTCTTCAACAAGGCGGGCAAATTCAAGGTTGCCAATATTGGTCGGATGATCTACTGCATTCGTCTCAGCCAGACGGAAGATATGTTCGACGGCTGCGGGTTCCTGTGTGTCTGCGGGTTCTTCCGTTTCCGATGTGTCCGGTGTTTCTACGGGCGCTGGAGCGGCTGGAGCAGGCGTTGTCTCAGGCTGGCCGCCGCATGCGACCAATGAGAACATGAGTACGACTGCGAGCATGATTGCGAATACCTTAGCTGTTCTTCTGTTCATTTCAAAATCCTCCATTCATTTCACGAATTGACACAATAAACACCACTTGTTGTTTCAGTTGTCTGTTTATATTGCAAAAACAAGATTAAAACTTAAAAAACAACAACAAGAAAACAACTGGTGCTATTTTGTGGTTAGAAGTTTACCAATATTACGTTGTGCTGTCAATAGTTTTACAGCAGAATATCCTGCCAAAGGCCAATTATAGACATTTAGCACAATTCTCAATATGAAATTTTGTTCAATATTTTTCGCAAAAAACAGCCTGCTTGTGTCGTTAGACCAAACAGGCTGTTGGGTGATGAGTCGTATTATGATTATTGGTTCAAATCCTTCACTGTGTTGCCTTCCAAAAAGGTGACCGGGACAATAATTTTTGTGCCATCAATATAGTGGTAACCATCATTGAAAAAATAATCAATTGCCACTTCGGCCATAGATGCGATATTAATGTCTACTGTGGTGAGGTTCTGGCTGCTGAGGCGCATTTTATCCATGTTGTCACTGCCAATCAGGCTGATATCTTTTGGGATTTTCAGTCCTTGGTCGGCGATGGCCTGCATGGCGCCCATTGCCATCATATCGTTAAATACATAAATAGCGGAGGGCCTGTTTTTGAGGGCAAGTATCTGCTGTGTACAGTCATATCCGCTCTCGTGCTCCCAGGTCCCTTCAAAGATCAATTCCTTTTTCAGATCCAGCCCGTGACTGTACATGGCCAGCAAAATGCCCCGCATCCGATCACTCGTTGTGCCAAAATCATTGGGTCCTGTAATCAGGCCAATTTCACGGTGTCCTTTTTCCACAAGGCAGTCAATTACAAGTTTTCCGATTTCGGCGCTGTCGTACCGTATGGTTAGACCACGATCATTGTAGCCGAGGATTTGGGCAACCTTGATGCCATGGCTTTGAGCGATCTCTACATAGCTGCCGTCGGTCTTACTGCAAAAAATAATGCCCGAAAATCCCCGCTGGGAAATCATGCCGCCCAAATCGTCCTTATCTTTAATGGTGGAATAAATCACATTGGCAGAATGCTTCTTGCACTGATTTTCCACGTGGTAAAATAAATCGGAATAAAAGGGCTGGGATATCTTTTTATTGGTTTTGCCGTTTTCAACAATAAAAAACCCGACCAGCTTGTCCTTGCCTAAAGGTGTTGCCACCGGCTGATCTGGTTTGTAAATGACCTGGGTTCCCACTCCGGCGCGCTTTTCCACAAGGCCGTCGGCCACAATCAATTCCAGCGCCTTGCGGACTGTTGTGCGGTCAACATCAAAGCGAATCGAAATTTCCCGTTCGGAGGGTAGGATGACGCTGTATGTGTATATCCCATCCAATATTTCTTGCTTCAAAGTATCATATACGATCTTGTATAAATACTGTCGTCCTTGTACCTGCACCAAACTTTCCTCCAACTTTAAGTTTTGATCAAATTTTTAAGATATCTTGCATTGCCCGTTCCATTATACATGAAAAGCCATAAGTTGCAAGTTGCCTTTTATTCCGATCAAAAACAACAAGCATCGGCAATGTTCTGCGCGGTGCTTGTTGTTTTTGCAAGACTATAGATTACAGCTTCACTTTTACGCAAATTTTGCGCAGGAAAGGGGAGTTGGGGCGATAGATGCTGGGGGCGTGGATATCCTCCAGGTCGGTGAGGCAGAAATCGCCCTTGCGCATCAGGAAGTAGGATCCCGCGTGGCGCTTATCTTTGTATTTTGCGTGTTCTCCCGGGATCTGGGCAACGTATTCCATTTCGGTCATATCAGAGATGTGCGCCCATCCAAACCATTCTTCGCCGTCGGCTACGTAGTGGATGTCCAGGTACAGGCGGTGGCCTTCCCAGTAGGAGTCGTAGTCTGGATCACAGGGGCGATCCAGAACCAGCGCATAGATGTTGTCGCCGTCAATGTCGACGCGGCCCGCCTCCATGGTGATCAGCGCTTCGGCGTTTTCTTCTAGGTATTCCAGAGCGGTCTTGACACGGTCACTATAGCTGTAGTACCTCTTTGCATTTTTAATGTTGTCTAAAATCATGATTGTTCCTCCTTATCGTTTTCATTGCAGATTTATACTATTGAATTGATACACCCAGGTGTTCTGCCAGTGCCATTGTCACGTATTCATGGTCGTCCCAATGGGGGAGACCGGTTACAGTGATGGCGCCAATCACGCCTGCGCCTTTCACAATGATGGGGAAAGATCCACCGTTGACCATAAAGTCATTGGGGTTGCGGCCATGGGCGATCAGGGTGGAGTTTTCACGTTCCAACTTGAGTCCTATCAGGAGGGAGCTCTTCTGATACTCATACACCACATTGGATTTACGTCTGATCCAGTTGTCGGCGTCCGGCCCGAGTCCGTCTTGGGCGTAGTGGAACATATTTTGCTTGGCAACTGTGATAGAGACTGCGATGACTTTGCCCTCTTTTTTTGCGCGATCAATCATCATCATGCCCAGCTTGTATGCCACATCACTGTTAAATTCGGGTAGCACAAGCTGCTGTTCCTGCTTTACTAGATTATCATAACTGAAATCCATAAGTAACAACCTCCGTTCGATACATGTTTGCGATCTGTTGTGTAAAAAGTATAATAGTGATTTGTGAAAATGTCAATATATTTTATGAAACATTTTGCTTGTGCTGGAATTTATGTTGCAATAGACAGGACGGTGTGCTAGAATTAAGAACATATAGGTAGTGAACCTGTATGGTTATTATTTTATTGATTGAATGAAAGGGTGGTTTACGTGGTTGATTTTGTAACGACCAGACAAGTTCTTCTCGGAGAGGACACGATTTTGGAGATTCCCTCTGTGCTGGAGTGGTACGGAAAAAACAAGGTCTTTTTAGTGGTGTTCAGTGCCGAGGCCCCATCGGTAAAAACGGTGCAGGAGTCCCTAGAAAAAGCGGGTGTAGGCGTTGTGCTCTACGATAAAGTTGTAAAAGAACCCGATCTCGCCGTCATTGATGCAGGCGCAGAGCTGTGTATTTCATCTGGATGTGACGCCGTGGTAGCCATCGGTGGCGGCAGCGTGTTAGATGCGGCAAAAACCATCGCCCTGATTGCGACAAACGGCGGCGCGACGGTGGACTACCAGCTTGGCGGAAAGCCAGTGGAACAGATCCCGCTCCTGTTTATTGCCGTTCCCACAACAGCCGGCACCGGAGCCGAGGCCACTAAAGTGAGTGTTGTGTACAACCCGGAAAAGGGCTTTAAAAAGGCGATATTTCACACCGCTATGATTGCCCAGGTTGCAATCCTTGACCCGAAGACGACTGTTTCCATGCCGCCCCGGGTGACTGCGGCCACCGGTATGGACGCATTGACCCACGCCATTGAATCCTACTCTTCCATATTTGCCCACGACATCTCCAGGATGTATTCCCTCAAGGCCATTGAACTGATTTCCAAAAGCATTGTGCAGGCGTACAAAAATCCCGCCGATATACAGGCCCGTCAGGATTTGTTATTGGGTAGCTTTTTTGCGGGTTGCGCCATCACAGTGGGAACCTGCCTTGCACACATTGTAGGCCAGCCGGTGGGCGCCATCCTATCCATCCCCCACGGCGACTCCTGCTCGATTTTCCTTGCCCCCTCCATGCGGCTCAACCTGGAGCACGCCATCCCACAGTATGCCGATGTGGCAAAGGCCCTCGGCGTCGATCCCGGCGGGAAGAATGAGCGTCAACTGGCCGAGGCGGCCATTGCAGTTGTGGAACAACTCTGCGCCGAGCTGGAATGCCCGACAAAGCTGACCGAATATGTCTCTGCCGATCAAATTGACATCACGTATATACTGGATAATATCCAGACGTCCATGGCCCACGTCAAGACAAACCCCCGCCCGGTGAGTCGGGAGCTGTTTGAAGAACTTCTGCGCACCGCACTATAGGCAAAGGAGCGGCGATTATGAGAGAACATACAATTCAAGCGGTCCTTGACAACAAGCTAGTCGCCATTGTGCGGGGACTGGGGGAGGAACAAATTATCCCCCTGGCACAGGCCTTGGGACAAGGCGGCATTAAGATGATCGAAGTCACGTTCAACCAGTCCGATCCCGATTCGTTTGCTACAACGGCGAACGCCATACGTGCCCTTGTCAAAGAAGGCGTATCGGCGGGGGCGGGAACCGTGTGCACGAGAGCGCAGCTTGACATGGCCGCCGAGGCCGGTGCACAGTACATCATCACCCCTGTCACAAATCCGACGCTCATTACGGAAGTGCGCAAAATGGGCCTTGTCTCCATCCCCGGCGCACTGACACCCACCGAGTGTATGATCGCCCACGAGGCGGGGGCCGATTTTATCAAGTTGTTCCCCATGGGGAGCTTAGGGGTGGACTATCTCAAAGCAATCCGTGCGCCGTTGAACCATCTAAAGTTTTTGGCTGTGGGCGGCGTGAATGAGAGAAATCTGAAGGACTTTCTCGCTGTGGGCGCCGTGGGCTTTGGGGTCGGCGGCAATCTGGTAAATAAGGACTGGGTGGAAGCCGGTGAATTTGACAAAATCACCGCACTTGCAAAAAAATACGTGGAAGGCTTAGGCTGAGGAGGGTGCTACTTTGAATAAAATTGTATGTTTCGGCGAGATTATGCTGCGTTTAAACCCGCCCGGCTATCTGCGTTTTGTACAGGCGGAATCATTTGAGGCCAGCTATGCCGGCGGGGAGGCCAATGTGGCGGTATCCCTGGCAAACTATGGAGTCCCGGCTGCCTTTGTGACCAAAGTACCCAAACATGAGATCGGGCAAAGTGCCGTGAACGCTGTGCGGAAATATGGCGTTGACACAAGCTTTATGCTGCGTGGCGGAGATCGACTGGGTGCGTATTATGTAGAAAAGGGCGCCTCTCAGCGGGCCTCTAAGGTGATTTATGACCGAGCGGGCTCGGCAATTGCGCTGGCGAAGCCGGGAGAGTTTAACTGGGCAGAAATTTTTGAAGGAGCTACGTGGTTCCATTTCACAGGCATTACCCCCGCCCTCGGCGAAGATGCGGCGCAGGCGTGTATGGATGCGGTCAAAGCCGCAAAAGAACGTGGCATCGTGGTCAGTTGTGATATTAACTACCGCAATAAGCTATGGACCCGTGAACAGGCCCAAGAGGTGATGAGTAAGCTCATGCCCTATGTTGATGTGTGCATTTCCAACGAGGAAGACGCCCACGACGTATTCGGCATCAGCGCAGCGGGTACCGATATTGAAAAGGGAGAGCTGAGCTTAGAGGGGTATGCCTCCGTGGCAAAACAGCTCAGCGAGCGGTTTGGAATCTCCAAAGTGGCCATCACGTTGCGGGGGAGCCTCTCGGCCAGCGACAACAAGTGGTCGGGCATGTTGTATGAAGACGGCAGCGTCTGCTTTGCGCCAGAATATCTCATTCATATCGTAGACAGAGTTGGCGGCGGCGATTCCTTCGGCGGCGGGCTGATCTACGCAATGATGCAGGGGTATAGCAACCAAGATGCCATTAATTTTGCGACGGCGGCGTCCTGTCTCAAACATGCAATTGAGCAGGACTTTAATCTGATGAGCGTGGATGAAGTGAAGGCCTTAGCCGCAGGCAATGCCTCCGGCCGTGTGCAGCGCTAAAAAACGGCTTAACTAGACTGACATGGTAAAGTCCTGTAACTGCGAGGTTACAGGACTTTTCTTGGTGGAAGCGGTAGCGTATAAAAAATTTTTGACAAAGTAAAAAAAATTCGCTATGATAAGTCCCATCAAACGCAAAAGAAGCAAGTTGCGAAATGTAACTCGCTTCTCCCAGCGGGCTTCAGCCCGCCGCAAGTGCGGCGCCAAGCGTTTTGCGAAGCAAAACCTTGGTATAGGCGGGCTTTGCCCGCCGTAATAGATCAAATAAAGGAACCCCCACGGGACTTGTCCCGTGGGGAAGCTGGTGCGAGAGATGGGACTTGAACCCATACGCCATAGGACACACGCCCCTCAAACGTGCCTGTCTACCGATTCCAGCACTCTCGCATAACGCAAGGGTCATTATAGTCAGAAAACACGGTTTTGTCAAGATGCAAACGATAAATTCCAAAAAAGGAGTAAGAATACAATGATAATTGGATGCGTAAAGGAGATTAAAACCCATGAGTACCGGGTAGGACTCACGCCGGAGAATGTCAAGCAGTATGCGCTATTTGGCCACACGGTGTACGTCCAGGCGGGCGCAGGTGCGGGTTCCTCGTTTTCCGACGAGGATTACGCCGCAATGGGGGCGACCATTTTGCCTGCGGCCAAAGAGATCTGGGAAAAGAGCGATATGATTGTCAAAGTCAAAGAGCCTCTGGCGGCGGAATACGATCTCATGCAGGATGGGCAGATTTTGTACACCTATCTCCACTTGGCGGCGGATCGCATCCTGACGGAAAAGTTACTCGAAAAGCGGGTCAAAGCGGTGGCCTATGAGACCATTGAGGACCAACACGGTGGCCTGCCGCTCTTAAAGCCCATGAGCGAAATTGCCGGGCGGATGAGTGTCCAGGTAGGGGCCAGGTGCCTGGAAAAACCCGTGGGCGGCAGGGGCGTGCTCCTGGCCGGTGTACCCGGCGTGGCACGGGGCAAGGTGGTCATCATCGGCGGCGGTGCGGTTGGGACCAGTGCCTGTAAGATGGCCATCGGGCTGGGCGGCCAGGTGACGATGATCGACAATAACTTAGACCGGCTGACTTATCTGGATGATATCTTCGGTCAGCAGATACAGACCATCTACAGTACAGCACCCGCCATTGAGGCCGCTGTGGTGGAAGCAGATCTGGTCATTGGGGCGGTACTTATCCCCGGTGCGGCGGCACCGAAGTTGATCAAGCGGGAGTATTTAGCGAAGATGAAGCCGGGCAGTGTGATTGTAGACGTGGCAGTGGATCAGGGCGGATGTTGCGAGACCACAAAGATGACGTATCACGACGACCCCACCTTCGTGGTAGATGACGTAATTCACTACTGCGTAGCCAATATGCCGGGGGCCGTATCCCGGACGTCCACCGTGGCGCTGACCAACGCGACCCTGCGCTACGGGACGATGATCGCCAATTTGGGACTGGAGGCGGCTCTACAGGCGGAGCCGGGGCTTGCGCCCGGCGTAAACTGCTACGGCGGACAGATGACTTGCCGGGCAGTAGCCGAGGAGTTCGGGTTGCCCTATGCGGATGTGATGCTGCTGATCTAAAAACTGTTTTCTGAACGAATAGCGGGCCACCGAGTTTGGTGGCCCGTTCTTCGTTGTCTAAAAAAATATTCGATCAATAGAAAAAAGGATTGACAAGGCAGAGATATATCGCTATATTATAATGGGGGAAAGTTGGGTTGCCCTTTAAATATAAAGAAAAAGGAGAGAGATTATTTTGGGTATTGTACATCTGTTTTGGTTGGGCATCGTAGGCGCAGCACTGGCACTTGGGTTTGCGTTCTTACAGAGCCGAAGGGTATTAAAATACTCGGAAGGCAATGAGACGATGGTAAAAATTGCGGCGGCGATCCGAACGGGAGCCAACGCCTACTTGAAACGGCAATATTCCGCTGTGTTTAAGTTTTTCGCCGTTGTATTTGTTATTCTGCTCGGCCTCGCTTTCATACCGGAGATGCTGGGTTTGGATATTGTGCTTGTAAATCGTTTCTCTCCCTTTGCGTTTGTAACGGGCGGGTTCTTCACCGGCCTATCCGGATACATCGGCATGAAAGTCGCCACAAGCGCCAACGCGCGCACGGCAAATGCGGCGACGGAGAGTTTGAACAAAGGGCTTCGCGTATCGTTCTCCTCGGGAACGGTCATGGGCTTTACAGTTGCCGGGCTGGGGCTTCTTGATATTACCATGTGGTTTTTGCTCCTGCGTTTTGTGTTCGGCGCAGATGCCCATGTCATCGGTGAGTCCATGGTCAAGTTCGGCCTGGGTGTCGCCTCTATGGCTATGTTCGCCCGTGTCGGTGGCGGTATTTTCACCAAAGCGGCGGATGTGGGCGCTGATCTTGTGGGTAAAGTGGAAGTCGGTATTCCGGAAGATGACCCCAGAAACCCCGCTGTTATCGCAGATAACGTGGGCGATAACGTGGGCGACGTGGCCGGCATGGGCGCGGACTTATATGAGGCCTATGCCCACGCCATTATTGCTACATTTGCACTAGGCGTTGGTGTCGGATATGGCTATCGCAGTATGCTTCTCCCCATATTAGTATTTGCAGTCGGCATTGTCGCCTCAATCATCGGGACATTCTTTGTCAGAACCAAAGAGGATGCAAGTCAAAAATCACTGCTTCACTCATTACATATGGGAACCTTTGTCTCCGCCGCCATTGCGGCGATTGCGTCCTTGCCGCTGACAATTTTTGTCGTGGGTCTGGCTGACCCCGGCACAGAGCAAGCGCTTGGCCTGGGACGGTACGTGGCATCTATGCAGGATAATATGTGGGGCATCTACGGCTCTATCGTCCTGGGGATTCTGGCAGGCATTATGATCGGCTATTTTACAGAACGGTATACATCTGATATGTACAAACCGACCCAAGAACTTGCGAAAACGACGGAGACGGGTGCGGCAACCGTTATGATTGGTGGTCTGGCCCTGGGTATGAAGGCCACCGTTGGCCCCATTGTGACCATTTGTGTTGCGGCCATTACAAGCTTTATCATCGCAGGCGGAAATGAGAGTATGTTCGCAGGCCTCTACGGTATCGGGATCGCTGCTGTCGGGATGCTCTCCACTCTGGGCGTGCAGCTCGCCACTGACGCATTTGGCCCCGTTGCGGACAACGCAGGTGGCATTGCGGAGATGGCACACCTCCCGGCGGAAGTGCGGGAACGCACCGATGCGCTGGACGCCCTGGGCAACACCACGGCGGCCACGGGGAAAGGCTTCTCCATCGGTTCCACGGCGTTTACTGCCCTGGCTCTGCTGGTCTCATATATGAGCTTGGCGGAGGGCCAACTGGGTTACGCGCTGGATCTCAGCATCACAAATCCCGCTGTGCTCATCGGCCTGTTCCTCGGCACGGCGACTGCGTTTTTCTTCGCCGCACTTACCATCTCTGCGGTACATCAGGCGGCGTCGAGCATTGTCATCGAAGTCCGCCGTCAGTTCAGAGAAATCGCAGGTCTGATGGAGGGCACAGCAGATCCGGATTATGCGAGATGCGTCGATCTGTGTACCCAGAGTGCACTGAAGAAAATGCTCTCCCCGGCGCTCCTGGCGTTTTTGATGCCCATCGGCACAGGTGTTATTCTGGGTGCGGCAGGCGTCATCGGTCTCCTGGCGGGGATCATCGTGTCCGGCTTTGCCCTGGCGCTGTTTATGATGACCTCAGGCGGTGCATGGGATAATGCGAAAAAGCATGTGGAAGCCGGTAACTACGGCGGCAAGGGCAGCGAGAACCACAAAGCCGCCGTCATCGGCGACACCGTAGGCGATCCCTTCAAAGACACGGCAGGGCCGTCGTTTAATATCCTGATTACCTTGTCCTCGTCGGTTGCCCTTGTGTTTGTCGGGCTGGCGACTGCGTTTTCCTTGCTGTAAGCATATCAAATAATAAAAACGGGCTTTTGTCTCAACGGAAAAAGCCCGTTTTTGTTGCAAATTTGGTCAACTTTGTGATAAAATTACCTGTGCTTTTGTTGTTGGAAAGAGCGTAGGTGATGTATATACTATTGCGAAAGGAGACGACATATATGCCACTATTTGATTGGGTTTTGAACAATTTGTGGGCGGATTCTGTTGTAGTTATGATCCTTGCTTGGTTCGTACTCTGCTGTGCTATTACCATTGTAGGGTATATCATCGTTTCTATCATTTCGTCTATTCAAAAAAGAATTAATCCTGAAAAATATGAAAAGAAAAAAGCACTTATAGAAGAACGTGCAAAGCTTGACAAAAGACCCGAAGAGCACAAATCATTTATAGACAGCAATACTGGCGAAATATTTTTGCGTTCTAATCGCTTCAATCCTGCACGAATCCCTATGATACCAACCTCCATTGACAAAGTAGAGGAATGGATTATATCAGGGAATACCATCACTATCATTGAGTTTGGAAGGCATAACAAAGAAAGAAAAAGTGTCCCAATTTCCCAACTTTCCGGCGTAACGTTTGAAGATGTTGCACAGAGCGGCCTTCGTGAAGGCGTGGGTTTTCTAAAATTATATATTGCTGGCGGATCGGGATCGGGACATGCAAATTATACGCTACCCTTCAATGCGCATGATATAGCTCTTGCACAAAAGGCGCATGATTACATTGCAGAGGCAGCAACTAAAGCCGATTTTGAACTAGCTACAGGAGCAAACACTCGCTCCGCTCAAGAGATTACAAACGAGATTATAGTATTACAAAACATGCTCTATAGCGGACTGATTACAGAAGAAGAATTTGAGCATAAGAAAAAGAAGTTGTTGGGGATGTAGCCATACCAAACAAGCAACTGCAAACAAAGCCACACAAGCCAAAAAAGAGAAAGCTAACCCAAAACCGGGTTAGCTTTCTCTCTATTTTGACCATATTCCCTTGTGCTCGCTTACTTCTTCAAAAACGCCCCCAACACATCTTCCAAGCAAGGACTCCCAATCTCCTGCAGGGCATAGCTCACCCTTGTATTGGGCTTGTTCATCTGCACCACCCGGGCCAGATCAATGGGCGTTGCCACCATGATGGTATCGCAGGGGGTATTCTCAATCGTTGCGGCCAGGTCGGCGATCTGTTGGTCGCCGTAGCCCATGGCGGGGAGCACCGTGCCGATTTCCGGATAGATTGCAAAGGTCTCGGCCAGTTTCCCCACGGCATAGGGCCGGGGGTCAACGATCTCGGCGGCGCCGAAGCGATGGGCGGCGACCACGCCGGCGCCGATCTTCATGTTGCCGTGGGTGAGGGTGGGGCCGTCTTCCACCACCAAGACCCGCTTGCCTTTGATCATCTCCGGCGCATCCACATGGATGGTGGAGGCGGCGTCGATGACTGTCGCATGGGGGTTGACTTTCTCAATATTTTCCCGCACGGCCTGGATTCCGGCAAAATCTGCGCTGTCGATCTTGTTGATGACCACCACATCGGCCAGACGCAGGGTAACTTCGCCGGGGTAGTAGGACAGCTCATGGCCCGGGCGGTGGGGATCGACGACGGTGACCAATAGATCGGGTTGATAAAACGGGAAGTCGTTGTTCCCGCCGTCCCAGAGGATCACATCACAGCCGTCTGGGTCGTTTTCTGCCTGTTCCAGGATTGCGGCGTAGTCCACCCCTGCATAGATCACGTTGCCGGCGGCGATGTGGGGCTCGTATTCCTCCATCTCCTCAATGGTGCAGTTGTGGGTCTTCAAATCCTCCAACGAGGCGAACCGCTGAACCTTTTGTGCATTGAGATCGCCGTAGGGCATGGGGTGGCGGATGGCAATCACCCGCAGGCCGCTTGCGTTGAGGAGATCGGCAATCTTCCGGGTGGTCTGGCTCTTTCCGCACCCGGTCCGCACGGCGCAGACGGCGATGACGGGTTTGGCGCTTTTCAGCATGGTCTCCTTGGGGCCAAGCAGGGCGAAAGTGGCCCCGGCGGCGTTGACTTTTGCGCTGAGGCCCATGACAAAGTTATAATTTACGTCGCTATAAGAAAAGATACAGGTGTCCACGTCGTGTTCTTTGATGAGAGCTTCTAACTCCTCCTCGGGATAGATGGGAATCCCGTTGGGGTAAAGGCTCCCGGCCAATTCTTTTGGATACAGACGGTCTGCGATATCCGGAATCTGTGCGGCAGTAAAGGCGACGACCTCATAATTGGGATTGTCCCTGTAATATGTATTGAAATTGTGAAAATCTCTCCCTGCGGCCCCGATGATGATAATTTTCTTCTTCATTGTAGTCTCCCTTTGTATGATAGTATTACTGTATTTCCCCCGCCACCGGCGGGGGAAATCGTTTCCTGTTGACACGCATTATAACGCATACGGAGGGAGAATTCAAGAGGGAATAGTGTATAAATATTCAAATATGATCGCATATTTATTTATAATTATTCATATATGGCGGATCATCTCCCGCCGCAAACGGAGGATAATCCGTTTTTCCAGCCGGCTGACATAAGATTGAGAGATGCCCATGAGGTCGGCCACCTCTTTTTGGGTTTTCTCCTCGCCGCCAGAGAGACCGAAGCGCATCATAATGATCTCTTTTTCCCGGTCTGACAATTTTTCCAGGGCCTCCATGAGGAGGGCTTTGTCCACGTCTTCCTCCAGCCCCCGCATGACGGAGTCGTTTTCAGTGCCCAAGAGGTCGGAGAGGAGCAGTTCATTGCCGTCCCAGTCTGTGTTGATGGGTTCATGGAAGGAAATCTCCGTCTTTTGGTTGGTAGTCTTCCGCAGATGCATGAGAATCTCATTTTCAATGCACCGAGAGGCATAGGTGGCCAACTTGATATTTTTATCCGCCCGAAACGTGCCGACGGCCTTGATCAGCCCGATGGTGCCGATGGAGATAAGGTCTTCAATGTTAATGCCCGTGTTCTCAAATCGCCGGGAGATGTAGACCACCAGACGGAGGTTACGCTCAATGAGCACCTGTTGAATCTGTGGGTCTCCTGTGTCCAGGCGGCTGATGTAATGGGCCTCCTCCTCTCGGCTCAAAGGTGTGGGGAGGGTCTCACTGCCGCCGATGTACATCACGGTACCCGGCAATTTGAGGCCGAGACGGGCCAGAAGCGTTTGGAGTTTTGCATAGAACGTTGGGCTGATTTTTATGGTCATTATAACGAACCTCCATTTATTAATGCTGTATACCGTCCGCCATCGGACACCCGGGTGGGGGACAGGGCGACGGTGATCCCGCCGCAGATTTTTTTGTCGATGCGCACCGCGTCGGGCCGAAAGGCCAGCAGAAATGCGGCGCCGGTTCCCACAGCCGTGTAGGGGATGAGATAGAACCCCAGACCGTCAGGACTGTTCTGGAGTGCTGGGAGCAGGTCTACGGGACGGTCCCGCTCTGGCCCTGTGAGCAGGGCGACAGTCTCCGGGGTGAACAGGGGGGCTACGGCGTGGGTCTCCGCCACTAAGACGCCGCCGCCGGTGACCGGGTCTGTGAGGGAGTTCCCCGTGTCGATAAGCCCCGTCAGGGTGACGGATTTATCCCGGTGGGTGAGCGCAATCTGGACGAGCTTTGCCCCTGTGTTCCGGCCCAGGCGTTGAAAGACTAGAGTAAAGCACCCATAGCAGAGGCCAAAGGAGATCACAAGAACTTTCAGGGAGACGGGGAGATAAGCACTACCCGATCCGCCTGTGGCCAGGGAGATGGCGTAGATCATACCGCCAAAGGCGGCGGATACGGCGAAGAATATGATCCCGAGACGGAGTATCTCCCGTCTGCCGCCGAAGGCCAGCAGAATCATTGTCACACCGGATACGACAGTCATAGGTGCCGTGGCGAGAAATCCCCACTGGGGAAATACTGCAAGGACGGCGTATCCGGCACCGAACAACGCCCCCAATCCCAACCGCCGCCGGAGGATATGTACCGCCGCAATCTTCGCCGTGGCCAGGAGGATCAGGTAGTTGACGATCAGGTTGAGGATAAAGAGAGTGTCAATATAGATGACCTGCATAGCTCGACCTCCGACAAGCTCTATTATAGGGGGCGGGGGAGGAGAAAAAGGTAAAAAACGGACACCTGGATGGTGTCCGTTTTTGTCTGCGGTGGGGGAGGGGGAAATGCTTATTACCGTGTAGTTATGAATTTGCTTTTTTGTTTTGAAAATAGTCGTAATCTTCCAGCTCATCTGACTTTACCGCCGTAGTCCAATGGTAAGGTTGCAACTCATCAAGCGGCATAAATTGTAAGCAGTTATCTGGAGTTGTCACGCCAACCATAACGGCGCCTCCCCAAAAGCGTAGTCGCTCTTGACAAACTCCGCATGGCGACAAAATTTCATTTGGACTGTTTTCGTCAATCCTTGAAACACAAAGGCTGTGGGTGACACGCGTTCCATGCTTAAAGGCTTCTAACATAGCCCCTGTTTCAATACAAAGCGAAACTGATTCGTTTATGTTATCAAGCCAAATACTTGTGAAATATTTATCGTCCTCGGTGCGTATAACGCCTGCACCACCCCAGCCAATAGGATAGCGTCTATTGATTAGCTCTACAGCTATATCAAACATTTTTTGCTCTATGCTCTTATCCATGTATTACATCACCCCAAATACAAATTTTCTACTATTGCCCAATTGCACAAAACAGAGCAACACATGCTATCCATCCACAACCGCCCCATCCCGCTCAATCTGCCGCACGTTTTTCTCCGCTTTCTTCCGTGGCGTCATAATCTCGTGCTCGCACCCCAGGCAACGGAGCTTAAAGTCCATGCCGATGCGGAGGACTTGCCATTGGTGGGAGCCGCAGGGGTGTTTTTTCTTTAGGGTCAGAATATCGCCCACTTGGATGTTCAAAGCCTACTCCCCCTTAATCAAATCCCAGTATTTTTTCGCCGCCTGCTCGGTCTTATTGTCGCTGTAGCGGTAATAGACGGCGTCTTTGATGGCGTCCGGCAGATATTGTTGCGGCGTGTAGTGGTTGGGGTAAGAATGGGAATATTTATAGGTCAGGCCCCGGCCCATTTTGGCGGCCCCGGCGTAGTGGCTGTCTTTCAGGTGATCCGGCACGTCCCCCGTGTTGCCCTGGCGGACGTCGGATAAGGCGGCGTCGATGCCGGAGATGGCGGAGTTGCTCTTGGGGGCCGTGGCCAGGAGGATCGCAGCATTTGCCAGAGGGATCCGGGCCTCCGGCAGACCCAGTTGATGGGCCATGTCCACACAGGCTTTGACAATGCTGAGGGCCTGGGGATGGGCCAGGCCGATGTCCTCCGCCGCAATGACGAGAAGCCGCCGGCTGGGGGAGATCATGTCCCCGGCCTCTAACAGGCGGGCCAGATAGTGGAGTGATGCGTCGGGGTCAGAGCCCCGGATGGATTTTTGAAATGCGGAGAGGATGTCGTAGTGGGCGTCCCCGTCCCGGTCGTAGCGCATGGCGCTCCGCTGGCTGACGGATTGGGCGTCCGCCAGGGTGATGGCGGATGTTCCGTCTCCAATGATGGCGGCGGAGAACAGGAGCTCCACGGCGTTTAACGCCTTGCGGAGATCGCCCCCGCAGGCGGAGATAATGTGATCCAACACCCCGTCCTCCAGCTCCACGGGGGTCTCCCGGCGAGCCTGGATAAAGTCAATCGCCCGCAGGACGGCGGGGCGGAGATCGTCTCTGGTGAGGGGCTTAAATTCAAAGACTGTAGACCGGCTGAGCACGGCGTTGAAGACGTAGAAATAGGGGTTCTCCGTGGTGGAGGCGATGAGGGTAATTTTCCCGTTTTCCATGAACTCCAACAGGCTCTGCTGCTGTTTTTTATTGAAATATTGAATCTCGTCCAGGTAGAGCAACACGCCGTTGGGCGTGAGGAGCGTGTCCAAATCGCCGATGATCTGCTTAATATCAGCGATCCCCGACGTGGTGGCGTTGAGCTTATGTAGGGTGCGGTTGGTTCGCTGGGCGATGATCCCGGCGACGGTGCTCTTCCCCACGCCGGAGGGGCCGTAGAAGATCATATTGGGGATTTGGCCGCTCTCAATAATCCGGCGCAAAATCCCGCCCTGGGCCAGGATGTGCTCCTGCCCCACCACATGGGCCAGATCGTCGGGCCGGACTTCGTCGGCGAGGGGGCGGTAGGGGCTATTCATCTCCATAAATCGGACAGCGGGCGCAGAGGGCGTCCGCCTCTCTGCGGATTGATTCGGCATCTTCCTCAAAGCGGGTGGCGGTGCGGTGGATGAGATCGGCCACGGTGACCATATCCGCCTCTGTGAAGCCACGGGAGGTGACGGCGGGGCTGCCTAGGCGAATCCCGCTGGTGACAAATGGACTCTGGGGGTCGCCGGGGATCATGTTCTTGTTGGCGGTGATCTGTACGGCGTCAAGACGTTTTTCCATCTCCTTGCCTGTCAGATCAAAGTTGCGCAGATCTACCAGCATGAGATGGTTGTCCGTGCCGCCGGAGACCAGGGTAAAGCCCCGGTCTATGAGGGCATCCGCCAGGGCGGCGGCGTTTTTGACCACTTGCTCTTGATAAGATTTGAACGCCGGGCGGAGGGCCTCGCCGAAGGCCACGGCTTTTGCGGCAATGACGTGCATCAGAGGGCCGCCTTGACTGCCGGGGAAGATGGCGCTGTTGATCTTCTTCGCCAGGGCCTCGTCATTGGTGAGGATCATACCGCCCCGGGGGCCACGGAGGGTCTTGTGGGTGGTACTGGTGGTCACATCGGCGTAGAGGACGGGGCTGGGGTGTACGCCAGCGGCTACGAGGCCTGCGATATGGGCCATGTCCACCATGAGATAGGCGCCGACTTCTTTTGCGATCTCAGAGAAAGCCTTGAAGTCGATGATCCGGGGATAGGCGGAGGCACCGGCGATAATCATCTTGGGCCTATGGGCTCTGGCCTGGGCTCGGAGGGCGTCGTAGTCGATGCGATGGGAATCCTCTGTGACGCCGTAGGGGATGATGTTATAATATTTGCCGCTGAAGTTGACGGGACTGCCGTGGGTCAGGTGTCCGCCGTGATCCAGGTTCATACCCAAGATCGTATCACCGGGCTCACAGAGGGCGATATAGGCGGCGTAGTTGGCTTGGGCGCCGGAGTGGGGCTGGACGTTGGCGAAGCCCGCTCCAAAGAGAACCTTTGCCCGCTGGATGGCGATTGTCTCGGCGATATCCACGTATTCACAGCCGCCGTAGTAACGCTTGCCCGCATACCCCTCGGCGTATTTATTGGTCAAAACCGTACTGACCGCCGCCAGGACGGCGGGGGAGACCAAGTTCTCCGAGGCGATCAGCTCAATGTTGCGCCGCTGGCGGTCAAACTCCTGCCGGACAGCACTGCCGACCTCGGGATCGTACTCTGCGAGAAACTGCATGGTATCGTGGATCATAGGGACGCTCCTCCGTGTAGTCAATGTAATGTGATAAAGATATTATACAGAATCCAGCCGGAAATTACAACGGATCAGTGGTTATCTTTCCGAGATTATGGTACAATTGGCGAGATAGGAGTGATTTTATGAGAAAGAAGGAGCGGGCGCTGGCCATTATTGCCTGTCTGGAACAGGATTATCCGGACGATCTCTGTAGCCTGAACTATAAAAAAGACTATGAACTGCTCTTTACCGTGCGGCTGGCGGCCCAGTGCACCGATGAGCGGGTGAACCAGATTGCCCCCGCCCTGTTTGCCCGGTTCCCCAGCCTGGAAGCTTTCGCCGCAGGGCCGGTGGAGGACGTGGAACGGCTGGTACACTCCACGGGATTCTACCGTGCTAAAGCACGGGACATTGTGGCGGCCTCTCAAATGCTCTTGGCGGATTTCGGCGGCAAAGTGCCGGATAATATGGATGATCTCTTGAAACTCCCCGGCGTGGGCCGGAAGACGGCCAATCTCATCCTGGGCGATGTCTACAACGTTCCCGGGGCCATCGTGGTGGACACCCACTGTATCCGGATCACCAACCGGATGGGGCTTGTGGACACGAAAGATCCCCCGAAGATCGAGACGGAACTGCGGAAAATCCTGCCGCCGGACAAGTCCAACGATTTCTGCCATCGGCTGGTGTTACACGGCCGGGCCGTATGTACGGCCCGGAAAGCGAAGTGTGAGATATGCTCGGTTGCGCCGTATTGTCGGCAGTTTGTGGGGAAGTAGGGGATGGGGAACTGAGGTGTGTGCCATTTTTATTAATTAAATGGTCGATAAGTTAGAGGAGGGTGGCTATGGGTGAGCAAATAGCGGTAGTATTAGATACAAATTTTATAAAAGCAAAGGGAAAACAAATGGAGGCTTTGCTACAGGAACTGGAAGAAAAATATCAAGTATATGTCACACAAATATCCGTTGATGAGCGAAAAGAGCAAACGTGCCGTGATTTTGCGATGGGATTTAAAAGTATGGAAGATTTTTGTTCCGAATTTGTATTTGTAATGGGAAAGCTTAGTGCTCCTGATAAAGATGAAGCTTTGAGCAATTTGCGCTGTGGGATGCAAAGTAAATATGAATCACGTTTTTCTAATCGCCTTATTCCACTCAATGCAAGCAAAGAGCTCTTTGAAACCGTTTTGGAACGTGCGAACAGAAAAACGCCCCCGTTTTCTACTGCTGAAAATGCTAGCGATAAGGGGTTAAAGGATACTTTGATATGGCTTTCTGTTTTGGAATATTTTAAAACAAGCGGTGAAAATGAAGTTATTTTTGTGTCTGATGACAACGGGTTTAAGAAAGAAATAGATTTTTTGTGTCGAGAGTTTGGAGAAGTTACCGGAAAGAAAGTCATAATAGAAGGCAGCAATTTTTATAACAGCATGAATGAATCGAAAAATTTTGAATCAGAATTAGAGCAAAAAAATACAAAAATAATTCCACCTGATATTAATCAAATGCGTGAAAAAATTCAAACGGTCATCGCTGAGTTGTGCGGCATTAGTGATTTTGACTATTATGGGAATCCAACGTGGGAAAAAACTTTTACACTAAATGCTCTAGTTGATAGCGTTTATATGGAAGTAATATTCAGTCATTTAAAAGATGATATAATGAAAAATATATTTGCAACATCCGTGCCAGCGAATGAAGTATTAGAGCTAGATGGACGCATATCTAATTTAATACCCATACCTATGGAAACCTTAGAAAAAGTATCGCAGCTTTATGAAGAGATTAAAGCCAATATGCCAGATTTTTTACCCCAATTTTATAGTGCCACGGCGAATATAATTAATGGAAATTTTAAATTTGAACTTAGCTCACAGTACTCAACGTCTGATTTTGCTGAATTGGACGAGGAGGAAGACCCTCCTTTTTAGAAATTTCTAAAGAACCGGCGAGGTGTCGACACGCTTTTGAATCCAATCCGAAGAGCTAAGGCAAGAGTGCCAACACTGTCGGCACAAAGAAAAGCCAACAGAGCGTTGATTTTTGCCATAGCGAAAGAATATAACGCCCATGTAAAAAGTGCAACGCTCTGTTGCACTTTACTAAAACGACAATTTTGTGCAATAAAAACCAAAACCCACAGGAGGAACACACACCATGCACAACACACAACTCACACAACTAGAATCCCAAATCCCCACCGGCCAGGTGCGCACCAGATTCGCACCCAGCCCTACGGGCTATATGCACGTGGGCAACCTCCGCACGGCGCTGTACGCTTATCTGATCGCCAAGGGGCAAAACGGAAAATACCTCCTGCGGATTGAGGATACGGATCAAAACCGCCAAGTAGAGGGTGCCGAGGCGGCCATCTACAAGACCCTGGCCGACTGCGGCCTGATCCACGACGAGGGGCCGGATATTGGCGGGCCTGTGGGGCCGTATATCCAGAGCCAGCGGCGGGATATCTACGCCGGGTATGCCAATCTGCTCCTGGAGCGGGGCGGGGGATACCGCTGTTTCTGCGGCAAGCGGGACGAGGAAGAGAGCGACGAAAAGGCCGTTGCCAAGTACGATGGCCGCTGCGGGCGGCTCTCTCAAGAGGAAATCCAAGCGAAACTGGAGGCCGGAGAGCCCTACGTGATACGCCAGCGGATTCCGGCGGGGACTACCAGCTTCTCCGACGTGGTATTCGGCGAGATCACCGTGGACAACGCCGATCTGGATGACGGCGTTCTCATGAAGACCGACGGACTACCCACCTATAACTTCGCCAACGTCATCGACGACCACCTCATGGGGATTACCCATGTGGTGCGGGGATCTGAGTATCTCAGCAGTACGCCCAAGTACAATCTGCTCTACAAGGCCTTCGGCTGGGATGTGCCGGTGTATGTCCACTGCGCACCCGTCATGCGGGATGCCACCCATAAGATGAGCAAGCGCCACGGGGATCCGTCTTATGAGGATTTGATCGCTATGGGATACCTCACGGATGCAGTGCTCAACTACGTGGCCCTCCTGGGCTGGAGTCCCGGCGGGGAGGAGGAGATGTTCTCCCTGGGGGCGTTGACCCGTGTCTTTGATATCAAGGGCATCTCCAAAAGTCCGGCGATTTTTGATATGGACAAGCTGAAACACTTCAACAGCGCCTATATCCGGGCCATGGAGCCGGCGGCGTTCCATGAACTGGCCCTGCCCTATATCCGGGAGACGGTGAAAAGCGAGGCCTATGATACGAGGGCAATCGCAGAAGTCCTGCAACAGCGGTGCGAGACCTTGCTGGATATCCCAGAGAAAGTAGATTTTCTCGACGCCCTGCCGGACTACGGCACAGAGCTATACGTAAACAAAAAGAGCAAGACAGATGAGGACATCTCCAAGCAGATGCTGGATGCCGCCATCCCCGCACTGGAGGGCATGGCCCATTGGAACCGGGAGGCAATCCATGAGACACTGATTTCCCTGGCGCAATCGTTAGAGGTCAAGAACGCCACCCTCATGTGGCCCGTGCGAATCGCCGTGGCGGGCAAACTGGTGACTCCCGGCGGTGCCGTGGAACTCTGCGCCATCCTGGGCCGGAAAGAGACCCTAAAGCGGCTCCGGTTTGGCCGGGAGAAATTGGGGGCGTAGAGAGGGAATAGTAGTTAGAAAAATCAACCGGAAGGGGTGCCTGTGGGGTATTCACACACACCGGTCCCCATCACACCAACTCCATGTATTTCCTTCAAATACCTCCTGGACTGTACCGATTATGGGACAGTCCAGGAGGTATACTGGTTTCAAGAAGAACAGAGAGGAGCTGGCACAATGCAGACAGTTGAAATCACAAGGGTAAAGGGTCACGTAGAGGTGTACGATCAAAACGGGAGGTTTCTGTTCTCCGCAGACACGGAGCAGGAGGCCAGAGATGATCTGCGGGCTTGGGGGGTGGTGTAAATGCTGGCAATTGGCGCACTAGTCGCATATATCGCCATCGGCCTGACCTGGGACTATGTAATGGAGAGCAGAAAAAGAAGCGCAAAAGAGACCGGGGCTGACGTGTAAGTCGGCCCCGGTTGGTCGATTCATCCATATTTGCGCCTAGCCCAACAGCGCCTGATCTCCCGCGAACTCTTCGCCGCTGGCCTGGCTGAATTTGGCGATCAAATCCTCCACTGTGAGCCGTTTTTTCTCCTCGCCGGCGATGTCTAACACGATCCGTCCGCCGCTCATCATAATGAGGCGGTTGCCGTGCTGGATGGCGTTTTTCATGTTGTGGGTGACCATCATGGTGGTCAGATTGTGCTGGGCGATGAGCCGGTCACCGATCTCCAGGACTTTTGGGGCCGTCTTGGGGTCTAAGGCCGCCGTGTGCTCGTCTAACAGGAGTACCTTTGGCTGGGTGAGTGTGGCCATGAGCAGGGTCAAGGCCTGTCGCTGGCCGCCAGAGAGGAGGCCGAGCTTGTCGGACATCCGGTGCTCCAGCCCCAACTCCAAGTTGGCGAGGAGCTCTCTGTATCGAGCCCGCTCCTTGTTTGTCACCCCCCAGCGGAGGGTGCGCCGTTTGGAACGGCGATAAGCCAGGGCCAGATTTTCATCAATAGACATGGTGGTGGCAGTGCCCATCATGGGGTCCTGGAACACCCGGCCCAAATAGGCGGCCCGCTTATGCTCCGGCAGGCTGGTCACGTCGATGCCGTCAATAGTGATGCTGCCCTCGTCAGGGAAAAACGTACCCGCTACACTGTTGAGCAGGGTACTCTTTCCAGCCCCGTTGCCGCCGATTAAGGTGACATAATCTCCAGGCGCAAGACGGAGAGAGACACCTTTGAGCACATGATTTTCAATTGGTGTGCCAATATTAAACGTTTTGTGCAGATTTTTTATGTCAAGCATCTTTTGATCCTCCCTTTCCGTGAGAACCCATTTTGGAGAACTTGTCCCGAATGAGAGGGAGGGTCAGGGCGAGCGCTACGGTGATGGCTGTAAACAGTCTGAGATCTGTCGGCGCCATGCCCAATTCCAGCACAACGGCGATGATGAGCCGATAGAGCACAGCTCCCGCCGCCAAGGTGATGAGACGGCTCCAAACGTTACGGACGGGGAAGAGAACTTCCGCAATAATCAAGGAGGCAAGGCCGATGACAATGGTACCCATCCCCATGTCCACAGAGGCGAAGCCTTGATTCTGGGCCACCAATGCCCCGGTCAGCGCCACTAGACCGTTGGAGATCATGAGGCAGAGGATCGTCGTAGTGTCCGTATTAATCCCTTGGGCCCGGGCCATATTCCGGTTGCTCCCCGTGGCCCGGACGGCGCTACCCAGCTCTGTGCCGAGGAAGCAGTATAGGAGCGCACCGGAGGCCGCCACAACGACAAGGCCAAAGACGATGACAGCATTTCGGTTGGACAGACCCATATCCTGCAGGAATGTGAAGACCGTGGTCAGGCGCAGAAGGGACACATTGGAGGCACCCAAAATACGAATCACAATGGAATAGGAACCAATCATGGTTAAAATCCCGGCCAAGATGGCAGGGATTTTAAATTTCGTATGGAGAACTCCCGTCACAAGACCGCCGAGACAGCCCGCAAGGATGGCCAGGAAGGTGGCAAAAAAGGGGTCCCCGCCCTCCGAAATGATCCGTGCGGCTGTGGCGGCACCCAATATGATAGTACCCTCCACAGACAGGTCAGGGGTGGAGAGGATACGGAACGTGAGGAAGACACCGATGGTCATCACGGCCCAGAGTAGTCCCAGGGAAACGGAACCCTGAAAAAGCGCTAACATAAATAATCAAGTCCTTTCGCCAAAAGCGATAACCCCGTGTTTTCCCCTGCCGTCGGCGGGGGAAAACACAGAAAATAGCTTTTTTAGTCAGAGAAACGGATAAACTCCAAGAGCCGCTCCGGTACAGTGATTCCCAGTGCCTCTACCATGTAGCTGTTGACAGTGTAAGTATAGGTCTCCGCCCACTGGATGGGCATGGTGGCGGGCTCTGTCTCGCCCCGTAGAATCTGCGCCGCCATGAGGCCGGACTGGAAACCTAAGTCAAAGTAGTCGATACCCAAGGTGGCGACCCCGCCGCCCATGACCATATTCGGCTCTGCACCGAAGATGGGGGTGCCGGTCTCCATACTGATCTGGGCTACCAAGCTCATGGCGTTGGCATAGGTGTTGTCCGTGGGAATATAGATGGCATCCACTTGGTTGGCAACGGAGGTGGTGACCTGTTGCACGTCATTGACGTTAGTCACCGTGCCGATTACCACGGTCATCCCCAAGGACTCGGCGACGGCCTGGGCAATCTCCGCCTGGATGACGGAGTTTGGTTCATTTGAAGAAAAGACAATGCCGAGCGTTCCGATTTCAGGCATAAACTCTTGGATCAAGGCGATCTGGGCCTCAATGGGGTTCATATCCGATGCGCCGGTGACGTTGCCGCCGGGGGATTCGTTTGAGTCCACCAGCCGGGCCACTTCGTAGTCGGTGATGGCGGTGCCCACGATGGGAATCTCTTGGGTCTCCGCGGCCACGGCCTGGGCGCTCCCCGTGGCGATAGCCAGGATCAAATCCACGTCATTGTTGACAAACCGCTGGGCGATGGTGGATAGGGTGGTCGCATCTCCCTGGGCGTTCTGATAGTCGTACTCCGCGGCAATCCCCTCGGATTCCAAGGCGGCCATAAAGCCCTCCCGGGCCGCATCTAAGGCCGGGTGCTCCATCAGCTGGATGATGCCGATCTGGGGTTCGTCAACGGCGCCCGCCGGGCCGCCGTTACCGCAGGCGGTAAATCCGATGATCAGGGCTACGCTCAGCAATAAGGCGAGTAATTTTTTCATCTTTTTCATTGTTCCAATACCCCCGCAATATAAGATTTTAAAGGCAATTATATCCCATGAGAGGCATTGCCGTCAAGGAAAAACTTTTGCACGGTAAACTATTAGGAAATTGCTGTGCAAAATTGGGGATGTATTGCCCTGGAAGACAGATGTTCTTGTTGAAAATGCAAAACATCATACTATATTTTATTTCCTCCAGTTTTTCTTAGCCAGAATATAGGACTCGTTTGCGGTGCGTACAACGCCGAGCCGTTGCGCTACGTCACTGGGTAGATCATCTGAGATAACGCAAGTCTTCGTGGCGGTCCCTGCGAACAGGTGATCCAACACGTGGGCGACGGCGAAAGTGTCAATCCCTTTGTCGCGGGCGTGGGGCAGGATGGTTGGCCGGAGGAACGCCGTATCACCATCCACGTCATAGGCGCAGTGGCCGCAGAAGCCGTGATCATCGGCGTAGATGGAGAAACAAGTGATGCCTTCGGCATCCAACGTTGTAATATGATCGATTGCGGCGGCGGGGGAGAGGCCCAGGGTTTGATACATGGTCTCAAAGCCCTTCAAATCCCGTTTGGTGGTTCGCCGCACCGTGATCCGGCCTGTGTGGAGCCGCGCCAGGGCGTTACGGACAGCCGGGTCATCCGCCTCGTCTCGCAGTTCGCCCAGGAGCTTTAAATCCGCCTTGGTGAAGAGCAATCGTGCGAACATGTCGGGGCGTTTTTGCAACGTGATAAGAAAGGACTGTTTTTTCCGCCATCGCTCTACGGCGCCGTGGTCGCCGGACTGTAAAACATCCGGTACCCGCCGCCCCTCCCAGATCTCCGGGCGGGAGTAGTGGGGGTATTCCAGGAGCCCGCTCCAATGGCTCTCTTCGGTGAAGCAGACGGTGTCGGCCAGCACGCCGGGTATGAGACGTGCCACGGCGTCAGCTAAGGCCATAGCGGGAATCTCGCCGCCGGTGAGGACGAAGTCCCCCAGGGATATCTCTTCATCGACTACGGCGTCGATGAGCCGCTGATCCACGCCCTCATAGTGGCCGCAGATGAGGATCAGCCGATCATAGTCCGCTGCCAGACGGACGGCGTCTGCCTGGGTGAACGTCTTCCCTCGGGGGGAGAGATAAATTGTACGGGCGGGGCCGCCCAGTGAGTTTGCGTGTTTCCAACAGTCGTAGAGGGGCTGCGCTTGCATGACACAGCCGGACCCGCCGCCGTAGGGATAGTCGTCCACCTGATTTTGCCTGTTGGTCGTAAAATCCCGAATCTGATGACAGCGGACGGTGATCAGTTTCTTGCTCTGGGCCCGGCCGATGATGCTGTCCCCCAGGGGGGCGTCAAACATCTGGGGAAAGAGGGTGAGGATATCAAATTCCATGCTACATGCCCTCAATTAGGCGCACTCGGATAAACCCCTCATCCAGATTCTTTTCCAGGACGAACTCCGGGCGGTTGGGGACCAGAGACTCCCCGGCGCCGTCAGCTCTTTGGATCACATAGACCTCACCGCCCGGGAGGGGAAGGACTTCTTTGAGGGTGCCGACGGCGGTGTCCGCCTCGTCGATTGCCGGCAGGCCCAAGATATCCTGGATGAAAAAGTGGCCGGGGGGCAAATCCACGTCTGCCCGGCGGATATAGACCAGCTTATTCTTCAAAGCCATAGCGCCGCTGATATCCGTCACGCCCTCCAAAACTGCGATTAGGCTCTGTTTGTGAATGCGGGAGGAGAGGAGTTTTACGGGTGCGCCGTCCATATACAGGGTGTCGAACTCCTGCAAAAACTCGGCGGAATCCGCCCAGGGCTGGATTTTCACCTCACCCCGGACTCCGTGGGTGTTTACGATTTTTCCGGCTTCCAGATAGTCTTTTGTCATGGTTGTAGTATCCTTATCGTCCTTTTCGGCTACACCGAACAGTTTTTTCGCCGACGAGTGCGGACCAGTGTGCGACTTTTTCCCCAATAAGGCAAAACCCCGCAATCGGAGGATTGCGGGGACGCACTGCTAATCCATGATCTCCACAGAGATTCGCTTGCCCTTCCGCTGGGCGACGGTTCTGGCCAATATGCGGATTTCCTTGACGATCCGGCCCTGGCGGCCAATGACTTTGCCCATGTCGGACTGGGCCACCCGGATCTCGTACACGGTCTCGGTCTCCTTAGGGATTTCGGTCACTGTGACCGCATCGGGGTTGTCCACCAGGTTTTGTGTGATATACAAGAGTAAATCTTTCATTTGGCTACCCCTTTCCCTAGATGGCGCCGGCTTTTTTCAACAGCGCCCGAACGGTATCAGTGGGCTGTGCGCCGTTTTTGATCCACTCCTGGACCCGTTCTGCCTTGACAGTGATCTCGGCGGGGTCTGTGAGGGGGTTGTAGGTGCCGACTTCCTCAATGCAGCGCCCGTCACGGGGCGTACGGGAATCGGCCACGACAATGCGGTAAAAAGGACGCTTTTTGGCACCCATTCTACGCAGTCTGATCTTTACCATGTCTCATTCACCTCCAAATTTTTGAATTATCAATTATCAATGAGCAATGAACAATTGTCGGGTCCGCTGGAGGCGGACAAAAATTGCTAATTGCTACTTGTCAATTGTTCATTGGTTAAAATCCCAGGCCGCCGAAGAGGCCGCCTTTTTTGCCTTTTTTCATGGCCCTGTTCATTTTGCCGCCGGACATCTGCTTGGCCATGGTCTGCATCATGGAGAACTGTTTGAGGAGCCGATTGATCTCCACTACTTCTGTACCGGCGCCACGGGCAATGCGCTTTTTTCGGCTGGCGCCCAGGCAGGACGGGTTTTCCCGCTCGTGGGGGGTCATGGAGAGGATAATGGCCTCGGTTTTGGTGAGGAGGCTCTCGTCGATGCTGGCCCCCTGGAGGGCTTTGGCGTCCATACCGGGGAGCATCCCCGCCAATTCACCCAGGCCACCCATACTCCGCAGTTGGATCAGTTGATCGTAGTAGTCGGCGAGGGTGAACTTGTTCTGCTGGAGTTTATCGGCCATCTCCATGGCTTTTTTCTCATCAAAGGCCTGTTCAGCCTTTTCGATCAGGGTGAGGACGTCGCCCATGCCAAGAATGCGAGATGCCATCCGATCCGGGTGGAAGGGTTCGATCTGATCCAACTTTTCTCCGGTGCCGATAAACTTGATTGGCTTTCCCGTGACGGCCTTGACGGAGAGGGCAGCACCGCCCCTGGCGTCGCCGTCTGTCTTGGTCAGGAGGATGCCGTCCAGTCCCAATGCCTCGTTGAAAGCGGCGGCGGCGTTGACGGCGTCTTGGCCGGTCATGGCGTCTACCACCAGCATGATCTCGTCGGGGGAGACGGCCTGACGGACGTTTTTCAGCTCCGTCATCAGCGCCTCGTCAATGTGGAGCCGGCCTGCCGTGTCTAGGAATACCATGTCGTTGCCGTGCTTTTTGGCGTGGGCAATAGCGGCTTTTGCGATATCTACGGGGTCGCTCTGGCCCATTTGGAATACGGGGAGATTTAGTTGTGCGCCCACCGTCTCCAACTGTTTGATGGCGGCAGGACGGTAGATGTCACAGGCTACGAGAAGGGGGCGTTTGCCGTTCTGGCGGAGCATAAGGCCCGCCAGTTTTGCGCAGTTGGTGGTCTTTCCCGCACCCTGGAGACCCACCATCATCACTACCGTTGGAGATTTTGACCCCATGTTAATTTTGGCGTTCTCACTGCCCATGAGGGCGGTCAATTCTTCGTTGACGATCTTGATGACCATCTGGGCGGGGGTTAAACTCTCCAACACATCGGCCCCATTGGCCCGCTCACTGACGGTCTTGATGAAATCCTTGACGACTTTATAGCTGACATCGGCCTCTAAGAGGGCGAGACGCACCTCCCGCATGGCCTCCTTGATATCCGCTTCCTTGAGGCGGCCCTTGCCGCGGAGCTTTTTAAACGTGGCTTCTAATTTTTCTGATAAGTTCTCAAACGCCATGGGGCCACCTGCCTTTCTATATTAGGGTGTCGAGAGATTGATAAATTTCTTGAAATAGGGGGGCGGTTTCTTTTGCTCCGGTGCGGGTCTCGATGATTCGCAGCGTTTTCTGGATCTCTCCGGCGGTCTTAGATACCTCGCTGAACCGCTGCAAAAGGCCGGTCTTTGCCTCGATCTCCAGGAGAGCGGCCTCCGCCCGCTGCAGAGCGTCCCGCACCCCTTGGCGGGTGACCCCGCCCAGCCCGGCGATCTCGGCTAAGGAGAAGTCTTCGCTGTAGTAGAGTTCCATATACTCCCGCTGTTTTTCCGTCAGGAGTTCCCCGTAAAAATCCAGCAAGAGGGTCATTTCCACTGTTCGCTTTTCCACGAGATTTTGACCTCCGTGTAAAGGGAATTGCCTTTACACTTAGAGATTATAGAGGAACGCTTACACGTTGTCAAGCATTTTCAGCACGTTTTACGGTTAGTTTTGAAAGTTTTCGATGAGGTTTATTTTGTTTGGCTAGGACGTAGGCCTATCAAAAAGCCCCCTGCTGGTTTCGCTGCTATGGGCGAACCAGTGGAGGCGGGGAGTGCTGTATTGGTGGGGGAGAGGGACTATCAAAAGGTGTAGGTTTTGATCGTTGCTTTGCTGTTGCAAATTTTACCACAGCTAAACTATATGTGCAAGCGTTTTTTGGAACTAATCAGCTAAAATGCACAAAATTTCTCGCCTGCTCGATAGCATAGGGGCTTTTATCAAAACCTACACTATTTGAGCGTACAAACGATAGGGGATTGTTGGAGGAATCGTCATGCAAAATGAGCATAACCAGCCACCTTATCCACCGCAACAACCACAACAGCAGTATTCGCCACCACCGCAGCCGCAATACCAGCAACAGTATCCGACACCACCGCAATACGCCTCGCCACCGCAGTATGTGCCATACCCGCCGCCGCATCAAAAGAAATCAAAAGTCCTAGTGGTCGTCCTAATCATTTTGATTGTTGTTGTACTTCTTGCAACGGCGGTGATCATCTCCATCTTTGCAGACACAGACAACGGTACTGCAGTAGATACTGGAGGTGCTCTGGGGCGTGATGTGGAACTTACGCCAGATCAGATATTTGCCGACAATGTGGACGCTGTATTTAAAATATACACATATGACTGGAATGGAGATTTATTAGGATGGGGTAGCGGTTTTTTTGTCAGCCCTGCAGGCGTTGCCGTAACCAACCATCACGTGATAATCGGCGCACCGAATGCGAGCATAATGACCGAAGATGGCAGGGCATTTGATATCGTTGGCTATTATGCTTATTGCCTTGACAACGACCTCGCCATTATCCAAGTTGACGGAAGAGGCGTAAATTTCCCTTACTTAGCTCTTGGCAACTCGGACGCCCTGCGGGTAGGCGAGTCTGTATTTACCATTGGCAGTCCTCACGGGCAAAAGAATACGTTTTCTCGTAGCTATATTTCGAACTTTGTTTCTCAGGTGGCCATCGGTGGTGGGCAAATGGTATATACTGTGAACGATCTGATTCAAATTACGGCCCCCATATTATCCCGGTAGTAGCGGCGGTGCCATGTTAAACAGCTTCGGGCAGGTGGTCGGAGTAACAACGGCCACTGCCGGGGACAGAACCCATGTTGCCTTCGTTGTCCCCATTGCCCGCGCCAATTTATCCGGCGTGGAAGGCGGTCAATTTTTGGCTTTGCCTTTGGAACTGCCGGGGCCGCCCCCAGTCTTTGTCTATGCGCCGTTCCCCTCTGTACTAACGTTCGATTCCGTAAGTCCTAACGCAGAATTTCATACCGGGGGCTCCATCTTCGATTTTGTGCCTAGTGATGAGGATTCAACGCTTGCTCGTAACTTCGATTATATTTATTTCTATGGGCTTCCTAGCCAATACTATGATGATCTGATGATTTATTTCCATGTCTTGGAGGAACAGGGATTCATCCTACAGGGGATCAACACTGATACGGACGGGATTATCATGGATTTTAGCTATCATCCGGAAAAGGATGTCACCTTGCTTGTAACCTACCGCTTCCGGGATGAGGTGGCGATGGTCGCGTTTGGCAGGGGCAATGTATATGCGCGCTTGTCTGGGTCGGAGGCTAGTGTGGAAACGAACAACAGCATCATCGGTACCTGGGAATGCTATGACGCTACTGTTCCGCATGAGTGGTTCTGTTTGCTCATCTTTTCAGAAGACGGCAGATTTGTTGACCTGGATGGCGACGAGGGCTCATTCATAATTACAGAGGATACTTTGGACCTCTTTTTCGATTATTTTGAAGATCCTTCCTCCCGAATGAGGTTTACGTACAGTATTCAGGGCAATCAGCTAACACTCAGCGTTCTTGATACTAGCATCACACTGATCCGTCGATAGAAAAACATAATAGAACTATGCTACGTGCCGCAGAAGTTGTCTGCGGCACATTTTTTTGTATAGCAAGTGAAGCGACCCATAGAATATTTCCCAGATTCAGGGGGAAAATAGGGGGAGCGCAAGGTCGAAGCAGACGAAAAATAGACGGACAGTATGGAGGACATAGACCCTATGACGCAAAAAGATAACGGACGCGGGGTTCCGCCGGAGAAGTTGGAAACAATCGCCCGCAATCTGGCGGAACATTTGGCGCCGGGTGGATCGATTCGAGGCCTCACCGTGGCAGGAGAGGTCTTATCCAATCTGCGCAGCCTCAAAGGGCATCACCGCCGGGTGGCGCGGCTCGCCGCCGAAGGGAAAACAATCTCCGGCGAGATGGAGTGGCTGTTGGACAACTGGTATATTGCGGAGCGGGAGGGGAAAGAGGCCGCCGCGGCGTTTAAGGGCGTATCCCGGCTCCGGCGGGAGAAAGAGGGCGCGTTCCTCACAATCCTGGCCCGGGCCTTTGTCCAGGCGGCGGAAGGGACGGTGAACCCGGACGGAATCCACGCGTTCTTCGGCGGTGTTCAGCAGGTGCGCGCACTGGACGAGCGGGAGGTCAGTCTGTTGATCCCCGCCATCTGTGGGGCGTTGATCTTCCGGCTGGAAAAACTGGCCGCCCGGATTGATAAATCCCCGGCGGAGGGGCTGTCTGACGATCTGGGCCGGGTATTCTCCTCTCTACGCCTGTTATCGGCCCTGGATACCACGGATATCCTGGATGAGATCAGCCGGACGGAGCAGACTCTTTGCCACGATCCGGCGGGGGTCTATAGCCAGATGGACGAAAAGACTCGCGCCCGCTACCGAGAACGAGTATCTCTTTTGGCAAAGCGCCACGGGCTAGAGGAACACCAGGTGGCCCAGCGGGTCTTAGAACTGGCTCAGACTGGGGAGGGCCGCTCTCGGCACGTGGGTTACTATCTGTTTGTCCGACCCATGGGAGAGAGGGGAGAAGTGCGCCGTGGAGGCCTGTATATCGGCGGGATTTTGTTGTCCAGCTTGTTTTTCTCCCTCTTGGCGGCAGTTTTGCTGGAGAGCGTTTTGGTGGCCGTCTTGCTGGTGCTGCCTCTTTCGGAGATTATCAAAAATCTCGTGGATTTCTGCGTCATCAAGTTCGTGTCCCCGGCCCATGTGTCGCGATTGAAGTTGGAAGAAGGGGTGCCGCAAGAGGGGCGAACCCTCTGTGTCATCTCGGCCCTCTTGGACAGTGAGGGCGGCGGCAAGGCCCTGGCGAACCAGTTGGAAGAATACTATCTGGCCAATCGGGACTGCGGCAAGAATTTGATTTTCGGTCTGCTGGTCGATTTTCCGGAGACAGAGCACCCGGTACTCACGGGGGCGAAGGAGTGGGTTAGTACGACCCAGGCGGCTCTGGCGGGTCTGAACAAGAAATACGGTGAATTTTTTCTGCTCCTCACCAGAGAGCGGACGTTCAATGAAAAGAGTGGCCGTTACATGGGCTGGGAGCGAAAACGGGGGGCCATCTTGGAGTTGACCCGGCTTCTCACGGGAAAAGCCGGCGGAATCCAGGTCAGTGCGGGGTCGAAACTCCTGCTGGAGGGGGTGCGCTATATAATCACCCTGGACAGCGATACCCGGCTGAACGTGGGGGCTGCCCGGGAGATGATTGGGGCGATGCTCCACCCGCTGAACACCCCGGTGATCGACGAAAAGCGGGGCGTGGTGCTGGAGGGGACAGGTCTTATGCAGCCCCGGATCGGTGTGGATTTGACGGCGGCCAGTCGCTCAGATTTCACCCGGATATTCGCGGGGCAAGGGGGGATTGACCCATATGGCTCCGCCGCCTCGGACGTGTATCAGGATCTCTTTTCCGAGGGGTCGTTTACGGGGAAGGGTATTTTCGATGTGGCGGCCTTTTCGACTTGTCTGGATCAGGCGTTTCCGGAGAATGCAGTCCTGTCCCATGATCTCTTAGAGGGGGGATATCTCCGGGCCGCCTATCTGGGGGATGTGGAGCTGACCGATGGATACCCCTATAAGGTTTTAAGTTATTTCGCCCGCCTCCACCGCTGGACACGGGGGGACTGGCAGAGTGCGCCCTGGCTCTTTCGGCATGTGCCGACAGGGGGCGGGCGGCGAATGCAAAATCCATTGAGCCGGGTGGGGCGCTGGAAGATATTTGATAACCTGCGGCGGAGTATGGTTCCCGTGTTCACGCTGTCGGCCCTGTTGGCCGCTATGCTGATCTCTCTGGAGAGCCTGTTCTGGGCGGGGATTGTGGCGGTGCTCTCGCCCTTGTCGGCGCTTTTGATCTCCTCGGCGGAGCTGATTTTTCGGCGGGATCCGGGGACACGGGCGCGCTATCACTCCACCATCATATCCGGCTTTGCCGGAGGATTTTTGGAGACCATGAGCCAGTTGATCCTCCTGCCGTATCACGCCTATATCAGCTTGAGCGGTGCCCTCACCGCACTGTGGCGGATGGGGATCACCCGGCGGAATATGCTGTCCTGGGTGACGGCGGCCCACGTGGAAAAACGGATGGGGAGCGGATTGATTCATCACTACTACAAAATGCTGCCCGCTGTGATCATCGCCCTGGCGGTAATCGTGCTGGCGGGGACGGCACCTAAGATCGCAGTGGGGGTGGTGTGGCTGCTCTCTCCCCTCTACGCCCTATCCATCAGCAGAGAGCGGCAGGAGCCGAAACGGGTCACCGACGCCCAACGGGCGTACCTACAGTCTTGCGCGCAGGAGATTTGGCAATATTTTGAGGACTTTTTGACCCCTCAAGATCACTTTTTGCCCCCGGACAACTGGCAGGAACAGCCCGCCGTAGGCGTGGCCCACAGAACCAGTCCCACCAACATCGGATTAGGGCTCTTGTCCGCCCTGTCCGCTATGGATTTGGGTCTCTGCCCGAAACACCGGGCCCTGGGGTATATTGAGAATATGTTGGCCACCATGGAACGGATGGAGAAGTGGAACGGCCACCTGTACAACTGGTACGATACTCGCACCCTGCGCCCCCTGCGGCCCGTGTATGTCTCCACGGTGGACAGCGGCAATCTGTCCGGCTGTCTGCTGGTCTTGCGGGAGGGGCTCTATGAGATGGGGCAGCGGGAGTTGGGCATTCGGGCAGATAACCTTTTTTCCGAGATGCGTTTCACCGAGCTCTATGACAAGCGGCGCAAACTCTTTTATATCGGCTGGGATTTGGATCGGGGTATGCCCACAGAGGGGTGGTATGACCTCCTGGCCTCCGAGGCACGGCAGGCCAGCTATATCGCCATCGCCAGGGGAGATGTAGAGGCGCGGCACTGGCGGCGGTTGGGACGGTCTCTGGTCAGTCAGGACAACTACAGCGGAATGGCGTCGTGGACGGGCTCTATGTTCGAGTACCTGATGCCGAATCTCATCATGCCCTGCTATCAGAACAGTTTGCTCTATGAGAGTTTGAAATTCTGCGTCTATGTCCAAAAAAGGCGGCACAGCCCCTGGGGGATATCGGAGAGCGCGTTCTACGCCTTTGATCCGGCTTTAAACTACAGCTATAAGGCCCACGGCGTCCAGCGGCTGGCGTTGAAACGGGGGATGAACAAAGAAATCGTCATCTCGCCTTATTCTAGTTTCTTGGCCCTGCCTATGGACATCAGGGCTGCGATCCAGAACCTCCGGCGGCTGGAGCAGTATGGCGTACGGGGGAAATACGGATTTTATGAGGCCTTGGATTTTACGCCCAGCCGCAGTGGCGGAAAAGGCCATCGGACGGTGAAGACCTATATGGCCCACCATCTGGGAATGAGCCTTCTGGCCATCACGGGACTTCTCGCGGAAAACGCCATGCAAAAGCGATTCATGCAAGATCGGGCCATGGCGGCCTACCGGGAATTGCTACAAGAGAAAGTGCCCGTCGGACAGATCGTCTTGCGCCAGCCGCCCCGAGAGGTGCCGGATAAGCCCCGCCGGATTACAGATGGGGGTTGGTCGGAGACCTATGAGAACCCGTCTGTGTTCTACCCGGCGGCCACGATATTGAGCAACGGTGCCTACAGCGTGATGGTCACAGAGACGGGTCACACTCGCAGTATGGCGAGAGAGATTATGACCACTCGGTTTACCCCCCGGCAGGACGGGCCGACTCAGGGGATGGGCTTCTACTGGAAGACTGCAGCGGGGGTCGCCCCCCTCCAGATGGCCGACGGCGCAGAGGCCGACGCCCGTCACAGCGCCCTGTTCACCGGCAGCCGGGCGGAACTGTCCGTCAGCCGACCCGGATTGGAGAGTGTCATCACCGCCTCTGTCCCACAGAACGAGATGGGGGAGATGCGTCAGATCGTTCTGAAAAATACGGGCGGTGTACCGGTAGAAGGAGAGTTGATCTGCTACGCCGAGCCGGTGCTGGCCGCCCCTGTCGACTATTTTGCCCATCCGGCCTTTTTGCGGCTCTCTATGGAGACGGAGGCCCAGGGGCGGACGCTGATTGTCCGCCGCCGGGGCAACGGGGTGCGGGCGGATTCCTACCTGGCCTTTTCTGCCACGGCGGACTTCACCTTTGATACGTCCCGGGAGGCGGCCCTGGGCCGTAGTGGGCTCTATGCCGCTATAATGAGCGAGGCCAGGGGGACACAGGGGACGGTGTTAGACCCCTGTGTCCTGGTCCGGGTACCTGTCCGCCTGAAGCCGGGGGAGGGGAAGCGCATTTCCTTTGCCCTGGCCACAGGCGACACACGGGAAGAGGCCGTCTCCACCACCGGGCGGATTCTCGCCCAGCCCGTGGAGATGGGGCAGAGCTTTGTGGAAAAAAAGGCCGCGGGCCTCGGGATGACATCAGAGGAGATCACAGAGGCCATGGCGTCTGTCTCGGCGCTGGTATACCCGTTTCTCGCCCTGGCGGAGCGGGGCCGGTTCATCACGCCCCAATCCGGTGGTCAGTGGGATCTCTGGCCCTATGGCATCTCCGGGGATTTGCCCATTGTCACCGCCCGGATTAATACGGAGGAGGAGATGGGGTTAGTCCAAGGGCTCATCCGTCGTCACAGCTTGCTCTTGCAGTGCGGATTGCCCTATGATCTGGCACTTCTTGTGCAAGACGGCGGCGACTACCGCCGCCCTGTGCACACAGGGATTCGCAATCTTTTGGCCAATATGGGCTTAGAGGGCTATCTGGGCGCCCGGGGCGGGGTGCATCTCCTGGACGGCACGGGGGATTGTACTGCCATTCTGGCGGCCTCCGCCCAAATTATAGATGGGGCGGAGCACTTGGAGAGCCGAGAGCTGGATCACACGCCGCCAAGGCGGGAGCCGGAGCGGATGGCCGTGGGGATTCGCCCCAAGTTTTCTTGGGGAGCGGACAATACGGTCATCATTGAGACAGGGGGCGATCTGCCGCCCAACACGTGGAGCCAGATGTTGGCCAACGAGACCTACGGCTATATCGCCACGGACTGCGGCACGGGCCACATGTGGCAGATAAACGCACGGGAGAACAAGATCACTCCCTGGCGCAATGATACCCTGGAGACAGGCGGCCCGGAGCGGCTGACCCTCCTGCGAGACGGTCAGGAAATCTCCCTGTTTGCCGACGCAGACGGGATTCCCTGTACCATCACCTACGGCTTTGGGTTCGCCCGGTGGGAGAAAGCGTTGGAGGGCGGAACAATCACCACCACCGCCTTTGTGCCGCCGGATACGGAGGCCCGTGTCTTTCTGGTGGAGGGGGCGCTCCAGCCGGGAGATGAGATCGCCTATTTTGCAGAACTGGTCTTGGGCGCAGACGATAAAAACCGGGCCTATGTGGTCACGTCTGCCGAGGGGAATACCCTCTCTGCCCAGAACGGCTCCAACGGGGCATTCCCCGGGGTGAGATTCTCCCTCACGGCCTCCGTGCCGCCGAGGGGGATCACCTGTGATCGCCAATCCTGGGCCAGGCGTACGCTGGATTCTAAGTGTGGCGCAGGGATGGACCCCTGTTTCTACGCCGTATATCCGGCAACCGGCCCTGTGGCGATTGTCACGGGTACCCAGGAGGGGTCGGGACTTTCCGCCCTGGCCGATCCCCGTGTCGCACGGGAGGCCCTGGCGCAGACAACGGCTTGGTGGCGATCCCGTGTGGGTGGGATATCGGTGCGCACTGGGGTGGAGGCCTTGGATCAACTCCTCTCCGGCTGGGCGCTGTATCAGACCCTGGCCTGCCGGATCATGGGGCGCAGCAGCGTCTATCAGTCCGGTGGAGCGTACGGGTTCCGGGATCAGCTCCAGGATGTGACGGCGCTGATCCCCGTGTTGCCGGAACAGGCGAAGAAACAGCTTTTATTAGCCGCCGCCCACCAATTTGAGGAGGGGGATGTGCAGCACTGGTGGCATCCCAGCGGGATCAGAGGTATGGCGGACAAAGGCGTCCGTACCCGGTGTAGTGATGATCTCCTGTTTTTGCCCTATGTGCTCTGTGAATACGTGGAGAAGACAGGGGATGTAGACATCTGTCAGATCTCTGCGCCGTATATTCGTTCGCCGATCTTGGAAAAGGACGAACACGAGCGATATGAATCTCCCGTAGTGAGCGATCTGGCGGAATCCCTGTTTCTCCACGCGAAACGCGCCGTGGATTTGATCCTCCAGCGGGGTGCGGGCCGAAACGGCTTAGCCTTAATGGGGACAGGGGATTGGAACGACGGCATGAACTTGGTGGGGGCCAATGGGCGAGGAGAGAGCGTTTGGCTCACCTGGTTCCTGGCCCATGTATTGGAGCGGTTCTCTGATCTCTGTACTCGCCTGGATGAGCCGGAACTGGCCCGGCGATATGCCGAAGAGGCGGAGCGCTTCGGCGGAGCGGCAGACTCCGCCTGGGACGGGGACTGGTATCTCCGCGGCACCTATGACAGCGGTGCGACCCTGGGCAGCCGGCACGATAAAGAGTGCCAGATCGACGCCATCGCCCAGGGATTCTCCACCATGACCCGCCACAGCAATCCCCGGCGGGTAGAGACCGCCGTGGCCTCCGCAATCGAACGGCTGTTTGATCGGGAGGGCGGGATTGTCCGCCTCTTTTCGCCGTCTTTCTCCGAGGGGGAGAACAACCCAGGTTATATCCGGGGCTATGCGCCGGGGGTGCGGGAGAACGGCGGCCAGTATACCCACGGATGCCTGTGGCTCGTCATGGGAGCGTTCCAGGCGGGGATGGCAGATGAGGGGTATGATATGCTCCGGGCCATGCTGCCGGGAGAAACAGATACGGTAGTCTACCGGGGCGAGCCATACGTCCTGGCCGCCGATGTCTACGGCAATCCGCAGCACGTAGGTCGTGCCGGGTGGACTTGGTATACGGGGGCCGCCGGATGGTATTGGCGGGTGGCTATGGAAAAACTCCTGGGGTTGCACCTCCGGGAGGATAGACTGTATATTGAGCCGAATCTGCCCAGCCAGATGGATGGGTACAGCGTGGACTGGCGGACAGAGGATACCACTTGGCGCATCCAAGTAGAAAAAAGCGACGGATACCGGATCACAGTGAACGGGAAACCGTATACGGGGGAGGGAATTCCGTTGCGCTTGGGAAAATTGAAAGAAACAGTTTCAAAAAGTGGGAATTCGTGATAGAATAATTGTGTATCGAAATATTGTGAATCTTTTTCGTAAAAGGGGACCGACAATGGGAGCGGTAACAAGAAGAGAAATTCTGCCCTATGTCTTTTTGACGCATTTAGAGACTCAAAAATTTAAAACCGGCACCGTGCAGATCAACCTGCTCACCCAACTGACCCGAGAAACGGCGGCGAAAAACGCGATCCTGCCCCGGATTTTGCTCCGGGGGACGGCCCGCTATCCGGATCTCCGGGCGCTGCGTCAGGCTATGGATGACCTCTACGGGGCGAACATTGAGCCGACGATCCGCAAAAAGGGTGAGATCCAGTGCGTGGGGTTCTGCGCCTCCTTTGTAGATGACGCCTGTCTGCCGGAAGGCGAGGGGATATTAGCGCAGATTACGGCGCTTCTGGGCGAGATTTTGTTAGACCCAAGCACCCAGAACGGCCAGTTCCAGGCGGATTACGTGGATCAGGAGCGGGAAAATCTATTGGATGAAATCCGTGGCCGGATCAACAACAAGGGATCCTACGCCGTCAGCCGCTTGGTGGAACTCATGTGCGATGGGGAGGACTTCTCTACGTTTCGCCTGGGGACAGAGCAGGAGGCGGCGGACATTGACACGGAGACTCTGACGACCCACTATAAAAGTTTGCTATCCGCCGCTCCGGTGGAGATATTCTACTGCGGCAGCGCAACTGTGGATCAACTGGAACAGGTTCTTACAGCGGCCCTGAAAACCCTGCCCCGTGGGGAGCCGGATTATGCCATGGGGACCCAGATACGTCTCAATGCGTTAGAGGCGACGCCCCGATATTTCACCGAGGAGCTGGACGTGACCCAGGGCAAGTTGAGTCTGGGCTTTCGCCTGGGGGACTGTCTCGACAACCCCAACTGGGCGGCGATTTCTCTGTTTCACTACCTCTACGGCGGATCGGTCAACTCCAAGTTGTTTCTCAATGTGCGGGAGCGGTTGAGCCTCTGTTACTACGCCTCTTCGATCTTGGAAAAAGCCAAAGGGCTTCTCCTGGTGGCCTCCGGGGTTGCCTTTGATAAATACGAGGAGGCTAAGAGCGAGATATTGGCCCAACTGCGGGCCATCGCAGAGGGAGAGATCACCGACGAGGAGTTGCTCTGGGCGAAAAAGGCCCTCATGACGGATTTGGAACTCACAAGAGATGAGCCACGCCAGTTGGAGGAGTTCTATCTGCAACAGACGATCCTGGAAGTCGACTATGATCTGGACGACCTCATCGCCATGGTGGAGCAGGTGGATGTGAAAGAAGTCATGAAAATTGCCCAGGGCGTAGAGCTAGACGCCGTGTATTTTCTCAAAGGCGAGGAGGAGGTCTCGTGATGCAAAAAGTCTCATATGACGCCATTGGAGAGACCCTCTATACGGGGACGCTCTCAAACGGTCTGACCGTGTACGTCATCCCCAAGCCGGGATTTTGCAAGAAATATGCCTTCTTTGCCACCAACTACGGTGGGGCGGATCGCCGGTTTCTCATAGACGGTCAGTGGCGGGACACCCCGGCGGGGATCGCCCACTTTTTGGAGCATAAGCTCTTCGACACCGAGACGGGCAACGCCCTGGCGGATCTCGCCGCCAACGGCGCACAGCCAAATGCCTTTACAAGTTCTGAACTGACCGCCTACTATTTCGAGTGCACCGAGGGATTTGACGAAAACCTCAAAACTCTGCTCTCTTTCGTCTCCGTGCCCTATTTTACAGAGGAGAGCGTACAAAAAGAGCAGGGGATCATCGGCCAGGAGATCGACATGATGGAGGACACGCCGGATTATGCGGTCTACTACAATCTCCTCAGAGGCCTCTACGGCGCCCACCCGGTGCGGGATATGATCGGCGGAACGAAGGAGAGCATTGCCCAAATCACGGCCCAGACCCTATACGACCTCCACGGCGCATTTTATCGTCCCAGCAACATGGTGCTCTGCGTCGCAGGGGATGTGAACCCGGAGCGGGTGTTGGAGATCGCCGGGGAGATTCTGCCCGATGCCTGCGATCCGGTGCCGGAGAAAGATTACGGGCCCGTGGATCAGATTCCTGTGGTTCGGGCGAAAACCGAAGTGACCATGGAGGTCTCAAAGCCTCTGTTTCTCACGGGTACACGGACGCCGCCCGGTGCCAGGGGGAGAGCGTGTCTGCACCAAGAGCTGGTCGGTAGCTTAGCGGTCATATATCTGGTGGGAGAATCTTCGCCCCTGTATCTGGAGCTCTACAATCAAGGCCTCATCACGGCTGACTTTTCCACTCACTACACCTGCGGGCGGGGACACGCTTTCACAGCGTTCGGCGGCGAGAGCCGGAATCCGGATCAAGTGCTGGAAAAACTACAAGCCGAGATCCGAGCGACCTTGATGAACGGCATAGACGAGGATCGGTTCAATCGGCTCAAACGGGGCGTTTACGGCACTGTGATCAAGGGGCTGGACACAATGGAAGGCCTCTGCTATGATCAGACAGAGTGTCATTTCTTCGGCACCACGGCGCTGGATCGGTTGTCGGTGTTAGAGACTGTCACATCTGCCGATATGCTGGCGTTTATCGCTGAAAACCTACAGCCGGAGCAATTTGCCCTGTCAATCGTGCGGCCCCGGTAGGGGTAACAGATTCCATGCGACAACGGGCGGATTGCCATCCGCCCCTACATAAGATGAGGTGATGTTTTGCAAAACGCAACAATTACATTTCCCATGTTGGGAGACTGGTTCGCCGTAAATACGCCCCGGTATGTGAACATATTCGGATTCCACATCTACTTCTATGCGCTCTTCATTGCGCTCGGGGTGCTCCTGGGCGCGGTCTACATGCTCCGAAACGGAAAGGACTACGGCCTGACCACGGATAATATCCTGGACGGAATTCTGCTGGGCATCCCCTTGGGCGTGATCTTCTCCCGGCTGTGGCATGTGGCGTTCCACTTTGCACATTATCGCGATAATCCCATCACCATCATTACCGGGATGCGAGACGGGGGTCTTGCCATCTACGGGGTCATCGTCGGAGCCGCATTGGCGGCTTGGATCTGCAGCAGATGGCGGCGGATTCCCTTCTGGTCTCTTGTAGACGGAGTGAGTGTCAGCTTGCTCATCGGGCAGGCAGTGGGCCGCTGGGGGAATTTTATGAACCGGGAGCTCTACGGGGTCCCCACAGATCTGCCGTGGCGCATGGGACTCACCGTAGGGGAGACCACCACATACGTCCACCCGATCTTTTTGTACGAATCCTTGTGGAATACGCTGGGTATTGTCCTGCTCCACCTCTACTCTAAAAAAGTGGGGAGACAGTACCCCGGACAGATATTTGTGTTCTATCTGGGCTGGTATGGGTTTGGCAGGGCCTGGGTCGAGACCCTCCGTGCGCCCCATTGGGTAACCCACGTTTTTGATACGGACATTTCGGCCAGTATGGTCTTGGCCATGTGTGCCTTCTTGGTCGCCGTGGCGGTGAATCACATCATGACCAAACGTGCCAAACAGACAGAGCCAACGCCGGAGGCAGTAGAAGAAGCGTCGAAAGAAGAACCCGTCGAGGAGGATCAATGATATGGCAACCCTCCTAGACGGAGCGGCCCTGGCCGGGGAGATCAAAGCCCAGGTTGCGGCAGAAATCAAAAAGGCCGGGATCAATCCCGGTCTGGCGGTGGTCATTGTTGGCGAAAACCCCGCTTCTCGCATATATGTGGATTACAAAAAGAAAGATTGCGCCGAATGCGGCATCCGAAGCGAAGAGTTTGCCCTCTCTGCTGAGGCGGGGGAGGATGCGCTCCTGGCCTGTATCGCCGCGTTAAATCGGCGGGCCGATATCCATGGCATTTTGGTGCAACAGCCTCTGCCCGCGGGCTACGATGAGAGAAAAGTGCTCCAGGCAATCTCGCCCGACAAAGATGTGGACGCTTTTCACCCGGTCAACGTGGGCCGGATTGTGAGTGGGGACTACGCCTTTTTGCCCTGTACCCCGGCGGGTGTGCTGGCGCTCTTAGATCACTATGGCATTAATCCCAAGGGCAGGCACTGTGTGGTGGTGGGCCGGTCCGATATTGTAGGGAAGCCCCAGGCCATGCTCCTGCTCCACAGAGATGCCACGGTGACCATCTGCCACTCCAAGACACTGGATCTGGGCCATTTCACCCGACAGGCAGATATTTTGGTGGCCGCCGTGGGGAAAGAGAATCTGATCACCGCCGACATGGTAAAGCCGGGGGCCGTGGTGATCGACGTGGCCATGAACAAAAATGCCGCAGGTAAACTCTGCGGTGACGTAGACTTCCCGGCGGTGGAGCCAATCGCCTCCTACATTACCCCAGTACCCGGCGGCGTCGGCCCCATGACCCGGGCAATCCTGATGCGCAATACCCTAGAGGCTACCCAAAATGCTGCGAGTGTGTTATAATATACTTATAATTTGATCCATTCCATTTTAATCTATTTCTAATCTATCTGCCCTTTTCTATAGACGGAAATGCGTATATTATTATGGACGAAGGTCAAGCTAATGGGAACTGCAACATATATATTTCATTTTTAAGGAGGAAAATACAATGGTAAACTTCGATTTTGAAAGATTCAAGGAAAAAGCACTGGCCACAGCGGGAAGAGTGGCCGACAAGTCCGTAGAATTTGCCAAGGTAGCCGGCGACAAAGCCAAAATCGCAGGAAAAATCACGAAGCTGAAGACGGAAATTGCCATGGAGAAAGACACCTTGCGCAAGACCTATGCCGAGGTCGGGAAACTGTATCATGAGAAGTACAAAGACGCCCCCGCCCCAGAAATGGCCCAGGCCATTTCGGAGATCGGCCTGGCGCTAGAGAAAGTGGCGCAAAAAGAGAAAGAAGTGGCCGCCCTGAAATGTGAACTGACGGACAGCTGCGAAGAGACGGTGGAAGAGGTCAAAGAAACCGTCGAAGATATCGTCGAGCAAGCAAAAGCCGTCGCCGAAGACATGGTAGAGAAGGCGGAAGATGTGGTCGAGGACGTCGTTGAGGACATCAAAGAGGATTAACAAATCTGTTGAACGCAAACGAGCAGGGGCGAATATTGCCCCTGCTCGTTTTGTAACCCCCCCCCTCATACAACACGGGCGCACAATGTGCGCCCGCTTTACACCGGACGGTTCTACATTTGCAGGATCCCCAGGAACCCTGCCCTCTACTTCCAAATAATATGATTCATTGAATACAGCCCTGGTGTGCTGACCGTGGCCAGGAACTTTGCCGCCGTCACGGCGCCGCTGGCGAAGACGTTACGGGAGTAAGCCGTGTGGCGGATCTCAATCACTTCGTCTAACCCCGCGAAGAGCACGTCGTGTTCGCCCACGATGGTGCCGCCCCGGACGGCGGAGATACCGATCTCTCGCTTGTCCCGGGGTGTTCGGACGCTCTGGCGCTCATATGTATACGTTGGATCGTAGGGGAGGGCGGATCGGGCGGCGTCTGCCAGCATGAAGGCGGTGCCGCTGGGGGCGTCGATCTTCTGGCTGTGGTGTCGCTCGACGATCTCGATGTCGAATCCGTCGCCCAGGACTTGCGCGGCCCGTCGGACTAGATCCGTGAGCAGGTTGATCCCCAGGCTCATGTTGCCCGATTGGAAGACGGGGATATGCTCCGCTGCCGCTTTGATCTTCGCCTCGTCCTCGGCGCTGTAACCGGTAGCGCAGAGCACTATAGGCGTTTTTGTCCGGGTGCAGTATTGCAACAGACCGGACAGAGCGCCGGGATTGGAGAAATCGACGACCACCTGGGCCGTGCCGGAAAACTCCATGGGATTGGCGTAGACGGGATAGCTGTTTTGCTTCACCGCGTGGAGATCAAATCCCGCCACCAAGTCGATTTTTTCATCGGCCTCGCAGATGGCGGTCACAGCTTGTCCCATGCGGCCGTTGCAGCCGGAGAGTACGAGTTTTAACATAGAAAGCTACTCCTTATTTTTCTTGTATGTAGCAAATTTTTTTGATTACGTCCAACAGGTTGTCCAACGCACAAAAACAGGCGGCACAGTCGTGCCGCCTGTTGGCTGTTACGCCAGGGAGATGCCGGAGGCGACCATGGCGGCTTTTAGTTTCTCCAGATTTTCCGGTGCCATGTCGCAGAGGGGGAGCCGGAGCTCGCCCACGTCCATGCCCATGAGATTCAAGGCCGTCTTGACGGGGATGGGGTTGACTTCCAGGAACAGGTTGTGGATGAGCGCAGTGTGCTTTAGCTGGAGCGCCGCCGCTCTGGCGAAGTCGCCGTCCAGGGCGGCCTGGCACATGTCGGCCACGTCCCGGGGGATAATATTGGCCGATACGGAGATGGTGCCAAGGGCGCCCAAGGACATCATGGGTACCGTATCGCCGTCGTTGCCGCTCCAGATGTAGAGATCGTTCCCGCAGGCGTCAATGGTGCGGCCCAGGAGGGAGAAATCGCCGCAGGCCTCTTTGACGCCGTTGATCAGCGGGTGGCGGCTCAAGGTCTTGTATGTATCCACCGTGAAGCCCACGCCGGTGCGGCCGGGGACGTTGTAGAGGACGATGGGTAGGCTCACCCGGTCAGCGATGTACTCGAAGTGGGCGATTAGGCCCCGCTGGGTGGGTCTGTTGTAGTAGGGGGTGACGATCATCAGGGCATCTGCGCCGGATTGCTCCGCTTTTTCGCTGAGTAACAGGGCGGCCTGGGTATCGTTGGAACTGCTGGCGGCGATGACCTTGACCCGGCCCGCCACATGGCGGACGCAGAAATCCACCGCCTCGATGTGTTCTTCTAAGGTGAGCGTAGAGGCCTCGCCCGTGGTGCCGCAGATGGTGATGGCGGAAGTGCCGTTTTCAATCTGCCAGTCGATCAACTGGGCTAGTTTGGGATAGTTGATGCCGCCGTCTTTGAAGGGTGTACAAATTGCTACGGATGAACCGGTAAATACTGGGGTTTTCATAGTGGAATATTCCTCCCTATTAAATATAACCTTCTTTACAGAGTAGTTCTGCTGTCAGTACGGCGCCGCCGGCGGCACCTCGGAGGGTGTTGTGGGACAGGCAGATGAATTTATAGTCGTACTGGGTATCCGGGCGGAGGCGGCCGACGGAGATGGCCATGCCGTGCTCCAGATTACGATCTAATCTGGTCTGGGGCCGATTATCCTCTGCCAAATAGTGCAAAAACTGTTTGGGGGCGGAGGGGAGGTCTAACGCTTGCGCTCTGCCGGAGAAATTCCGCCAGCAGTCGATGATCTCCGCCTCGCTGGGCTTGTTATCCGATGCAAAAGAGAAGAACACCGCCGCCAGATGCCCGTCGGACACGGGGACCCGGATGCACTGGGCCGTAAGATCCGGAGATGCAGCGGATTCGATGATGCCATCGCCCACAGCGCCCCAGATTTTTAGAGGTTCCCGTTCGCTCTTTTCCTCTTCTCCGCCGATATAGGGGATTACGTTGTCTGTGATCTCCGGCGCTTGGTCCAGGGTCTTGCCCGCCCCGGAGATGGCTTGATAGGTGCAGACTAGCACATCTTTGAGACCGTACCGGGCACGCAGGGGGGAGAGGGGCGGCACGTAGCTCTGGAGGGAGCAGTTGGACTTGACCGCAATAAATCCCCGGCTGGTGCCCAACCGTTTTCGCTGGGCCTCAATGACTTGGATGTGATCCGCATTGATCTCCGGGATCACCATGGGGACATCGGGCGTCCAGCGGTGGGCGCTGTTGTTGGAGACCACAGGACACTCGGCCCTGGCATAGGCCTCCTCAATGGCGCGGATTTCGTCCTTATCCATGTCCACGGCGGAAAAGACAAAATCCACCGATCCGGCGATTTTATCTATGTCGTCCACGACGGAATAGACCGTCAGGTCAGCGACGGTCTGGGGGATTTCGCCCTCCACGGCCCAGCGGTCACCCACGGCCTCGGCGTAGGATCGGCCCGCACTGCGGGGACTGGCGGCCACGGCTGTCACGGTGAACCAGGGGTGCTGATCCAACAGGGAGATAAATCGCTGGCCCACAGTACCCGTTGCGCCGAGAATGCCGACGTTATATTGTCTCATGGGGATGTCACGCTCCAAACTTGGGAAAATCTTATGCGATAGTGTATCATACTCGCTTTTTTGTGTCAATGAACGAGACGTTTTCTTGTCCGGCTATTGCCGGAGAGGTAGCTGGTGGTTGTTTCACTTTGTCCTGCCTGCCGGCGGCGTTCTTTTTCCTTGCCGAAAAAGAACCAAAAATGGCACTTGGGGGCTGGCCGCCCCCTAAGAACCCCCGCTACCCGCAGCGAATACTCCTAGTTGCACTGGTGCCGACGCTAATCGCCTGTAGCTTTTTGTGCGTACTGCGCTTTAAATCTGTTAGCATTCAAGTTTTCACCACGCACCTGCGTTTTGGTGCGAATGTGCCAGCTAAAGGACATTTCCGAGTGGGCGAGGTTACCGTATCCGCCTCTAGCTTCCGAGCAGGGCTTTTCTTGTCCCACTTTTGTTGATGTGCCGAGATAAGGCAGTTGCCTTTGTGTCTTTCGGCATGTATAATACCCAATAGAAAAAATAAGGAAAACTGGTGAATCTATGAAAACAAGCGACTTCTACTTCCATCTCCCCAAAGAGCTCATCGCCCAGACACCGTTAGAGCAGCGGGATGCCTCTCGGCTCCTCTGTTTGGACCGGAGGACGGGGGCCACGGATCATCGGCATTTTTATGAGTTGCCGGAGCTCTTAAATCCGGGGGACTGTCTGGTGATGAACGACTCCCGGGTGATCCCCGCCCGGCTATTCGGCCGCCTGGAGACCGGCGGTGCCGTGGAACTTGTGCTCCTGCGGGAGTTGGAGGAGTTCCGCTGGCTCTGTCTGGGCAAGCCGGGCAGAAAACTGCGGATCGGTACGGAGATATCGTTCGGCGACGGAGAGTTGACCGCCGTGGTGGAAGAGGTCTCGGAGGACGGTAACCGGATCGTCCGGTTCCGCTGTGCGGGGATTTTCTTGGAAGTCTTGGAGCAGCTGGGCCAGATGCCCTTGCCGCCATACATTACGGAGGAATTGCAAGACGCAGAGCGGTATCAGACCGTCTACGCCAGTGAGCCGGGGTCTGCTGCCGCCCCTACGGCAGGCCTGCACTTTACGCCGGAACTGTTGGAGACCCTGGAGAAAAAAGGCGTCCGGCTGGTGACCATTACCCTCCACGTGGGCCTGGGTACGTTCCGGCCTGTCAAGGTGGAGAATATTGAAGAGCACGAGATGCACGCGGAATACTGTATTATCGACGAGAAGGCCGCGGAGCAGATCAATCAGACTCGCAAAGAGGGCGGACGGGTCATAGCCATCGGGACGACCTCCTGCCGGACCTTGGAGTCCCAGGCGAGGCCGGATGGCACCATAGAACCATATGACGGCTGGACCAACTGTTTTATCTATCCCGGCTATACATTCAAGTGTATCGACGGCCTGATTACAAACTTCCATTTGCCGGAGAGCACCCTGATCATGCTCGTATCCGCCCTGGCCAGCCGGGAGACCATTTTGGCCGCCTACGAGGAGGCGGTGGAGAAGCGGTACCGGTTTTTCTCTTTCGGAGATGCGATGTTGATTGTGTAATCGGAAAGTGACGACAAATTTCTACATGTTCTATCAATATACGACGGTTTTTGGTAGCCATGGGGAATATGGGAAATAAAATGAAGAAAATGGTGAAAATGATCTTGCAAAGGCGGCTGTGTTGTGATAGATTATTACTACAAAGACAACGTTTTGATCGGATAATATAAAATCTTGCAAAACCGGTCAAAGCGATATGTGGGACTTTACTAAAGATGAGCTATTGACCCCTCGCACTGTACCCCAATTTTTTGTATTTTAATAAAAATGGAGGAGTAGACATGGAGCGCAAGGTTAAAGTTCTGATTGCAGATCCCAGTGATGAGTACAGAGGAATGGTGGCTAGGCAATTTCAAGATGAATTAGACCTGGAACTGGTGGGGAGCACATCCGATGGCCGTGAAGTGCTCCGTATCGCCCAGGAACGAAAGCCCGACGTCATCGTCCTGGATATTTTGCTGACCGGTCTGGACGGGTTGGATGTCATCCGCCATCTCCGGGACACAGGGGTGAAGGCGTCCTACATTATGGTGTCCAGTTTTTATAAAGACAGCGTTGTCTCCGAGGCCGCGACCATGGGCGTCAGCTATTTTATGCTAAAACCGTTTAATGTGGAGACGCTCCTGGAAAAAGTCCGTAGCGTGACCGCTCAGGGGGCCGGATGGGCAAGCGGGGTGAGCCAATCAACGCCCCATCGGGGCCAGAGCTTGGAGAGCGTGGTCACAGAAGTGATCCACGAGATCGGTGTCCCCGCACATATCAAGGGCTATCAATACCTCAGAGAGGCTATTATCCTTACAGTCAACGATATGGAGGTCATCAACGCCGTGACCAAGGTGCTGTATCCCGAAGTGGCGCGGAAATTCAGCACCACCCCCTCTCGTGTGGAACGCGCCATCCGTCATGCCATTGAAGTGGCCTGGGATCGGGGCGACTTAGAGATCTTGCAAAAATTCTTTGGCTACACCGTATCCAATATCAAAGGCAAGCCCACCAACAGCGAATTTATTGCCATGATTGCCGACCGCCTAAGCCTACAGCGCAAGAGTGCACAGCATTAAATGGAACCGAACTCCCTTGAAATCTGCGATGAAACATGTTTCATCGCAGATTTTTATCGTTCATCCGCAGTTCGTGCATGAAGCCATCTTGGTGGATGGATTGAATCCCGCCGCCGATGACGGTGTTGTTTACCACGAGCACATCGGCCACGACGCCGTCCGGGTGGTCGGGGTAGTTGAGGATCTGATAGGTGTGCCGGATGGCATCCATGCCCCGGTAGAGGGTCAGATCAAATCCCGCCACCTTTTGCATGTCGTTGTAGGCTAAGTAGACATCTGAAAACTCCCTGGGGATGAGAACCCCTTGTACTTCGATGGGATCCGGGTTTACTTGCCAGCCCAACTGCTCGAGGAAGGTGACAACATCCTCCGGGGTCTCTACGCGCCGTTCCGGGAACTCTTGATCCCGCCGGCCCGCCAGCAGAACGATGGCGCCCAGGACCATAGCCAGGGCGATGATAATGACAATGGCCCGCTTTTTACTCAGTTTTGTGGTTACGATAAACATAAAAAATTCCCCCCTTGTTGTTCTTGCCGCTGCTATCACTCTATTCCGGGGTGGACACCCTTATGACAAGAGGGCAGTATCGCACGGGGAAGTTGCGGTGGAGTTTCGGCAAATGGTGTGGTAGAATAGAGGCATGTTTTGCCATGCTTTTGTGAGTACGGCGAGAGCGCAGTATTTTAGAGGAGTTGAAATTATGTGGCAATGTCCAAAATGTAACCGAGAGTTCAAAAATACCAATCAAAGCCATTTTTGTGTCAAACCCGAAACGATTGACCAATATATATCCGCACAAGTGGAAGAAACGCAACCAATACTTTATAAAATTTGTGAAACGATTCGCAATGCCGCGCCGGAAGCTGTCGAGAAAATATCTTGCCATATGCCGACTTTTTGGCAAAAGAAAAACCTTGTTCAGCTTGCGGCACACAAAAGTCACATCGGGTTTTATCCCGGTGATGAGGCGGTTGTGGCATTTGCAGAGCATTTAACTGACTATGAAACAAACAAAGGTTGTATTCGCTTTCCGCTGGATCAGCCGATTGATGATAGACTCATTGCCGATATTGTGCAGTGGAGAGTTGAGCGAATAAATGGCAAATAAATAGGGTGTTTATGGCGACACGGTTGATTTTTTGCCGTGTCTTGCCTGTTTCACAGTGACTTGTGTAAAACCGTCAAATATGGTAAAATACCCACAAAATAATCATCAGCACAAAAGGAGCGGAGCTATGGAGAGCCTTTTCCTCGTGCTCCGAGATAGGCGGTTTCGGAGCAAACTTTTGACCATCGCATTTCCCATTGCGGTGCAGAACTTAATCTATTTTGGCGTCAGTGCGGCGGATACGCTGATGTTGGGTCGTGTCGGCGAGATCCAGCTCTCAGCCGCCGCTGTGGCGAACCAGTTTTCCTTTGCATTCATGGTCATCTCCTTTGGCGTGTCCGGTGGATGCGGTGTACTTGCGGCCCAGTATTGGGGGGCGGGAGATAAGGAAAAAGTCCGTCAGATTTTTGCGTTTATGTACCGGGTGATGGCGGTATTGAGTTTGAGTTTTGCGTCAATCGCCTTCTTTTTCCCGGAGCAGATCCTGCGGATCATTATCACCGACCCGGAAGTAATCGCCTACGGGGTGGATTATCTGCGCATCATGGGCGGCGGATATTTTGTCTGGGGGATTACTGCGTCCACAATCGGTCTGTTGCGTGCCACGGGGACGGTGAAGATATCTATCGTGGTGTCTCTTGTGTCCCTCATCATCAGCGTCTCGTTGAACTACGTGTTGATTTTCGGGAACTTTGGATTCCCGGCCCTGGGGGTCACGGGGGCCGCCATCGGCACAGTGACTGCCCGCGTCTGTGAATTTATCGTCATAACCGTGTACTTATTTAAAGTCGAAAAAAAGATCGGCATAGGGATTCGCGATCTGTTTTGCAGTACAAAAGGGGTCACAAAGGGCTTTTTAACCCACGGCACACCCGTTGTGGTCAATGAGATATTCTGGGTATCGGCCCATTTTTTGCTGGGTGTAATCATCGGGCGCATGGGCCGGGAGTTTGTGGCGGCAAACGCCATCGGCGGCCTGCTGGTCCAATTGGTGGGCGTGGTGGTGTTCGGCATATCCAGCGCCACCGGTGCGATCATCGGCAACACCATCGGCGAGGGAGAACAGGAGCGGGCGAGACAGTACGCAAACGGGATGCTCGTGGTGAGCGTTATGCTGGGGCTACTATCCTTTGGGGTTGTACAGGCGGTCAGGCTGCCGCTGATCAGCTTTTACTCCCTATCCGACACCGCCCATGTATATGCGCTACAACTTACCCATGTGGTCTCCCTCAACATGATCTTCATGCCCGTGGCGGTGGTTTCGCTCATGGGCACCCTGCGGGGCGGCGGGGATACGAAGTTTGTCATGGTGGTGGACGCCATCTTCGCCTGGTTGATCGCCATCCCGTTGGGGGCCCTGGCGGGGCTTGTGCTCCACTGGCCGGTCTATATCGTCTTTTTGATCCTGCGCAGTGAGGATATCTTCAAGGCCGCCGTGGTCCTCTGGCGGGTACCCCGCGGGAAATGGCTGCGAGATGTGACCCAGCGGAACGTGAGCGGGGCGGGGTAAACACCCGGCTCTGCGGAGCCACCCTCTTTATAAAAGAGGGCGAAGACGAAGGATAATGCAAACCCCGCCCTCTTTCGCAAAGAGGGTGCCGCCTGCAGGCGGCGGGTGTTTTCCTTATGCGAAGCACACAAACCAACACAAAACGGAGGGCGAGCATGGCACAAGTTACCCTTGCGGGAATTCAAAAAACATATGAGGGCGGCGTGGTCGCAGTCTCGGATTTTAATCTCGAAATTGCAGACCGGGAATTCATCGTGTTCGTCGGCCCATCCGGGTGCGGTAAGAGTACGGTCTTGCGGATGATCGCAGGGCTGGAGAAGATCACCGGGGGCGAGTTATTTATCGGCGGACAACTGTCAAACGATGTCCCGGCCAAAGGGCGGGATATCGCCATGGTGTTCCAGAACTACGCCCTGTATCCCCATATGACCGTATTTGAGAACATGGCGTTCTCTCTGACTATTAAGAAACTGCCCAAATCGGAAATCCGTCGCCGGGTGGGGGCGGCTGCACAGATACTGGAGATGTCCCATCTGTTAGACCGGTTCCCGTCGGCCCTCTCCGGCGGCCAGCGCCAGCGGGCGGCTCTGGGGCGGGCGCTGGTGCGCAGCCCGAAAGTATTTCTCTTTGACGAACCCCTGTCCAATTTGGACGCAAGGCTGCGGGCCAATATGCGGGCGGAGTTGATCCGGCTCCACCGGCGGATTCAGACCACGTTTGTCTACGTGACCCACGATCAGATAGAGGCCATGACCATGGGGGATCGGATCGTGGTGATGAAAGACGGCGTCATCCAGCAGGTGGACACGCCGGAGAATCTGTATGCAAAACCCCAGAATCTCTTTGTGGCGGGCTTTATCGGAACGCCACAGATGAATCTGTTCGAGGGCGCTCTGTGCCGGAGAGAGGGCGAGGTCCGGATGATTTTTGGTGATGGAGTTACCATCCCCCTGGCGCAGCCCATGGCAGAGCGAGTGAGAGACTGGGTGGGTAAGTCCGTGGTCTTTGGGTTGCGGCCCACGGATATGATAGACGATGAAAAAACAGCGGACAGCCATCCGGAGCGGGCGATCACCCTAGATGTGGAACGGGAGGAGTACGTGGGGGCAGAGCGAACGCTCTACCTAAAGCGCGGCGGCCTCCAACTGACGGCTGTGATAAAAGCCAATGTCAATTTCGACAGCAAGGTGGGCGGATCACAGCGCATCGTATTGGATATGGAAAAACTTCATATGTTTGATCCGGTCACGGAACGATCTATTTTATAAAATTGAAAATTTAGTCAAAAAAGCGGTGACAATCCGCTTTTTTGACTAAATGCACAAAGAAAATGCTGGAATCTGGACAACGGGAGTCTGGTGAAAACGGCAAAAAATGGCGAAAAACCAACCGATTTTTGAAGAAAATCACAATTAGTGAAAAAACTTTACAAAAAAAATTCAAATTTTTATTGAAAAATCCTCGAAAATCGGTTATTATGTAACTGTTGAAAATCACGAAGACTCCGGCCAATCAAAAATGAGAAGGAAAAAAGTCAACTGACGAGGAGGGGACGCACTGGTGTCCAGCAGGATTTTTCAAAGTGTCATCGTCCAGATGAAAGAGGCCACGGACCGGGTAATCGGGGTCGTGGATTCCAATGGTACAGTCATTGCCAGCGGAGAGTTGCCTCTGATCGGCACAAAGTTGGAGGAAGTTAGTTTTCAAGACAGCAACAGGGAACAGATCGTTAGAACCGCCGACAGAACCTATAAACTCCTCACTGGGTGGGGTGCTCAGTACGAGTACGCCGTGTTCGTTGACGGGGTCGATGCGGTTGCCCGCACCATTTGCATCATGGCATCCGTCGCTTTCAATGAGGCCAAGTTGTACTACGAGGAAAAACACGACAAGACCACGTTTATCAAAAACATCATTTCCGATAATATTTTACCCGGAGATATCTATGTCCGGGCGAAAGAATTGCACTTTTCCACGGAGGTATCCCGGGCGGTCTTCCTGATCCGGCAGATCGACAAGGGCGATATGAGCGCGTTGGAACTGGTGCAAAGTATGTTCCCGGACAAAGAGCGGGACTTTGTCGTATCCATCAGCGAGACCGACATTGCACTCATCCGGGAGGTTGACCCCTATGTAGAAGGCGTGGCGCTGAAGAAGGTCGCCACGAAGGTACAGGAGACTATCAGCTCTGATCTGGAGATCAAGACGGTTATCGGTGTGGGTACCCCGGCCAAGCATCTGCGAGAGCTGGCTGACCGCTACAAAGAGGCCCAGGTGGCCATTGAGGTGGGCAAGGTATTCGACACGGAAAAGACCATCATCCAGTACGAGCACTTGGGCATAGGCCGTTTGATTTATCAATTACCCGTGACTCTGTGCGAGATGTTCTTGTCCGAGATTTTCAAAAAGAGCCCCATTGATTCATTAGATCAAGAGACCCTCTACACGATTAATAAGTTTTTTGCAAACAATCTAAACGTATCTGAAACCAGCCGGAAACTCTTCGTCCACCGCAACACCCTGGTGTATCGGCTAGAGAAGATCAAAAAACTCACGGGCTTAGATCTCAGAGAATTTGATCACGCCATCGTGTTTAAGGTGGCCCTAATGGTGAAAAAATATCTCAATGCCCAAGAGGCGAAATTGGAAGGAAGAAATACGCTCTCATGATTAGAATGCATGAAGTTCATAAGGCCTATGACAACGGGACCAGGGCTTTGCGTGGTGTGAGTATCACCCTAGAGGACGGAGAGTTTGCATTCCTTGTAGGCCCCTCCGGTTCTGGAAAATCCACGATCATCAAACTCCTCACGGCGGAGATTACGCCCAGCGAGGGTGTCGTGGAAGTCAACGGGTACAAATTAAATCGGCTCAGAAGCAAGAAAAAATCTATGATGCGCAGAACCCTGGGGATCGTCTTTCAGGACTTTCGGCTCATTGAAAAAAAATCCGTCTATGACAACGTGGCTTTCGCCATGCGGGTCATTGGGACAAGGGAAAAAGAAATTCAGAAGCGTGTCCCCTACGTGCTGGATCTCGTAGGGCTCAACGTGGACACCTACCGCAGACCGGAGGAACTCTCCGGCGGCGAACAGCAGCGGGTGGCCATTGCCAGAGCGCTGGTCAACAACCCGTCTATGATCATCGCCGACGAACCCACGGGAAACTTAGACCCGGCCCGCAGTTTGGAGATCATGATGCTCTTGGAGAAGATCAATCAACTGGGTACCACAGTGCTCGTCGTCACCCATGAAAAAGAGTTGGTGAATCGCTTCGCAAAGCGGGTGATTGCCCTGGACAACGGCAAGGTCATCAGCGACGGAATGGAGGGGTATGTGACCCATGAGCAAGAAAAAGCGGAGTAATCTGGGTTATTATATCAAAGAGGGCGTCAGCAGCATTTTCACACATGGCTTCATGAGCTTTGCCTCTGTGGCAATTATTGTGGCCTGCCTTGTGATTATGGGGAGTTTTCTGTTGGTCGCTATGAATATCAACGAAGCCGTCCAAGAGGCGGAGAGCCGCAACCAGATGCTGGCCCTGATAGACGACCGTCTGACAGAGGAAGATGCCAGAGAGCTAGAGTGGCGAATTCTTGTCGATCCCAACGTGGCGGATGCCACCTTTGTCACGCGGTACGATGCCCTTGCGGCATTTGTCGAGGCCCACGGGCCGGAAATTACAGATGGGTTGGAGGAAGATGTCCTTCGCCATCGGTTTGTCATCGACCTAGAAGATATTGCGCTGATGGTAGAGACGGAAGAGCGGCTTCTGCAGATCCCGGGCATTGACGAGATCATTTTTGATCCCTATATAGCGGGGTTGTTTGTTACGGCGCGCAACGTTTTAGCGGTGGTCTTTTTGGCCATTACTGCGGTGCTTTTTGTGGTCTCAATTTTCATTATCGCAAACACCATAAAACTCGCCACATTTGACAGACGCGAAGAAATCGCTATAATGAGAATGGTCGGGGCGACCAAGGGGTTCATTCGATGGCCCTTTGTGTTCCAGGGATTTATCCTGGGGCTCACCGGCGCCATTGTGGCCTTTTTCATACAGTGGGGCATCTACGGGCTGGTGGCGGATCAGATATTCCAAGAACTGACCGGGAATTTGATCCAGGTACTCAGCTTTGGTGCGGTAGCTGACTTTATCATCTTGGTCTTTGCGGTCGTCGGCTTTATCGTCGGCACCCTCGGCAGTGTGCTCACCATTCGGAAATATTTAAAAGTATAGGTTCTGTGTCATAATTTGGAGGGAATACATTGGTTATGCGAAACAGACGATTTGTAAAAACAGTCGCTATTGTGTTGGCCGTGCTTATGGTTCTGACCACGTTCTTTACGATCGCCGGTTATCTGTTTGCCCGCGGTACGAGTTTGACGGAGATTGATCGGCAGATCAGTCAGGCCAGAAGTCAGTTGAACAATCTGGAGGGGCAGGCTGCCACGATTAACGCGCAGTTGACCGGCGTCCAGGAGAGATTAGCAGCCCTGCGGGCCGATGAACGCGCCTATCTGGAAGAAGTGGGAGTCCTCCAAGAAAAGGTGATTCTGTTAGAAGACAGAATCGCACTGACAGAAGAAGAGATTGCCATCTATCAGATGATGATCTTGGATAAGGAGCTCCGAGCGGCGGATCTTGTAGCGCAGGAAGAGGAACAGTTAGAGCGTTACAGACAGCGGGTTCGGACAATGGAAGAGAGAGGTCGGCTCAGCTACATACAACTCCTCTTGACCGCCCAGAGCTTCAGCGATCTGATGACGAAGATCAGCGATATCAACCAGATCATGGAACACGACCAACAGATGGCAGAAGAGTTGGCGCGATTCCGCGACATGGTGCGAGAGTATAAAGCGGACTTAGAGGAAGATCGTGTCCACTTGGAGATTCTCGTCGCCCAGCTGGAGCGGGATCGGGCGGAACTCCAGGCGGAGGTCGAGGCGTTAGAAGAACTCATTGCCATCTTAGAGGCCCAAATTGCGGCCAATGAGATTGAAGCGGCAGAACTTGCGGCAGATTACGAGCGTGTTGCGGCTCAGATTCTCTCCCACGCCCAGAGCTTACAAGACCTAGATGCGGCCCGCAGAGAGGCCATCGCAGAACTAGAACGGCAAACGGCAGCCGGCGGGAACCCCGGCGGCGGCGGTATGGGCGGCTCGCCGTCACGTCCGGGGACGGGACACTTTATCTGGCCGTCCGACTTTACGAACCGTGTCACCTCGGGCTTCGGCCCCAGAGTGTCTCCTGGCGGGATTGGCTCCACCAATCACCGGGGGATTGATATTGCCGCGCCAGGCATCTATGGCACGAATATATTGGCGGCGGCCAGTGGTGTTGTGACCTTCTCCGGCTGGATGGGCGGTTTTGGCAATGTGGTTATGATCAACCACGGTAACGGCTATGTCACCGTCTATGCCCATAACAGTGTAAACCTTGTCAGCCGCAATGCCAATGTGGTTCAGGGCCAAGTTATCGCACGAGTGGGCTCCACTGGAAACTCCACAGGGCCCCATATCCACTTTGAGATTATCCGAAACGGCGTACACGTGGATCCCATGCTGTACTTTCAACGATAGAGGAAATCCATGAAGAGACGACATTCTACATTTGTAGTCATTGCGCTGATGCTGGCAACAGCATCAGCGACTTTGTTACTTAGCATTTTGGGCTTTCAAACCCTCACCGGCGCAGGCGGCGATCTCCACAGGGAGATCCAACAGATTCGCCAAGTGCGAGAGGTCATCTCGAACCGTTACGTGGGCGAGTTTTCGGAATCTGACCTGACTGATGCGGCCCTCGCCGCCACGGTGGCGGCCTTGGGAGACCCCTGGTCGGCTTATCTGACAGCAGAGGCCTTTGCGGCAGAATTACGCAATACGCAAAATCAACACAGGGGGATGATCGGCATCACATTTGACCGGGATGAGGAGACAAATCACCCGGTGATCGTCAGCGTCACACCCGGGGGGCCGGCAGATGAGGCGGGACTCAACCCCGGCGATACGATTCTCACCCTGGAGGGGCAAAACGCAGCGGAGTTGGAGACGGAAATAATCCGACAGATGATTGGCGACAGATACGGGTATTCTGTCATTCTGGAGCTACGAAATCCGGCAGGGGCGTTGCGGACAGCGGAGATCTTTGTCAGGCAGTTTTTCGTCAGCCCCGTGACCTATGAGAAGATGGAGGACTCCATCGGTTATATCCGCATTGCGAATTTCAACGCCACCAGCGCAGAGGAGACCATTGCGGCCATTGATACGCTCCTGGAAACTGGGGCGGAGAGTTTGATTTTTGACGTCCGGTCAAATCCGGGCGGCGGGGTTTACGAGTTGCTTGCTGTTTTAGACTACCTCTTGCCGGAGGGGGATCTATTTGTCTACCTGGATCCCCGGGGCGGGGAAGTGGTACGGCGCTCCGGGCCGGACTATCTGGATATTCCGATTGTGGTGCTGGTCAACGAGCACTCCTTTTCCGCCGCCGAGTTCTTTGCGGCGATCTTGCAGGAGTATGAATGGGCCGAGATTGTGGGGATGCCCACCTCGGGCAAGAGCAGAAGTCAGGTGACCATCCCCCTGATGGGCGGCGGTGCCATCCGCTTGTCCACCAACCGATATTTTACTTCAAATCGGGTGGATTTGTATGAGACAGGGGGAATCCGTCCGGATCATCAGGTGGAGCAGGATGAAACGGAGAACGATATCCAGTTAGAGGCCGCGTTGACCCTGTTGCGATAGGACTATTTCAATCCTATGCCGCATATCCTCATGGAGAAGGGGATGAGGCGGATGCTGGGACTGCTCTCGGCGCAGACGTGGGAAAACCCGGGCCGGATGGCCCGGTGGCGGTGTCGTCTACAAAAAGGCTATGGTACAGAGGTGACGGAGCGGACGCTTTTCGGCAGGACAGTTCTACACTGCAAGCATGGGACAATAGACGGTTTAACAGCGCGGCAGAAGGTGCGACGACAACGAAACTTAACGAAGCGCCTTGCGGACAAAGGCGTCGAGAAAGTGGCAATCTCCCGAGAGACGCCCGCTGACTTTCTGGTGGGACTCCATATCCCGCAGATGGATGCCGGATTCCTCCACACCTATTTGGCCGGCGATGTGGGCGCCCATGTGGCGGAGCGCTCCGGGGCCACGGCAGTCTGCTTTTTCCGATCTGTGGGAGGCGCAGAGGAACGGGCCATTTTAAAGATGGCAGAACAATTCCGTTACTTACAGATATGCACCCAGCGGGACGGGGCGGCGGTTTGTCAAGCCCTGCGGCGGCGATACGGTTTGCCTGTGGTGGAGGCGCCGACTCCCAGTCAGGTCAGGCGGGCGGATTTTGCCCTGGTATTTCATCCTCCAGAGAGAACGTTTGCGCTATCCGGTCAGTGTCTGGTCTTTGCGCCAGAGCCGGCGCTATGGGGCGGGATTCCAGGCGGACAGCGGATTACGGGATTGGGGCTGCAGTTGTCCCGGCAGATCGCGGCGGAGCTCCCGGACGGGTTTGCGCCGGATCCTATCTTGTCGGAAGCGGCCTTTCGTGGGCTGATTGATCCGGGAAACATTAAAATTCAAGATGTTTTCATTGAGACCCCTCGAATTTAAAAGAAAACCCCTTGACAAGAGAGCGGAAACAACCTATACTGTCTAGGGTGTGTTGAGTTGTGAAGGCACACCTTTCAGATTTTTCATTAGTTTAATTTCCCTCATCCCTCATCGCACACTGGTGCGGTGATATTTTTACATTAAGCAGAAAATTTTACTGTGTTTCCCCAACCCGGGTTGGGGAAACATGAGCAGGAGTATTACCCAGAAATTTGGGCGAAAGGAAGAACGACATGGCAGGAGAAAATAAATTTAAAATGAGCCAGGCCCGCTACGATGAATTGGTGGCCGAACTCAATTATCTGCACACGGTGCGGGAGAAAGAAGTGGCGGAGCAGATCAAAGAGGCCCGCAGTTTCGGTGATCTCTCGGAAAACAGCGAGTACGACGAGGCCAAGACAGAGCAGGGCAAGCTATACTCCAAAATTGCCGAGATGAAAAACGTCATCGACAACGCCGAGATCATTGAGCGAATTGATCACACCAGCGGCGTATTTTTGGGTAGCCGTGTCACCGTGCGGGACGTGGCTTTTGACGAGAAAGACACCTATGAGATCGTCGGCAGTCAAGAGGCCGACCCCATGCTCATGCGCGTCTCTGACGACTCACCCATCGGCAAAGCCCTCATGGGTCGGACGGAGGGGGAGACTGTGACCGTCGAAGCCCCCGCCGGTGCATTTAAGCTGGAAATTTTGTCTATTGCCAGAGGTTAGACACCCCGGAATCGAAGGAGAACACATGATGGCCCAAGAAAACCGCACACCGGAGACCGAGATGGAAAACCTGTCCGAACTCTTGCAAATCCGCCGGGATAAACTGGCGAAACTGCAAGAGGAGGGGAAAGACCCCTTCCACGTGACAAAATTCACCCGCACAGTCTATAGCCGTGAAGTGAAAGACAACTTTGAGGCCATGGAAGGCCAAGAGGTCTTCATGGCCGGACGCATGATGAGTAAGCGGGTCATGGGCAAGGCGTTTTTCGCCGATATCCAAGACGATCAGGGCCGGATTCAGTTGTATATCAAGGTCAACAACTTGGGCGAAGAGTTGTTTGACGAGTTTCGCAAGTGGGACATTGGTGATATTATCGGTGTGGCCGGTACGGTTTTTCGCACCCAGCGGGGTGAGATTTCCATCCATGTGAGCGCGGTTCAACTGTTAAGCAAATCCCTCCTGCCCCTGCCGGAGAAATTCCACGGGCTCACCAATCAGGAACTGCGCTATCGCCAGCGGTACGTGGATTTGATTGTAAACCCGGAGGTACGGCGGGCATTTGAGATTCGCACAAAGGTAATCCAGACCATCCGGCGCTATCTGGACGATCTGGGCTACTTAGAGGTGGAGACCCCGGTGCTCAACACCGTATCCGGCGGTGCCAACGCACGGCCTTTTATGACCCACCACAACACCCTGGATTTAGACATGTACATGCGTATCGCCACGGAGTTGCACCTCAAGCGGCTGGTGGTGGGCGGCATTGAGCGGGTCTACGAGATCGGGCGGCTCTTTCGGAACGAGGGGATGAGCCCCCGGCACAACCCGGAGTTTACTACTGTGGAGTTCTACGAGGCCTACGCCGACTACAACGACATGATGGACCGGACGGAGGGCATCTTCGCCAAGGCCGCCCAGGATATTCTGAGTACCACAGAGATCACGTATCAGGGCGAGGCCGTCAGTCTGGCCGCCCCCTTTGCCCGGATGACCATGGCCGAGGCGGTGAAAGTCCATACGGGGATCGACTTCATGGCCATGACCTCCGACGAGGAGGCCATCCAGGCCGCAAAGAAAATCGGCGTGGAGCTACCCAAGGAGAAGACCTGGGGCAATATTCTATACGAGTGCTTCGACCAGCGGGCGGAGGCGAATCTGATCCAGCCCACGTTTATATTAGATCATCCCGTGGAAGTCTCTCCGCTTGCGAAACGGAGCCAGAGCGATCCCCGGCTCACAGAGCGGTTTGAGTTATTCATCACCGGGCGGGAGATGGCAAACGCTTTCTCCGAACTCAACGACCCCATCGACCAGAGGGCGCGTTTTGCCCGTCAGGTCGAAATGCGGGAGGCGGGAGACGAAGAGGCCGGGATGATGGACGACGATTTTATCACCGCCTTAGAATACGGCCTGCCCCCCACGGGCGGCTGCGGCATCGGCGTGGACCGGATGGTCATGTTGCTCACCGACAGCGCATCTATCAGGGACGTGATCCTGTTCCCCACTATGAAACCGGAGAACAATTAGCAAGAACTCCTACTGTCTTTCCCCGCCTACGGCGGGGAAAGACGAAAAAATATGTTTTAGTGCAAGAGCAATGAGAGAAAGCGTCATGCGTATGGGAAACATTCTGATAGCGGGTTTAATCAATAGTGAGACGACGGTGAAAATCAAAGAATTTCCCGTTCCGTATTTCCCCATTGCATACCCGTTTTTCGGGGTCAAAACGACGGTTTCCGGCGTTGCGGTCAATATAGCAAAGGCCCTCTCTGTGCTGGGGGATTCTGTGACCGTCATATCGCTGCTCGGCAAAGATATGGCCGCCGAAAGTGTCCTGGCGCTGTTTGGCCAAGAGGGTTGGGATACAAAGTATCTACAACACGACTTATCGGCCACGGCCCAGTCTGTCGTGCTGTACGATGAGACCGGAAAGCGGCAGATTTACTGTGATCTGAAAGACTATCAGGATCAAACGTATAACGAGGCATTCTTTGCGAAACCGTTGCAGGGGTGTGACATCGCAGTTGTGTGCAACTCCAATTTTTGCCGTCCGTTGCTACACCTGGCAAAGCAAAACGGGATTTTGATCGCAACGGATGTCCATGTGTTGCGGGATATCCACGACCCATATAATCAAGAGTTTCTGCAAAGCGCGGATATTTTATTTTTAAGTGATGAAGGTCTATCAGAGACCTATGAGACGGTTATCACCCAGCTAAAAGAGACCTATGGACCCCGCGTGATTGTAATAGGTCTCGGCGCAAAAGGCGCCATGCTATATTGCAGGGCGGAAGATGCGATCTATCAAGTGGACGCCGTGTTTACAAGGTCGGTTGTCAACACCGTCGGCGCAGGAGACGCGCTGTTTAGCAGCTTTATCCACTACTACAGCCAGGGCGAAGCCGGCATAGATGCCCTGAAGAAAGCCGTGCTCTTTGCGTCCTATAAAATCGGTGAGGCCGGTGGGGCCAGGGGCTTTCTATCAGCGCAAGAGGTGGACGCATATTATGAAAAAACTGTGTTCCATGTGACAAAATGTAACTAGCAATTCCAGTGCGGGGGTGATGCAGTGCGTCAGCCCCGCAATTTAAAATTTGGGGTGAGCGTATGCAAGAGATCACCAGTCGGAAGAATCCTATTGTACAGCACTTGAAGAGGCTGGGGACAGATCGCACCTATCGGGACGCCTGCGGGGAATTTTTATGCGATGGGATCATCCTGTACGAGGAGGCGCTCCAATGGGGGGCGGAGATCACCTATGTCGTCGCCAGCCGGTCTGATCTCGCGACAGGGGCCATTTTGGTGCCGGCGGAGTTGCTCACGTATATCTCGCCATTGAAAAGTCCGCAACCGATTTTATTTGCCTGCAAGAAGGCACCGCAGGTGCCGCTGGAGGGCGCGGATCGTGTGCTGATTTTAGACGGGTTGCAGGATCCGGGAAACGTGGGGACGCTGATCCGGTCAGCCAGCGCATTTTACGTGGATCAGGTGATCTTGACCGGGGAGTCGGCGGACTTATACAATCCAAAGACCATCCGTGGGGCCATGGGGGCGGTATTCCGTCAGCGGGTGTGCCGCATGGCGGTGGATGAAATATTGGAGTATGTCAACGAAACAAAAACACGGGACGTCGGGGACGCCACCCCCTACATGGGAATCACCCTCTTGGGTGCCGCCGCCGGTGCGGGTGGGCGAGATGCAGGTGGGCCGTGGCCAGAACGGGTGGCCATTGCCATCGGCAGTGAGGGGCAGGGGATTAGTCAGGCCCTCTTAGAGCGTTGTCACAGGACAGTGCGGATTCCCATGAATCCGGCGTGCGAGTCCCTCAATGCGGGGGTCGCCGGGTCGATTTTGCTCTGGGAGATGCATCGAAACATGGCGCAGTAAAGCATTATAGAAAAGAAAAATACAATTGACACCACCAATGGGCTATGTTACCATATGAATTGTGAAACCTATTTGATACAGATACGATGGAGAAAGGATCTGAGCGATGGGCGAACGACTCGTGTCAATGAAACATATATATAAAAGCTTCCCCGGCGTTAAGGCATTGGACGATGTTCAATTTGCGCTTAATGCAGGGGAAGTAATTGCGTTATTGGGCGAAAACGGTGCGGGGAAGTCCACCTTAGTCAAGATATTGAGCGGGGTCTACACCCGTGATTCCGGCCAGTTGGAGATTTTGGGCAAACAACACGGCGATTTATCGCCGAAACAGGCACAGGAACTGGGTGTCGCTATTATCCACCAAGAACTAAACATGTGCCGCCATCTGACCGTTGCGGAAAATATCTTTCTCGGCAGGGAGAAGACAAAAGGCGATGTACTGCTAAATAGAAAAATGGAGGCGGAGGCCCAGCACATATTAGACGATTTGAAAATGGATATCTCCCCCCGGCAGGTGGTGGGGGATTTGCCTGTCTCCAAACAGCAGATGGTGGAAATCGCAAAGGCCTTGTCAACCAATGCGAAAATCTTGATCATGGATGAGCCCACATCCTCCCTGACATCAAAAGAGATTGAAGACCTGTTTCGCATTATCGGGGCATTAAGAAAGAGTGGCTGCGGCATTGTATACATCTCCCACAGGCTGGAGGAGCTAAAGCATATCGTAGATCGTGTCACGATTTTGCGAGACGGGAAGTACATCGTAACCGCTGATTTTGCAGAGATTACTATAGACGAGATCATCACCCATATGGTAGGCCGGGAGATCACGGAAAAATTCCCCCGGGTATCCTGTGAAAAGGGCCGAGAAATCTTCTCTGTTTCCAACCTCAACGCGGGTCGCATGGTGCGGGATATTAACATTACTCTATATGAGGGCGAAGTAGTTGGAATCGCAGGACTCATGGGCGCCGGGCGGACGGAGATGACCCGGGCCATTTTCGGCATAGACCCCAAAGAGAGCGGTGAGATCCGGCTTGACGGGAAAGTAGTCAAAATCAACAAGCCCATGGACGCCATCAAGGCGGGGGTCGTGTTGGCGCCGGAAGACCGGAAGAAAGACGGCTTGTGTACGAAGTTGAGTATCCGCCAAAACCTAGCCCTGCCCAATCTGGATATGATCAGCGATAAAATCATCGGTGTTTTGCGCAGGAAAAAAGAAGATGTGCTGTGTGAAAAAGCCGTCAAGAGCCTTGCGGTTAAAGCCCATGACATCGACGTAGATGCGGCGAACCTCTCCGGCGGAAATCAGCAAAAAGTGGTGGTCGGCAAGTGGCTGGCTCGGACCTCCCGGGTGGTAATCTTCGACGAACCCACCCGTGGGATCGATGTTGCGGCGAAAGTGGAGATATACAACATCATAAACCAGTTGAAAGAGCAGGGCGTGGCAGTCTTGTTCGTCTCCTCCGAGATGCCGGAGGTGTTGGGAATCGCCGATCGGATCATCGTCATGTGCGACGGACGCATCACGGGGGAATTGATGGCCGACGAGGCCACCCAGGACGAAATTCTCACCCTGGCCACCAAGTTTGAGCAAAAAACGGCGGCTGGTGCGTGATTACAGTAGAGAAAGGATACGAGAAACAGATGGAACAGACACTATCTCCAATCAGGCGCTTTCTCAAAATCAGAGGGATGGGTTCAGCGGTCACGGCATTCATCGGGATGGTCATTATATTTCTAGCCTTTGGGTTGATCAATCCCATCGTATTTGGGTCGGCCAACATTGTGAATTTGCTCCGCTCCATGTCCATCTACTTACTCATCGGCATCGGACAGAGTTATGTGCTGATCACCGGCAACATTGACCTGTCCATCGGTTCCGTGGTGGGGATGAGCGCCATGATTTCCGCCACCCTTATGACCATGGGCGTCCCCGTGCCGTTGGCTATCTTGATCACCATGATCTGCTGTCTGGCGGTAGGGGCGATTAACGGCACTCTGGTAGGCCGATTTAAACTGCCGCCCTTTATTGCGACTCTGGGTACCATGTTCGTGGCCAGAGGGATCGCATTCATGGTAAACGGCAACCGCAACACTGACGCCATCGCCTCTGGGATCGGCAGAGAGGCCGCCACCTCGTTTGGAAACGTCTTCTATTATGGCCGCACCTTTGGGATATTTAATACATTTTGGATCGCCATTGTCCTATTCATCATTTTCTTTTTCCTCCTCTCCAAGACCCGGAGCGGGCGGCATATCTACGCCATCGGATCTAATGTTGACGCCGCAAAGCTCTCCGGCGTCAATGTGGGCAATACCGTCACAAAGGCGTATCTCGTCAGTGCTTTCTGCGCCTGTATGGTGGGCTTGATCCGTGCGGCCCAGTCGGGTATGGGCAACATGGAGGCGGGGGTCATGTATGAGATGTTCGGCGTGGCAGCCAGTGTCATCGGCGGCGTATCGCCCCTGGGGGGGACGGGTATTTTGCTCGGCACCCTGGCCGGCGCATCCGTGTGGCAGATATTAGAGAACGGATTAAATATGCTCTTAGCGCCCGTAGGGATACAGCGGATGTTAATCGGTATCATTGTTGTAATCGCCGTCTTGCTGGATGTGGTGTTGCGCCGCGGACAGGGGACGAAGCTGTCCAGGTTATTGCAGCGGGGCAACAGTAGGGCGAAAAGAGAATGACCCATAGACGCGTGTATGGATCATCACAGGGTTTCCTGTGGTGTCTATAAATAAAAATACGAAAAAAGAGGAGAGCAGTATGAAAAGAAAACTATTGGCAATTTCCCTGATTCTTTGTCTGATCGTGACCTCATTCGCCGCTTGCGGCAACGGCGGAGATGACGACGGCATCACCGTTGCACTCATCACCATGGACTCCATTGACCAGCACTGGGTCACCCTGCACGAGGGCGCACAGCGAGCGGCGGACGCCGAGGATGTAACCCTCCAGTTCATGGCTCCCGCACGGAAAGACGACGCGTTGCAGATTGAGCAAGTCAACAACGCAGTGGCTGCCGGTGTAGACGCCATTGTGGTAGCCGCAAACGGCCCCGACGCCATCTCCGGCGCATTGAACGAGGCCATTGAAGCCGGGATCAAAATCGTCTACGTAGACTCTCCGGCAAACGTCTCGGCAGAGGCGACGTTCTCCACGGATAATCGCCAGGCGGGCGCAACTGCCGGCGAGGAAATGCTGGCCGCTCTGGCGGGCGCAGGCATCACCTCCGGCGCCATCGGGATCGTCAGCGTAAATGCCGCCACGGATTCCACGGTGAATCGTGACGAGGGCTTCCGCTCCGTATTTGCAGGTACTGATTTTGAACTGTTAGAGACCCAATTCAGCGACGGCGACGCGGCCAGATCCCAGACCTTTGCCGAGAACTTTATCGTCCAGGGCGTGGTCGGTATCTTTGGCTGTAATGAGGGATCCACTGTGGGGATCGGCAACGCCATCAGAGCCGCAGGCGGCGGCGTGATCGGCGCCGGATTTGACACCTCTGACTCCATTATGAATCTGCTCGACGACGGGTATCTGCTCTTTACCATGGCCCAGAACCCCGATGTCATGGGCTATGAGGGCATCCGCGCCGCTGTGGCCGCTGTCCGGGGTGAAAACTTTGGAGGTCGCGTAGTTGACACCGGCGCCTCTGTCATCCGGGGCGCAGGCGGTGAAATCGGCATCGTTGGCGGTCCGGAGCCGCTGGATTTGAGAATCGCACTCATCACCATGGACTCCATTGATCAGCACTGGGTCACGCTCCACCAGGGCGCGCAGAGGGCGGCGGAAGAGTTCGGCGTGGCCATCCAGTTCATGGCTCCCACCCGGAAAGATGACGCCTTGCAGATTGAGCAGGTCAACAACGCCATTGCCGCCGGCGTGGACGCCATTGTGGTGGCCGCAAACGGCCCCGATGCCATCTCCGGCGTATTAAACGAAGCCATTGCCGCCGGGATTAAGATTGTCTATGTGGACTCTCCGGCAAACGTTCCGGCGGAGGCGACCTTCTCCACGGATAACCGCCAGGCGGGTGCAACGGCGGGCGAAGAGATGCTGGCCGCACTGGCGGCTGACGGCATCACATCCGGCGCAATTGGGATCGTCAGTGTAAACGCCGCCACGGACTCCACCGTGAACCGTGATGAGGGCTTTCGCTCCGCATTCGAGGGTACAGAGTTTGAGCTCCTAGAGACCCAGTTCAGCGACGGCGACGCGGCCAGATCCCAGACCTTTGCCGAGAACTTCATCGTCCAGGGCGTGGTCGGTATCTTCGGCTGTAATGAGGGATCCACTGTGGGGATCGGCAACGCCATCAGAGCCGCAGGCGGCGGCGTGATCGGCGCAGGCTTCGATACGTCTGACGCCATTATGATGCTCATTGAAGACGGCTATTTGATCTTCACCATGGCCCAGAACCCGGATGTGATGGGCTTCATGGGCGTAGAAGCCGCTGTCAGAGCGCTTCGCGGGGAGAGTCTGGGCGGCGAAGTGGTTGACACCGGTGTCTCTGTGCTGCGATAGGTTTGCCTGAGATATCCGTGCAATCTTGATCGGAGAAAAACCGTCCTTTCGCCCGGTGGGAGGACGGTTTTTTGATCCCCTACTCTTTGCGGCATTGCATTTTATATATTTTTTGGTATAATTGGGAAGACGAAACGAAAAAGGGGAACGATACATTGTTGTATCCGTTGAAATTTGAACCGATTTATAAAGAAATGGTCTGGGGTGGTCAGCAGCTGGCTGACCTATTCGGGCGAGACTTACCCTTTGCCCATACGGGTGAGAGTTGGGATGTCTCTTGTCGTCCCGGCGAGATGAGTATTGTGGCAAACGGCGCATATCGGGGCAAAACCCTAGAAGAAGTCATCGCCCTGGATCCCTGCGGCGTATTGGGTAGCCGTATGGCGGATGTACAGGCATTTCCCTTGCTGGTCAAACTGATTAGTGCCAATGATAACTTATCTGTACAGGTGCACCCGGACGATACTTATGCCCAGCGAGTAGAGGACGAAGAATTTGGGAAGACCGAAATGTGGGTCGTACTGGATGCACCGGAGGATGCCTATTTGATCCTGGGGCTAAAACAAGGGGTTACCGGGGACAGTTTCCGTCGCGCAATCGAAGCGGGTGATGTGGAATCTTGCCTGGAACGGGTGCCTGCAAAGCCGGGGGATGTGTTTGACCTCCCCGCCGGGCTGATCCATGCGCTGACAAAGGGTATGGTCGTGGCGGAGGTACAGCAGAACTCCGACCTCACGTACCGGGTATACGACTATGGCCGGGTGGGGCTCTCCGGCGCGCCCCGCCCGCTGCATATTGAAAAGGCCCTGGATGTGATTGACTTCCGAGGTGCCGGGAAGCAGGGGCCGGTAATCGGAAAATCATCTGTGCAAGTCGGAAATACGTGGACAGATTATACAACCGGTGATCTGTTTGCGCTTATGAAAGTTGCAATCAAAGCGCATTTGACAATGCGTTCCGACCCGGAGCGGTTTTCCATTTTCATGTGTCTGGAGGGCCAGTGCCGCATACAGTGCGGCACGGATAGCGTGGATATCCAAAAAGGAGATTCTTTTTTTATCCCGGCGGCGTTGGGGGCGTATGAGATCAAGGGCGCATGTACGCTCTTACAGACGTTTATGCGCTAAGCATTTATTTTCTCGCCTAGGTTGGGGGAAATAAAAAATATAAGGGGGAGACGGCAATGGCGGAACTGAAATATTGGGTTTGGATGAACGAGCTGGGGATCAATCTTGTGACGGCCCATCGGGTCATTTCGTATCTGGGCGGACCCAAGGAGGCCTTCTTTGCCGAACGGGACGATTTTGCCCGAGTGCCGGATATCACCTTGCGGGACCTGGAGGCGTTGTGCAACAAACAGCTCAACAGCGTCTATCGGATCCAAGACGACATGCAGGCCATCGGCGGCCGGATTTTAACCCGCCAGGACGCGGAGTATCCACAGCGCCTGCGGGATATCCCGGACGCGCCCCTGGCCCTCTACGTCAGGGGTCGCCTGCCGGTGGTGGACGATGAAGCCGTGATTGCCATCGTCGGGACGAGACGGTGCTCGCCCTATGGCATGAAGGCGTCGGCCAAAATTGCCGGGGAGATCGCCCGTCACGGCGGTGTTGTGGTCACGGGGCTGGCGGCGGGAATCGACGGCGCCGCGGCGGAGGGCGCTCTGCGGGAAGGCGGCCCTGTCATCGGTGTGTTGGGAACGGGTGTAGAGCGGGTCTATCCGCCAAATCACAAAGATCTATTCGATGCGGTGCTGGAGAACGGGGCCCTGGTCAGTGAGTATCCGCCGGGTGCGGAGCCGTTGGGACATCACTTCCCCCGGCGCAACCGGATTATAACGGGACTGTCCCTGGCCTTGGTGGTGCTGGAGATCCCCACGGCGAAGAGTGGGGCCATGCACTCCGTGGACCATGCCCTGGAACAGGGCCGGGATATTTTCGTCGTGCCAGCCAATATAGATGCCCCCACGAGCAAGGCCTCTAACGAGCTCATTGACGACGGGTTTCAATCGGCTTCTACGGGTTGGCGGGTATTGCGGGATTATACCCGACAGTTTCCAAAGTTGACCCAGACAGAGAAAAAGGAGACCGGGGCAAATGTGAATAAACCCTTGGAAAAAGCGGTGGTATCCGTAGAGAAAGAACAGCGTTCGACGAAAAAAGTGATTGACAAGCCGGAAAAAGACAGCTATATTGACCTACAAGAGAAGTTGAAGGGAAAGAGCGAGGCAGAACGTGCCGTCGCCGCGTGTCTCTGTGAAGAGCCGATACATGTAGACGACATCATCGCCCAATGTCAGCTCTCTGCCCAACAGGTCAACGCCTGTCTGACGACCCTGGAAATCACCGGGATTATCCGGGGATATGCGGGCAAGCGGTACAGTTTGAATGTCTAAAGAGCTACTTTCTGTGTTTTCCCCGCCTGCGGCGTGGAAAACATGAGGTTATCTCTTTTTAAGGTGCATTCTCAAATATATAAATAGAAGGAGCCCTACCTACATGGCAAACGCAAAGCAGAATCTGGTCATCGTCGAGTCGCCCGCCAAGGCCAAGACGATTGAGAAATATCTGGGAAAAGACTTTAAGGTCACGGCCTCTATGGGACATCTGCGGGATCTACCCAAGAGCACTATGGGGGTAGATCTCGACCACGGGTTCATCCCGGAATACGTTCCCGTCAAGGGCCGGGAGGATACGATTCGTGAACTCAAGAGCATCGTCAAAAAGAGCGATGCCGTCTATCTGGCAACCGACCCGGATCGGGAGGGGGAGGCCATCAGTTGGCATCTCAAGGAACTGCTGGGCTTGGATGACAAGCGGAGCCATCGAGTCACGTTCAATGAGATTACAAAAAAAGTGGTACAGGAGAGTATCCAAAACCCCAGGGCCATTGATACGGACCTCGTAGATGCGCAACAGGCCAGACGGATATTGGATCGGATTGTAGGGTATAAATTGAGTCCTCTGCTCTGGCGTAAAATTAAGCGGGGTCTCTCCGCCGGACGTGTACAGAGCGTCGCAACCCGTATGGTGGTGGAACGGGAAGAGGAGATTGAGATCTTTCAGCCAGAAGAATACTGGCATTTGGACGTGGTGCTCAACCGCCTGGACAAACCCGGCACCTTCAAGGCCCGTTTTTACGGAGATCAGGAGAAAAAGCGGGAGCTCACCAGTGAGGCGGAAGTGTTGACCGTCACATCGGCGATCAAAACCGCCCCCTTCACAATTGCCAGCGTGCGCCGGAGAGACCAGCAAAAATCTCCGTCGCCGCCTTTTATCACGTCCACCCTCCAGCAGGAGGCGTCCCGGAAGCTGGGGATGACGCCCCGCCGCACCATGAGCATCGCCCAGCAGCTCTACGAGGGCGTTGAGATCACAGGCGAGGGCGCTGTGGGTCTCATCACCTATATGCGTACCGACTCCCTGCGCTTGAGTCAGGAGGCCGTGGTTGACGCCAAGAAATTCATTGAGGGCCGTTACGGCAAGGACTATCACCCCGGGGAGCCTCGCCAGTACAAAGGCAAAGGTTCTGCCCAGGATGCCCATGAGGCCATCCGGCCCAGCAACGTGTTCTTGACTCCGGAGGACATAAAAAAAGATCTGACAGGGGATCAGTATCGTTTATACCGGCTGATCTGGAGCCGGTTTCTGGCCTGCCAGATGCAAAATGCCGTCTACGACAGCGTGGTCATCGACGCCGTGAGCGCCGGGTATATTTTTCGCGCCAACCACGCCTCTCTGAAATTTGCCGGCTTTACTGCCGTCTATGAAGAGGGGAGAGACGACGAGAAAGAGGAAGTCCAATCCCCGCTGCCCGATTTAGCCCAGGGGGAGACGGTCGCCCTTTCCGATATTAAACAAGAGCAGAAATTTACCCAGCCGCCGCCCCGATACACAGAGGCGACCTTGGTTCGGGCCATGGAGGAGAAGGGAATCGGTAGACCCAGCACCTATGCCCCTACGATCTCGACGATCTTAGACCGGGAATACGTCATTAAAGAGGGCAAACATCTTCGACCCACGCCTCTGGGGACTGTAGTCACGGGGCTGATGAAAGATAAATTCGGCGACATTGTAGACCTCACCTTCACCGCCCGGATGGAGGAGCGCTTGGACAACGTAGAAGAGGGCAAGCGGGAGTGGAGAGCTGTCCTGCAAGAGTTCTACGACCCATTCTCCCAGGCATTAGACGAGGCGGAGAAGAGCCTAGATGGCCAGCGGATCAAAATCCCGGACGAGGTCTCTGACGAGGCCTGTGATCTCTGTGGCAAGCAGATGGTGGTAAAATCCGGGCGGTTTGGGCGATTTTTGGCCTGTCCCGGATATCCGGAGTGCAGTTTTACAAAGCCTATCGTGGTGGAGATGCCGGGCAAATGTCCCAAGTGCGGCAGCCGGATATTAAAGCGTACTAGCAAGAAAGGGTACACGTTCTATGCCTGTGAAAAAGGCGCAGAATGTGGGTTCATGACCTGGGACGTGCCGGTGGCGGACAACTGCCCCACCTGTGAGCAGACCATGTTCAAAAAGTCCGGGCGGGGGTTTAAGAAGCCATTCTGCATCAACGAAAAATGCGCCAATTTCTTGCCGGAAGACAAGCGGGGCTACCAGAAGAAAGCCGCAAAAACAGAGGGTGAAACCGCCAAGGCGACGGTAGCGGGCAAGAAAGCCCCTGCTAAGAAACCTGCGGCGACCAAAAAGAAGACTGCAACGAAAAAAACTACTACGGCAAAGAAAACCACTAAGAAAGCGACGGATTCGGCGTGACCGCCCCTGTGACTGTCGTCGGTGCGGGCCTAGCTGGCTGTGAGGCAGCTTGGCAATTGGCCCGGCGGGATATTGGCGTGATCCTAATCGACATGAAGCCGGAAAAGCGGAGTCCGGCCCATGTGCGGTCGGATTTCGCCGAACTTGTCTGCTCCAATTCCCTCCGCTCAGATCGGTTGGAGAACGCCGTGGGGCTTCTCAAAGCGGAGATGCGTCTTTTAGACAGCGTGATCCTACAGGCGGCGGACGAGACCCGCGTCGAGGCGGGGGGTGCGTTAGCCGTGGATCGGGGCGCGTTTTCCGAAGCTGTCACCCGCAAGATATGCGACCACCCCCGGATTGCCTTAGAGCACCGAGAGGTAACGGAGATCCCGGCAGGAGATGTGATCCTCGCCACGGGGCCGTTGACTTCTGATGCTCTGGCGGCGACTATTGGGGAGACGGTCTCCGGAGAGTTTCTCCATTTCTTTGACGCGGCGGCGCCCATTGTCAGTTTTGAGAGCATTGATTTCAATCGCGCCTTTTACGCCTCCCGCTACGGCAAAGGGACGCCGGACTACATAAACTGCGGATTAAACGAGGCGGAATACCACGCCTTTTACGAGGCCCTGATCTCCGCCGAGACGGCGAAGTTGCACGGATTTGAAACAAAACAGGTCTTTGAGGGCTGTATGCCCATCGAGATCATGGCGGGCCGAGGGGTGGATACCCTGCGGTACGGGCCGTTAAAACCTGTGGGACTGGATCACCCGGAGACGGGGGAGCGGTATCACGCCGTGGTCCAGCTCCGGCGGGACAATGCCCAGGGGAGTATGTATAATCTGGTGGGATTCCAGACCCATCTGACTTTTGGGGCGCAAAAGCGGGTTTTCTCCATGATCCCCGCCCTGCATGACGCCGAGTTTTTGCGCTATGGCGTCATGCACCGGAATACGTATCTGGATTCTCCCAGGCTCTTAGATCGCTACTATCGGCTCAAAGCCGAGCCGCGGATCCGGTTCGCCGGACAGATTACCGGGGTGGAGGGCTATGTGGAGTCCGCCGCATCGGGGTGCTTGGCCGGGATTGAGTTGGCACGGGCGCGCCGGGGAGAGCAGGCGATTGATTTTCCCAAGACCACGGCCATTGGAGCCCTGGCACTCTATATCAGTGACGATTCCGTTACCCAGTTTCAGCCCATGAATGTGAATTTCGGCATCATAGAGCCCTTGGGCTATCGCGTGCGGGGGAAGGCCAATAAAAACGCGGAGATATCGGCGAGAGCGTTGGAGATCATGCAAGGCATCCGGGTTAATACAAGCCTGTAAGACTTTTCGCCGGGTGTCCGGCGTTCAAGCATTTTTGCAAAGCAAAAATCTTGATACCGACACGGCTTTGCCGTGGCGAGGAGATCAAAAAAACGGGGTCCCCGCGGGGCCTGCCCCGTGGGGAGGTTTATATGAAAATTATTATAGACGCTATGGGTGGCGACCATGCGCCACAGGCCACGGTAGAAGGCGGCATTATGGCGGCCCAAGAGTTCGGCTTGGACGTGGTTCTAGTGGGTCGTGTGGCGGAAATTTTGAGTTGTATTGAACAACTGGGCCACGGCGACTTGCCCAAAGGCATCGCAGTGGCAGACGCCACGGAAGTTGTGACTATGGACGACGATCCCGCCAATGTAATCCGGGAGAAGAAGGATTCCTCCCTATCCGTCGGCCTGCGGATGCTGAGAGACGGTGAGGGGGACGCATTCGTCTCCGCCGGAAACACGGGTGCGCTGTTAGCCGGGGCGACGCTGATACCCAAGCGGATCAAGGGTATCCGCCGGGCGGCCTTAGCCCCTGTGATCCCCAACCGGGAGACAGGTGCTTTGGTCATCGACTGCGGGGCCAATGCGGAGTGTACGCCGGAATATCTGCTCCAGTTCGCCTATATGGGGGCATATTACGCCAAAAACGTGATGGGACAGAGCAACCCCCGGGTGGGACTGCTCAACAACGGCTCAGAGCCGAGCAAGGGGACAGAGCTACAGCGGGAGACATACGCACTCCTGGAAACGGCGAGAGAAGCGGGGAAGTTGAATTTTATCGGTAACGTAGAGGGCCGTGAAGTGATGCTGGGCGGCGTGGACGTGGTGGTGACTGACGGCTTTACCGGCAATATCCTCCTCAAGACCATTGAGGGGACGGCCATGTGTCTCATGGGCGAGTTGAAAGATGCCCTCACAAAGAGTACAAAGACCAAGCTGGGCGCACTTCTGGTGAAAAGCGGACTCCGGGGATTAAAAAAGAAACTGGACCACGCGGAGATTGGCGGCACGGTGCTCTTGGGAATATCCAAACCCGTGATCAAGGCCCACGGTAACTCCACGGCCTACGCCATCCGCAGCGCCATCCGACAGGCCCGGGATATTACGGCATCGGGGATTATTCAGGATATCCGGGACAACATAGACGAGATCAAACTTGAAAAAGAGTAGAAAATAGCGCAATGATCGGGCTGTATCAAAACGACAAGAACGGGACGTCCAGAGGCTGACCTCTACAATGCGCAGGGGTCGGCGTCCTCGACGACCCGTTTTGATATAGCCCGATTACTGGAGGCAATATGACAAAGTTAGAAAAAAAGCTGGGCTATACCTTTCGGGATAAATCCCTCTTACAGATGGCGCTGACCCACAGCTCTTACGCCAACGAGACTCGCAACGGAACTGTCCAGTGCAACGAGCGGTTGGAATTTCTCGGGGACAGCATCTTGGGGATGACGGTGGCCAAGTACCTGTATCACCATCGGCCCAACATGCCGGAGGGAAAGATGACGAAACTCCGGGCGGAGCTGGTCTGTGAGCAGAGCTTGGTTCAAATTGCAGAGAAGCTCGACCTGGGAGAACACCTCTACCTGGGCAAAGGCGAGAGTTTGGGCGGCGGGCGAAACCGGCCCTCTATCCTGGCCGATGCGGTGGAGGCGATTTTTGCCGCCATTCTGTTAGATGCCGGCATGGAGCAGGTGGAGAAGATTATATTGCAACTGCTGGGCGAGAGCCTGGAGGAGAATCACCCCACAGCAGCGCAGGATCACAAGACGGCCCTCCAGGAGCTGACCCAGAAAAAAAACGGACAAAACGTGACGTATCACCTCTTAGACGCCACAGGCCCGGATCATCAGAAGACCTTTTCCGTAGAAGTGAAGCTGGGGGACGAGACCGTGGGACACGGCGTGGGGAAGAGTAAAAAAGAGGCCGAACAGGCCGCCGCCGCCGCCGCATTGCGGCGCTTGGGGGCGTAAAAATTTTTGAAACCTTGAGGGCGCATCTTTTTTTTCTGAAGAAGCCATGCTATAATACAAAATATACAGCACTTGAGCCGCAGAAAGCTGGGTGGATGAAATGTCACTTGCAATGAGAGCAACTTATAGTACTCCGGATTTAAACGGTCAATTGAACCGTGTATTTGAGGCTGACTGTCTTGAAAAAATGAAAGATATTCCAGGTAAATCAATTGATATGATCCTTTGTGATTTGCCGTATGGCATAACGCAAAACGCTTGGGACAGCTATATCCCACTTGACCGATTGTGGGAGCAGTATCTTCGCATTATGAAACCGAATGGTGTCATTGCGCTAACTTCGCACGGGGTGTTTACGGCAAAATTGATTTTAAGTCAAGAGAAATTGTTTAAGTATAAATGGGTTTGGGAAAAGTCAAAGCCTACTAATTTTCTGAACGCAAAAAAGCAACCGCTCCGCAAACACGAGGATATTTGTATTTTTTATCGGCGGCAGCCCACCTACAATCCTCAAATGGGACAGGGTGCAGCCTATGATAAAGGAGTTAGGAAGAACCAATTGAGCGGTTGTTATGGCGATTTTGAGCCTGTTCGTGTTCATAGCAATGGCGAACGTTATCCAACTGACATTATTTATGTTAAAACGGCTGAATCAGAGGGTGAGGTTCTTCATCCAACGCAAAAGCCTGTTGAGCTCGGTCGTTATCTGATTCGTACATATACACAAGCGGGTGACGTTATATTGGACAATGCCTGCGGCAGCGGGTCCTTTTTGGTATCGGCAATGCTTGAGGGCCGAAATTTTATTGGAATTGAAAAAAACGAGGATGTTGCACTATTCAAACGTGGTGAGATTGACTACATAGATGTTGCCGAAAAGCGCCTGTGCGAAGCATGGTCTTCAATGCCTGAAAGCACGAAGGAGCATTTATATATCAGCCCGTTAATAGAGAGATTCGGAGAGTGAGTGAAATGCCACGTTTTTCAAAAGTGAATAACGAGCGCAGTGAGGCGATTGAGCTCATCAAATTGATGGATTCAATTGTCAAACGTAACACTTGGCAAATAAAATCAATCGGTGGAGAAAGCACACTTAACACGGGGAAAGAGCGAATGTTCCCCGATGTTTTTGTGTGCGGCGATACCGCCCGAACTCAAGTATTGCAAGGTTGGGAAATTAAAATGCCTGATGTGTCGATAACCGATTCGGCGTTTATTGCTGACGCTCAGCGTAAGGCGGATGTACTTGGGGTTAATAGCTGTATCATTTGGAATTTTGCTTATGGTGTTTTGTATGTTAAAAACGATGAGGCTTGGGTTAAGGCAAGAGAATGGGATAAAACAAATCACATCCGTACCCGTGGGGATGTTGTTACGTATAGAGCGGATTGGGAAACTTTAATTTCTGAAATTCTAAGTGAAATTAACGGATTTTTTGTTTCTGGAGAATTGCGTCCTGCAAAAATTGGAGATATTATTACAGATACTGTTTTGACAGAGCTCATAAGGCGGAATAAGGTTATTACTTCAGAGCATATTTTTGCAATGAGCGTCAAGAATACCGTAATCGCATCGCACGTTTCGCATTGGTGGCGAAGTGTGGAAAAAGAATATAAATTTGACGGAACTGATAAATTTTCCGTTTATGCTAAATTTGTACTCTTGAACTGGATTAACAAACTCACATTCGCTCACATGATAAAAGGAAATCACAATCCAGCGGTAGTTGTTGAAACAGTCAATGAAGATATGTCGCCCGCTGATGCGTTGAGAGTCTTTGAAGAAATTACAGATAAGTGTGACTTTTTCAATATATTTGAAGCAGTGCCATACGGTGAACTTTTGCCGAATGCGGCGTGGACTGATTTGACAGATTATAACGCTTTCTTATCTGAAAATGGGTTAGACCAAATGCCACAAACTGCTTTACAGTCCGTTCTTGAAAACAGCGTAAACCAGTTTAAGCGGAGTGTTGCAGGCGTGTTTACTACACCGCCAAAACTCGCTGAAATACTCGTTAAATCGGGCGTTATTGATTTAACTGCACCTACAATTGATCCCTGCTGTGGCACGGGGACAATAGCTAAAGAAATTCTTGATGTGAAAGAACCTGCAATCGGAATTGAGGCGGCTTTTGCGACTACATATGCCGCTGATAAATTTACTTTCCCCCTGCAGGTATCAAACTTAGCAATGACGAGAGCAACTGCAATGAATCTGCCGAGTTTGTTGTTCCGCTCAAATGCTTTTGATCTATATGAAAATAAGGAAGTTGAAATTACTGATCCACAAAATGGTGAGAGAAAAATCTACCAACTTCCAAAGTGGGGTAGCATTGTTTCAAACTTGCCTTTTGTTGCGTTCGATCAAGAGGGGCGTGAGGAAAGCAAGCGTATAGCGGCGACAATAGAGCGTGTGTACTCCGAAATCGGAATGAGCCTATCAAGAAGAGCCGACCTTTATCAAGCAATTTTGCTCTACCTTTATGAAGGCCTTGCAGATGGTGCTTCTGTTGCTGTTGTCACTTCAAATTCATGGCTTGGCACACTTGCGGGTCAGAATTTTTTCAAAGTATTAAACCATTACTATACTGTCGAAAGCATAATAGCAAACGGAAATGGAAAATGGTTTAACAATGCCGATGTTGTCACGGTTATGCTGTTTATGAAAAAGAAGCAAACGCCCCAACATGCTGCGGCAAACCATAAAATTCATTTTGGATTAATCCATAAGGTGTTGGCTGAAATATCTGATGAGGATACAGCTCAAATAATTGATTCAATTAAATTGAAAGCAGCCATTGTTCCTGAACTTCTATCTTTTAGACAGTACACGCTTGAGAAGATTGAGAAATTACTTCAAATGAATATAGCGCTCAATTCTTTTTTCTACGATATTGATTGGCTTTCGGACTTCAGAGAAATTCTTTGTCCTGTCACCGAGTTTTTTGAAGTGTTTCGTGGAATGAAAACAGGGCAAGATGAAATTTACTACTTACGTAATAAAAATGATGTTGATAGCGACTACATTGAGCGTGTTTTTAAGAGTGCGAAAGATTGCAAATATCTAATTGCACAGGCAGACACGCCTGCTTTTGTTTGCGATAAAACGATTGAAGAACTTTCCGCACTTGGACATCAAAAAACCCTTGATTGGATAGACCGTTATCAAGGGCATATCAACCAATCTGTTCCCAACAAAAATGTATTTTGGCAGAATCTTAGTGACGGAAAATTATCAGGCAGTCATAAAATTCGATTATTTACAGGCATGAATCCCGAACGCCGTATATTTTACGGCTTGCTTGACGAACCCGCACAAATTAACCAACGGGCAATAGGGTTTAATCCTTTATCGAAAACAGTAGACCTCGCATTATGCCACGCACTTTTTAACTCCATCATTGGTATTTTTTATGCTGAGGCAACAGGGTTTCCCAAAGGCTTGGGTGCCTTAGATAACCGGGCGGAAAACACTAAAAAAATCCTGATGCTTGACCCTCGCCGTCTGTCTAAAAGTGATTCGGAAAAAATTCTCAAAGCATTCAAACCGCTGCTCGGACGGAAGATTATGACAACGGCTCAAGAATATCAGCAAAAAGACAGGCTAGTATTCGAGAAAGCTGTGGCAGATTGTTTTGGTTATTCAAAACAGTTTGAGCGGATAAAGAATAGCGTATTGGAAATGCAAAAGGTTCGGTTGAGCGTGAGAGACTCACAGATAATTCAAAAACAATAGATATTCTACACTTGAAAAACTTGGCGAAATCAGATATACTATATCTTGTGTAGAAGCGAATCACAAGCTAGGAGTGTAGCAGTGTGTATTTAAAGGCCCTTGAGATACAGGGATTCAAATCCTTTCCGGAAAAGACCCGGTTGACATTTGAAAAGCAGATCACAGCCATTGTCGGCCCCAACGGCAGTGGCAAATCTAATATTTCCGACGCCATCCGCTGGGTCATGGGAGAGCAGAGTACCCGTACCCTGCGGGGCGGCAAGATGGAGGACGTCATCTTCGGCGGCACCGAGCGGCGCAACCAGGTGGGGTTTGCCGAGGTGAGCCTGATCCTCGACAACAGCGGACGGATATTCCACTTAGACCAGGACGAGGTGATGATCACCCGCCGCTATTACCGCAGCGGGGAGAGCGAATACGCCATCAACCGGGAGACGGTGCGCTTAAAAGATGTCCACGAGATTCTCATGGATACGGGTATGGGCAGGGACGGATACGCCGTCATCGACCAGGGCCGGATCGGTGAGATTTTGTCCTTAAAGAGCGTAGATCGCCGAGATATCTTTGAGGAGGCGGCGGGGATATCCAGGTTCCGCCATCGGAAAGAGGAGGCGGAGCGCAGGCTCATGCGGACAGAGGAGAACCTGACCCGGATCCGTGATAAGATCGCAGAGCTCTCTCTTCAGGTGGAACCATTGCGTCATCAGGCGGAAGTGGCGAAGCAATACCTCCTGCTCCGGGACCAGCTCCGGGCATTGGAGATATCCCTCTGGCTGACCCAGCTCGACCGGTTGAAAGAACAGGCGGTACAATTAGAGACGGACTATGAGACCGCCAAGACGGGGTTTCAGACGGGACAGGAGACCCTGGAACAGATGTACAGAGAATCGGAGACATTCTCCGAGGACATGCGGGAAAAAGATACCCAGGCCGAGGAAGTACGGCGGCGGATCGGCGATCTGACGGCTCAGACAGCCGAGGCGGAGAGCGCCGTGGCTGTATTGGAGGCCCAGATCAAGAACAACGCCGAGACAGCAGAGCGCCTCGCCGCAGAGCTAAACGAGCAGGCGGGACGGCAAGATACCATTCAAAGTCAGATTGATGAGCGCACGGCCCGAATTGCGGAGATCGAAAAAAATCTGGCCCAACACGCCCAAGAGGCGGAGACCGTGCTCAGCCAAGTGTCCGAGGCGAATCAGTCTTTGGGGGATCAGGCCAGTGCGCTAAATGTAATATTAAGACAGGAGAGCGAAGGAAGTATTGCTCTGGCCGGAGAGCGGGAGCGATTGTCCGCCCGGCGGTCATCCCGTCAGGCCTTCTGTGACCGGGATGTAGTCTGCAAGAAAGATTATGACGAGACCCACGGGAAACTGGAGGAAATTCTAGCGGAGCACAAGGCTTGTGAGGAGGAACTCAAAGGGGCTCGCGCCGAGCGGGAGACTCTGCGCAACATGATCCGAGGCCACGAGATGAAGATGGGCAGCCGGGAGAGCAAGGTCGGCGCGTTGCGGTTCGAGGTCAACAGCTTAACCATCGAGTGTGGTGCCGTTGAGAGCCGAATCGCCCTGCTCAGCGAGATGGAGCGGGAGTACCAGGGGTTTACCAAGGCGGTCAAACAGGTGATGCAAGAGGCCACACGGGGCAGGCTCAAAGGGCTCCACGGCCCCGTGGCGAATCTTGTGTCCACAGACGATCCTTACGCCCTGGCCATTGAGACCGCTCTGGGGGGCAGCAGTCAGAACATTATCGTGGACAAGCCGGAGGATGCCAAATTTGCCATCAACTACTTAAAGCGGCAGGAGGCCGGACGGGCCACATTCCTCCCCATCAGCGCCATCCGAGGTAGCCGCTTGACGGAGAAGAGCTTGGAGAGCAGAGATGGCTTCGTAGGCCTCGCCCTGGATCTGGTGCGGTTTGATGCCAAATTTGCGCCTATCTATCAAAATCTCCTGGGCCGTACGGTCATTGTAGAGACTTTGGACCATGCCATTCAGATTGCAAAAGCCTATGACAACCGGTTCAAACTGGTGACCCTGGACGGTCAGGTCATCAGTGCCGGGGGATCTATGACGGGGGGATCGTCTGCCAGGGCGGCGGGCTTTTTGTCCCGTGCCAATGAGCTCAAAAAGCTGGAAGTCAAGCGCCGGAACACGGCGGAGAAGCTGGAACAATCAAAAGCGGAGCTAGACGCCCTGGAGCTGGAGCTAAAAAGCGCTACGGCCCAATTGGATGTGAGCCGTGGGGAACTCCGGCAAGTGGAGGACAGCGTATTAAAATTAGAGGGAACCCTTCACTCCCACGACATGTTGATCGACTCCATACAGGATACCTGTCAGGAGCTAGAGCAGGAAATGGCGGATATCCAGACAAAAGTAGCGGCCCACGTAGCGGAGATTGCGCATTTGAAAGTCTCCATTGCCGCCGGAGAACAGGCATTGATCCAATACCGGGAACAGGCCGATGCCGTCACCCGTGGCCAGACGGATCTAGCCGCCGTCCGGGAGGCGCTAAATCTCCAGTTGGGCGATCTGCAGGCTAAGCGCGCCTCCCTGGCAGCGGAGCGAGAGGCCGCTTTGCGCTCCGCAGAGGAACTAAAAGAGTTATCAGGCAGCCTATCCGGGGATCGGGCGGAAAAACAGCGGCAAGTTGAAACCCTGCAGAGCCGAAGCAACCAGATGGGTGATCAGATATCTGAAAAAGAAACGGCCATCGGCGGATATCGGGGGCAGATTGATGCTTGCAACGAGGAATTAAATCGCATCGGTGAGGAAAAGCTGGCTTTAGAGGCCCGGCGCACCAACGCAGATCGTGCCATGCAGGAGAAAAACCGGGAAATCCTTAACATGGAGCGAGAATGCGCCCGGTTAGAGCAGAAAAGGCTGGCTGCCGATATGGAGGAGAAACAGATCATAGATCGACTCTGGGACAACTACGAGCTGAGCCATTCCGCCGCCCAAGAAGTCCGACAGGCGTTGGAGAGCGTCCCCGCCGCCAGCCGGGAGGCTGCAAAACTAAAACAGGAGATATCCGCATTGGGTACACCCAATATTGGCGCCATTGAGCAGTACGAGATCGTGGGCGCCCGCTACGCCTTTCTGACAGAGCAGCGGGATGATATTGAAAAGGCAAAAGGCGAGCTGGAGGAGATTATCACCGGCATTACCGGAGAGATGGAAGAGATTTTCACCACGGAGTTCCGGCGGATCAATCTCAGCTTCCAGGAGACTTTTACAGAACTATTCGGCGGCGGCAAGGCCGCGTTAGAATTGGAAGACGAGACGGATATCCTAGGGTGCGGGATTGATATCCGCGTCCAGCCGCCGGGCAAGAGCCTGAAAACCATCACATTGCTCTCCGGCGGGGAGAAATCTTTTGTGGCCATCGCCCTGTACTTTTCCATCCAGAAGATCCGTCCAACGCCTTTCTGCGTCATGGACGAGATCGAGGCGGCGTTGGACGAGGCCAATGTCTTACGTTTTGCCCAATACATGCGAGGGCTGGCGGACAAGACCCAGTTCATCTCCATCACCCATCGCCGCGGCACAATGGAAGAGGCGGACGTTCTCTACGGCGTCACTATGCAAGAGCAGGGCGTATCCCGGGTGATTCATGTGGATTTGCAAGAGGCAGAACAGGCCGTAAGTGCCTGAGGATAGAAAGGGTAACACGCAATGGGCTTTTTTGATAAGATTAAAATCGGTTTGACCAGTATGTTTGACAGCTTTACCGGGGCCAATGAGGACTTCTTCGAGGAACTGGAAGATACGTTGATTCTGGCCGATCTGGGTGTGGAGACGGCCACATTGGCGATTGAACGCCTACGGGAGATCACCAAGGCCAAGGGACTCCGGGGCGCAGAAGAACTGCGGGCGGCCCTGACAGAGATTTTGACGGAGATTCTATCCGTCGGCGATCCGACTATGCAGTTGACCACGACGCCCTCTGTGATTTTTGTCATGGGCGTCAACGGCGTGGGGAAGACGACCACCATCGGGAAATTAGCCACCCACTATACCAAGGCGGGAAAAAAAGTTCTTCTCGCGGCGGGCGACACCTTCCGGGCGGCGGCGGCGGAGCAGCTCACCATCTGGGCTGACCGGGCCGGGGCGGATATTGTCCGACACGCAGAGGGCTCGGATCCTGGCGCTGTCGTCTTTGATGCGCTCCAGGCGGCCAAGGCCCGTGGTGCGGATGTGGTCATTGTGGATACGGCGGGCCGGCTCCACAACAAGACGAATCTCATGCAGGAGCTTGGGAAAATCAACCGGATCATTGACCGGGAACTGCCGGATACCAGCCGGGAGACCCTTCTGGTACTCGACGCCACAACGGGACAAAACGGCCTCCAACAGGCCAAAGTATTCAGAGAGAGCGCCCATACCACCGGGATTGTCCTGACAAAACTGGACGGTACGGCCCGGGGCGGGATTGTCTTTGCCATTGCCCATGACCTGGGCGTACCTGTTAAATTCATCGGCGTGGGGGAAAAAGCAGAAGACCTGATGCCCTTTGACGCGCCACAATTTGTCCAGGCACTGCTAGAGGAGTAGACATCTATGGAGTTGATTCTAGCCAGCAACAATGAGAAAAAGCTAAAAGAGCTCCGGGAGATTCTCACGGGGATGGGCCATACTGTCCGATCCCAGCGGGAGGCGGGGTTGGATTTTGTCGTAGAGGAGACGGGGCGGACGTTTCTGGAAAACGCCCGGCTCAAAGCCAGAGCCGTGGTAGATATCACCGGCCAGGCCGCCATCGCCGACGACTCCGGCCTGATGGTAGAGGCTCTGGATGGCGCACCCGGTGTGGATTCCGCCTATTACGGCGGCGACAATTGCAAGACAGATCAAGATCGGTTTACGTACCTGCTCCACCAGATGGAGGGTGAGCAAAATCGCCGAGCAAAATTTGTGTCAACCATCGTCTGCATCTTTCCGGATGGCCGGGAGATGATAGCCCAGGGGGAGTGGCACGGGGAACTGCTCTACGCCCCCCAGGGAGACGGGGGATTCGGCTATGACCCCATCTTCTATGTGCCGGAACTGGAACAGACCGCCGCAGAGCTTTCATCAGAACAAAAAAATCGCCTGTCCCACAGGGGCAAGGCGTTACAAGAATTTAAGAAAAAGTGGGAGAAAGAGTATGTTGACCAGTAAACAGCGGGCACAACTGCGGGGGATCGGGAGCCGTGCCGAGACCATTGTTCACATCGGCAAAAGCGGAATTACCGACATGGTGATCAAACAGGTGCAAGATGCCTTGACCGCCAGGGAGATCATCAAGGGCAAGGTATTGGAAAGCGCACCACAGACCTCCAGAGAGGCCTGTGATGCCCTGGTGGAGCTGTGTGATGCCGAACCGGTGCAGGTCATTGGGTCGAAGTTTGTCCTGTATCGACCCAATCCAAAGCTAAAACCGGAACAACGGATTAGGCTGGTCAAAGAGTAGTGTCCATCGGAGGGAAAATCCATGCGAATCGGGATTTTTGGCGGCACCTTTAATCCGCCCCATCGCGGCCACTTGGTGGCGACACGGGCGGCGATAGACGCCCTGGAACTGGATAGGCTCTATGTGGTTCCCACAGGGACGCCGCCCCACAAACCCCTGCCGGCGGGGAGTCCTGAACCGGGGGATCGACACCGCTTGGCCCAACTCCTATTCGCGGGAGAAGAGTTGGTACAAGTGTTGGATATGGAGATCAAGCGCCCCGGCCCCAGCTATACGGTGGATACGGTGAAGGCCCTCAAAGCGCAGCATCTGGGGGCGGATTTTTTCCTGCTCTTGGGGACGGACATGTTTTTATCTATCGAGCAGTGGCACAGGGCAGAGGAGCTGATACGGCTGGCCACCCCTGCCGTATTTGCCCGGGAACAGGGGCAGGGAGGCGAGATTGCGGCCTATATGGGACGGATCAAAGACCTGTACGGCATAGAACCGGCGCGGATATACCACGATATACTGGCGCTATCCTCAACAGAGATACGAGACACGCTAGCCGCTCGGCAGGGGGTAGAGTTGACAGGGGAGACGGTTTACAGGGAGCTGATCCGCCGCGGATATTACGGAGCGCAAGTAAAATTTTCTTGGTTGAGAGAACAGGCCTATTCCATGCTCTTGCCAAGTCGGGTGATTCACGTCCAAGGTACGGAAACAGAGGCGGTTCAACTGGCGCGGCGCTGGAATGCGGATGTCGATCAGGCGCGGGAGGCCGCGATTTTGCACGACATCACCAAGGGATTTGATTTGGCGGAACAGTTGCGGCTTTGCCAAAAGTATGATATGATACCCGACGATATGGAAAAAAAGTGTCGAAAATTGCTCCATGCCAAAACGGGGGCAGCCATTGCCCGATACGAGTTTGGTGTGTGTGATACGGTATTTTCGGCCATCGCCTGCCACACCACAGGCAGGCCTGACATGTCCCTTGCGGACAAGATTTTATATCTGGCCGATTACATTGAGCCGGGCAGGAAATTCGCGGAAGTCTCCAAGTTGCGGGAAATGGCGTATACAGCTCTGGACACCGCAGTAGAATATGGCCTGCAGTTGAGTTTAGAAGAACTTCGAGCACGGGGCTTGCCCCCGCACCCCCGCACAAGAGCGGCCATAGATTGGTACGGTAGGTGAATAAAATTGAAGATATTCGGAAGTTCCGGAAAACGGACTGAAAGACGAGAAGATCGAGAACAACAGAGACAAGAACAAAGACACGAGAGACAGGAAAAACCGGAAAAGCGTGGGAGTGGCCGCCGGGTCCTTAAGGTAATGGTGATTTTCCTGGTTATCGTCGTCGTGTTTCTCGGTGGCGCTTATGCCGCGTTTATGCTATGGATTGTCCCCCCGGATATAGACCCAATCGATCCGCCCAGACGGCATCCAGAGGGGATCAATCACGCAAATAACGAAGAAGAACCTTCAGACGAGGTGAGCCACGGTTGGCGAGATGGCGTCTTTACCATCCTGTTGGCCGGCGAAGACGACGAGTTCGGCGGTACCGATGTGGTGATGCTGATTCTCTTTGATACGGAAAACCGCACCATGGACGTTCTCAGTATCCCCAGGGACACAGTGGTCAACGTGCCATGGGGCATAAAGAAAATCAACTCCGTCAAAAACTTGTATACCCGTTTAGACGGAGACTACGACCACTATATGGAAGCGCTGACAGATGAAGTGGCCAAATTAGTTGGCTACAGAGCGAACAACTGGGTTACCCTAGATTTAAGGGGGTTTATCGCCCTGGTTGATGCACTGCCGGATGGCGGCGTATACTTTAATGTGCCGGTGCGGATGTGGTACGAAGATCCGTGCCAAGATCTCTTCATCAATTTGCAACCGGGATACCAACGGCTTAACGGCTATCAGGCCATGCAGTTGGTGCGCTATCGGAGCTATGTGGAGGGCGATATCCAGCGGATCCGTGTCCAGCACGACTTCCTTCAGGCCCTTGCCGACCAGTTGTTGCAGGCGAGAACACTCCTAGTCGTGGACGACCTCGTCCGGATTTTCATGGCCAACGTGGAGACCGATCTCTCTGCAGCCAATATGGGCTGGTTTGCCCGCGAGTTCCTGTATTTAGATCAGGAAGATATCCGGTTCCACTCCGTTGACAGCAGTATTGCCAATATCAACGACAGTGTCAACGGGATCAGTTATGTCACGCTCTATGTGGAGCCCTGGGTCGCGCTCGTCAACCAATACTTCAACCCATTTACTTGGCGGATAGAGGCGGAAGACCTTGAAATTCTCACCAGAGACGCAACCGGTGCCTTTTTTACGACAAGCGGAACGCCCCACCTGAACTGGGGCCGTTAAGGAGGAATTATATGTTATCACCTTTGGAGGTAGCAAAACTGTCTGTCCAGGCGTTGGACAGTAAAAATGCCAAAGCTATTACGGTATTGAAAACTGAGGATCTCACGGTTTTGACCAATTATTTTGTCATCTGTACCGCCACCAGCACCACCCATGTAAAGACCTTGACGGATGCGTTAGAAGAAGTGTTGGAGGAGCACGGTGAGCCGCCCCTACGGAAAGAGGGCTATCGGGCTGGAGGCTGGGTGCTCGTAGACTTCGGTTGCGTAGTCGTCCATGTCTTCCTAGAAGAAATCCGTGAATTTTATAATTTAGAACGCCTCTGGGGCGACGCAGAGGAAGTTGTTATTTAAGAGTAGCAAGTAGCAATGGGCAATTAACAATACGGGGGTCGTCGAAGGCGACGCCACGGTTGTCAATTGCTCATTAGTAAAGGTGGATTGTCGATGAAATACGATTTTACGGCCATTGAGAAAAAGTGGCAGGATCAGTGGTTGACAGAGAAGCCCTATGCCGCTGTTACGGGGGATGTACGGCCTAAATTCTATGCCCTGGTAGAGTTTCCGTATCCCTCGGGTCAGGGGCTCCATGTGGGACACCCTCGCCCCTATACGGCCATGGATATTATCACCAGGAAGCGTAGGATGGAAGGCTATAATGTCCTGTACCCCATGGGGTACGATGCCTTTGGGTTGCCGACGGAGAACTATGCCATCAAACATAAAGTCCAGCCCGCCCAAGTGACACGGGAAAATATTGCGCAATTTCGCAAGCAACTCCAGATGCTGGGCTTTGGCTTTGACTGGGATCGGGAAGTGGACACCACAGATCCTCATTACTACAAGTGGACACAATGGATATTCCTTCAGATGTTCCACAAGGGCCTAGCTTATAAGGCCAATATCCCCGTCAACTGGTGCACCAGTTGTAAATGCGTCTTGGCCAACGAAGAGGTTGTCAACGACGGCTGTGAGCGTTGTGGCAGTGAGGTTGTGCGAAAAAATAAGAGCCAATGGATGCTGAAAATCACGCAGTACGCCCAGCGGCTCTTGGATGATTTAGACGATGTGAATTATATTGAGCGGGTCCGTGTCCAGCAGAAGAACTGGATCGGCCGCTCAGAGGGCGCTGAAGTGGACTTTGCCACGACGGAGGGGGATACCCTCCGGGTCTTCACCACCCGGCCCGATACGCTATTTGGCGCCACCTATATGGTCATCGCCCCGGAACATGAGATGCTGGCCAAATGGATGCCGAAACTCACAAACGCCGGGGAAGTGCAGAGCTATCAGGTGCGAGCGGCAAAAAAGAGCGATTTTGAGCGGACAGAACTGGCCAAAGAAAAGTCTGGGGTGCGGCTCCAAGGCGTTTCGGCCATCAACCCCGTCACGGGAGAGGAAATCCCCATCTTTATATCCGACTATGTCCTCATTACCTACGGCACCGGGGCCATCATGGCCGTACCGGGTCACGATGAGCGGGATTGGGAATTTGCCAAGAAATTTGATCTGCCCATCGTAGAAGTGGTACAGGGCGGGAATATTGACGAGGCCGCTTTCACTGATTGTAATACGGGCTTGATGATCAACTCCGGCTTTCTAAACGGCCTCACAGTGGAGGACGCCAAGGAGCGTGTGACGCAGTGGCTCATTGAGAAAGGGCTGGGGGAGAAAAAAGTCAACTTCAAGCTCCGGGATTGGGTATTCTCTCGTCAGCGGTATTGGGGCGAGCCGATTCCCATTGTCTATTGTGCAAAATGCGGTCACGTTGGCCTGCCGGAGAGCGAATTGCCTCTCCTGTTGCCGGAGGTAGAAAACTATGAGATCACTGACACGGGAGAATCTCCTCTGGCGGCCATGACAGGATGGACCTCTACGATCTGTCTCACCTGTGGCGGCCCCGCCACGAGGGAGACGGATACCATGCCCCAGTGGGCCGGCTCCTCTTGGTATTTCTTGCGCTATATGGACCCGAAAAATGATCAGGCCCTGGTGGGCCAAGACGCTATCAAATACTGGCATCAGGTGGACTGGTACAACGGCGGTATGGAACATACCACCCTGCACCTGTTATACTCCCGGTTTTGGCACAAGTTCCTCTATGATCTCGGCATCGTGCCGACAAAAGAACCCTACGCCCGCCGCACCAGCCACGGTATGATCCTGGGCGAGGACGGGGAGAAGATGAGTAAGTCCCGGGGCAACGTAATCAACCCCAATGACGTGACTGCGGAATACGGATCGGATACGTTTCGTCTCTACATCATGTTCATCGGCGATTTTGAGAAAGTTGCGCCCTGGTCGTCCCAGGCGGTCAAGGGCTGTAAGCGGTTTTTAGATCGGGTCTGGAACATGACGGAAACCAGATTAGAGGGCGACGAGGCGTATTCGCCGGAAAACGAAGTGGCGATCCACCAAGCCATTAAGAAGGTGGGCGAGGATATTGATCACATGAAGTTCAACACCGCCATCGCCGCTCTGATGACACTGGTCAACACCTTTTCTGAGACGAAACCGAACCGGGGAGATACTAAGGCCCTACTCGCGCTCCTATCTCCATTCGCCCCTCACATCGCCGAGGAGTTGTGGGAAATACAGGGCTTCGCCGGCACTGCCATGAGCGCCCCCTGGCCCCAGTATGATCCGGAGAAATTGGTGGCGGCGGAGACAGAGATTGCCGTCCAGGTGGGCGGTAAACTCCGCGCCTCTGTCGTGATTCCCATGGACGCCGAAGAGGCCCAGGTGCTAGAAATCGTAAGGGAAAACGAAAAAATCCGACGGATGCTGGAAGGGGTGCAGATTGTCAAAGTCATCTATGTGCAGAATAAACTGATGAATCTGATCCTAAAACCCCTGTAATTATTTTCTTGACAATTTGGGCGGGGAAGATTATAATACTATAAGTGTAAAAAAGCCATGATGATTGATATGGCCCTTAAAACGTCCGATGTGGACGTATTTGGAGGGAGGGATATAAGTGTCGGAAGTCCGAATAAAGGATAATGAGTCCTTAGACAGTGCGCTAAAGCGATTTAAGCGTAACTGTGCCAAGGCGGGTGTGCTCTCTGATCTGCGGAAGAAGGAGTATTATCAGAGTCCCAGCGTGAAGCGCCGCAAAAAGTCCGAGGCGGCCAGGAAGAAGAAGAACAAGCGGTTTTAAGCGAACCAATCCGGGGCTGATGCAAAAGCGTCAGCCCCGGGTTTTATTTTCTCAAACAAGACACACTGTTGTTACGTTTAACATGATATGCTAATGAAAAATCAGAAAGGTTGTTGAAAAATGAATCAAGAAGTTGTTAAAAGAGCAGAAGAACTCGTCAACTCTATGGCAGAGTATAAATTGGGCGGCATGGAGGGCTACGCCGCACTTTCCCTGATTGATGAGAATGGCTACCCGTCTGCCACCACGTTTTGTATTACAAGAGCCGACGGCATAAAGTGGCTGACGTTTAATACGGCTACGGACAGGCCGTATGCGGAACGAATTAGCAAAAATAATAAAGCCTGTGTATGCATCAATTCCAGCGCATACACAATCAATCTCGTTGGCAGAGCCGAAGCATTAACCGATCTTGAAACGAAAAAAGAAAATTGGCTTCCGTTTTTTAACGATGGCGTACATTGGAGCGGCGTGGACGACCCGAGTTTATTGATTATACGTTTCACGACGGAACGCTACACCATAACGTTCGCAGATGACCCCGGTAATTATGCGGTAGGCAGCTTATAAACCCCCGCTATTGCAATCCCCGCCGCTGATAGAACCGTTTGGCCCGCCTCCAGCAACTCCGGTGGGAGACGGAGGCAGATGCCGCACTGGTCAGAGAGGGATTCCGGTATGGGCATGACCTTGACGGGCAGATTTGCAGCGAGCAGAGCCCGCTCTCCGGCGATGGCATCACGGGTGGAGGGGAAAACCAATAGAATTTCTTCCGGCATGAAGCCACCTCTCTTTACAACTGGATCAAGCGCTGGGCCCGGGCCATCTCCTGGACGATTTCCAGCATGTTGGCGATCTCACCGACGCCGAGCCGATCTCGGATATCGTAGTAATCCACACAGGTGCCGCAGATGAGAATTTGTGTGCCTTTGTCGGCCAGGGCCTGGAGATCGACCAGGGCGTTGCTGTCTGATAAGACCAGCTTGACCCCGCCGTTGAAGAAGAGCAGGCTCCGGGGTGGCATGTCCAACTGGGAGAGGGTGTAGAGAAATCCCTTGATGAGAATCTCACCCAACGCCTCACTGCCTTGCCCCATAGATGCCCGGCCAATGGCTACTGTCAGTCCGCCTTCGCCATGGGGAAGCGGGATGCCCGGCTGGTCCGTCGTCTCCGGCGTATGTGTGCCCACGGTGATGGCGATGCCGTATCGCCCGCCGCCCCGATCCGTGCATAGATAGCCGTAGCCAGCGGCGCGGGACATGCGCTCCAGGTTTTCCGCCGCCATCTGGTTGTCTACGAGAATTTGAATTTGTCCGCCGTGGGGCGGGAGTGCGTCAATGGCCTGTCTGGTCTTGACCATGGGGGCGGGACAGACGAGACCGGTTGCGTCAATCGAAATCATAGGGGCTGCTCCTTTGTTGGCATATGTTTTTATTATAGCAAATTTATCGCAAAAATGACAATACAGAGACAGTATGCTATAATGAGAAATAATTCCAAAGAGAAAAGTCCAAAACACGAACACGGAGGAACTATGAACCCAATCATTGAAGTCAAAAACTTCACAAAACGATACGGTAAATTCACAGCCGTGGACAACATCTCCTTTGATGTGGCCGAGGGGAGCATTTTTGCGTTTCTCGGGCCTAACGGGGCGGGGAAGAGCACGACGATCAATACCCTCTGTACCATCTTTGAGAAGACGGAGGGAATCCTCCGCATTGATGGCAAAGATGTCTCCACCCAGAAGAGTGAAGTGCGCCGTGCCATCGGTGTGGTATTCCAGGACTCCACCCTGGACAAGAAGATGACAGTGGAGGAAAATCTCAAAATGCACTGTGTCTTCTACAGCGTTCCCAAATCGGAAGTGAATGAGCGGATCAGCTTCGTCTTGGAGCTGGTAGAACTCTCCGAGTGGCGGAAAAAGCGGGTGAGCGCCCTCTCCGGTGGGATGAAGCGCCGGGTGGAGATTGCCCGGGGGCTGATCCACTACCCGAAAGTGTTATTCTTGGACGAGCCCACCACTGGCTTAGATCCCCAAACCAGAGCCCATATCTGGGAATACATTGTCAAACTGCAAAAAGAGAAGAATATCACTATGTTTCTCACCACCCACTACATGGACGAGGCGGAGATCTGCAACCAGGTGGCCATTATGGATGGCGGCAAGATTGTGGCCAACGACACGCCCTTTGCGCTCAAAAAGCAGTACACCAAGGATCGGGCCTATATCACCACAGAGCGGCCAGAGGAGCTGGAGCGGCTCTTGCACACATATAATCTAGACTACATCAAAAAGCCAAAATACTACCGTGTAGATGCGTGCAATATCCCCACTCTACTACAAGTGCTGGGCGAGCAAAAAGATGTGATTACAGACTTGGAACTCAAAAAAGGCACATTGAACGACGTGTTCCTGGAGATCACCGGAAAAGAGATCAGAGAGGGGACAAAGTCATGAAAACAGTTTTAGCGCTCTGTATGCGAAATCTAAAGGAGTTTGTGAGAAACCGGACACGACTTATCTTCTCCATTATATTCCCCTTTTTCTTCATCTACGTATTCAGTGCCATCTTTCGCAACGATTATATAGAAAATCCCATCTCCCACATGCTGGCCGGGATTGCCATCGCCACGGTATTTGATTTTTCCCTCCGGATCTCCTCCACGACCATTGACGACATGGCCTCCGGGTTTATGAAAGAGGTGCTGGTCTCGCCGGTATCCCGGCTCAGTGTGGCCGGGGGACAGTTTCTCTCCTCGGCGGTGATTGGAACCATGCAGGGATTGCTCATTATTATTATAGGCTTTTTCATCGGATTTCGGATCACCACGCCCCTGACGATTATCTATATGATACTTGCCATGATTTTTGTGGGCTTTGTCTTTGCCGGGTTTGGTCTGTTTCTGGCGACGAATACGAAGAGTACCCAGACCTTCCAGGTGATTTCCGTGGCCATTACCATGCCTATGACCTTTTTATCTGGGGCGTATATCCCCTTAGAACACCTACCCCCGACGCTGACCTATATTAGCTACATAAATCCCTTGACCTATGCCGTGGCCTTATTCCGAACAATCTCTTTGGAGCGCCTTGCTACGCCCCAATCCCAGCTAATTGCAGAGGAATTGGCCTTTGAGATCGGCGGCTTCGTCGTGACTCCGTGGATATCTGCCCTATTCCTGTTGGGATTCGGTGCCTTATTCCTGCTCCTGTCCACCATATCCTTTGCGAGAACGGATTTCTCCAAAGTGAGCCGTGGGGCGGGGGAGCAGATTGATTGGTAGTGTTCAATTCGCAGTTAGAAATGTATAGTTAGAAAAGACGGCGCCGCTGCACAAAGCTTGTGCAGCGGCGTTGCTTTTTTATGATTTCTAAAAAAAGATGTTGACAAGTGCATACTCGTCCTGATATAATGTACTTGTTCAATAAGTACACACAAAACAAAGAGGGGCGATTATTCTGGATATTATTATCAGCAGCAGCACAAGTAAGCCCATATATGAGCAGATCACCATGCAGATCAAGGCCATGATTATGAGCGGTGAATTACAAACCGGCGCACCGCTGCCGTCTATGCGTGCCCTGGCGAGGTCAATTCACGTCAGTGTGATCACCGTCCAAAAGGCCTATGAGGATTTACAGCGGGACGGTTTCATTGATACCACTGTTGGGCGGGGCAGCTTTGTGGCGGCGCAAAACAGAGAGTTTATTCAAGAAGAACAGCAGCGCAGGGCGGAGGAACACTTGGAAACCGCCGCCGAAATCGGAAGAACCAACGGGATTCCGGTTGAAAAACTGGTTGAGCTGTTAGAGATATTTTATCGAGGAGAGGATTAAACATGCACAAGATTTTAGAAGTAAAAGGATTGAGAAAAGCGTACAAAGACTCGGATTTTTGCCTGAATGATGTCTCGTTTTCCATCCCCAGCGGGACGATTATGGGATTTGTAGGTGAGAACGGCGCAGGGAAGACCACGACCATTGGCTGCATTCTCAACACGCTGATCAAAGACGGCGGAACAGTTGAAATTTTCGGCAAAGAGATGACAGATAAAGCCACCGATATCCGGGCGGACATCGGAGTCGTCTACGATACAAATCCGTTTCCGGAGCATTTGACGGCGGCGAAAATATCTTCTGCCATGCGGCATATCTATTCCAGTTGGGATCAGAGCCTGTTTCGGGACTATTTGCGTAAATTCAAACTGCCTGAAAAGAATAAGATCAAAACCTTTTCCAGAGGAATGACCATGAAATTGGCCATTGCGGTGGCCCTGTCTCACCGTCCCAAACTATTGGTCTTAGATGAGGCCACCAGCGGGCTGGATCCCATTGTCCGGGACGATATTTTAGATGCGCTCTTAGAGTTTGTACAAGATGAACGCCATTCCGTTTTGTTTTCTTCCCACATCACGTCTGACCTGGAAAAAGTGGCGGATTATATTACGTTTATCCACGACGGCACAATTGTTTTCAGCGAAAAGAAAGATGTGCTGAAATATAACTACGGCGTAATGCGCTGCAAGGCGGCTCAATTTGCGGAAATTGACAAAGAGGATGTGCTTGCATACCGTAAGCATGATTACCAGATTGACGTGTTGATCACCGACAAGGAATCTGCCGCAAAAAAATATGGCGGCATTGTGATAGATACCGTGAGCATTGAGGAAATTATGCTCATACTCGTGAAGGGGGAGAGACCATGAAAACGAACAATCCAATGAGAGGCCTACTGACATTTTCCTTTTATGCGGCAAGCGGAAATATGTCAATCGCAGCGTTGTTCACTTTAGCGATGAGTGCCGCTTTGCTGATTACAGGGAATCTTACTGTCTATGCGTTTTTTGTGCTTGTCGCTGTAGGCACGTTCCCCTATACCATTATGGCGGCAATGGGGGGCAAGAATGCTCCTAAATGGGAGAAATTCCAGCTCACTATGCCTGTGAAAAGAAAAGACGTCGTAGCGTCAATCTATCTCAGCGTGTTACTTGCCACAATAGCGGGGCTTTTGCTCGCTGGGATTATCTTGGGCATAGGATTTGTTCTGCATGAAGGTCTTTTGGAACATGTCTTACAGACGGCATTTGCTCAGTTTGCATATGTTTTCGGCGTGGTTTTGATTATGGCCGGACTGCTTTTCCCAATTGCCAGCACAAAAGCGGGGGAGAGCAGGGGAGAGGCAGTTTTTACCGGGTGTTTGTTCGCCGCGGGGTTTATTATGATACTTATTTCCTGGGCAGGCGGCAGGGCGGATATATTGCCGTGGATCATATCACTATCGCAAGTTGCTATCGCAGTAGTAGTTTTCGTTATTTCATATCTTCTTACAAAGAAAATGTACGCCAAAATGGATTTTTAGATAGAGAATTGATAAAACGGCAAAGTCGGCGAAAAAATCGTTGACTTTGCCGTTTTATCTATGGTATACTAACTCTACCTGTCGGCAGAGAGGTTTTTTTGTTGTTGCAACAATGAAGCTGACTACTGTCAAACATACAGGGAGGCAATGCCGTGGAGCCGAATGAGCTCCGGGGCGAAAAGAACAGGAGGTGCCGTAAATTGCGCGTGAAAGTGACCTTGAGATGTAACGATTGTAAGCAGAGAAACTACAACACCATGAAGAACAAAAAAAACACGCCGGATCGGATGGAAATGAACAAATATTGCCGATTCTGCCGCAAGCACACCGTACACACTGAGACGAAGTAGGGGAGGACTTACCATGAGTCAAGATAAGAAAGACAAAAAGCCCGGTATCGGCACCCGCATCGTCAAGTGGTTCAGAGGATTGATCAGCGAGTTGAAAAAAGTGACCTGGCCCAGTAGATCCCAGATCATGAACAACACTTGGGTGGTGTTGGTGGTCATGGGCGTCTGTGCTGTTGCCATTTGGGGCTTTGACTACGTCGCCGGTACGATTGTCCGGACGCTGATCAATGTTGTCGGGTAAGGGCGATGGCAGAGACGGCGAAGTGGTATGTGGCGCACACATACTCAGGATATGAAAACACAGTTGCGGCTACCATCCTAAAAGCCGCAGAAACCAGACGGATGCAAGACTTAATCTTAGAAGTCAGCATCCCCATGGAGACCGTAACGGAGCGCAACGGGAACGAGACCAAAACCGTAGAGCGGAAGATATTCCCCGGATACGTGCTCATTAAGATGACGATGACCGACGAGTCCTGGCACCTAGTGCGCAACACCAGAGGTGTCACCGGATTCGTGGGCAGTTCTACCGGCCCCGTACCTTTGACGGAAGAAGAAATCCAGATCATGGGTGTGGAGAAACACGAGATCGTCCTGTCCTACAACGTGGGTGACACGGTGAAGGTCATTGATGGTCCCCTGGATGGGTTTCTCGGCACGGTGGAGGAGTTGGAACCGGACCGGGATATGGTTCGGGTAGTGGTCTCCATGTTCGGCAGAGAGACCCCTGTGGATCTCGAACTAGATCAGGTGGAGCCGGTCACATAATTACAAAATCGGAGGTGCTTATACCTTGGCACAGAAAGTTGTTGGATTTATCAAACTGCAAATCACCGGTGGGAAGGCCACACCAGCCCCCCCAGTGGGACCCGCGCTGGGTCAACACGGCGTAAATATCGCCCAGTTTACCAAAGAGTTTAACGAGCGCACCAAAAATGACATGGGCGTCACAATCCCCGTAGTCATCACGGTCTACGCGGATCGCTCCTTTAGTTTCATCACCAAAACACCCCCTGCGGTCACATTGATCAAGCAGGCTATTAACCTGGATAAAGGTTCCGGCGTACCACAACAGGACAAGGTGGGCAAAATCAGCTCAGAAGACATCCGGAAGATCGCCGAGAAGAAGATGCCGGATCTCAACGCCGCATCTGTAGAGTCTGCCATGCGGATGATTGCCGGCACATGCCGCAGCATGGGCGTCGTCGTAGAAGACTAATTATTTGCCGAAAGGCGTGAAATCTGTGGGAGGACACAACTGTCCGGCAACCACTAAGGAGGAAATCAATTTGTTCAGAGGTAAAAAGTATAGAGAGAGCGAAAAGCTCGTTGATAAGACAAAATTGTACGATCCCCAAGAGGCGTTTGAGACTGTGATCAAAGCCAGTCCCGCCAAGTTTGACGAGACGGTGGAACTCCACGTCCGCCTGGGCGTCGATTCCCGCCACGCTGACCAGCAGGTCAGAGGTGCAGTCGTCCTGCCCAACGGTACGGGCAAGACCGCCCGTGTACTGGTCATCTGCAAGGATGAGCGCCAGCAGGAGGCCACAGACGCCGGCGCCGATTTTGTCGGCGGCGACGACATGATTGAACGGATCCAGAAAGAGAACTTCTTCGACTACGACGCCATTGTGACCACCCCCGACATGATGGGCAAAGTGGGGCGACTCGGTAAGCTTTTAGGTCCTAAGGGCTTGATGCCCACGCCCAAAGCGGGTACTGTGAACGCCGATATTGCCAAAGCGGTCTCCGAATTAAAGGCCGGTAAGATCGAATACCGCCTTGATAAGACAAATATTATCCACTGCCCCATTGGCAAAGTATCCTTCGGGCCGGAGAAACTGGTGGAGAACTATACGACCTTGATCGACGCCATCATCAAGGCAAAACCAGCCGCCGCCAAGGGCCAGTATATCAAAAGTTGTGTAACAGCGTCCACCATGGGGCCGGGCGTGAAGGTCAACGCACAGAAATAGAGACATAGAACAACGGAAATAACCCGCAATTCCCTTTGGAATTGCGGGTTTGATACGGAAGAGGAGAATGAAACAACAATGAGTAGTCATCTTACATATATCATCTCAGCCGCCTTCTTGCTGTGGAATATCATCACCTGTGCCCTCTACGGTATAGACAAACGTAAGGCGGAAAAGAAGCAATGGCGCATCAGCGAGGCCACTTTGATCGGCTGTGCATTCCTCATGGGCGGAATCGGATCGTTTCTGGGGATGCGGGTGTTTCGCCATAAGACGAAGCATCTGAAATTTCAGGTACTGGTTCCGGTGGCAGTGGTTTTGAATATTGCCGTGATTGTATTGCTGTTCTTTTTTGGAGTATTGGAGTTTTAGATGGACAGTTAAAAAATCCTGCAACTTCAAAGAAGTTGCAGGATTTTTTTCACCCTCTACATAGGCTCAATCTTATTCAAATCCCCAATCTGATTATGCCCGCTCTTGCCCACCATGCCGGTGAGCAGAAACCGGTTAGTGATAGGCTCTTGCACAAACTCCTGGGCCAGGGAGAAGTTTTGGATATCCCCGGTGCGGGCTGCGTGCATTCTGGGGCCGGTGCAGCGGTGGATCTTATCTCCGACTAAGATGTGGTTGTCGTCCTTGTAGGAGACGGGCAGATTTTGAGTGATCAGATCGTTGACGTAGCGGGACAGGTCTTCTAGGTCGATCTCCGGTTTGTGGGGGAAGCTCAAGATAAAGCCGTGGCGCACGTCGGCGTGGGTAAAGTCCAGTTCGTGGTGCTCCCGCAGATAATGGGCGCATAAATCCTCCGCCGTGTGGCTCATAAAGCGGTAGGGGAGGGACTTATGGACGATATCCGCAATGTCCTGTGGCTCCGGGCCGAAGAGAGTGGGGCGGGTGATAATCAACTCCTCACCGATGCCGATGAGCAGATGGGCGTTGTAGTCCATAAAGGGCCGCACTAAGTCAAAATGCTCCACAACAACCCGCTTCCCGATGCCCACGGCCTCTGTGATGGCGTCCGCCAGTTGATGCATGGGGGTGAAGGCTGCCTCAAAGTGGATATCCACATGATAGGTGTGGGGGCTGTAGAACCCCACATTGTCCTCCACGGCGGAGAGGAGGGGCAGGGGGCGGACGTTCAGGCCCGTGTCGTCATTGGTCAGCTCCAAGCCGGGGAACATGCCCTTGGCCAGCATACTCTTACCGCTTCCGGCCCTGCCCACCATGCCGATGAGCTTGTCAAAAGGGGAGAGGAACTGTTGGGAAATCTGCAGCCCCAGATCTGCCAGCCGGATCAGGCCCCGTGGGGCGAGGAATACGCTGTAGAGATGATTTTTCTGCATTCGATCTGAATATGGCATGGGAAACCTCCGAATATGAATAGTATCTGTAGAGGGCGATGGCAATCGTCCCGTCAAACCACGGGCGGATTGCCATCCGCCCTCACGTGTGTTGTGCCGAGGGCCTGTTTCATCAGAACCAGGGCTTCTCGGGGATACGCTTTGGCCAGCAGGCCCATTGATGCGAGAATATAGTGACGATCCACATAGATATCGGTGCCCTTGGGCCGCAGAGAGGTGGGGGATCGTGCGTCAAAGAGTGCGTGTCGGGCGATCTCCTCCGCATCCGGGCTGTGGATGATCGCGCCGCCCGTGACGATGAGGGTGCCGACTTCGGTCAAATCTTTGCCCACCTGAAGAAAGGTCTGGCCCAGAGGGGTATAGACCTCTTCAATTGTCCCGGCGTGGCGCGCCACCGCAGTGGCGATAGCGGCGGAGGCCAGTGCCCGATCCAAGACTTTGAGGGCCGGGGTGTCGGGCAGGGTATTCGGATTTTGGAACAGACAATCTGCCAGTTGTTGTACCGTCTCTGTATCCAAGCCGCTCATGGCGGCCACGGCCTCTGTGCCGACGGCCTCTAAAATCCCGTGGACGCTGTAGCGCATCCCCATATCGCCCTCCACCGTCCGCTTTGCGAATGGCTCCGGGAGGCCCTTGACGATAGTGCTCACCCCTGTGGGCGCTCCTGTGGCGATGGAGTAGACATCTGTCGTAGCGCCTCCCAGATCGACTGCCACGAGCTGGCCTATGCCGGCGGCGCCGCCCGTGCCGGAGGACAATAATTCCATCGCCTCCAACATAGCGGCGGGGGTGGGGATAATGGGGCTACTCAATCCAACGGCCACTCGACTCAACCCCTTGGCGTGGATGATGTGTTCTAGAAACAGGGCGCGGATCTGTGCCTGAATTGGCTCCAAATTCAAGACATCCAAACGGGGCATGACATTTTCCATCCGATAGATGGCCCGCCCTCGGAGCAATGCCTCACACTGGGCGGCGGCATTGCGATTGCCCGCCAGTACAATGGGGAAGTCCGTCTTTGCGGCGCTAAGCATCTCGGCGTTGTGGAGGATGACCTTCTCGTTGCCGCCATCCACGCCGCCGACCAAGAGGAAAATATCGGGGGCCAAACTGTCGATCTCTGCAATATCTTCCTCCGTCAGACCATAGGAAAAACTGCGGATTATCTTCGCCCCGGCACCGAGACAGGCCATGCGGGCGGCTTTTTCCGTAAGGGCGGGTACCAGCCCGGAGGCGACCATGGCGAGTCCACCGGCGGCGCTGGAACAGGCGAATCGCGCCCGGAAGAGGAGCGTACCCGTCTGCCGCTCCAAGGCGGCAAGGGCCTCGGTGAGGCCTGCGGTCACATCTGTCTGAATGGTGGTGTGGGCCGCACCTGTGCCGAGCACTGCGGGGGCATCTAAGTCTACCGCGATTACTTTTGTATATGTACTGCCGATGTCAATGAGTAAGATTGGATAGATAGCAATCACCCTCAAATCTTGTGATGGATACAAGTATAACACATGAGAGAAAAAAAGACATCCCTACCAGTCGTAGAGATGCCTTGATCGTATAAAACGTTACTTATTGTTCATCATTATCGTCATCATCGGAACCGCCGTTATTGCCGGGGCCACCGTTCGTGATATCGTCATCATCGCAATCGCCGATAAAATCTCGCACCAGTATGGTAATGGCCCGCGCCACTTCCATGCGGGTGGCGTATCGCTGGGGGGCGAAGAACGTGTCGCCGAGTAATTCAAAGAAGCCCAGGGCGAGGGTGGCGTCCACGGCGTCACTGGCCCAGTAAGAAACCAGGTGCCGATCCGTATAGTCGGGGGTATAGCGACCTTCCAGGGTCAGTTCTGCTTCAGAGAAAGCGACAAAGCGCAGGAGAAATACGGCTAGCTGTTCACGGGTGAGGACTTCTTTTCCATTGAAATTGCCGGCGTATCCAAGGGCAATACCCTGTTCCGCCGCCCAGCCAATGTAGGCGGTATACCACCTATCGTCCGCTACGTCGGCAAAGCGAGTATGATCTCCCGCAATAGCGAATCCCATCTGTCGGGCTTGCCGCCCCAGAACTGTGACCAACATGTCGCGGGTCATGGATTCATCAGGGGAAAAATGGGTTCCAGAAACGCCGTTGAATAGGCCCCGTTGCACCACATAGCGGATATAGGTGGCCTGGCGGGTGTTATAGTTGACATCGACAAAACGCACTTCGATATAAAAAGATATGGACAAATCACCGACAGAAAACGTGACCGCCTGAACGCCGGGGCGGTAGCGATTAAATCCTGTGACAACGGCATCCGTCAGGGGGATATAGCTCTCGCCGAGCTCTCCCTCTGCTACGGCGATGAGGCCCAGAGAAGAAAAGGGACGTCCGGCGGTGATATGGCGGTTTCCGGACGGGTGTAGAGCGAGATACTCGTGACTGTGTGTGCCGATCAACACAGCGGCCCAGGTGTCCGCGTTGAGATTATGGCTTAAGCCGATATGGGTGTAATAGTCGCCTAGGAGGGAAGCCCGCCTGTCTTCTGTATTCGCCCACGATTCCACCACATTTTGACCGGATAAGAAGAAGTGGGCCGTCAATTCGGCGGCCTTGGTGTAGGGGATCTCTGCCTCGTCAATGGCTGTATCCCAAGGCATACCGTTAGGACGTGTGGAACTGAAACTTTGTGCCAATTCTCTGGCGCGCAGGGCTGCCACCTGCTGGATACACGCTGCCATGGCCAGAGGGGCGAGTCCCTCTGCGTGGCGCAGGGCATTGATATGCGTCAGAGCGTTCCACTCGTTGTCGGTGGCAATGTCACGGGAGCTGCCTATAGAGAGCTCCTCAATCAGCACCGCCAGCGCCGCCTGGGGTGCCAGGGTGAGCATGATACACAATAGCAAAACCCACACGATAATATTTTGTTTTTTCTTGCCCATGATTCGACACTCCTAAGGGTATATTATGTCAAAGCTAGCATAACACATAGAGACTTATCTCTGCAAGGGATTTGACTAATTTGTAATAGAATTGAAATAGTCGGGACAATACGGTTATTTACGCAGTTTGAGCGAAATATCTCTTTTTGCAGCCGCGGCTTCAAATAATCGGGCCATGGTTGCGGCTTTTTCTTTTTGAGTGGCCTCCGGCCCGATTTCGTCGATAGCTTGTTCCATAACGGCTTTGATCTCGTCAATATCCAAGAGATTGACCGCCAGACAGAAAAAACTCTTTTTCCGCCCATCGTCGTATTGTTCTAAAAGCATCTCCAGCAGACTGATTTTTTCATTCAGCTCCGTCGCGTAGGCGTCCATTCCGATCCGTTTGGCTTTTTCCATGTCGTGGAATTGGTTCAAATGAGTGATGAACGAGTCGGATGTATCCACGCCGTCATATTTCTTACAGGGGAACGCCTCACACTCGAAGCAATATTCCAGGCCTTTCCGCTGACAGCAGGACAGCATACCGCACGAACAGTGTACGTCTGAAAACCCCTCTCCCGCGCAGCCGGGACATCTGGATGATCCCACCGTATAATACCGTGGACACAGCCCACAATTCAACCCGCATGCCGAGAACAGGGGGTATCCTCTTATTTTGTACTGCATATAAACACTCCTTTGCATACAAGGCTCCTTTCTTAAAGGAGCTGTCAGCAAAGCTGACTGAGGATTGTCTTTTCATTCTACCACATCCAAACATGAATTTCCAAATATATTTGACTTTTTTCGAAACGCCGTGGACATCGTTTTACAATGTGCAACACTACTGTAAGGGCGGGCGCACATTGTGCGCCCGCGTTGTATTGTTGTAGAACGTCGCCCCCACTTGCCCCGTGGTGGGTTTTGCGGTACAATTATAAAAGAACACCGAGAGACAGGGGAAGCGTATGGTAGACATTAGCGTACAGGGCCTGGTCAAGGCCTTTGAAGTGGATAAGAATATTCTAGACGGCCTCACCTTTGAGGTCTATGCTGGAGAGCGGGTGGGCCTTCTGGGGAAAAACGGGACGGGGAAGACCACCCTGTTTCGCCTCCTCTCCGATGAGATTGAGAAAGACGAAGGGGAGATCGTCATCGGCCCCGGTAAGCGGCTGGGGCTGATCTCTCAGATTCCCAGCTATCCCGATCACTACACCACGGAGGACGTGCTGAAAAGCGCCCATGATCGGCTATATCGACTCCAGGTGGAGCTGGAATCTCTAGCCGAGCAGATGGCGGGCGCGTCGGACAGCGGGATTATGGCTCGGTACGATCAGACCCTGCTGAAATTTGAGACCTTGGGCGGCTATGAGATGGAAATGGATCGCAACCGGGTCTGCGGCGGATTGGATATCCCCCAGACCATGCGAGAGCAATTGTTCTCCACCCTATCCGGGGGAGAGAAGACCCGGGTCAATCTGGCCCGACTGATCCTGGAGAAGACGGATATCCTCCTCTTGGACGAACCCACCAATCATCTGGATTTAAAGAGCACCCAATGGTTAGAGGCGTATTTGGAAAAATTCCACGGCACGGTGCTGGTCATCTCCCATGACCGCTACTTCCTCGACGCCGTGGTAACCCGGAGCATTGAAATCGTCCAGGGCAAGACGGAGTTCTACAGTGGCAACTACAGTTATTACGTAACTGAAAAGGCGCGGCGATTGGAAGAACTGGAGGAGCGCTGGCAGAAAGAGCAGGCGGAGATCAAGCGTCTGAGCTACACCGCTGAGCGGATGATGGGCTGGGGAACCGGTAACAAGAAGATGGCCAAAAAGGCCAAAGCCATGCAGACCCGGATCGCCCGCATTGAGCAGACAGAGCGGCCGGACAGGGAAAAACAGATGAAGGCCAAGTTCGGCGAAAAGGAGTTCCGCGGCGACGAGTTGATGGCAATCAAAAAACTCACCCACGGCTTCGACGGGCGGACACTGTTTCGGGATGTGAACCTGGAGGTATTGGGTGGCGAGCGGATCGCCCTCATCGGGGACAACGGCACGGGGAAGTCCACACTGCTCAAGATTCTTATGGAAGAACTGTCACCGGACACCGGGGCGGTCAAATACGGCCCCGCGGCGAAACGGGCCTATCTGCCCCAGATCATCCGGTTTGACAATCCAAACCGCAGTATGATGGACACCCTCATCTACGAGGATGGCGTCACGCCACAGACGGCCCGAAACCGGTTGGGGGCATTTAAATTCCGAGGGGAGGACGTGTTCACCCCTGTATCCGTCCTGTCCGGCGGAGAGCAGAGCCGTCTGCGGCTCTGTATGCTCATGAAGGGGGACATCAACCTCCTAATCCTGGACGAGCCGACCAATCATCTGGACATCTGGAGCCGGGAGTGGATGGAGGAGGCCCTGGAGGACTACGAGGAGGCCCTGCTCTTCGTCTCCCATGACCGGTACTTCATCAACCGCTTCGCCACCCGGATATGGACTTTGGAAAACGGAGCGATCACAGATTTTCACGGGACATATGAGGAATACCGCAACCGCCTGGAGCAGACGGCCCGGTTCGAGCAGATTGAGAAGAACCAAAAGCGAAAAGAAAAAAAGCCGGACCGCCGCAGGGGGCCGTCCCCCGAGAAACAGGTGGCCCGATTGGAAAAAGAAATCGCCCGGATTGAGGACGAAAAGCAGGAGCTGGAAGAGAGAGAAACGATCCTATCCAGCGACTATGAGGCCCTCATGGAAGTCGCGGAGCAAAAGGCGGCGCTGGATACGAAATTGGCCGAGTTGTATGACCAGTGGGAGGCGTTGGCGGAAGACTTGGAGTAGGGGAATGAGAAAGGATTTGACAGAGGTCTTGCTTTGTGATAAGTTTATACAAAAGTAAAATTTAGGGGGTAAAGAAATGTTCAAAAGGCTAAAACGAGGGTTATGTCTGCTGTTGGTGTGCTGTCTGTTACTGACACTGGTGCCACTGTCCGCAATGGCAGGGGATCTGGAATCGCCGGAATCCGGCCCGGTGACGACGATGCGCGAACCGAGAACCGACAGGGATATAGAGCCTCGCGCATATGCCAAGCTAAATGCGTCTCTTGTTGCGGCATCTGGGGATCAAATTGAAGCGCTGGCGACACCGCCCGCCGCCATTTCCAGCATCTTTGCAGACCCCACCATCGCCCGCGTCATAGCGGAGCTCTTCGGCAGAGCGCCAAGCGCAGGGATTACACAGGCTGAACTAGATATGGTCGGGTGGATTGTAATTATTGGCTATGACGTGCAGAACCTGCAAGGCCTACAGTTCCTGCGAAATTTGACCGAGCTTGAACTCGGCAATAATCAGATTAGTGACCTTCGGCCTCTCGCTGGCCTACATCAGTTAGAGTGGTTGGGCCTAGGCGTGAATCAGATTAGCGATCTCAGTCCGCTGTCCGGTTTGACGCGGTTGGAGGTGCTTGATCTCGGCGCCAACTGGATTAGTGACCTTTGGCCTCTCGCTGGCCTGCATCATTTGGCGTGGTTGGCCCTGGACATGAATCAGATCAGCGATCTCAGTCCGCTGTCCGGTTTGACGCGGCTGGGGGTGCTTGATCTCGGTGCCAACTGGATTAGCAACCTCTGGCCGATTGCCGGTCTACATCAGCTGTGGTGGCTGGCCCTGGATTGGAACCAGATCAGTGATCTCGGCCCGTTGTCCGGGCTGACTTGGTTAGAGGAACTCTGGCTGTGCCATAACTGGATTAGCAATCTTGGCCCGCTGTCTGGGCTGACAAATTTAGAGCTACTCGGGTTGTCTTATAACCAGGTATATGATCTGCGGCCACTGCGCGATATGCATCGGTTAAGGTACAACTTTGTACATGACCAAGAGATTACCCTGTCTCCGGCGATGGTTACAGGAGGCACTTTGACGATTGCAAATCCTTTGCGAACGAGCGAGGGACATCTTGTTGCGCCACAGAGAATCAGCGATGATGGATTTTGGCAATTCCCATATTTCCGTTGGACAGGCCTGCAAGCGAATGTAGAGTATGTTTCGGTCTATTTTGGCCAAGGCGGATTCGGCGGTAGAATAATCATCCCCCTGACCGACACGCCTTTCACCGATGTCAATCGTGGCCACTGGTTCAACAGTGCCGTGGCCTTTGTCTTCAACGAGGGAGTTATGACCGGCACCACAGCTACGACGTTCTCACCCGCCGACACCCTGACCCGTGCGCAGGTGGCGCGGATGCTCTGGAACATGGCGGGCCAGCCCCCGGTGGCGTTCAGTCCCATATTTACTGACGTACCCGCCACAGCGCCTGACTGGTATCGCGATGCCGTTATCTGG
>WRAB01000002.1 GCA_009780435.1 Oscillospiraceae bacterium | reverse complement strand
TCATCAGGGGATAGATATTGGGGCCGCTTGGGGGTCGCCGATCTTGGCGTCTGCTGGGGGTGTTGTGGAACTCTCCGGCTGGAATGGCGGGTTCGGCAACTATATCCGCATCTATCACGGCAACGGACATCACACGGTATATGCCCACAATAGCAGGAATCATGTGCGCAACGGAGACCGGGTATCACGGGGTCAGCATATAGCGGACATTGGGAGTACGGGAAATAGTACCGGCCCTCATCTTCACTTTGAGATTTGGGTCAACGGTTCGCCTGTTGATCCGCTGCCTTTTTTCCCGCAGGGGACATTTAGAATACGATAATTTGACATAGGGGGCACAGAGATTGAACAGAGAAAAACGGCCAAAGGTCAAGCGGATCGGCACAAGAAAGGCGTCGGTTGCGATCATGTGGGCTTTGCTCCTGACGAGCCTCGCCTTTGCGGTGTATATGCACTTCACCGCTGTTGACACCCACACCATCATTGAGCGGGAGATCGTGGAGGTGCAGATCGTGGACACCAACCGGATTGAGAGCTTCGTGACAGAGTTCGCCCGGATATATTATGCCTGGCCCGTGGGAGCGGAACAGAGCGCAGAACGGAACGAGGCCCTGCGGGGGTTCCTCACAGATGATCTGCACATGCTCAACGCCAAACTTTCCAGAGACACGGATTCCAGTTCTTCCATCCGAGCCGTGCGAATTTGGCAGGTGGAGCCCTTGGATGACCACAATTTCCGGGTGCTGTTCTCCGTGGAGCGGCTGTTACGGGCCGTCACAGCGGAATACGTGGATGAAGTGATACAGGAGCGCATCTATGATGAGTACGGGTATCCAGCGTTCATAGAGCAAGTCGTACAACATGAAGTGACCACATCGACGGAGGATGTGGTCTTGTCGTATTACACGGTCATTGTCCATGTGGACGATGCTGGCAATGCGGTGATTACCCACAACCCCACCATCCACGGCGGGTTTGAGCGGTCTGATTTCGCACTGCCGATGAGAGCGCAGGACACGTCCATTGACGGGGATACGCAACATGAGATCATGCAGTTTTTGACCGAGTTCTTTACGCTCTATCCCACGGCCAGCGAGAGCATGATCGCCCACTTTGTCCGGGACGGTGCGCTGGAGGTGATCGACATGGAGTACGAGTTCTTGGAGCTTGTGAATCCCATCTTCCAGCGCCGGGGGGAGATGGTGGCGGTCTATGTGGCCGTGCGGTACTACGATCCTCGCACCAGGGCGCAGCAGTTGTCACAGTTTGAGTTGGTGGTACAGGCGTTTGATGGGAGTTGGATGGTTGTGGGAGGCTTGCTGTAGAAATGTATGGGCAATCTACGGTTGTATAATGGAAAGGAGAATGCCTATGTTCAATGATTTGCCAGATGTGCTAACAGTAGAGGAGTTGCAAGCAGCCCTAAGCATTGGCCGCTCGACGGCCTATCGCCTAATCCAAAGCGGGCAAATTCTCCATCTGCGGATCGGGAAAAATATCAAGATTCCGCGCCGATATTTAGTGGATTACATTGAAACAGCGTGTTATAATAACAGTGTAGCGATAAATCCGTCGTCACAGGGAGGTTAAAGAATTATGACGGCAAACCTATACGAGAAAAACAATAAATACCATGTTATGTTGAGTTGGTATCAGAACAGCAAACGCAGACAAAAGTCTGTGTCCACAGGGCTTCCAACGCAAGGGAAGAATAAGCGAAAAGCAGAGGCAATTCGCAAAGAGATTTTGGCGGAATGGGAAACGAAGATCGCCTGCAATTTTCAGGACATTTTGCTCTCCGATTACCTGTTGCAATGGCTGGAAGTGGCAAAAGACTCTATAGCGGAGACAACATATTTCAGCTATAAAAAGACAATCAAGAATCAGATTTGCCCCTACTTTGCCGAAAGGAAAGTCAAACTCCATGAGTTGAGGCCCTTCCATATCCAAGATTTTTATGCGTGGAAGAAGAAAACGAGCAAGGTGACAGGGAATACGATACATCGTTACCATGCCAATATCCACAAAGCGCTCAAACATGCCGTACAGATGGAACTGATTCGAGACAATCCCGCCTCTAAGGTGGTGTTGCCGAGGAAAGAGCGATTCCAGTCCAGTTTCTACACGGCAGAAGAAATGCGGCTTTTGTTAGAGGTCATCAAGGGAGAGAAAATTGAAACACCCGTTTACCTCGCAAGTTGGTTTGGCATGAGGCGTGGCGAAGTGTTAGGGCTACGGTGGCAGGACATCGACTTTGATTCCATGACGCTCTTTGTAAAAGGGGTTATCACGGACAAAGGCGAGGAATCCCGCTCGGAGAATATAAAGTACCGCCCTGGGGCAAAAACACGTTCCGGGCTACGATCCTTTCCCTTGCCGCCTGAAGTCGCAGTGTATTTGAAAGAACGAAAGGAGCGGCAAGCGGAATATCAGGAGTTATTTGGCACCGCTTATAGCGATGCGTGGCTTGACTTCGTTTGTGTGAATGAGATGGGCAATTTGATCGCCCCAGAATACCTGTCTCGTACGTTCCCTAATGTTCTCAAAAAATATGGGCTACGGGCTATTCGTTTCCATGAGTTGCGAGATTCTAACGCAAGTCTCTTGCTGGACAAAGGCGTAGACATGAAGTTGATTCAATCCTGGCTCGGACATGCCCACTACTCCACAACTGCGGATATATATGCGCATTTGAGGCCAGATGCAAAGCGCAGTTTGGGGGACGTACTTAGCGGTGAGTTTGTGGAAAAGTAGAGCTGTTAGACGATTTGTTAGATGTTGGGCAATTTTTCCTATTTTCGCAGTTCCGCACACCAAAAGCAAAAACCCCGTAACCGCTACGGTTACAGGGTTTCACGCTCTTGGTGGTGGAGGTAGGATTTGAACCTACGAAGTCACTGACAACAGATTTACAGTCTGCCCCCTTTGGCCACTCGGGAACTCCACCGTGCTCGCTCTAGCGGAAACTGTGCTCCATTTCCGTCGTCGGGCTGCGCCCTTGGGACGAAAATTCCGCTGCGTCACCGCATCGCTGTGCTGCCGATGCCGGGTCACTGCGTTGAGCTCGTCATCGGGGATGGGAAAAGGCGCTGGAGCTGGTGGACGGACTTGAACCCCCGACCTGCTGATTACAAATCAGCTGCTCTACCAACTGAGCTACACCAGCACATACGCCGACCAGCGTGAATCATGATACCAAAGATCGAATCGCTTGTCAACACATATTTTCGGAGGCACACAATGGAAAAAGCCGATCTGTACCAGACCCTTTTGGCCTATCAACAACGGGATATCTGCCCGATGCACATGCCGGGCCACAAGCGACAGCCCCTGTTCGCCGCTGATCTGCCATGGCACCTGGACATCTCCGAGATCCACGGGTTTGACGATCTCCATTCCGCCGAGGGGATTCTCTTAGACGCCCAGGCGAGGGCCGCCGCCCTCTGGGGGAGCGACAGCGCCTATTTCCTCGTCAACGGCAGCACCGGGGGGATTCTGGCGGGAATCTACGCCGCCACCCGGCCGGGGGATCAGATTTTGATCGCCCGGAACTGTCACAAGTCCGTCTACCACGCCGTGGAACTCATGGGGCTTTGCCCCGTCTATCTGGAGCCGCCGCTCTTGACGGAATCCGGCATCTGCGGCAGTATCCCGCTCGCGTCGGTGGCGGTGGCGGTGGCGCAATATCCCGATATTCGGCTCGTCGTGGTGACCTCCCCCACCTATGAGGGCGTGGCCAGCGATATCAGGGCCATTGCCGACATGTTGCACGAAAAATCCATCCCCCTCTTGGTGGACGAGGCCCACGGCGCCCATTTCGGCCTATCCCCCCACTTTCCCCAAAGTGCCGTATCCCAGGGGGCAGACATTGTGATCCGGAGCCTCCACAAGACTCTGCCCAGTCTGACCCAGACCGCCATCGCCCATCTGCGGGACGGGTTAATCCCGCGGGAGCATCTGCGCCACGGGTTAGGACTGTTCCAGAGCACCAGTCCCTCCTATCCCCTCATGGCCTCCATTGACGGCTGTGTCGACCTGCTTCGGGTCCAGGGTCCAGACCTGTTTGCCGCCTGGTCGGATCGGCTCTCGGCTTTCCGGCAACTGACCGTCAATCTGCAACACCTGTCCGTGTTGTCCGGGGATTCTGATCCGCGTCGCATATACGCCCACGACTCCGGCAAGCTTCCCATCCTCTGCGGCGGCACGTCCACCACGGGGCCGGAGCTCCTCATGGCGCTGCGGGAGGACTGCGGTATTGAACTGGAGATGGCCCTCCCCGGCTACGCATTGGCCATGACCGGCCTTGCCAATACGGACAAACACTTCTATCGGCTGGCAGAGGCCCTCGTCGCACTGGATCGCACCTTGCATCCCACCTCCATACGACCCATAAATCCCCTGCCGCCCATGGGGAAACAAATCATGCCCCCAGGGGAGGCCCTGCGCACACCGGGGCGGCGGATCGCCATCGGCCAAAGCGTGGGCCAGATCGCAAAAACGTATCTCTGGGCCTATCCGCCGGGAATCCCCCTGATTACACCGGGCCAGCGGATCACGGCAGATCTCGTGGATTGTCTGGCGGGCCTTTCCACTCGGCAGATAGCCGTCAAGAGCACCGCCGGATGTCCGGCGGGCTGGATTGAGATCGCGGGGGAGGGATAGAATAGTAAGAGGCCTTGCGACACAGCGTGCCGCAAGGCCTTGGGCATAACAGTTTTTAATCCGGGATGCTGTTTATTTCCCACCTCTGATAAGCTTTACAACGAAAATGACAAGACAGGCACCGGCAACGGCGATGAGCCCCTGTACAATCAACCCTCCTCCTCCAATATTCAGCTGAGAAGCGATAAAGCCACCGACGAAGGAACCGACAATACCGAAGACAATGTTCCATAGCAGAGAGCTCTTGCTCTTCATAATCATGCCTGCAATCCAGCCCACAACGGCACCGATTAGCAACCAGATCAGTATTCCCCAAATATCCATTTAAAAACCCTCCTTTCTTTCTTATTTGCCATGTTATAGTATTCTGATAGGCATTATATGCAGTACGTGCGTATTTGTCAACGAAAAGTGTTCACTGACATACATCCGCATTTGCGCACGCTCCCACGTTCCCCCTTTTTTTATACGCCCTTCTATGATATAATATTATGATATTTCTAAAACAGAACGAAAGGCGCAAACAATAATGGGTATTGCAAGCAAACTATTCGGCACCCGGAGTGACCGGGAGCTAAAGAAAATCGCCCCCCTGGTGAATCGGATCAACCAGTTGGAGGACGAATATCGCACACTGACCGACGCAGAGCTCAAGGACAAGACCCCCCAATTCAAAGCCCGGCTGGCCGACGGCGAATCTCTGGACGACATCCTACCGGAGGCGTTTGCCACTGTCCGAGAGGCGGCGGATCGGGTGCTGGGGATGCGCCATTACACGGTACAACTCATCGGCGGCATCGTCTTACACCAGGGCCGGATCTCCGAGATGAAGACGGGTGAGGGTAAAACTCTCGTGGCGACCTTGCCCAGCTACCTCAATGCCTTAGCGGGGCTGGGCGTCCATATTGTCACCGTCAACGACTACCTGGCCCGACGGGACAGTGAGTGGATGGGGAAAGTGCATCGGTTCCTGGGGCTGGAAGTGGGCCTCGTCGTCCACGGCCTCACCCCGGACGAGCGGCGGGCGGCCTATGCCGCCGATATCACCTACGGCACAAACAACGAGATGGGCTTTGACTATCTCCGGGACAACATGGCCATCTATAAGGAAAACATGGTGCAACGGGGCCATATCTTCGCCATCGTGGACGAGGTGGACTCCATCTTGATCGACGAGGCCAGAACACCGCTGATCATCTCCGGCCAGGGGGACGCCTCTACGGATCTCTACCGTCAGGTGGACAACTTTGTCCGAGGTCTAAAGAAAAAAGTCTACTCCTCCATGGACGATAAGGCCCAGGACGACGAGGGCCTGGAAGCCGATTACGTGGTGGACGAAAAAGCCAAGACCTCTGCCCTCTCCGCCCGGGGTATCGCCAAGGCGGAGGCCCACTTCAACGTGGAAAATCTGGCGGACTTAGATAACTCCACCCTCTCCCACCACCTGACCCAGGCCGTCCACGCCTACGGACTCAAGCACCGGGATATCGACTACGTGGTCAAAGACGGCGAGGTCATCATCGTGGACGAGTTCACGGGCCGCCTCATGGAGGGCCGCCGCTACTCCCACGGACTCCATCAGGCCATTGAGGCCAAGGAGAAAGTCACCGTCGCCAGAGAGTCCAAGACCCTGGCTACGATCACATTCCAAAACTATTTCCGCATGTACAACAAACTCTCCGGCATGACAGGTACGGCCTTGACGGAAGAAGAAGAGTTCGGCACCATCTACAGCCTGGACATTATCGAAATCCCCACCAACCGCCCCTTGGTCCGGGCCGATCTGCCCGATTCAATTTACAAATCTGACGCGGGCAAGAATCGGGCCATTATTCATCAGATCGCAGAGTGTCACGCGAAGGGTCAGCCGGTCTTGGTGGGTACCGTGTCTATTGAGAAAAGTGAATATCTCTCGAAGCTGTTGCACAAAGAAAAAATCCGCCACAATGTCTTAAATGCCAAACACCACGAGAAAGAGGCTGAGATCGTCGCCCAGGCCGGTAAGATGGGTTCCGTGACCATCGCCACCAACATGGCCGGTCGTGGTACGGACATCGTGCTGGGCGGAAACGCCGAATATTTGTCGAAACACGACCTGAAAAAAGCGGGCTATTCCGATGAAGTCATCGTGGAGGCCACAGGCTTCGCCGATACGGACGACGAGGAGATCAACGCCGCCCGCGCCCTGTTTGCCCAGCGAATGGACGCGCACAGGGCCGAAATCTCCCAAGAGGCGGATCAAGTCCGTGCCGTAGGCGGACTGTTTATCCTCGGTACCGAGCGCCATGAGTCCCGTCGGATTGACAACCAGCTCCGAGGCCGTGCAGGCCGCCAGGGCGACCCCGGTGAGAGCCGGTTTTTCTTGGCCGCCACGGATGATCTCGTCCGGCTCTTCGCCCAGGAGAAGATGGAATCCCTCATGGAGCGGTTTAACTTTGACGAGGACACGCCCCTAGATGCAAAACTGGTCTCCAACATCGTGGAAAACGCACAGAAGCAGCTGGAGAGCCGTAATTTCCAGTCCCGGAAGCAGGTGCTGGAATACGATGACGTCATGAACCGCCAGAGAGAACTCATCTACCGCCAACGCCAACTGGTGTTAGAGGGCAAGGACATTCACGAGAACGTGGAGTCTATGATCACCGAGGTCATCGAGTCCCAGGTGACGGGGACGCTCCCGGAGGGACAACCCATTACAAAAGAGGACTTTGCCTCCCTGATCCGGCCCTTTGAAGGGCTATTTCTGGCCCCGAAGACCTTCTTGCCCACAACTGAACAACTGGAACGCTTCCAGGCGGAACCGTTGATTGAAATTTTGGAAGAAAAGGCCCTGGCCCGCTATGCCATCCGGGAAAAAGAGTTCGGCACCGTTGAAATCGGCGCCAAAACCCTCTCTGTCATGCGGGAGTTGGAACGGATTATCCTCCTCCGGGTGGTGGACGAGTTCTGGATGGATCACATCGACGCCATGGACGATCTCCGCCAGGGAATCGGCCTGCGGGCCTATGCCCAGACCAATCCCGTAGACGCCTATAAGCGGGAGGGCTTCGACATGTTCGAGGCCATGGTCCGCGGATTAAAAGAAGAAGTCGTCCGCCGGGTCTTTACCGTCCAGGTGCACCAGGATCGCAAAGAACAGGGCTTGGCCAGAAAGAGCGTAGCCCAAAACGTCGTAGCCGGGATGCAGGGCGGCCCGACCAAGCGCCAGCCCGTCCGGGTGGAGAAAAAGATCGGCCGCAACGAGCCATGCCCCTGCGGCAAAACCAAGCCCGGCGGCGCACCTATGAAGTATAAAAATTGCTGCGGAAGGAATGCGTAAGCGCCTATGGCCATTGTTCCCCATCAATCCGGTGACCTGCTCTATCTGATAGACGAATCCATTGAGACGCCCCACGCATTCACCTCCCGGCTGGGCGGCGTGAGCCAGGGTATCTATGCCTCCCTCAATTTGGGCGTCAACCGAGGGGACGATCCCGCAGCGGTATCGGAAAACTATGACCGGATCACGTCGATTTTCGGCATACGGAAAGAGGATCTAGTCTTTACTCGTCAGGTACACGGAGATACCGTTCGATTGGTGGGGGCGGAGGACCGTCAAGGCGACATTTTTGCGCCCACGCCCCATGAGGCCGACGGCCTGGTCACGGCGGCACGGGACTTGCCCCTTATGGTTTTCACCGCCGACTGTATTCCCATCTTGCTCTGGGATCAGCGGACGGGCGCTGTAGGCGCTGTCCACGCGGGGTGGCGCAGTACGGTTTTAGATATTGTCGGCAAGGCCGTTTCACGGCTGGTCGCCGATTGCGGCTCTCATCCGCAAGATATCCGGGCGGCCATCGGCCCCGGGATCGGGCGGTGTTGCTTTGAAACCGGACCCGAGGTATCCGAGGCCGCCATGGCGTTACTGGGCTATGAGGCAGAGGCCTGTGTGATCGAATGCGGGCATGGCAAACGTATGGTAGACTTAAAAGAAGTCAACCGCCGCCTGCTCCTGCGGGCCGGACTTTTTTCGGACCGAATCAGCGTATCGGATATCTGTACCATGTGTAACCGGGAGACATTCTGGTCACACCGCGCCACCGCCGGCCACCGCGGCTCCCAGGCCGCCTTGATACTGTGTTCCCCCAACCTAGGCGGGGGGAACACAAAATAGGAGTAATATCAACCATGAATCGATTTTCAAGCAAATTTATCGCATTGATCCTGGCGATCTCCCTGTTGGGCAGCGCTTTCTCCGGTTGCGGCCTCTTCGGACGCAACGTGGAGCCTGTCGAAGACGACTATGAGAACGGATACGAGAACATGAACGAGATCGGCCCTGACCGGCCAACGCCTGTAGCCCCCATCGGTGACGGTAGATTTACCATCGGCTTTGTCGCCGGGGATCCCCTCAACCCCTTTACCACCGTGAGCCGGGACAATCTGGCCGTGGGGGGGCTCCTCTATGAGGGATTGTTCGCCCTGGATGACAACTTCACCGCCACGCCGGTCTTGGCCCACAACCTGACCACCGTCGACGGGATTCGCTACACCTTGGAACTCCGACAGGACATCACCTTTCACAATGGCATCCCATTGACCGCAGAGGACGTGATCTACTCCTTAACCCGCGCCCGGGATTCCGCTTTTTTCGGCGGACGCCTCTCCATCGTCGCGGGATACGACAGACGGGTAGACGCCGAGGGGTATCTCCTCCCCCACGAGATGGAAATTACTCTAAACCGGGTACATGGCAATCTTCCGGTTCTCCTCACCTTTCCCATCATCCAATATGGCACTATGGGCTGGACTGTCCCGCCGGGGACAGGCCCCTACGCTTACAGCGACGATGCCGGCCAACCCCGTCTCTTACGATTTGCCAACCACTGGTACGAAGAACTCTCCCCCCTGGACACCATATACCTGACGGAGATCGTCTCCATAGAACAGCTGACCGCCCATGTCAACTCCGGGATTTTGAATCTGGTGGCGTTGGACCCCACCGCTACGGTACCGCCCCGATTTTCCGTCGAGATGGAAGTCCGCTCCTTTGAGGCGACCCTTATGGACTATATCGGCTTTAATATCAATCGCCCGGAGACGGGCCGATTAGAGGTGCGGCAGGCCATCAGCCGGGCCATTGACCGGGCCTATATCACCGATAACATTATGTTCGGGAACGCCGTCTCCTCTCCCCTGCCCATCCACCCCTCCTTGACCTATTATGACCACGCCCTGGCGGCGGAGTTCGCCTTTGATTTCGCCTATGCCAGGACCCTTTTAGATACAGAGCCTGATCTGACCGAGGACGCCGAACCAGAGACAGATACCCCAGATGCGCCCGCCCCGGAAGACGATCCCGATCTCGACGATCAGAATGCCGAGGAAGAGGAATATCCCGATGAAGAACCCTCTCTGCCCCAATTATCTCTCCTGGTGGCCGGAGACAGTACCGCCCGGATGGAAGTGGCCGTATACATCGCGGAGAGCGTCGCCGCTCTGGGTTATCAGGTGATTATTGTGGACTTGCCCTATGACGAGTATCTGGAGGCCCTGCAAGCCGGGCGCTTTGATCTGTTTTACGCCCAGGTACGGCTCCAGCCGGACTTTGATCTGACCGACGTGCTGTTTCGCAATTTGGCCTTCGGCGGGATTCACAATCTGGTGGATCGGCAACTTTTGGACGACTTCCTCGCCGCAGACCACCTGGATCGAGGCCAGGCGGCCTCCGCCATGTGTGCGGCCATTTTGGAGGCGGTGCCCATCTCCGTCATCGGATTTCGCCATCTGGCCGTTGCCACCCACAGAGGGCTGGTCACAGGTCTGCGCCCGACACAGGAAAACCTCTTCCGGGATGTGTTCTACTGGTCGGTAGCCCTCGGCTAGGCCGGACTTGAAAGGCGGTGTCTCTTGTGCTTCACGACAGTTTCATCGGACAACTCCTCCTGCGACATAAGCGACAGATCATCTTTCTGATCATCGGCGCATTCAATACGGGGTTGGACTTTGGCGTATTCACTCTGCTCTACGCCCTGACGGCTCTGTCCGGCCCCATCTGTCAGGCGATTAGCTATACGGTGGGGGTCACCTCCAGTTTTCTGCTCAACCGGAACATTACTTTCCGAGACGGCGATAACGGGCGGGTCTCCACCCAGGCAGTTCGATTTATTCTGGTCAATTTGGTCTCCCTGGGCATCAGTGTCCTGGCCATCAACCTCAAGATTCTCGCAGGTCTCCCCACATTTTGGGCCAAAGTCGCCGTCACGGTGATTACGATGGTCATCAACTATTTTGGATACAAGCATTTTGTGTTTCGGGTGAAGTGACTTGCGCTACCTCGCATTTTCCGGTATACTAATATCCATCTGATCACCACGGGGGTGTTATCCCATGAATTTGACCGGTCTCACAAGCAGTCCCCATCTACAGGCGGCCTTATCCGGGCCCCTGTCCCACGCCTATCTCATCAGTGGCCCGGCGGGGGAGCGGCGTACCTTGGCGGAGATTATAGCCCGGTCTCTGATCTGTTCCGGCGGGAGTGAGCGGCCTTGCAACACCTGTCCCGCCTGTCAAAAGGCCCTGCGGGGGATTCATCCGGACATTCTCCTCACAGGCCGGGATCCCGACGGGGGCAAGAAAGACATTCTCGTAGGCCAGATCCGAGAGATCACACGGGACGCCCATACCTTACCCAATGAGGCGGCCCGCAAGGTCTACATCGTAGACGGGGCCGACGCCATGAATCCCAGCGCACAAAATGCCTTTCTCAAAGTACTGGAGGAGCCGCCGGGCTTTGTCACCATTCTGCTCCTGACGGAAAATCCTCTGGCCCTGCTCCCCACCGTGCGCTCCCGGTGCATTCACTTGGCCCTGACGCCCACAGGCGATCAGGCTCCGGATGCCGATGGCGCACATATGGCGTTAGCAGAGGCGTTTTTCAAAGCCTTTTCCACAGGCGGGCTGCCCCTGCTGGAGTTCTGTATCGGGCTGGAAAAGACGGATAGACAGACCCTGACGGCCTTCGCAGACAGTTGCCACGGGCAGTTGATTCAAGCCCTCGCCCGCCCAGGTGGAGACGGAGCGGGACTCTTGGCCGCTGTGGAGCTGTTTGACAGCCTGCGGGAAGACCTGGAACGAAACGTCAGCGCCGGACACATATCCGGCAAAATCGCGGCAACACTACTCGGATAAGCGGGTACTGCTTTCTCCCCCTGTAGGCGGGGGAAAGCCGGCACAATATCATATCTTATAGAGGGCGTACCGCCCGTGTATTGAGGGAGCGAATCTCCATGACTGAAGTTGTAAGCATACGCTTTAAAAGCAGAGGCAAGAGCTATTATTTTGACCCCAAAGGCCATCAGGTGAAGGCTGGCCAGAATGTAATCGTCGAGACCAGCAAAGGTCTGGAGTTCGGCGAGTGCGCCAGGGGGAATTTTTCCGTTGCGGACAATAAGGTCATCCCCCCCCTGCGCCCCGTCATCCGACTGGCCACGGCATCCGATCTGGCCACGGCGGAGGCCAATAAGGAAAAAGAGCAGCAGGCTTTTTCCACCTGCCTGGAGAAAATCCGAGAGCTGGGGCTGGATATGAAGCTGGTAGACGTGGAGTACAACTTTGAGGGCACGAAAATCCTCTTCTTCTTCACCTCAGACGGCCGGGTGGATTTCCGGGAACTGGTGCGAGACCTGGCGGGCATCTTCCGCACCCGGATCGAACTGCGGCAAATCGGGGTCCGGGACGAGGCCAAGCTCTTAGGCGGCCTCGGCGTCTGTGGCAAACCCTTTTGCTGTAGTCAGTTCTTAGACGAGTTCCAGCCCGTAAGCATCAAGATGGCCAAGACCCAGAATCTATCCCTGAACCCCACAAAAATCTCCGGTATCTGTGGCAGGCTCATGTGCTGTCTCAAATACGAGCAGGACGCCTATGAGGAGCTGGTGAAATCCGCCCCCAAGGTTGACTCCTACGTGGAGACCCCCGATGGCAACGGCACCATTACCGAGATCAACCTCCTCCGACAGAAGGCCAAAGTGCGTATGGAGACAAGGGGCGGCGATCCCGTCATCGCTTTTTTTCCGTTGGATCAGATCCAGTTCATCAAGACCGGTAAACAGCGCAGAGCGGAGATCCTCTCCGCCCAGGCCGCAGGGCAGAGCATCCCTCTGGCCACCGCCCCCCGCCGCACACTACAGCAGAGCCTGGAGACACCGGAATCCTCTACACCAAAGCAAGATGACCAGAGCTCCAAACCTCGATTTAAGGGCCGCCCCACCGACGGGCGGCGTTCAGAGCAGCCACCCCAATCGGCCACCCGGGAGACCCAGAGCGCTCAAACGCCCACGGACGGAACGGAAAAATCCGACGGCGAGACCGCAAAAAAATTCCGGAAGCGGCGCAAACGCCGTCCGGGCGGCGGCGGGAAACCCGGCGGTCATCAGGGCGGTACGCCCCAGGCGTAGTGGAAAAAGACCGGAAATCGAAGAAAAAACACTTGCAATTTCTATTTTCACATGATAGAATGTTTTTCCGCACATAGGCAAGACCATGTGACGTGACGGCGAACTCGGTTCGCCCGCCGGGCGTCCGGTGTCCAAGTATTTTTCTGAAAGAAAAATCTTGCATACCAATGCGGCTTTGCCGTATTGAGAAGATCGAATAAATGGGGTCCCCACGGGGCTTGCCCCGAAGGGAATGGAGGTGGCAGGAACGTGCCCAATATTAAGTCGGCAGAAAAGCGTGTCAGAACAAGCAAAATTCGTGAAATGCGAAATAAATCCAACCGCACACGCTTGAAGACAACCTTAAAGCGATTCGATGCGGCAGTGACCGGGGGCAACCGTGCAGAAGCCGATAGCGCCTACAAAGTCGCAGTCAAAACGGTTGACAAGGCCGTATCAAAAGGCCTTTTACACAAAAACAACGCAGCTCGCAAAAAGAGCAGTCTGACCCGCAGGTTAGACAACATGGCGTAAGTTTTTCGCAAATGGCAAAGACAGAGGATTTCTCCTCTGTCTTTTTTCTTGTCCGGGATCGGGATCGGATCAAACTCGGACATAGGCCTCTCATGCTGACCTCCTCGGCCTCACTACTCCGGCGCATGTTTCGCCCGTCTCTGCTCCATTGCACTTTTGATATATCCAACCGCCAGTAATGATACACCGAGAGTCAACACGCCGATTGAGACATAAAACAGCGTGTCTACAGTTGTTACAAATCCCTGATCCGCCTGAATCAGTTCTTCCAAGTTGTCTGTCAAATTCTCCACCAGGGTCCATGCCAGCGAGCTGAAGAAGTCCTGCTCCGCTCCGATAAATTCTGCGATGCGTTCTGTGGTATATGCCTCCAAGTTGTCTGTCAGATTCTCCACCAGCGCCCATAGCAGCGGACCGAGGAAGCCCTGCTCCGTGCCGATGAATTCTGTAATGCGCTCTGTAATATAGTCCGTCAAGCTGCCTGTCAGATTCTCCGCCAGCATCCATACCAGCGAGTCGAGGAACGCCTCCTGCGTTCCGATGAAGTCTGTTATGCGTTCTGTGGCATATTCCGTCAAACTGTCCACGTTGTATCGAATGCTGTTTCTTGCGACCAACGTACCGGTTAAGCCGTTGCTTCCTATAATGGTCAATATCCAACCTACAATTTTCATCTGATCACTTCACCACCACATTCTCCTCCCCCAGCATCTCCGTGAGTTCCCGCACCAGGGCGGGGTGGATGATGCATGGGGCGGTCATCTTCTTCTGGATCTCTTCTAAGTATAAAATAATTTGCTGTTCACCGGGGAACATGGTGAGGATCAGACGAATCCGTTCCAACGCCGGGTCGTCTCTGTCGGAGAGGCGCACGTAGAGTTTTTCATCAGTGGCGACGGGGGTGGCGTACATAGATCGCGCCGCTGGGGGCGGGGGCGGCGCACCGGACTCCAAATCGGTCAGGGGGCGGATCTGATCCACCAGCAATTGGGGGTCTTTTTCATCCCGCAGGCTAATCTTCCCCCAGACCATCACCGGATGATTATCTGCAATATAGGCCCCGTCCCGATCCAAGACCCGCTGGAAGACCAGAAGCTCCATATCTCCCGTGTCATCCTCCAAGGTGATATAGGCCATGAGCGTGTTGTTTCGTGTGGTCTTAGTCTTATAATGGCTGATGACCCCGGCCAGGATCACGTTTTGCTCGTCTCGAAACCGGCGGCCGCCCTGTTCGCCGTCGGTGAGGATCTCGCCAATTCTGGCGGCGCCGTGGCGTTTCGCCATCTCCCGGTATTCATCCATGGGGTGGCCTGTGAGATAAAGACCCGTGGTCTCCTTCTCCATCCGCATGAGATCTCGGGGTGTGTACTCCGGGATATCGGGCAGGGGGATGCGCTCTCGAACAGACCCGGTGTCCGTCGCTGCGCCGAACAAGTCCATCTGACCCGCCAGATTTTTTCGCTGGCCCTCGGCGATGGAGTGGAGCACGGACTCACATACCGCCACCAGTTGCGCCCGTCGATAGCCCAAGCTGTCAAACGCCCCGCACTTGACGAGATTCTCCAGCGCCCTGCGATTGAGGTCGTGGCCGTAGAGCCGTTCGACGAAATCGTCAAAGCTCAAAAACGGCCCACGTTCCTCTCGATTTGCCATAAGTGCGCGGATGAGCCCCCAGCCGATGTTTTTTACCGCCACCAGCCCGAACCGAATCCCCTCGTCAGAGACAGTGAAATCCGCGTCGGATTCGTTGACATCCGGGGGCAGCAGGGCGATCCCCAGCTCCCGACAGGTGGCGACGTACTCCGCCACGTTTGCGGTGTGCCCCAAGACACTGGTGAGGAGCGCCGCCATGTACTCTTTTGGGTAGTGGCATTTGAGATAGGCCGTCTGGAAGCTGATGACGGCATAGGCCACGGCGTGGGCCTTGTTGAACGCATAGTTGGCGAAATCCAAGATATCATCATATATCTCGGCGGCGATCTGGGGGCTGACGCCGTTGGATACGGCCCCGCAGATATTCCGCACGGCGTCGCCGTGGATGAACGCCTCCCGCTCCCGTACGATCTCGGAATGCTTCTTCTTGCTCATGGCCCGGCGGATCATGTCCGCCTGCCCCAAAGTAAATCCACCCATGCGGCGGAATATTTCAATGACCTGCTCCTGATAGACGATACAGCCGTAGGTCACGTCCAAGATATCCCGGAGCAGGGGGTGCTTGTAGGATATCTTTTCCGGTGCGTGCTTACAGGCGATAAACCGGGGGATGGAGTCCATGGGCCCGGGCCGATACAGGGCGATGATAGCGGTGAGGTCTTCAATATTCTGCGGCCCCAGCCCTGTACAAACGCTGGTGATCCCCGCCGATTCCATCTGGAATACACCGCTGGTCTTCCCTGCCGCCAGCATGGCGAATGTGGCCGGATCCGTCTCGTCAATGGCGGATAGATCAAAGTCCGGTTCCCGTTTTTTCACCAGTTCCACCGCGTCGTGGAGGACGGTCAGGTTCCGCAGGCCCAGAAAGTCCATCTTTAACAGGCCCAGTTCCTCCAAAGTGGTCATGGGGTACTGACAGACGATGGACTCATCGTTTTTCGCCAGGGGGACGTATTCATATAGAGGTTCTTTGGTGATGACTACCCCGGCAGCGTGGGTAGAGGCGTGGCGGGGCATCCCCTCCAGGGCCTTCGCCGTGTCGACGAGCGTCTTCATCCGGGCATCGCCCTCGTAGAGTTCCCGCAGGGGCTTGGAGACCTTCAGGGCGTCGTCCAACTTGATATTGAGGGTCTGTGGCACCTGTTTCGCCACCGTGTCCGCCTCGGCGTATGTAAAGTTCAGCGCCCGGGCCACATCTCGGATGGCGCCCCGGGCCGCCATGGTGCCGAATGTGACAATCTGTGCCACGTGCTCCTGGCCGTATTTTTGGCTCACGTAGTCGATGACCTCGCTCCGGCGGTTGACACAGAAGTCGATGTCAATGTCCGGCATACTCACCCGCTCCGGATTCAAAAACCGCTCGAAAAACAGGCCGTACTGGATGGGGTCCACATCTGTAATCCCCAGGCAGTAGGAGGCCACACTCCCCGCGGCGCTACCCCGGCCCGGCCCCACGGGGATGCCCCGGTCTTTGGCGTAGGCGATGAAGTCGGCGACGATGAGGAAGTAGTCGATAAAGCCCATGTCGGCCACCATGTCCAACTCCCGTTGGAGTTGGGTTTTTACATCTTCCCGGCCTGCATCATACCGCTGGGCGAACCCCGTCAGGCAGAGGTGTTCCAGATAGGCTCGTCCGTCGTCCCAACCGTCCGGGAGGGTAAATGCCGGCAGGTGGTATTCGTCGAAGGTGAAGTCGAATTTGCACTGGTCGGCGATCAGTTGTGTATTGGAGATGGCCTCTGGGTGCTGGGGAAAGAGGGTTCGCATCTCGTCTTCGCTTTTGAGATAAAATTCCTGCCCCTCAAATTTCATCCGATCCGGGTCGTCTATGGTCTTGCCCGTCTGGATACACATGAGCACGTCTTGGATATGGGCGTCGGAACGGGCTAAGTAGTGGGCGTCGTTGGTTGCCACCAGAGGGATGCCTGTCTCCTGACTGATCCGGATCAGCGCCTCGTTGACGGCGGGTTGCTCGGGGAGGTTATGGTCTTGGAGTTCCATGTAGTAGTTGCCCGCCCCGAAGAGGTCACGGTATCGAATGGCCGTGGACTTGGCGGCCTCGTAGTCCCCCTCCAACAGGCGCTGGGGCACCTCCCCGCCGAGACAGGCGGACAGGCAGATCAGCCCCTGGCCGTGGCGAGAGAGAATCTCCCAATCCACCCGGGGACGATTGTAAAACCCCTCCGTGTGGCCCAGGCTGACTAAGAGGCAGAGGTTCCGGTATCCGATCTCGTCCTTGCAGAGCAACACCAGATGGTGAGAACTCTTACCCCCGGGATCTTTATCAAATCGGCTACCGGGGGCCACGTAGACCTCGCACCCGATAATGGGACGGATGCCCTCCTGGACACAGGCTTTGTAAAAGGCCACAACTCCGTACATGGAGCCGTGATCTGTAATGGCCAGCGCCGTCTGCCCGATCTCCTTTGCCCGCCTGGGCAGATCGGCAATCCGGCAGGCCCCGTCTAGGAGGCTAAATTCGCTGTGTACGTGTAAGTGGGTAAATGCCATGGTATGCTCCTCGCTTTGCTACTCCTGGTCCGCCTCTTGGAAGTCTAGTTCAACCTGTCCCTCCAACTCGTCTGACACACCCGACTTCTTGTGTGCAACGTATGCGACAACATCGTCTAACAGGTCTTTCAGTACCGCAATGATGGGGATGGCAATAATCATGCCGAAAATCCCCGCAAAGGCCCCGCCGATGGTGATGCTGATAATGACGAGCAGGGGGCTCAGCGCAAAGGAACCGCTCATCAATTTTGGCTGAATAATATTGGCGTCAATCTGCTGGATGACAAACAACGCCACAGCCGCAATCAGCCCCATGGTGAGCCCTTGCGTAAAGGTCACCACCAGGACTGCCACAAGGGTGCCGAATATGGAGCCGAAATAGGGGATATAGTTGACGATCCCCAGCATGAGGCCCAGCACAAGGGCAAAGGGAGAGCGCATGATAAATAGCGCCACCGTCGCCATGGTGCCAAGGATCATTCCATCAATGGTCTGGGTGTGGATATACTGTCGAAAATTTTTGTTCAACTTACTGAAAATGTCTATGGTTGTAACGCGCACCCGGTCAGAGGCAAAGACCTTGAGCAGTTTGTTCAAATACGCCTTGCAGTTTTCTTTTTCAATCAAAATATAGATGGACGAGATAAACGCAATTGCGCCGCTGAACACCGCCGTCGCCGCACCCATGATCGCATTGATCGGCGCCCAGAGCGTGTCGATACTAAAGTTCTCAAACGCACCACTCAACTGACCGAGGATCGCCTCTGCGTTGATATGTAATCCGAACAACTCCAGATTGTTGAACTCATTGATCAGCCGCAGGACGCCATCCCAGTAGACGGGGAGGTTGGCGATAAAGAACGCAATACTGTTGGCGATGGCGGGGATCACGATATTTAAAACCAAAACGATCAGGAGCACAAAGAGCAGAAGCACAATCAGAAGGCTGATCACGTTTCTCCGCTTGATGATAAACTTATTTTTTGTCTTCACCAGGAGTTTCTGGATACTGCCGCAGGGGATATTGAATATATACGCCAGTAAAAATCCGTAGAAAAACGGGGCCACAACCCCCCAGGCCCGCCGGAGGAAGTCAAAGAAAATCCCCATCTCGCCGGAAATCCGATACGCCGCAATAATCGCCACGGCCAGCAAGAAATAGGGCAATAGGGTTTTGAATTTTTCCATAGGTGATTTGGTCATGGTGGGCCTCCTAAATTTTCGAATATGTACGCATAACGGACACGGGCTCCTTTTTTAAAGGAGCTGTCGGCGGAGCCGACTGAGGATTGCCCTTGACCTGCGACGCATAAACTCCCTCCGTCAGGCTGCGCCTGCCACCTCCCTCAAATTGAGGGAGGCTTTGGGGCAGTTGGCCTCAGCGTTGCCCTTGACCTTCGGCCCCCTCGTTTTGAGGGGGCTGTCAGGCGTAGCCTGACTGGGGGAGGACTGGGGGAGAGCTGGGGAGCGTTCCTACAAAACCACTTCCTCCCCCAGTGCAATCAACTTCTTGAGCCGATGACTCATACAGGACTTGGTCACGGGCGGGTCTGCCAGTTGGGAGAGTTCGGCGAGGCTGGCCTCGGGGTTGACGATCCGTAATAGGGCCGTCTGGTGGAGTTTGTCCGGCAGAGTCTCCAGTCCCTGCCCCTGCTCGATGCGGCGGATGGCGGCCAGTTGGGTCTGGGCGGCCTCGACGCTCTTGTCCACGTTGGCCGTATCGCAGTTGACCCGCCGCTGGATGGCGTTTCGCATATCCTTTTCCACCTTAGCGGTCATCAGGGACATGGCCGCTTGGGGCGCGCCGATGGTGGTGAGAAAGTCCTCGATCACACCGGACTGTTTAAAATAGATGACGTAGTTCCCCCGGCGCATGGCGTCCTTGGGGGAGAACTCCAGTTCCATCAGCAGGGTGAACAGGGAGCGGGACACACTCCGGCGGCTGGTGGTGAGTTCCAGGTGATATCCCTTGTCCGGATCTGTGACGGAGCCGCCGGCCAAAAATGCACCCCGGATCAGAGAGACACCGCAACAGGACTCCTCTAAGATACCAAAATTGATATGGTGGGCTAAGACGCCGCCGCTGTCGTATCCGATGGTGGCGGCGATACGCTCCAACTTGTCGGGTGCGTTTATGACATAGGACTGCTTGTCCTCGACGGCGTCGGGGGGGATGCCGTCAAAAGTCAGGTCAAACCCCGTCTGGAGCAACGCCGAAAGCCGGCCACCCAGGGGGCGGCACTCGGTTACGATTTTGATCTCACCGGCTGAAAAGGTGTTGCCGTACAGAAAGATGCCGTAGGCTTCCGCCACGGCACAGCACGGTTTCTCGATGGGCTGTTTGCATATCTCTGCTTTGGCACTCGATGAAAAGGTCATGCCATCGCCCCTTTCTTTACCCGCTTCCGTGGCGTCCTTTTTCCAGGTCTCGGTGGATGGTCTCCACCTGATAGCTGTGGGCTGCGATACACTCTGTCAGCGCCTGGGCGATGGCCACGCTCCGATGTTTACCGCCGGTACAGCCGATGGAGATGGTGAGGGAGGGTTTGCCCTCCTCAATGTACATGGGCAAAAGGAACTTCACCATATTCTCCAGATGTCGCATAAACTCCACCGCCTGGGGATGGGAAAAGACGAAGTCCTTCACAGGGGCGTCCATCCCGCTCAACTCCCGCAGTTCTTTCAGATAGAACGGGTTGGGCAGATACCGCACGTCAAAGACGAGATCGGAATCCATGGGGATGCCGTATTTAAAGCCGTAAGACACCACATTGACGTGGATGGGATTGTCGCTGGCCTGGGCGGGCATAAAAAGTTGATACAGCTTCCGCTGCAACTGGCCGAGGGTCAGGCCGGAGGTATCCACAATATAGTTGGCCCGATCCCTGACGGGCATGAGCAGTTTTTTCTCCCGCCGGATGGCCTCCTCCAACCCCCTGCCGTCTGGATCCAGGGGATGGCGGCGGCGAGTCTCCTTATAGCGCCGCACCAGGGTCTCAATAGAGGCGTCCACAAAGAGGATTTTATAGGAACACCCCATGGTGCGCATCTCATCCAGGGCGGAGAACAACTGCGCAAAGCTATCTTGTCCGCCCCGCACATCTGTGACCAGCGCCACCCGCTCGTACTGGTCGGTGGCGAGACAGAGTTCGGCGAAGCGGGGGATAAGTGCCACCGGCAAGTTGTCTACGCAATAAAAGTTGAGATCCTCCAAAATATCGGCCGCCCGGCTCTTCCCTGCGCCGCTGATTCCGGAGATAATGACAAATTCCATATGGGTGGTCCCCCTTTCGTGGTGGGTGGGAAATGTATGCCGTCGGGTCGAACAGTGTTCGCCCGCTTTGGACACATGTCGGGCGAATACTGTTCGCGTCCCCTACGTAATCATCTGCACTTCCGGCTCCAGCGCGATACCCGATTGTCGGAGCACCGTCTCTTGCACATGCGCCATGAGCCGGCGCACGTCGTCGCAGGTGGCGTCGCCGCGGTTGACGACGAATCCGGCGTGCTTCTCCGACACTTGTGCCCCGCCCATGGCGAAGCCTCTGAGGCCCGCCTGATCGATGAGAGCGGCGGCGTAGCCGCCTGTTGGCCGCTTGAAGATACTGCCCGCGCTGGGGAGATTGAGGGGCTGGCTGGTTCTGCGCTTCTGCGCCAGTTCCTCCATTTTGGCCTGGATCACCACCGGGTCGCCGGGAGAGAGGATCAGTGTAGCGCCTAAAATTACATCATCTGTGCCGGAAAAGCGGCTGTGGCGGTAGGAGAAGGTCAAGTCCGCACCGGAAACCGTCTGCTGGGTGCGGGAGTCGTCTAAATAGCGCACTTCTGCCGTCACCTGGGCCATCTCCCCGCCGTAGGCCCCGGCGTTCATGACCAATGCCCCGCCCAGGGTGCCGGGGATTCCGTGGGCGAACTCTAGTCCCGCAAGCCCGAGGCTCTGGGCGAATACCGCCACCCGGGAGAGTAGCGTCCCAGAGGCCGCATAGATGGTGTGGTCGTCTACCTGCTCACACCCCGACAGGCCATCGTGAGTCTTGATGACCACCCGGTCAATGGGGCCGTCTGCGGCCAATAGATTGCTGCCGTTGCCGATTAAGAGGGGCGTACAACCGATCTGCTCCAACTGCCGGACGGTATGGATCAGCTGGTCCTCCCCCACCGGAAACAGCATGGCTCGCACAGGGCCACCAATGCGAAAAGAGGTGTGGTGTTGCATAGGCTCATCCCAGGCGATGGATACGCCGAATTGATTTAGTTCCGATAAGACAGATTGTAAATTCATATCACTCATATTGTCCTGCGGCGTTCGCCTCGAAGTATTTGTTGATCTGCTTGGTGAATTCCAGGGCCGAATCGTAACCCATCCGCTTCTGGCGGTTGTTCATGGCGGCCACCTCAATGATAACGGCCAGATTCCGGCCCGGCTTGACGGGGATGGTCAAACTGGGTACTTGGATCCCCAATATCTCCGTGAACTGGGCGTCTAACCCCAGCCGGTCATAGAGCGCGCCGTCCTTCCACTCTTCCAGGTGGATGACCAAATCTACCTTCTCCGTGGACTTGACAACCCCGATACCGAACAGCCGCCGCACGTTGACGACCCCGATGCCCCGCAGCTCGATATAGTGCCGGATGCTCTCCGGGGCGGTGCCAACCAGGGCCGTATCTGAGGTCCGCCGGAGCTCCACCGCGTCGTCGGCGATGAGCCGGTGGCCCCGCTTGACCAGTTCAATGGCCGTCTCACTCTTCCCCACGCCGCTCTCCCCCACGAGCAGGAGTCCCTCGCCGTAGACCTCTACAAAGACGCCGTGGCGGGTGATGCAAGGGGCCAGCTCCACCTTGAGCCAGGCGATACAGGCGGCCATAAAATCTGAGGTATCCCGCGGGCTCTCCAAAACCGTGGCGCCTTGCTCCGCCGCCGCTTCCAGACACTCGGAAAAGACTTCGATCTGATGGCAAAAGATGAGGGCCGGGATTCCCGTGGCAAACAGCCGGACAAAGGTCTCTCGCCGCGCCTGGGAGGTCAGCCCCGCCAAGAAGGTGTGCTCCATCATCCCCAAAACCTGGAGCCGTTCCGGAGCAAAGTAGTCGTAGAACCCTACAACTTGTAATCCCGGCCTGTTCAAATCCGCCGTCTGAACCCGGATTGTATCATAGGCCTCCGGCTTGTGTAATACTGCGAGCCCGAAATGATCCACTAGTTTCGATAGCTTTATGCCCTTGGGTCTCTCCATAAAAAAATCCCCCTGTCAGTATAATATTGACCACTTTATTGTATTACAAAACCCGGCAATTCGCAAGGGTTTGATAAAATCAAAAACGGGCGCACAGTGTGCGCCCATTTGAAAAGATATAACCGTTTAATTCATCTGTCGCCGTCTCGACAAGTTAATCGTCCCATCCTGCATGTCACTGACCCAATCCAAAGTCTTCCCCGTGCCGTATGCCACGCAGGAGATGGCATCGTCGGCAATATGGGTCTCAATACTGGTGCGGGATTCCACCAACTTATCAAAACCCCAAATAAGGCTCCCGCCGCCGGTCATCACGATCCCATTGTTGGAGATATCCGCCACCAGTTCCGGCGGGGTGCTCTCCAGCACCTGATGAATCGTCTCCAAAATCCGCTCAGAGACCTCCTCAAAGGCCTCGATCATGTCGTTGGAGTTGATGGACACCATCCGGGGCAGGCCCGTCATGAGACAGCGTCCCTTGACCTCCACGGTCTCGATCTCCGGCCGGGGGAAAACGCACCCGATGGTACGTTTGAGTTCCTCCGACGTATTCTCGCCGATGAGAACATTGTGCCTGCGCTTGATGTATTTGATCAGGGCCTCATCAAAACTGTCCCCGGCGATTTTAATGGACTCTGACGTGACTACGCCAGACAGGGCGATCACCGCCACATCCGTCGTGCCGCCGCCCACGTCTACGACCATATGGCCCTCGGGCCGGGAGATGTCAAGCCCCGCCCCAATGGCCGCCGCCACAGGCTCTTCAATCAAAAAGACCTTGCGCGCCCCGGCCTGGATTCCCGCGTCAATGACCGCCCGTTCCTCCACCTCCGTGATACCGCTGGGTACACAGATGACGAGACGGGGCTTAAACAGAGAAAATGTCGTCACTTTCCGGATAATCTCCCGGAGCATCCGCTCTGTCATGTCATAGTCGGAGATGACGCCCTCTCGCAGGGGGCGGATGGCCACAATGTTGCCGGGGGTTCTGCCCAACATCCGCTGGGCCTCCTCGCCGACTTTTAAGAGCCGCCCAGTGTTCTTATCCATTGCCACCACAGAGGGTTCTCTAAGTACGATGCCCTTTCCCCTGATAAAGACCAGAACCGTGGCGGTTCCCAGGTCGATTCCAATGTCGCGTCCAAATACCATAGCCAATAATTCCTCCACTGCTCAGTATTGGCAGTTTTTTTCTGTTTTAAACCGTCGGCAAAAGAGATGGCCTTGTGTTATTCTCCACCTAATCCTCCAACGACCGGGCCAGAGTGGCGCACAGGACTTGATCCGCACCGGCCATGAGAAGACTGCGGGCCGCCTCCGACAGGGTGGCCCCCGTGGTCACCACGTCGTCAATGAGCAAAATCCGCTTCCCGGCGATGAGCTCCTCATCCGTGACCTCGTAGGCCCCGGAGATGTTGGCCCGCCGCTCGTCGCGTCCGCCCAGTTCCGATTGGGGCGCTGCGTTTTTGACTTTGCGCAGGGTCTCTGCCGCCACGTCGTCCAACTCTAAGGCCGTAGCCAAAGCCAGAAGCATGGCCTGATCATAGCCCCGCTTTTTTCGCCGCTCTCTACTGACGGGCACCCAGCTGATCATGTCGTATTTGTCCTTGTAATGGGTACGAACACAGTCGGCCAGAAAAGCGCTGTAGGCCCGGCGGTAGTCTCTGGCATCCTCGAACTTGAAGCGGTGGAGACTTTTTCGCACGTGGCCATCAAAGTAGAGGGGCGAGATACAATAGGTGTAGAACTCCCCCGGCTGGATGGCCCGCTCCTCCTCGCAATAGGGCAGCGTATCCACGCAATCGGCGCAGACGAGAACCTTTTCCCCTTTGAGAAAGCTTCTGCAAAAGACACACCTAGGGGGAAAGAGCAAGTCCAGTATCAGAGATCGGAACCCCATGCGCTATTCACCTGCCAATCGTAATTTTAGGCCGCTGTACCGCTTCTGCTGTCGATCATTCGCCGTCATGGTCTCTACAATTTTCCCGTCTCCCACCAGGATCAGAAGTTCTTTCGCCCGGGTGATCCCGGTATAGAGGATTTTTCTGGCCAGGAGCATAGAGGGCCCCCGTTCCGCCACGAAGATCACCGCCCGGTACTCACTGCCCTGGCTCTTGTGCACGGTCATGGCGTAGGCCAGTTCCAGTTCACTCACCTGATCGGCGGTGTAAACCACCTCTCGCCCGTCGAAATCGGCGGTGAGGGTATCCGCTTTGGGGTCAATGGCCAGAATATGGCCGATGTCCCCGTTGAATATCCCCTGACCGACCCCGCCGTCGGGAGATTTCCATAGTATATCATAGTTGTTGCGAATTTGCATCACTTTATCGCCACAGCGGAGGACAAAATCCCCGAATTTTCGCTCCGATTTTTGGGCAGAGGGGGGATTTAAGGCCTCCTGAAGCCGCCGGTTGAGGTTGATGGTCCCCGCCTCCCCCCGCTTAAAGGGGGAGAGAACCTGAATCTCTTGCGCGGGGATAGACATATTCTCCGGCAATCTGCGGGCCACCAAGTCTGTCACCGTCTCCACCGTCTTGGCGGCACCGCTCCGCTGGAGGAAGAAAAAATCCGCCTCTTTTTTCATGAGATCCATCTGCTCGCCCCGGTTGATCTTATGGGCATTTTGGACGATCCCGCTGTCTTTGGCCTGGCGGAAAATCTCTGTCAACCGCACCACGGGTACGGTCCCGCTGCGGATGAGATCGGAGAACACGTTCCCCGGCCCCACGGAGGGAAGCTGATCCGCATCCCCTACCAGTACCAGCCGACAATTGGGCGGCAGCGCCCGAAAGAGGGCCTGGGCCAAGAGAATGTCCACCATACTGGTCTCGTCCAAGATCACGGCGTCGGCCTCCAGAGGATTGGACTCGTCTCGCTCAAAACAGAGGGCGTCATCCTCACCGGAATACCCAGCCCCTAGGAGCCGGTGAATAGTGAAGGCGTCACGGCCTGTCAGCTCGCTCATCCGTTTGGCGGCCCGGCCCGTGGGGGCTGCCAAAAGGGTTTTCAACCCCAGCCGATCAAAGAGACCGAGAATCCCCCGCACCGCCGTGGTCTTGCCCGTCCCCGGCGCACCGGTAATCACCAGCAGATGGCCCAGAGCCGCCGCTTCTACCGCCTGCCGTTGTTCCGGTGCGTAGGTGATGCCCGTGTCCGCCTCCACCTGCCGGATTAGACTTGCTATATCCGCCTGCCCCTCGGCCACCTCATCCGCCAGGGCCTGACTCTTCGCCGCCACTGCAACCTCCGCCTCGTAGAGGTGGTCGAGATAACAGACAGCAATCCCCCGCAGTGTGTCCGAGATGATTCTGCCCTGCCCGGTCAATTCGTCCAAAGCGTCCTCCGCCAAATCCCGGGGGACTTCCAATAGCCGGGCCGTGGCCCCGGTGAGCTTGTCCCGGGGAATAAAGCAGTGGCCATTTTGTAAATTATGCTCCAAGGTAAACCGTGTGGCCGCCATGAGCCGCCGGGGGCTATCTCCGTCCACCCCCATCTGGAGGGCCAGTTGATCCGCCACGTGGAAGTCGCCGCCGAAAAAGGAGTCGGCCAGGAGATAGGGGTCGTCCCGCACGGCCTCCAGGGCGTTGTCGCCGAAGCCCTGGTATAGCTTGATCGAAAGGGCTGGAGACAACCCGTGGCGGGTGAGAAATTCGATCAACAGCCGCAGGGCCGCCTGCCGACGGACAGCGGCTCCGATCTCCCGGGCTTTTCTGATAGTAATCCCCTTGAGAGCGGCCAGTTGTTCCGGGTGTTCCTCCATGACCGCCAGAGAATCTGCCCCAAAGCGATCCACTATGGCCTGTGCCGTGGCAGGACCCACGCCTCGGACGGCGCCGGAGGCCAGGTAGTCATAGATGGCGTTCTCCGTCGTGGGCAAAGTACGGGTCGCCCACTGGACTTTGAACTGATCCCCATAGCTGGGGTGGGTACTCCAAGTACCGGTCAAAGTCAGTGTCTCTCCCGGGGCGGCAAAGGGCAGAGTCCCCACCGCCGTCACCGGCTCCCCGCCGCCTACATCTAGGCGCAAGACGGTATAGCCGCTCTCCTGGCTCTGGTAGATCACGGCGGTCACAGCACCGGTTATCTCGGTTGTATCTTGATTTTCTCTCACGGCGTCTCCACGATCCACTGCGTCACGTCCTCCGCCCTGCAAAAGGCAATTTTCTCGTATTTTTTCACCGCCAGCCGGACCAGGGCCTGGCCCTCCTCATCCATACCGCAGTCGGCGATGAGAATCTGCCCCGTCAGCGCCCCGTTCTCCTGGAGCCAGATGAGCCCTTTCAGCGTCTGCTCCAACTCCGGGGCCGATCCCCGCACAGACACGATGGTGCTCAAGGCACACCCCTTGCCACAGCGCACCGGCGTACGCATGGTGCCAAAGGCGGCCCAAAAGATCCCAAAAATACACACCGCCGCCAGGACGGCAATTGTGATTTGCAAGAAAATAGGCAAACTGTCCACACTCCTTGCACCATTCTATGCAGGGAGCGGAGGAATTGTCATTCTAAGCGTAGGGGCGACAATCTGCCGCCCGGGGTGGAAAATATACCGGCCATACGTTGGGGGGAAACAATATGCGGGCGGCAGGTTGCCGCCCCTACATCATCAAAACGCAAACATCGCCGCAATTCCCAGGGTAATAATCAGAACAATCGTCCCGGAGGTGAGGATGCCGATGGCGATAATGGGGAATGCACGGCGCAGGCGCATATTCAACAGGGCCGCCGCCAATGATCCGCCCCAGGCGCCGGAGCCGGGGAGAGGGGTGGATACCAGAAGATAGAGGCCGAACATCTGGTACTTTTGTATCTTTCCAATATTCTTGTTCCCCTTGGCTTCTAACCTATCCGCCAAACGTTGAAAGATATGGCTCCGCTCTTTCATCCAGTCGATGATTTTCCGAATGAACAGGATAATAAACGGCACTGGCACAATGTTACCCACCACACAGACCGCAAGGGCTAGCAAAGGGTGGAGTCCCAGGTGTACTATGCTGTAGGGCAAACTCGCCTGTAGACCCACTATGGGGAGCAGGGAGAGAAAAAACGTCTGCAAAATCCGACCCGCCAGGGTATCGCCCAAAAATGCGAATAGTTCGAAAAAAAACTCTGCCATATGACTGCTCTCCTCTAAGGCGCTAAGATTTTACGTAAAAACTGTCCCGTATAGCTCTCCGGGCATTGGATGATCTCCTCCGGCGTACCCTGGCAGAGGAGTTGTCCGCCGCCGTCGCCCCCCTCGGGGCCCAGGTCTAGTATATAATCCGCCGTCTTGATTACGTCCAGGTTGTGCTCAATGACCACCACCGTGTTGCCCGCATCCACCAGTCGGGCCAGAACGTCTAGGAGTTTTGCCACGTCGTCTACGTGGAGGCCCGTCGTGGGCTCATCCAGTACGTAAATGGTGCGGCCCGTGGCCCGCTTGGTGAGCTCTGTGGCCAATTTGACCCGCTGGGCCTCTCCGCCGGACAGGGTGGTGGAGGGCTGTCCCAGCCGGATATATCCCAGCCCCACGTCACACAGGGTCTGCAGCTTATTTTTCAACTTGGGCAGATTCTCAAAAAAGCCCAGGCCCTCTGCGGCGGTCATATCCAGCACTTCGCTGATATTTTTGCCCTTATAGCGCACCTCCAGGGTCTCCCGGTTGTACCGCTTGCCCTTACAGACCTCACAGGGGACGTAGATATCGGGCAAAAAGTGCATTTCGATCTTCAATAGTCCGTCCCCGGAGCAGGCCTCGCAACGCCCACCCTTGACGTTGAAAGAGAACCGGCCCGGCCCGTAGCCACGGGCTTTTGCCTCCTGGGTAGAGGCGAATAGATCCCGCACGTCGTTGAACAGGCTGGTATAGGTGGCCGGGTTGGAGCGGGGTGTCCTGCCGATGGGACTCTGGTCGATGTTGATGATCTTGTCCAAAAACTCCATGCCCCGGATGACCCGGTGTTTGCCCGGCTTGACTTTCACCCGGTTCAGCTCCGCCGCCAACCCCTTGTATAGTATCTCGTTGACCAGAGAGCTCTTTCCGCTGCCGGAAACCCCGGTGACGCAGGTCATAACCCCCAGGGGAAAGGCCACGTCGATGTCTTGGAGATTGTTCTCCGCGGCCCCTAGAATCTCCAACCGCGGACCGTCCAGTACCCGCCGGGTCTTCGGTACGGGGATCATTTTCTTTCCCGATAAATACTGACCCGTGATGGAATCCTCACATTGTAAAATCTCCGCCGGGGTCCCGGAAAAGATAATCTCTCCGCCGTGGACACCGGCGCCGGGGCCTACATCGACAATGTGATCTGCCGCCCGCATGGTGTCCTCGTCGTGCTCCACGACAACTAAGGTATTACCCAGGTCACGAAGGCGAAAGAGGGTGGCTAAAAGCTTCTCATTATCCCGCTGATGGAGCCCTATACTGGGTTCATCTAAGATGTATAACACACCCATAAGGCTCGATCCAATCTGGGTGGCCAGACGAATCCGCTGACTCTCCCCACCGGACAAACTGCCAGACTGACGGGCCAGGGTCAGATAAGTAAGCCCCACGCTGACGAGAAAACCCAACCGCTCCCGAATCTCTTTGAGAATCCGCTCGGCAATCAGCATTTTGGTCTCGTCCAAGCGCAACTGTTCCACGAACTCCAACGCCTGGGTGACGCTTTTTTCCGTCATGTCGGCGATGTTGATCTCCCCCACAGTGACGGCCAGGGCCTCTTTTTTCAAGCGGCGGCCGTCGCAGTCGGGGCAGAGATAGCGGGACATATATTGTTCGATCTCCCACCGCATAGATGGGCTCTGGGTCTCGTGGTAGCGACGTTCCAGGTTATTCACGATCCCCTCAAAGGGCTGGCTCAATGTGCCTACGCCCCGCTCTCTGTCGTAGTTGAGGGAGAGTTTTTCTCCTTTGGTGCCGTAGAGGATAATATCCAACACCTCAGGCGGCAGGTTCCGGACGGGGGTTGAGAGTTTGAACTTGTATTTCTTGGCCAAGGCGTCAAAATACATCCGGGAGATGGAGTCCCCCCGGACATTCCCCCAGCCGGAGGCGGATACGGCCCCCTCCTCGATGCTCAACGCTTGGTTGGGGATGATAATATCCGGATCCACCCGCATAATGTGGCCCAGGCCTGTACAGGCGGCGCAGGCCCCGTAGGGGTTGTTAAACGAGAACATCCGGGGCGTCAGTTCCTCGATGGAGATGCCGCAGTCCTCACAGGCGTAATTCTGGGAGAAGAGCAGTTCCTGGCCCGTCTCCGTTATGTCGATAATCACCAGCCCGCCGGAGAGACCGGAGGCGGTCTCCACGGAATCCGCCAACCGCTTGGCCACGTCCTCCCGGATGACCAACCGATCGACGACTACCTCGATACTGTGTTTTTTGTTTTTTTCCAGTTTGATCTCTTCCGTCAGATCATAGATATGCCCGTCTACACGGACACGGACGTACCCACTTTTCCGGGCGTCTTCAAAGACTTTGACGTGTTCGCCCTTTCTGGCCCTGACCACGGGGGCCAGCACCTGAATCCGCGTCTCTGCGGGCAGGGCCAGCACCTGGTCGATGATCTGGTCGATGGTCTGTTGTTGAATCTCCTTGCCGCAATCGGGACAATGGGGCGACCCCACTCTGGCCCAGAGCAGACGCAGATAGTCGTATATCTCCGTCACCGTCCCCACGGTGGAGCGGGGGTTTTTGCTGGTGGTCTTCTGGTCAATGGAGATGGCGGGAGAGAGGCCCTCGATGTAGTCCACGTCGGGCTTCTCCATCTGGCCCAAAAATTGCCGTGCGTAGGCGGACAGAGACTCCACATACCGTCTCTGCCCCTCTGCATAGATTGTATCGAAAGCCAGAGAACTCTTCCCGCTCCCGGAAATCCCCGTAAATACCACCAGTTGATCTCTGGGGATTCGGATGTCAACATTTCGCAGATTGTTCTCTCTGGCGCCTTTGATGTAGATGCTGTTTTGCATAGTGTCTCCTTGGGGATTTTGTTAATTAAGAGCATGTCTCCAAAAATGTTTGGAGAGATTGAGCTAAAGAATGAACCGTAGTGCCAAATTTTTTTGTATCATTCACTGCCCGTAGCCCCGAAAGGGTTTTTTTCAAAAGGCCAGGGCTTTTTTCATTTTGTTGCGTCAACTCATTTTCTATTGTTTTGAGGCTTTCAGCTATTGTTTTGAACTCATCAGGGGATTCCCAGGCGTGATTCCGAATTTCGGCAATTAACCCTAAAAGTTCGGAGCCTGTAAATCCATTGGTTATAGTTCTCAAATCATAATAGTCCCCTATCGCTACCAATGTAATGTCTTTGCCGCTAAACTCGTCAAGGTATGGACGCCCCGCACGTAAATGTGCGAGAATAGTCTCCCCTTTTAGCAGAAGTGGTTCTCTACGCACAGGAATGGGTACATTTATCTCTTCCGGAACCAGAACCTCATAGAGCACGTCGGGGTGCATCTCTTTGTAGCTTTCAAAAATAGCTTTCAAAGTATCACGCAAGTGCGAAATGTATTGTGTTTTGTCCGCTCCCTTGACCCGCACATGAATGCTCCGCTCATCTTCTATTGCCAGTGCAATGGCATCTCCGCTACAATAGCGCAGCACCGCACCTTTGCGCCAGACCTCGTTTTCGTCACCAAGTTCTTCGTTGTGGCGCACAATTAACCGTGAAACAACGTTTGGCGGCAAGGCTTTTTCTACATGAAAGCACATAGTCAAGCGTTCATCATCCGGAAAATCCGGAAAAGTGTCGGGACGGTCAGCGGGCAGCAGAATCGGAACAAAAATTTGACTATCTTTGAAAAATGCCAATTCGTACACGTTCATCAGTTTAAATAGAAACCGGATTTTATCTCTTGGATAACGGGGCTTATCCTCTCCGGTGAAAATCTCTGTCACATCATCAACTGACATGATATGTTTTTCTTTTTTGTCCCCCCAATTAATTATCTTATAGATACCATTGGAAATCCAGTCAGGATTCAATACCAACTGGTTGAAATCTCGCATGTCTTCTGTGTTATACCAGAGACAAATGCCCAGGGTATGTAAATCTTCTAATATTTTCCCGTGCATTTCAGGTGACGCATCGGTTTTTTCCGCAATTTCGTCAAACTGTTCTCGGGTGATAGAATCCGCCCTGTTGTTCTCAAAATGAGTGCGTAGCTCCTCCTTAATTCGGTATGCATCGGCGGATATTTCCTGCCGGTTCCAAGCCGGATTGTTGCGGAGCAGGTCTGCCACGGCTCCACGGAAGGATTTCAGTTTTTCCTGATCCTCGCTCCATATGTCAAAACTGTAATAGTCCTGAATAGACGGGTAACGATTTTGTAGTGTCTTACGCTCAACATTTGGCCTGTGGTCGTCTTTTTCGTTAATCAGGAAGAGAACAGGGGACTGTCCCCCGTAGACTCTAATTTGTTCCAGCCAATAGTCGGGCCGGTTGGCGTGTTCGCCTCGCCCATCATAGACATAAATATACAGACACCGTGAAGACATGAAACAGCGGTGTGCGGCATGGGTAATGGCGTGACCGGCAAAGTCCCATATGTGGACGTTCATGGCGTCCCCGCCCTGGTTATCTTCTAATCGCCAGCCCAAAACGGAGACCCCCGGTGTGCTCTCATGCTCCTGCGGCAAATCTGCGTCTATGTCGATCAGCTTACGTGCAATACTCGTCTTGCCAGCGCCTTTTTCGCCCAGGATAATGATACGGGCCTCATTCAGCCGCTCTGTGTCGTCCCCCAGACGTTCCAAATATTGCCCAACAGCCGCTGCACCCTGTGCTTTTATTTCGTCTGGCACATTGAGGCGGCGTTCCAGTTCTTCTTCATCTACAACAAAGCCATTTCTAAATAACTCTTCATATAGATTTGCCCAATATCCACAGCCGATTCCTCGCAGGTCAGCTAAAAAGTGATGCCATATCTCGCCATATATACTTACATCATTATGATATGTTTTTCGGGCCTTTGCCGTAATGGCATCTATATCAGAAAGTATTACAACGGAAAATTCTTTTTGGTTATTGGCGACGGTAGCGGCAACGTCGTCAGCGGCGGCGACGGTGGTGGCAAAGAAGGCGGTGGTGGCGGCGATGGCGGCATCGTCGGCGGTGGCGGCAACGTCGGCGGCGACGGTGGCGGCAAAGAAGGCGGCGTCGGCAACGTCGGCGGCGGAGGCGATGGCGGAGGCGGAGGCGATGGCGGCGTCGGCGGCAACGTCGGCGATGGCGGCAACGTCGGCGTCGTCGGCGATGGCGGCGGTATCAATCGCTCGAAATATTGAAAACAGATGTTTTTGCCTATCCTGTTCTTCCCAATATTTGAATTTCCTTTCCGCACTCAAAAAAGGTAGTACCCGTACAGCGCAAAGCCATGCGAAATAAATAGTTTCCTCATAAGAAAAATCTTTTATTCGCCTTTTCACTTCGTCTCTGAACGCATCTGTTGTCACGATAAGTCACCATCCTTCCACATGCACATTTACACTCTCTGTCTATAAGCCCTACACGGCCCTGCGTCCTGCATTGGACAACATGAGTTTAATCCGGTTCTCCTGGTTTATCTTTGTCGCACCGGGATCGTAGTCGATGGCCACGATGTTGGAGTCCGGGAAGTCGTCTTTGAGCTTGCGGATCATGCCCTTGCCCACAATATGATTGGGCAGACAGCCAAAGGGCTGGGTGCAGACAATATTGGTGATCCCGGCGTGGATTAGCTCAATCATCTCGGCGGTGAGAAGCCAGCCCTCGCCCATCTTGTTGCCGTAGCCCAGGTATCCGGCGACGCCGGACTTTAGGGCGGAGAAGGGTTCCATGACTCGGAAGTTCGGCTGGGTTTTGACGGCGTTGATCATACACTGTTGGAGGCTCTCGATGTAACTTTTGAGAAACTGTGCCAGTTTCTTTTTCAGATATCGCCCTCCGTAGAGATCCACATCCTCGATCCGGTTGTCGATTTTGAACAGCAGAAAGTCCGTCAGGCCCGGCACAATGGTTTCACAGCCCTCGGACAAGAGGAAATCCTCCAAATTATTGTTGCCCAAGGGCGCGAATTTCACGTAAATCTCGCCCACCACACCCACCAGAGGCCGGTCTATTTGTTCCAGGGGAATCTCCGCAAACCCGGCGGCGATGGCAGTCATCACCGTTTGCATCTCCTTCTTCCGCAGACCCCGGCCCTTAGAAAAGAGATCGACCAGATGGTTTGTCCAGCGGTCAATTTGCTTGTCAGTCTCGCCGAGGGTTTTCTCATAGGGACGGCACTGATTGGCCAGATGGACAAGGATATCCCCGTAGATCATAGCCGGCACCAGGCGGCGCACGGTGCGCACATTAAAAGAAAATCCGGGGTTTTTCTCCAGCCCCGACATATTGATAGAGACCACAGGGACATAGTCTAGTCCCGCCTTCTCCAGAGCCTTTCGGAGCAGATGGATATAGTTGGACGCCCGGCACCCGCCACCAGTCTGAGAGATCATAAGGGCGATTTTGCGCTTGTCATACTGGCCGCTGTTGATGGCTTCCATCAATTGGCCGATGACCAGCAGGGCCGGATAGCAAGTGTCGTTGTGGACGTATTTTAACCCCGTGTCCACAATGCCCCGGTGCGTGGTCTCCAGCAGATCGATCTTGTAGCCGTCCAACTCCAGGAGTTTTTTCATCAAGGTAAAGGTCACCGGGAGCATGGTGGGCATGAGGAGGGTATACTCCCGTTTCATTTCCTTGGTGAAGAGGAGTCTACCGTCTTTGTCGTAGATGAGTTCGGCCATATTACAACGCCCCCCCGTCTAAATATTCCGCTGCGGCGATCAGACTGCGGATGCGAATCCGTGCCGTACCCAGGTTGGAGATATCATCAATTTTGATCTGGGTGTAGAGTTTGCCAGATCGCTCTAAAATATCCCGCACCTCGTCGGTACAGATGGCATCTAATCCGCAGCCGAAGCTGACCAGTTGGAGTAACTGCATGTCCGGCTGGGTGCAGACATACCGGGCCGCGTCGTAGATGCGGGCGTGATACGTCCACTGGTTGAGTACCCGGCGCTTCTCCGGGCCGACCAAGTGGTCGATGGCGTCTTCGGTGATCAAGACCAGGCCGAAGGAAGTAATCATCTCATCCAGGCCGTGGTTGATCTCCGGGTCGATGTGATAGGGCCGCCCCGCCACGACGAGAATCCGCTTGCCGTGCTCCCGTGCGTATCGGATGGCCTTTGCCCCCTCGGCACGGATATCTTGGCGGTACTGCTCATAGGCCTGATACGCCGCACGGATGGCAGAGGCGGTCTCTTTTTTGGGGATATTAAACTCGGATAAAAAATACGCCGATGCCACCTTCTCCAAGCCCTTGGGCCTGTGGAGACCAAAATATGTATCTATGTATTTGACCCCGTCCAGCCTGGCGATGTTGGCCCGCAACAATTCCGGATAATAGGCCACCACGGGACAGTTGAAATGGTTGTCCCCCTTGCCCTCGTCAAAGTTGTAAGACATACAGGGATAGAAGATAGCGTCCACCCCCATGTCGATTAAGTGTTCCACATGGCCGTGGAGGAGTTTCGCCGGGTAGCAGACCGTGTCCGAGGGGATGGTCCGCTGGCCTTTCACGTACAGGTCTCTACTGGATTCGGGGGACAGGACGATCTCAAAGTTCAGCTTCGTAAAAAATGCATACCAGAAGGGCAGATTCTCATACATATTCAGCCCAAAAGGAATTCCGATTGTCCCCCGCATCCCGGTGCCGTCGCCTCTGCCCGTCATGGCCCGGAGGGACTGGTATTTATACGCCATGAGATTCGGCTCCCCGCCCTTTTCGCCCCCCAAGGGGACGGAGCACCGGTTGCCGGAGAGGAACCGCCGCCCGCCGTCAAAGGTGTTGACTGTGAGACTGCACCGATTGGTACACGCCTTACAGGCGCTGGGGTTCGCCGTGTGGGTAAAGGCCTCTAGCGCGGAGAGGTCCAGTAGATTGCCGCTGATACCGGGATCCAAATCTTTGGCCGCCAGAGCCGCTCCGTAGGCCCCCATGAGCCCTGCGATGGTGGGCCGGGTCACCTCTCTGCCGATTTCCTGCTCAAAGCCCCGGAGGACGGCGTCATTGAGGAACGTCCCCCCCTGGACGACAATATGCCGCCCCAGATCGTCGGCGCTGGCCGCCCGAACCACCTTGTAGATGGCATTTTTCACAATGGACAGGGATAGTCCGGCGGAGATGGACTCCACGCCGGCCCCCTCTTTCTGGGCCTGCTTGACACTAGAGTTCATAAATACGGTACAGCGGCTGCCCAAGTTTGTCGGAGTCTGATCCAAGATGCCCAGGGTGGCGAAGTCGGCGATGTCGTAATCCAACGCCTTGGCGAATGTCTCAATAAAGCTACCGCATCCGGAGGAACAGGCCTCGTTGAGCAGGATGCTGTCCACGGCCCCGCCGCGGATTTTGAAGCACTTCATATCCTGGCCGCCGATGTCGATAATAAAATCCACCCGGGGATTAAAATGCCGGGCCGCCCGGTAGTGGGCCACGGTCTCCACCAGCCCCGCGTCGATGGAAAAGGCGTGCCGCATGAGGTCTTCGCCGTAGCCCGTGACGGCGCTTGCGGCGATTGCGATCCGGTCTCCGCAGAATGTGCGGAGCTTTTTGAGCTCCTCCAAGACAATGGTCACAGGGCTGCCTTTGTTGGAGCCGTAATAACTGTATAAAATCCCCCCGTCCGGGGTGATGAGCACCAGTTTCGTAGTGGTGCTCCCGGCGTCGATGCCGAGATACGCCGCGCCGTGATAGTTTTCCGCGTCTACAGGTTCCGGTGCGGCGGCCCCGTGGCGGCGTTTAAATGCCTCGTATTCATCAGCAGAGGCAAAGAGGGGTTCCATGATATCGGTGGGGCCCACATCTTCCACGGATTCCTCTAATCGCCGCAACATGTCCTCAAACAGGACGGGCGCTTTATCTCCGGCACAGAGGGCCGCACCGATGGCGGCATAGCACTCGGCGTGTTCCGGGAAAATTGCGTGGTGGGCGTCCAGTTCCAATGTCTCTACGAATCGCTGGCGCAAGCCTGTGAGGAAGGTCAATGGGCCGCCGAGGAAGACGATTTTCCCCGTCAGCTCCCGGCCCTGGGTCAGGCCCCCAACGGTCTGATCCACCACGGCCTGGAAAATGGACGCGGCGATATCCGCTCGACGCCCCCCCTGATTCAAGATGGGCTGGATATCGCTCTTGGCAAAAACGCCACAACGGGAGGCGATGGGGTAGATTTTTTCATGTTGCAAGCAGAGGGCGTCCAGTTCCGGCACAGATACGTCCAACAGGGTGGCCATCTGGTCGATAAATGCGCCGGTGCCGCCGGCGCAGGACCCGTTCATCCGCTCTTCCAGGCCGCCGGTCAGGAAGATGATCTTCGCATCCTCGCCGCCCAATTCGATGACGGCGTCGGCGTCGGGAATATATGCCTGGACTACGGCAGCGGTGGCGTAGACCTCCTGGACGAAGGGGATATCAGACGCCTTAGAGACGCCCAGGCCCGCCGATCCGGTGATCACTGCGTGGACTTCTCGGCCCGCCAAACGATCTGCCACTTGGCGCAATTGCTCCGCCGCTTTTTCGCGCACCTTGGAGTAGTGGCGCTCATAAGAGTGATAGAGCAGTTGATTCTGCTCGTCCAACAGCACCACTTTGACCGTGGTACTGCCTATGTCAATTCCGATTCGTATGCTCATAGAAACCTTTCTCCATTGGGTAAAAGACAATCATATCATTATACAGATTTTTTGCATTGATTTCAACCAAAACAATATAAACATTTTTCAAAAAATTGTACCAAACGGCTTGTGAGGTGCCACGCCCTACACACGTACCCATAATACCAAAGCCGCCTTGTCTTACGGCGGCATGATGGTCTGGTTGTTTTATTGATATCTATACGGTATAATTGCAGATAATGAAAGTTGATCAAAAACGCATGAGTAACAGGGGACGGTGTGTTATGCATAATATCTTAACCTATCTTGACTGGCGCGGTGATATCACCTTTGCAGAGCGCGGATTTAACAGTGTTGATAACCTGATTCTTTGCGAGTTGGTCTATATTGATTTTATGGACATTGTCCCGGATATCAGTACCCCCGGTTCGCGCAGCACTACAATACGGGATGCCTATAAAAAAATAAGGTCGCGCAGCGAAAAAGTTACTGCAACAAAAGGGAACCGTTTTTCAGATGTATATACCTCTCTTTTGGAAAAGCTGGCGGCATCTGATAGATTTGGTGGCGCAAGGCTTTCGCGCCTTGTGGATATCTATGACGAGATTCGGCAGATGCAATTTGCCGCCATGTGCATTGAATTAGACGATAACACAACCTATATTGCCTTTCGCGGCACAGACCAAACCATTATCGGTTGGCGGGAGGATTTTTCCACGTCCTTTCAACTCATCCCTGCACAGGTGGAAGCGGTTCGCTATTTGGAAAAGGCGATGCTGCCAGACGAAATGTATCGTATCGGAGGCCACTCCAAAGGCGGAAATCTTGCCGTCTATGCCGCCATGATGTGCCGGGATGAGCTAAACCCCCAAATGATTGCAATTTATAACAACGACGGCCCCGGATTGAGCAAGGAAATCCTTGTTGAAGAAAAATATAGCCAAATCAAAAACAAAATACAGCGGATTGTTCCACAGTTCTGTGTCATTGGGATGCTGTTTGAAAATGATTCAGAAAAACAGATTGTAAAAAGTGATACATACGGCATTTTGCAACATGACTCCATGAGCTGGGTTGTAAACAGAGATCGTTTTGTCACTGTGGATGATCTGCATCCCGATAGCAAAACATTAAATACGATAATAAGCGAATGGTTGGAGGATATGGACGTAGCAGAGCGCAAAGCGTTCACCAATCACTTCTTTCATGCACTTGGCGCAAGTGGAGCAAAAAGCATTTTTGATGTACCAAAGGGCGGCGTTGGCAGTTTTGGTTCTGTTCTTATGGCTTTGGCAAAGTCAGAGAAAGAAACGAAAGTCGCCTCCGGCAAGTTGGCAAAAACTGTCCGAAAGGAAATTCGGGGGCGGATACAGGAGGGGTTTAAAAAGTAGTCTTTCAGCGATGACCTTCTATGTCGCCACCGTCTGTTCCACCTCAAAGAGGTCCAGGTCTAAGTGCTTTTCTCTGGAGAGGCCTTCTTCGATATCGTAATCGGTCACGCTGCGGCCCTCGTAGGCCACGACGCGCTGGCTTTTTCCATCCATGAGGATTTTCACGGCGTGGTAGCCCATCTGGGTGGCGATAACCCGATCCTGGGCGCTGGGGGTGCCGCCCCGCTGGATGTGTCCCAAGATCGTCACACGGGTGTCGATGCCTGTGGCCGCCTCCACCTGTGTCGCTACGTCCTGGGCGTGGCCATAGCCCTCGGCGACGATGATAACGTGGTGATTCCGCCCGTTTAAGCGACCCATGCGGATGGGTTCAATGACCGCGGAGTGAAAATCCGTATCGTGCTCCGGCAGGAGGGTGCACGTCGCGCCCACGGCCACACCCACGTGGAGGGCCAAGTGTCCCGCCTTGCGCCCCATGACCTCGACGACGGAACAGCGCTCGTGGGACTGCATGGTGTCCCGCAGTTTGTCAATACAATCAATGGCCGTATTACAGGCCGTGTCAAAGCCGATGGTGTAGTCGGTGCAGACGATGTCGTTGTCAATGGTTGCCGGAACCCCCACAGTGGGAATCCCTTTCTGGGAGAGGGCCAGCGCGCCTCGGAAGCTGCCGTCGCCGCCGATGACCACAAGGCCGTCCATCCCCATGTAGCGGCACATGTTGGCGGCTTTCTCCAGCCCTTCATCTGTATGCATCTCCGGGCAGCGGGCCGTGTAGAGCATGGTGCCGCCTCGGGGCAAAAGGCCGTTTACGCCGCGGCCCGACAGCTCCACCATATCACCATTTAACAGACCGCTAAACCCGCGACGGACGCCCAGTACAGAGATATCACGGGTTGCAGCCGAGCGCACGATAGCTCGGATGGCGGCATTCATCCCCGGCGCATCTCCGCCGCTGGTCAGCACACCGACTCGCTTGATTGATTGATGCTCCATGGTCAGCACTCCTTTCATCCCAAGATAGTATAGCAGAAAATCAATCCGGCGGCAAATTGTTGGAAACGGGCCGCCCTGTACCCATCCCCTCGTCATTTCTCTGTGGCGGCCTCATCTTCTCTTTTCTCTCCGTCTCTCAAAAACGAAAGCGTGACCACGGATGGCTCTGCGTCAATGTACAATTGCTCGGCTTGGGCCTGGGCCGCCTGCAACATGCAGATCGTGCGCCCGATCTGTCCTTGGGACACTTGTAACGTGCGGATCGCCTTCTCTAAGGCGCGGACCTGTATAAAATACATTTTTTCAAAATTGGGCCTATAGTTTGCCATGAAATCAACCTCCTTCGTTTCGGTAGCACCATGGTATCATTTTGTCCGCATTCGGTCAATAAAATTTATCTTATTATAGTGATAACACAATAATTGCGAGGTGTTATCATGGCAACAACAAAAGTACAAACAGGTCTTCGCTTGGAAGAAGATATGCTTATCAAAATAACGTATATCGCTAAACGCAATCGACGCTCTCTAAACGCGCAGTTGGAATTTCTCGCCCAAACTTGCATTGAAGAATACGAGTCGGCCCACGGGGAGATTCCAATCAGCGACGAGGACAGAGGCCTCAAGTGAGTTCCTACAAAGCAAGCGGTGCGGCCAATGATCTGCACCGCTTGCCATTTTCGACATTTTATGCAACAATGGGAACAAACCCGTAGGGTTTCCGTCTAAACGGGTAAGTCCGGCAAAAGATGATAAGAGGATATCAATGAAAAGGAGGAACCTACCTATGCGAAAACTTGCTCTATTTGCTCTCGCCATACTGCTTCTGCTCACTGTGACGGCTTGCGGCGGCTCCGACATGCCCGCGCCCGCCGTAGAAGCACCTGCCGCGACAGCGCCACCCGCTCCCGCGGCGGCTCCTGTATTCGAGGAGGCAGCGGATTGGGATGCCGTGTACTCTGCCGCCGAGTCCATACATTGGCCCACCGACGATGAGAGTTTTCTGCCTCTTCCGATTTTAACCCCTTCGGATGATCGGGGCCGGCAGATGGTCTATACCGTCACGATGCATCTGCAAACAGATAGCTTCCTGCCGGGGGTGCGCACACTCCTCAATGAGGTGGGCAGCCTGAGGGGCTATCTCACAGACATGGAAATACACGGACACGATATGCGGGTCCCCCCGAGCCTGGATCGACATGCAAGCTTTGTCTTCCGGGTTCCCACCGAAACTCTCGAGGACTTCATCGTGATGGTCGAGAACACCTACAACATTTGGTGGTTGCGGCAGAGAACAGTGGATGAGACCGAGCGCTACCAGCAGACTGCCGGAACCCTAGATGATCTGCGCGAAGAAGAGAGCTTACTGGTCGATCAGCTGGAAGACGCGGAGGGCGACGAGCAGCTCGCCCTGCAAACCAGATTGACCGAAGTGCGCCGCCTCATCCGAGAACAGGAGAGAACCCAGGCGACAATTACAGATCGTGTGATTTACTCAACCGTAGAGATCTCGCTGTTTGAAGCATTTCTCCCACAAGATGTGCCTCCGGTTGATCCGCCGACATTCCTCGAACGGCTTGGTCAGATCGGCTCAAACAGTCTCAGCGCACTGGCCGCCTTCGCCCGAGGCACTTTGATGGTTCTGGTCGCCGTCCTTCCCTGGCTCCCGATCTTGGGAATCGTCGCACTCGTGATCTGGCTCGCCCTGCGCACGCCAAAGAAAGAGCGGTTGCGGCGGCAAGAAATACTGGATCGGGCCCGTCTACAGAAAGAAGCGCAAGAAGATGCCCCGACGGAAGTACCGGAAGAGCCGCAAGAAAAAGCACAAGAAGAACAAACTGAAGAAAGCTAGTTCATTCTATAGGACGCGGCACGCTCGGAGCGCCGTTGCAAACAAGAGAACCGCTGTCGAATTGTAATCGACAGCGGTTCTTTTTTGTATAGACCTTATTACTCCGCATCGTCAGAGGCGGGCTCTCTCTCCTCTTCTACAGGACACTTGGTCACCTTTGCCGTGACCACCCGTTTCTCCTGTATGTGTTCGATCTGGAAGGCGAGGCCCTCAAATACGACTTCCGGCTTTTCGTCTTCTGTGGGGATATAGCCCAGTTGTCCCACCAAGAATCCGCTCAGGGTATCGTATTCGCCAAGGGGCAATTCGACCTCGAAAAAGTCCCCCACTGTCTCCAGATAGGTCCCGCCTTGGATCTCAAATGTGTTTTCGTCCAGGGGGACGATGTCCGGCACCTCGTCCGTGTCGTACTCGTCCTGGATGCCGCCTACGATTTCCTCGACTAAGTCCTCCATGGTGACAATTCCCAGGGTGCCGCCGTATTCGTCGATGACCACAGCCATATAGGTGCGTTCTTTTTGCATCTCCTGAAACAGCTCGCCGATCTTCTTGGAGGAGGGGACAAAATACGGCTCACGGAGCAGGGGCTTTAGATCAAAATCTGCGCCGTCGGGATGGCTTGCCATATAGTGCATCACATCTTTGAAGTGCAAAATCCCCTGGATGTGGTCCAGGCTCTCCTCATAGACCGGCACACGGGTGTAGTTCTCATCGGTCAACAGGGCGATGACGGTTTCAAAATCGGCGTCTATGGGCAGTGCGATCACGTCGATCCGGTGGGTGCAGATTTCGGCGGCGGTCAGGGTGTCGAAGGTGAAGATATTTTCGATCATCCCCTGTTCGCTCTCTGCGATGTGGCCGTGTTCACTGCCCGACTCCACCATGAGGCGGATATCCTCTTTTGTGACATCTTCCTCCGGCTTCTCGCCCCGAATACCGATTAGCCGCAACACCAGTTTGGCGGAGAAAGACAAAAACTTCACAAAAGGCAGGGCGAGAATGGAGAGCACCCGCAGCAGATAGATGGCCCGCAGGGCAAAGGGAATCGCATGTTGCAAGGCGATCCGCTTGGGTACAAGCTCCCCGAAGATCAGGGTAAAATAAGTGAGCAGCGCCGTAATGACCATAAACACCACGGGCTCGGCGGCGTACGAGGACAGGGGCAACCCCACCCGCCCGATCCATGCCAAAAGCGGGCCTGTGAACGCGTTTGCGGCAAAGGCCCCGGAAAAAAAGGCGATAAATGTGATGTACAACTGGGTCGTGGCAAAAAAGCTATTCGGCTCATCCATGACAGCAAGCAACCGGGCCGCCTTTTGATCCCCCGACTCCGCCAGCAATCTTACCCGGTTGCGGTTAGCGGAACTCAGGGCAATTTCAGAGGCCGATAATACACCACTAATCAAGGTCAGCACGACCAGTATGACGATACTGTGTAACAAAATAACACGCTCCTATGGGATTGCTCCCGCACGAAAAAGCAATAACGTTTTTTCGCATTCTCCCCGCCTGCGGCGGGGGAAAAATAATGGGATATTACTGATATTGTAACACAGTTGCCCGAAAAAGGCCAGTGTTTGAACATAGAAACTCCCTGCAATTCGTTCGATTGCAGGGAGCGTAGCGCAAGCTAAAATACGTGGCACGGAAAAAACTCACCACTCCAAATAAAACAACCGCAACATGGTGACAATCGCCTCTTCCCGGGTGTGTACCACTTGGGGCGCAAAGTTGTTATCCCCCACGCCTCTCATAATGCCGGCGGCCTGTACGTGGCCCACTGCATCCGCCGCCCAATCGGAGACGCTGTCGAAGTCCGCAAAGGTCGCCGCCTCTCTCGGGAGCGGTTGATCCATAGCGTCTGCCAGGCGGGACAGGATAACTGCCGCCTGTTCCCGGGACAGTCCCTCCTCTGGGGCGAAGCGATTCTCGCCCACGCCTCTCACAACGTCGATATATGCCGCTTTTTGGACATTCTCATCATCCGTGTCGGTGAATGTGCTGCGCCCCGTTATTTCACCCCGCATACTCTCATACAGTGTGACCACCAGGGCCGTAAACTCCGCACGGGTAATGACCTGTGTATAGTATGATTGTAGATGCGCCGGCACAAGCCCCGCTGTGATGGCCGCCTCTACCTGCTCCACCGCCCAGTGGCTGGGGCCGGTGGGTTCGGGGGGGGCGGGCGGTCTCGCCGCACGGTGTTCTATGTATGTCTCAAAGACCCGGAACCCGTTTTCCCACATATAGGTGGCGGATTCCACGCCGATGTATCTCCAGTGCCAAGGCTCAAAGGCAAATCCCGTAATGTGCTCATATTCGCCCGGGTATCGCATGATGAACCCATAGGTGTGGGCGTGTCGGTGCAGCCACGCAAATTGCGGCGTGGTTTGGAACCTAGCACTGCTCAGGGGCGACCCCGTGAACCCACGCTGTAGAATGTCCACCGCCAAACCGGTCTGGTGCTCTGAGTGCCCGGGCCGGGCGATCCATCTCTCGGCAGATGCCAGCCCCTGATTGCGCACGGCATTGTTGAATATGGTGCGCTGTGTCTCATAGCTGCGAAATCCGGAGCGCACGGTTAAGAATAGTCCATCTGCGTTCATAGAGCGCTGCATGGATAAAAATGCATTCGCCGCCCGATACCGCATGAGCTGTCCGTTCCCCACGGGGATCATATCTCCCGGCCAAAAGTCCTGGCTCAACCGATTGTCTCGGTTTACTAAAACTAAAATATCGTACGGGTCGCTGACAAGCGTGCTTTGGGCGTACGCAGTGGCACTTATGGGGAGAATCAATAAAAACGCAAGAAGCAGGACAAATACTCTACGACACATATCACTTTAGCCCCTTTCCAGAATTGACTTCATTATACTAAAAAAAGAAAACGCTGTCGATAGAAATCGACAGCGTTTCCATGTGGGATCATCATAATTTACCGGTAGAGCACGTAGTCTAACATCACTTGCTTAAATCCGGCAGCGGCTAAAACCTCCGCTGTAGCTTCGGGGTATTGTTTGACAGTCAGCCGCTTTCGAGCTGGGAAGATCGTTTGTTTGCGAAAATCTGTTGCAAAGGCGGCCAGTGCTTCCGGGAGTGCGGCCTGGTCAAACACCCGCAAAGTATGTCCCTGCCGCTCAAATACCGCAATGGGCACACCGCGTTTGAGCGCGACCACGGTGCCGGCGACGATGGTGAACTGTCGCCCCGGCTCGTGGGCGAGGGCCTTGCCCCAGACCTGATTTGGGTCCGGCGCCGCCAGCCAGAGGATCTCATCCGCGGGGTGCGCCAGCCCGTGGATCGTGGCGGCATAGGCCTCGGAGCGGATATATTGCGCACCGGACAGACCCTCTACAAAATAGCCCCGTCGTGCGCGGCCGGTATATTCCCAAACGCGCAAGGCCTCCAGCGCCGTCGCCCAGGAGACACCCAAGAGAGGGCCGGCGGTTTCACGGCAGAGCAGACCGACTTTCTCAAAAGCGCGATCAAGCCGTTCTTCCATGCTTTGCGGCTTAAGGGGCCGCCGAATATCCCAGCGACCCGAACTCGTGGTCGCCACCCGCGCTGCGACCCGGCGGCGGACGGTGGCTTTTTTGTCCTTATCCTGCTTAAGCCACATGCGCACGGGTATGAAGCTGTCCGCATAGATGAGGCCCTTTTCCATCAGCGAAAACAGCACATCTTGCAAAGACCCCTGGGTCTGCGGCTCCACAGACAAAGCGGAGAGGAAAGACGCCCCGCGCCGCCGCAAGGTCTGCATCACCAATTCCTCGTCCGGGTTCAACTCGATCTGGGCCAAAAGCGCGTCAATGTCCGCGTCCCAATCCACGTCCGCATGGGCGTGAAAACGAAGGCCTTCCTCGTTCAGATGCCAAAACACCTGGCCCTCTGCCAGCAATTTGTCAAGAAGTTCCGGGCGGTAGGCGTTTACTCTGGCGGGGAGCAGGCCCGCCTCCCAAAAATCGGCGGGTGCCGGTCGGTCAGCCAGGATTAGGGCGGCCTGCTTCAATTGTTCGCCGGTTGGCGCAAATGTCCGCACGCGTTCCGCCATGAGGGCGGCGTAATGTGAGGCCGGCACCGTCTGCACCTGCCGCCGCTCCGTGATGGTGGCACGGCGAGCGCGCTCGTAGAGTTCGGCGTGGTAGTATAGGCCTGCGTCTAGGATGACACTGCCCTGTTCGCAGAGCGCTTCCAGCACAACCTGTGCCGTCTCCCGGGGCCAGAAATAGCGCTTGGCGAGTTCTACGGCATCCATCGCGCCGCGATAGCGTAGGGCGCGCCGCACCATAGTTTGACGTGCTTCCGCCCCGCCCTCTTCCAAAGCGGCTTGGTAGACGGCCTCATGCTCCGCCGCGATCCACAGCCCGGGTTCAATGTAAAGACAGCGCCCCGCCTCGGCTAAGGTCTCAAACCACTCCAAGGGTACGGGCAATTCTCCGGCGATCAAATCTCCCTCGATCATAAGCGTCGTGTGCAAACTCCGCACGTCCTCAGGCAGTTTTTGCCGCTGGGAAACCCGTGTGAGTTGATTGGTATTCGGTTTGATCGCCTCGTTCACAGCGGTCTGGGCGGCCTCCGCCGCGGCGGTGAGGATATTCTCCGTGGTGGGGGTGTAGGCATAAACCAAATCGACTTCCGCCTGCCGACGCAGCGGCAGGGACATGGGCGAGGGATCGTCCAGATATAGTTCGCGTACCTGCACCGTACCGGATTGCATATCTGAGAGCAAGCGTTCCAGTCCCGGCAAGTCCCAAGTGTCTTCTAAACACTCCCGTTTTGTCTCGCGGATCAGCGGATGATCTGGGTGGCGGATGGCGCCGTCCATCATCTCGCTGGCCCGTACTCGTTGGATCCAAAGGGGGTTCCGTGTATGTTTACGCACGCCCATCATCAGCGCACGCCCGGCGTTGTGGCGGAAACTGGTGTTAAACAGCGGCGTACCCGGCAGGGCCGCTTCTAAAATAGACTTGGCCGTTTCGGGCCGGATCGCTTGGAGCAAGCCCTCCGGCAGGGTGCGCTCGCCCCGGGCCATGAGTAAAATGCCGTCGTCATCGTCATAGGCATCCACATCCATGCCGGTCAGGTGTTTCGCCGTGAGCGTCAATAAGATGGCCAGTGGCGCATTCACCCGGCGTCCATAAATGGAATGGATCATCACCTGATGTAACCCCACCTCGTCACAGAAATGCTCTGCAATCAAGTTGCGGTCATCGGGTAAAATCCCCGTGGCCGCCGCCTGTCGTTCGATAAAGTCCGCGGTGTCTCTGGCGGCGGGGGCTTCGAGTCCTAAGCGTTCAAGTCTGGAGAGCAGTTCTCCGGCCTGTGCCGCCTCGGCGAGTTGCCGCATCTGCCGTCCGAAGATCAGGCCGGTCTGGGTGTCGCGCCCCTGGCCCCCGTGCCGCCACCACGCCGGCCGTGCGCCTTCCGGCGAAGATTGCACCACAGTGACCGTGTCCTTATCCACTGCCGCGATTCGCCACGCAAATGAACCCAGCAGAAACTTAAACCCGACCCGCTGCTCAATGACAAATTCTTCGTCTAAGTCGCCGATTTTCACGCCGCCCTCGGTTTTCGCCGCGTACATACCCGTGTCCGGGATGGTTCCGGGTGCCGACGTGGCGAGCATCCGACTGTAGGCATCGCCCTCCACGCGCTGGTGGATACGATCATAATAGAGGCGTGGGCGTACGGGCAAGTCGCGCTCGTGTTCATAATCGCCCGCCAGCATCTGCAAAACAGTGTACACATCCTCACGTGACACACCACGGAAGGGATATGCATGGGGCAGCAGAGCCATGACGTCATCCACGGTGTATGCGCTACTGGCCGCCATGGAGACCAAGTGCTGTGCCAGCACATCCAGGCACAGGCGCGGCGGGCGAGCTTGTTCAATGCCACCCTCCCGGGCCGCTTGTGCGGTTAGGGCAGAGTACAAGTTTTCCGACACCATGCGCGGGAACATAATCAATCGGCTTGTCCGCCCAGGATTATGTCCCGCCCGTCCCAGCCGCTGCATGAGGCTGGCGATGGAGTTTGGACAGGCGACCTGCAACACCAGGTCAATCTCGCCCACGTCAATGCCCAGTTCCATGGAAGAGGTGGCACAGAGTAGGCGGAGCCGTCCGGCCCGGAGGTCGTGTTCCACCTCAAAACGCTGCTCTTTCGACACGCTGCCATGATGGGTGCGAGCAAAGCCTTCGCCCTCCGCCTGGTTTACGTAGTAGGCCAGTTGTTCTGCCATCAGGCGCCCTTCGGTGAAGGCGATGACACTTCGGGCGCCCCGGCACGCCTCGATTACTTTCTGGGCAATCTCCGGCCAGATGGTACCCTCCGGCAAAATCCCGCCGGGAAAGGGGTTTGCGATTTGGATTTCAAACTCCTTGTGCATGGCGGGTGCAATGATCTCCACAGGCGTGTCGCCGTTGGACAAATAATCCGCCGCAAGGGAAAGCGGCTCAATGGTGGCGGAGAGGCCCACCCGCTGCAAAGGGCGGCCGCATAAAACATCCAACCGCGCGAGGGAGAGCATGAAATGTGCGCCCCGCTTGCTGTCAATCATGGCGTGCAACTCGTCTGCAATCACAGCCCTTGCGGTCTTCAGCATGTTCCGGCCCGAACCGGAGGTGAGCAGTAAATATAAAGACTCCGGGGTGGTGATTAAAATATGCGGCGGTTTTTTCGCCATCTTCTGCCGCTCAGCCGGGGAGGTGTCCCCCGTGCGAACGGCGATGGTGAGCGGGCTACCGTCCTTGCCGGCGATACCGTCCAAGGGGCGGTATAAGTTCTCGCGGATGTCCCCGGCGAGGGACTTTAAGGGCGAAATGTAAACGACCTGTAGCCCCGGCTCTAAAGCGCCTGCGCGCGCCTCGGCCATCATTTGGTCGATGAACACCAAAAAGGCCGACAGCGTCTTGCCCGTCCCGGTGGGTGCAGAGACGAGCGCATGTTTGCCGGAGGCGATGGCAGGCCAAGCCTCCCGCTGCACGTCGGTAGGCGCGCCCAAAGTGCGCTCAAACCACGAACTGGTTGGCACTTGGAATATTTTCTTGTAAGGGGTAGGGGTGTTCATAACAATATCATACCACAGAAAACAGGACAACAGTGTGTCTTATTTAAACTACTATAAATTTTCAACCCAAGAGAAAGGTTCTCGCTCATCTCTCTTGGCATTGTTCGCAAAAGTAAATACTCCCACCCATATAGGCCTCTTTCTTGACTGACCCGCCGCAATTTGGGCAGATAAGTAGCTTGTTGTTTTTGCCTAGTTTCGTTTTATAGCCTCCCGGATTGCCAAACAAATCCCGCTCGGTATCACGACCGCCGGCATTGGTCATTTCCACAAGCGTGGATTTTAAGCTGTAAAATAATCCCTGGCGTTGCGCTTCTGATAAGTTGCCCATCTTTTTCTTTGGATAAACGTTTGCATTCAGCAGAATATCCTGTAGAACACCGTTTCCAAGCCCAGGAATCCGTTGCTCTGTGGCCAAGAACGCTTTCGCGCTCATTTTGAGTCCCTTTTCATGAAAGAGTGTCTGGAAATATGGGTAATCAAATCCGTCGGACAAGGGCGACACAGCTTCTTTGGCCGCTGTATAGTAAAAATCGTCGTCCAGGTTGGTGTGAGACGGATAGGCGAATAGCATTCCATACATTGCCACCGTTGCAGCCAATGCGGAATCGTCGTCGAACACAAGAAGCAGTTGATGTTTCGCCGGGTACTTTTCATCGGCTTCATAATATCGCAAATTCACACCATCACCGAACTGCAAAGCCGCGCCCTCCGCCAATATTTCAATGCGGCCACCATAGGAAAAAGCGGTCTTAATCGTGCGCCCACATAAGAGCGCGTCATACTCAGACGGCTCGCCGAAGTACCAAGCAAATTTATGCGGGGACGCAGCCGTGACGACTTCTTTGATACGTTTCTCTTTTACAGTTTGATCCAGCTGCCGGGATATTACAATGGCTTCCGGTATTTCAAGCATATTAGAACTCCTTTTATCGTTTCTCTTAAGCGTATCACGCTAAATACGACAACGCTGTGTCATATTATGAATATTGTTCGTAAATTTTCTTTGCCTTATCCCGAATGATCTCTCGGATATGCTTCGGCCCAAGGACTTCGATATATTCTCCGAAAGAGAGTATTGTGCCATAAACCCAATGATCCTCCGGCCAACAGAGTGAGACAATATAGCTGCCGTCTGCTTCTTGCTTCTCGACTACGCTTGCGAACTCATCAAGTACCCTGTGCGCCATTTCCGATTTGATCCGAAGCCTCAATGTAACATCAGGCTTTTGCTTCGTTGATGGCGAGCTGATTGTTTCCTCCATGAGCAGATTTCGTTCGGCAAAAGTTTTATCAGTCACATTCATATTTTGCACACGGCTTAGTCGAAATAATCTAATGTCACGCTTGGTTAGATCGTAGGCTTTCAAGTACCAAGCCCTTGACTTAAACCAAAGCTGAATCGGCTCGACACGGCGGCGGGTTTTTTCGCTATAGGAGCTGTAATAGTCAAACTCCACAATTCGCATTTGCAAAATGGCAGATTTGAACCCGCCCCAAATATCTTGCCTATGGAAACTCCAGTCAGAAAAATCCACCTCCAGCCATTTGACGGCAGTCTTATTGAATACGGTAGATAGTTTCTGCAAAACATGGTCAGCATCGGCGGATTGAATTTGTGTAAGCCCTTGCAAAGAGGCAAGTATCTCGCTCTGCTCCTCTTCGCTTAAAATAGATTTATTCAGCACAAAATCAGGCAATAAGCTGATGCCGCCGCCCTTTCCTTTTTCTGTGTAAACAGGGATTCCCGCCAAACTGATTGTGTCAATGTCTCGGTAAATTGTCCGTGTGGAAACGCCAAAACGCTCCGCCAGCTCCCTTGCGGTTACACGGTCTTTGTTTAGAAGCAGATATATGATTTCAAATAATCGGCTTGTTTGCATTGTTATCACCCAGAACTAGTATACCACACGAATGTGACAATAGCATGTCATATTCGTTAAATATGGTACGAGTGAAACATGGAATACATACAGCCACTTGTATTCACGAGAGGAAGAAAACGCGGTTGATATTTTGAACACAATCGCATAAACAAATGATGACCACACTACAAAAAGTATGGTCATCATTTGTTATTTTTAGAGGCATCGACTAGAGGTTCTGAAAACTCATTCGTACATAATTCGTACACGGTGGGAAAGCAAAACCCGCAACCCATTGAAACTACAAGGATTGCGGGATTTTTGGCAGGGGCAGAAGGACTTGAACCCTCGGCACGCGGTTTTGGAGACCGCTGCTCTACCAACTGAGCTATACCCCTATCTGGTGGGCCTTCGGGGACTTGAACCCAGGACCGTCCGGTTATGAGCCGGATGCTCTAACCAACTGAGCTAAAGGCCCACGTAGCCTTTGAAAATACAGCATTTCGTCACTTTGAGCAACCGGCTTTTATACCGCTAGAGCAACCGGCTAACTACATAGGCACTTTGCAATTATAGTGTGTTTTACGCCTTTTGTCAAGCAGCCTTTATGCAAGAATTACAGCGGAACAATTACACAGCCCGTCTGGCCAGTGACTGCTCCACCTGCTGTAACTCCACTACCGTATTTACTCCGATGAGCTCATCGCCCAACTCCCGTTTGCAGATGCCGACACGGGCGCCTGCCTCCCGGAGGATGGCAGGGACGTCGGTCAGATAATATTCCCCCTGGCTATTGTGACAACCCAGTTGATCTAGCGCCGGGAGCAAGGCGCCGGATTGAAATACATAAACCCCGACATTGAGTTCGGTGATGGCCTTTTGCTCCGATGTGCAGTCCCGATCCTCTACGACCTCCAGAAATCGGCCTGCCTCGTCCCGGACAATCCGGCCAAAGGCCAGGGGCAGATGGGTGGTGCCGGTGAGAATCGTACAGGCGTTTTGATCCCGTAGATGGGTCGCCATCAGATCCTCATAAGTCTCCCGGCGGAGCAAGGGCATGTCGCCGTAGCAGATCAGGACGGGGAACTCCTCCGTGCCCAAGGCGTCTTTGGCCGCCATAACAGCGTGTCCTGTGCCGAGTTGTTCTGTCTGTTCGGCGAAGACGTATCCTGTGAAGTGAGAGATCACCATCTCCTTCTGATAGCCCACCACGAGGATTGTATCCTTGGGCGGGATAAAGGAAATGGCGTCTAGCACGTAGTGGAGCAGGGGTTCCCCCAGGGCGGTGCGCATGACTTTGGGCAAATCTGAACCTTCGGTCTGCAATCTGGTACCTTTTCCGGCGGCGAGGACAACGGCTTTTATCATTCGTAAAAAACTCCTTACAGTAGCAATATATCCTAAAATGCAAAGATAGAATCCACGATTCGGAGAGCCCGATAGGCATTGCTGCGGAGCCGATCAGTCAGTGCGGTCAGGGTATAGGCGGTCACACTGCCGCTGTCCACCAAGAGGTCGCCGGACAGACGGACGGATCCGTCTGCGCCGCTGAATTCTCGCAGAATGGGGGTCTCATAGACAATGAATCCGAGGTCGTCGGCATTCCGGGCCACGTCATCTGTCCGGGCCGCCACGAGAACCGTCCGTAAGCGGGCCGCGTCAAAGATGGCGCGAGAGGTGGCGGCAAACTCTCTCTCGGCGTCTTCTGCCAGATAGATACCCAACTGGTGTCCCTCTCCGTGGATACGGCGGACGAGGTCGGGGAACGTCTCCACATCTGCGGCGGTGACGAAGAATCCGGCGGGGATCCGGGCGCGGGAAAGCTGATTCAGTAAGGCCTCCGTCTCTTCAGTCAGTCCGATGAAACTGAGATAGACTTGATGGACGGGGAGGGAGTCTAAATCTACGGGCTCCAGGTCTTCTTCCTCCACTTGGGATGGCGGCGGTGGAGGCGGTGGGGGGGGAGGTGGCGGGGACGGGGGAACTACAACGGTACCGCCACCAATCGGGCCACCGCCGCCGACGGGGCTACCGGTAAAGGTGTTGAGTCGCTCTGTTAAACCGAAGAGTTGTTCCCCCTCTTGTGCAAGGGTCTCGTGGCTGATGCCGCCTAAATCGTAGTACAGTCTGAGAACTGGAGCCGGTGCCATTTGGATGAATTGATAATTCGCACCAAAGAAGGACGCGAGAGGCCCTGGCACGGTGGGCGTGAGGCTGACAGGGAAGAACAGCGTACCATGGCGGTGGATCGGGGCAACGGCGAGAGTGTCTCCTTGATGGGTGATATTAGTCTGACTATATAGATCAAACTCTACATACACATCGGCACCCCGGGTCAAACGGAAGCTGGATTCGTCTTCGGGCAGGAGTGAAAAAGTGACTCCCAGCCGTTCTAAGGTTGACAAGGGTACGTGCATGACACCGTTGATTTGTACAGGCATCGTCCGGGCCTGGAGCTGCTCCGGGGCGTTGCCGTTGATCATTGTGAAGACGACCTCCGCCGAGCCCCCGGCCACGGGCACTAGACTGAACAGCAAGATGATTGCCAAAAGCAGACAAACTATGCGGTATCGTTTCATGGAACCCCTCCCAATACGAGCAAGATACAACTCTACAAAAATATCATACCATATTTTGGCCCCTTTGCCAACAGGCTGTAGATTACGATTTTGTTACAGTTTTTCCCCGGCCATGTTCCAGCCAGATCATCAAAGCAGTCAAATCCGAGGGGCTGACGCCGGATATCCGCCCGGCCTGCCCCAAGTTCTGGGGGCGAATCTGATCCAGCTTTTGTCGGGCCTCTAGGCAAAGGCCCTGGATGGCGTGGTAGTCGATATCCGGCGGGATAACCCGGTGCTCTGCCCTGGCGAAGGCCTCTATCTGCCGCAGTTGTCGGGTGATATAGCCTTCGTATTTGATCGCAAGTTCCACCTGCTCCCGCGCAGCCCGATCAAGGGAGGGGCGATTTGAATCAAAGGGGGCCAAGTCGTCATAGGTGAGTTCCGGCCTGCGGATGAGGGCCTGTAGACTGATGCCGGAAGCAGGGGCGGCGGCACCTTTTGACTCCAGAAAATCTGAGAGGGCCGCCGAGGGCGGCAGATGGGTGTTGGCCAACCGGTCAACTTCCCGCTCCACGGCGGCGTATTTCTCCTCTACTGTCCGCAAAGTATCGTCATCCACTAGGCCGACTCTATGGCCCAAGGGGGTCATGCGCTGGTCGGCGTTGTCCTGCCGGTGGAGGAGGCGATACTCGGAGCGACTGGTCATCATACGGTAGGGTTCGCTGGTGCCACGGGTTACCAGGTCGTCGATGAGGGCCCCGATATACCCCTGGCTCCGGTCAATGATCAAGGGCGGGGCGCCCTGTAATTTCAACGCTGCGTTGACCCCTGCCACATAGCCCTGTACCGCCGCCTCCTCGTATCCAGAGGAGCCGTTGAACTGCCCGGCCCCATAGAGATAGTCGATGCTTTTCGTCTCCATGGTGGCATAGAGGGCCGTGGGGTCGAGACAGTCGTATTCAATGGCATAGGCCGGACGCATAATCTCCGCGCGGCGTAAGCCGGGGACGGTGCGGAGCATCTGGATCTGCACGTCCTCCGGCAGGGAAGAGGAAAAGCCCTGGATATAGAGTTCGTCCGTGTCCAGGCCCATGGGCTCGACAAAGAGCTGATGCCGTTTTTTATCGGCAAAGCGCACCACTTTGTCTTCAATAGAAGGGCAATAGCGTGCACCTGTCCCCGAAATGACCCCGCCATAGAGAGGACTTCGGTGGAGATTCTCTCGGATAATTGCATGGGTCTCCTCGTTGGTATAGGTTAGATGACACACCACTTGGTTGCGGGGCGGATCTTTGGTGGAGAAAGAAAAAGGCTCCGGATGATCGTCTCCAGCCTGAATTTCCATTTCGTCAAAGTCCACACTTTTCGCGCTGACTCGTGGAGGGGTCCCCGTCTTGAAGCGCTGTAAGGGGAGTCCCAGGGCGATGAGATTGTCCGTCAAAGGCCCTGCTGCGAACATGCCATCGGGTCCGGCCTCTTGGACTGCGGAACCCGTAATCGTCCGGGCCTGGAGATAGGTGCCTGTGGCGATAATCACGGCGCGGCAGGGATAGACGGCCCCGGCCCGGGTCACCACCTGGGTCACACGGCCATCTGCGATGCCGATGGAGACGATCTCCGCCTGTTTGAGGGTGAGATTCTCCTGCTGTTCCAGGGTGCGCTTCATAATCTGCTGGTATAATCGTCGATCCGCCTGAGCCCGCAGGGAGCGGACGGCGGGGCCTTTGCTGGCCCCCAGCATCCGATATTGGATACAAGAGAGATCGGCGGCCCTGCCCATCTCGCCGCCCAGGGCGTCCAGTTCACGGACGAGTTGGCCCTTCCCCGTGCCGCCGATGGCCGGATTACAGGGCATATTGCCTACCGCGTCCAGATTCAGCGCAAAGCAGATAGTCGAGTGCCCCATCCGCGCGGCCGCCAAAGCGGCCTCAATCCCGGCGTGTCCCGCACCGATAACGGCAATATCGTAGCTCTGGGCTAAAAATTCCATTGGTGTGTCCATGTGTATGACCATTCTTTCATAGAATAACGCTGGGCTTAATTATATCGCATATTGGCAAAAAAGCCAAGGCGGAAAAGCCCTTGTCCACAGGGCTGATGTATAGTATAATACAGCTATTGAAAAAGCAAAGCGGAGGATGGTTATGCAAAATACAGATAAGACAATGGAAAAAATCGTCGCCCTGTGTAAGGGGCGCGGGTTTGTCTACCCCGGCAGCGAGATATACGGCGGCCTTGCAAACACCTGGGACTACGGCCCCTTGGGCGTGGAGTTGAAGAACAACGTCAAGGCGGCCTGGTGGAAGAAGTTTGTCCAAGAGAGTCCGTATAACGTAGGGCTGGATGCCGCCATTCTCATGAATCGGGAGGTCTGGGTGGCCTCGGGTCACGTGGTCAACTTCAACGACCCCCTCATCGACTGTAAATCTTGCAAAATGCGCCACCGGGCCGATAAGATGATCGAGGACTTCAACGCCGAACAGGAGATCACCGGGGTTCTGGTCGAGGCCATGGACAACGAGCAACTGGCCGCCTACATGGCGGAGAAAAATATCCCTTGCCCCAGTTGCGGCAAGCGGGATTTTACACCCATTCGCAAGTTCAACATGATGTTCAAGACCTTCCAAGGCGTCAACGAGGACTCCGCCGCCGAGGTCTATCTCCGCCCGGAGACGGCCCAGGGCATCTTCGTCAACTTCAAGAATGTCCAGCGCACCTCTCGCCGGAAGATTCCCTTCGGCATCGCCCAGGTAGGTAAGAGTTTCCGCAACGAGATCACGCCGGGTCAATTCACCTTCCGCACACGGGAGTTTGAGCAGATGGAACTACAGTTCTTCTGCAAGCCGGGGACAGATTTGGAGTGGTTCTCCTACTGGCGGGAATTTTGCCACCAGTGGCTCCTGGGGCTCTCCATCAAGCCGGAAAATCTTCAACTCCGAGATCACGCAGCGGAAGAACTGAGCCACTACTCCAAGGCCACCACGGACTTTGAGTTCCTGTTCCCCTTCGGCTGGGGCGAACTCTGGGGCATCGCAGACCGCACGGATTTTGACCTAACCGCCCACCAGAACGCCAGCGGTGAAAACATGGAATATTTCGACCAAGAGGCGAACGAGCGGTATATCCCCTACGTCATCGAACCTTCCCTGGGTGCTGACCGGGTCACCCTGGCCTTTCTCGTGGACGCCTATGACGAAGAAGTGGTGGACGAGGAAAAAGGCGATATCCGAGTCGTCATGCGGTTCCACCCGGCCTTAGCGCCGATCAAGTGTGCGGTATTACCCCTATCAAAGAAGCTGGGCGAGGGCGCCACAGCGATTTACCAGGACCTTCAGAAGCATTTTATGGCAGAATACGACGACGCCGGCTCCATCGGCAAGCGCTACCGCCGCCAGGACGAGATCGGCACCCCCCTCTGCGTGACCTACGACTTCGACAGCGTAGAAGACGGCTGCGTCACCGTCCGCCACCGGGACAGCATGGCGCAAGAGCGGATCAAGATCGACGAACTGCGGGACTATATTGCCAATGTGATTGCGTATTAGGGCGGAAAAGAGCGTTGTCGGCAGTTGAGACAGCATCCTAATTAGTTCCAGCGGGTAAATTTGCTGGCTGGCTTTTAACTGGCTTTTTTCATTCTCATTGAGCTTTTATATTTTAGTTGATAAAATCCCCATAACAAGGAGCGATATTGTGAGAATAAAAAATACACGCATTCTCTTTCATGTGAATATAGTTGCTTTTTTGTTTGTGATAAGAGCATTTTCTCGATTTTTTGATAACATAATCCTTGAGATGGCTTTTGTGGTGAGCGGTGGTATCATTTTTGTAAATTTTTTAGAATCTGTTTTAGCTAAAATAAACAGTTTCCAAAGTTTCCAATCGAAAAAAGATAGAGCTGTACGAAAGAACAGATCTCACATGGAAATGACGATCAGGCTTATTATTTTCACTGCAAGCGTTTTTGTATTTCTATTTCTTTTAATGTTTTTTACAGGTTTGTTCGATAGGCTTTCTCCCTCTGCTGTGCTTTTTTGCTTGGGCTTTACTATTATTTCAGGGACATTTTTCATTTCCACTTTAGAGCAAGATGCTATGAAAGTACCAAGCGGTGAGGAACCTACAGACGAAAAGCAGGTCGTTGAGTAAGTAGGCTTCAAAAACCCTGTCTGCGCAAAAAACGTCATACTAAATCTCCAGGGCGACGTCCAACAACTCCGCTGCGCCTGGACAGGCGAAGTTGTAGCTCGCTACATGTACAACTGATGAATTTGAAAGCCGTATGCGACAAGCGATTGAAAGAGGGACGGCATCCAATTGTCTATCAAATTGCAGAAAAGACAGTGCTTGTTGATGATATTCAAGATTGCCGGCAATCAGATCGGCACCACATAGATCCTGTATAACGAAACACAGCGGGCGGCCAATGGCCGCCCGTCTTTTTTTCAAAAAATATAAAATTTTTTTGAAAAAGGCTTTACAAGCAAAAAGGCATATGCTATACTCAAAATCAGTAATGAGAATTATTATTGATTTCAAGCAACGGAGCGGCCCCCATGAAAACCAGAAACTACAGTCAAAAGCGAGAGGCCATCTTGGCCAAGGTTCGCTCCACCAAGAGTCATCCGACGGCGGAGTGGGTATATCAGGAGTTAAAGGGCACATATCCCGACTTGAGTTTGGGTACCGTGTACCGCAATATCGGCCTCTTCAAAGACGATGGGCTCATCTGCACAGTTGCCACCGTGGCCGGGCAGGAGCGGATTGACGGGAACGTGGAACCCCACGGACACTTCATCTGCCGGACTTGCCGTGCGGTCATCGACATCGACGCGCCCACGGAGCATTTGGAGATGGAGTCTTATTTGGAGAAATCCCAAGGATTTCAGGTAGAGCGGGTCGATCTGACAGTCTACGGCACTTGCAAAACCTGTTTAAAATAAGCGCATAAAAGTTTTTTGTGTTTTCCCCGCCTACGGCGGGGAAAACACAGGGCAATAAAAAATTATTTTACAAGAAACGGAGAAAATCACCATGAAAAAATTTGTCTGTAAAGTCTGCGGTTACATCCACGAGGGCGACGCCCCTCCCGCACAATGCCCGCTCTGTAAGGTCGGCCCTGAAAAATTTGCCGAAGTCACCGGCGAGATGACCTACGCCACCCAGCACGAACTGGGCGCCGGCGCAAAAGACAAGGTGGAACCCGATGTATACAAAGGCCTAGTGGACAACTTCAACGGCGAATGCGCCGAAGTGGGTATGTATCTGGCCATGAGCCGGGTGGCCGACAGAGAAGGGTATCCCGAAATCGCCGAGGCGTTCAAGCGTTACGCATTCGAGGAAGCTGAGCACGCCGCGAAATTCGCCGAGCTCTTGGGTGAGTGCCTGACCAACAGCACCAAAAAGAACCTGGAACTCCGGGCAGAGGCTGAAATGGGAGCGACCAACGGAAAATTTGAACTGGCCAAACGGGCCAAAGAGCTCAACTACGACGCCATCCACGACACAGTCCACGAGATGGCCAAAGACGAAGCCCGTCACGGCTGCGGATTCAGTGGTCTGTTGAAACGGTATTTCTAAGGACTTCTCTATAGAGATAGAGACGGAAGGCTTGACTGATGTCAAGCCTTCCGATTATTTTGTCAAACGGAAAAGGGCCGTCGCATGAAGCGGCGGCCCTTAGTGGAGTTGATTAGTAGGCCTCCACGTGAATTTGGAAATAAGCTTGGGGATGGAAGCAGACGGGGCAGAGATCCGGTGCGTTATCGCCCTCTTCGATGTGGCCACAGTTGCGGCAGATCCAGGCCTCGGTCTCTTCCCGCTGGAACACTTTGTCTAGCTCCAGGTTTTGCAGGAGCTTGAGATACCGCTCCTCGTGGTGTTTTTCCACGGCGGCCACGCCGTCCATCTGGTCGGCGATGTCGGTGAAGCCCTCTTCCCGGGCCACTTGTGCAAATTCCTTGTACATGGAGGTCCACTCATAGTTTTCACCCTCTGCGGCGGCGTTCAGATTTTCTTTCGTGTTGCCGACGCCGTTCAGATGCTTAAACCAGAGCTTGGCGTGCTCTTTTTCATTTTCGGCCGTCTCTAAGAAGAAAGCGGAGATTTGCTCGTAGCCCTCTTTTTTCGCCACGCTGGCAAAATAAGTGTACTTGTTTCTGGCCTCGGATTCACCGGAAAATGCAGCCTTCAAGTTTTGTTCGGTTCGGCTTCCTTTTAATTCTGGCATAGTGGTCGCTCCTCTCTTAATTGGATGGGAATCGTATAAGCTAGTTATAGCACAAATACATGGTTTGTACAATAGATTTACGAGATAAAGTGTGGTACAATAGATGCCAGGCATTCTAAAGCCCATGCGCCGCCGGGAATCCGGCGTCCGAGCATTTTCGCAAAGCGAAAATCTCGATACCGGCGGAGCTTTGCTTTGCCGAGGAGATTAAATGAATGGGGCCCCCGCAGAGCGCAGCTCTGTGGGGAAATAGCAAACGAGCAAGGAAATTGCTCCTTGCTCGTCGGGCCATTGTCAGGTTATTGGGGGCTGACGTTGACAGCTCTGCTCTTGGAGCTGTTTTTGGGGTCGGGTTCGATGTCGTAAACGACTTTCTGGCCCTCTTCCAGCGTTTTGAATCCCTCGGACTGGATTGCGGAGAAATGCACAAACACGTCGTCGCCGCCCTCGTCGTTGGAGATGAACCCAAAACCCTTGTCTGCGTTAAACCATTTGACTGTACCCTGATTCATATAAAAGCCTCCTGAAAAAATAAGTTGTATCTGACCTGATCCCAAAAAAGATCACATGTTTTTGTGAGACATCGAAACGATCAATGACTTACAAAAACATGTGAGCAATTGGTACGAACAGATGACACAGTTCACTATAGCACGTGAAAGCAGTCCTGTCAACAGAAAAATTACATATTGGCCATATAGTTGCTGATCACGAAAATCGCCAACTATAATTCAAAGGAAACGAGGCACACTACAAGTTATGAAAAGACATTTTCTCCGCCGCTCTTTTATGAAGTACATTTTGGAATTTGTCGGCTGTGTTTTGGTTGTAATCGGCATCGCCGGTTTCGCCGTCCCGGCGGAGTTTCCCATGGCGGGCTTTACGGGGATTGCGCTCATCATCAACCGGTTGTGGGACATTCCCATCGGCTGGTCTCTTATCGTGCTCAATATCCCGGTGGCAATCCTCTGCTGGCGGCTGTTGGGCAGGCGGTTTTTCCTCCACTCCATCGGATGTATGATCGTCACGTCCCTACTGTTTGACTACGTGGCGCCGTTTTTCCCCGTCTACCACGGGGAACCCCTTTTGGCGGCCCTGGCCTGCGGGGTCATCGCCGGGGCGGGCTTTGCCCTGATCTATATGCAAAACGCCTCTTCCGGCGGCGCTGATTTTATCGTCATGGCCATCAAGGCGAAGCGGCCCCATCTGTCCCTGGGGCGGATTATCATTTTCTCCGACTGCGCTGTGGTGGTCATGGGCGGCCTCCTGTTCCAGGATATCAACGGCATCTTCTACGGACTGATTATCGCCTTTTTATTCTCTCAGGTGATCGACCGGCTCATGTACGGGATCAATGCGGGGAAACTACTCCTTATTGTCACGGACGACTACCTACCCATCCGGGAGACCATTGAGGAGACCAGCGGCAGGGGTTGTACCGTCTGGCAGGCCCAGGGCGGCTATCAGGGGCTCCCCCGGCAGGTGGTCATGTGCGCCTGTGACCGCAAGCAGATGTACAGCGTCCAAAAAGCCGTAGAGGCCAGAGATCCCAGAGCGTTCACCATCGTATTGGAGTCCAACGAAGTGGCCGGCGAGGGATTTTATCGCCTGGTGGTAGGGGAGAGGCCGAAAACGAAAAAATGATGAAAAATTTTCAACGCCCCCGCATATTTCTTTCCGCAACGGGACATAGTAACGGTGTACTATTTGTACTTTCTGCGTGAAGTCTCACAGAAACTGTGTGAAAGGAATGGACATTCTTATGATTATGGATCGAATCGCATTGATTTTGGTCATTGTCGGCGGTCTCAACTGGGGGAGCGTAGGTATCTTTGGTTTTGATATCATTGCCGCCATCTTCGGCGGGCAGTCCGCGGCCATTAGTCGGGTGATTTACACGCTGGTGGGCCTGGGCGCCCTGTGGTGCGTCTCTCTGCTCTTCCGGGAGAGAAGCGCCATTGACGACACCGTATAGCCTACAAATTGAATCTGCGATGAAAGACAAACAGGGCTTTCATCGCAGATTTCTTATGTTCTCCCCTGCCATTGGGCGGGGGTTCAACTATGTGCCGTCTCTGTGTCGATTTAATTAGATTTTATTTGCTTCTTTTCAAGCACCTCAAGCAGGTATTTCAGGTTTTCTTCTTGCTCTTTCATTTTTCTCTTTTTATTAGACATAGAGGTTTTTATTCTGTATTTCTTATCGTTATGCAAGAACTCAAATGTAAAATACCTATTATTTTTGAATACGCTTCCTGTTTTCATCTTCACATTGCTTATCCTGTCATAGGGCAAACTAAGTTTATCAGACACAACATATTTAAAATCAAGTCTGGATTCTAAAAAATAAAAATCCAGGCCGTCATCCCTGATGGCGATAGGGGTCGTGCGAAACAGGAGGGCGATAAACAGGGGCACAAAAGCAGCAGGAGCCGACGCCATCCCCGATCCGGTAAGAAATGTGGCGACAGCTGAAATCGCTATGAGGAAAATAACGCATACCACCACTGCTATGGTTGTCCGCGAAGACCACAATTTAAGCTTTCTGCCGGTCAGTGCGTTAAACCCTTTCTCATTCACTTCTGTAGTAGAATACAAAATAGGCACATTTGCACCGTCCGGCTGGAATGCTTCGATTGCGTTTTTTATTTTCTGATACTTTGACATGGACATACCCTCCTCAAATAAAAATTCGTTACACCCTCCTTTTCCAAACGGAAAGCAAACTTTCCATTATGATAGTATAGAAAAATAAAAATGTCAAGTGCGCTCTCCGTTTGAAAAATCCTACAGCTAAAAAGTCCACTTCACCAGACGGGCAAGAAACGTGTTGCAGGGACACGAAAACAACCGTCGCCACTCTTTGTAACATAAACTTTCAAAAAAAGTATTGACAGCAGAATATACATCTGCTATCATAAATACATGATGTATGTATGTTTGGAATTACACAGCGGAGGTGAGCCCATATGCCACGGAATAAGTACCCGGAAGAGACCGTCCAGAAAATTCTAAAAGCCTCTATGGATCTGTTCCTCAAAAAGGGATATGAGCAGACCACCATCCTGGACATTGTCAACGGCATGGGCGGGATGACCCGGGGCGCATTCTATCACCACTTTAAATCCAAAGAAGAAGTGTTTGACGCCCTACTGGATAAGCTGTTCCAGGAGGATAATCCCTTTCAAAAAGTGCAGGAGGAAACAGATCTAAACGGCCTGCAGAAAATCCAAATGGTCATGCAATACAGCACGGAGGATTACGCAGATGAAAAGCGTATTGCAGTGAGTAAGATAGCCATGCCCTTATTATCCAGCCCGCACTTTTTGGCCCAGCATTTTAAAGATAATCTGGAGATGGCCAAGATGGTGCAACCTCTGGTTGAGGAGGGTATGGCAGACGGTTCCATCCAGCCCGGCAACGCCAAACTGATGTCAGAGCTGATTGCGGTACTGTTCCAAGTTTGGATGGTCCCCGCCTTTTTTCCCATGGACGAGACCGAGTTTGAGGAAAAAGCCATGCTCATCAAGCAAATTTTTGACAATCTAGGGATGCCCATTATGGACGATGCTTTCTTAGAAAAAGGCGAGGTATTTGCCGAGTTTTTAGGGGTATCTTCCAGCCCTGACACACCCTGAGCAAAAGGCACATTTTTTTGACGAAATACATACATTCACCACGTATATAAATTGAGGAGGATATACCATTGCAACAGACAGAGCACATTATCGCAGTCAAACATCTGGAAAAATCGTTCAAGCGCCTACACGTCTTGAAAGGGGTCAATTTTACGGTTAAAAAGGGGAGCATCTTCGCCCTCTTAGGCTCCAACGGGGCGGGAAAGACAACTGCCGTTCGGATCCTTGCCACCTTATCCAAGCTGGACGGCGGCACGGCCAGCATCTGCGGCTATGATGTGGTACACCAGGCGGATCGTGTGCGGGAGTGCATCAGCCTGACGGGCCAATACGCCGCCGTGGACGAGGCGCTGACGGGGAGAGAAAATCTCCAACTGATCGGCGACCTCAACCACCTGCCCAACGTGAAAGAGCGGGCCGAGGAACTGCTCGCTACCTTCCGGCTGGAAGATGCCGCAGATCGCCCCGCCGCCACCTATTCCGGCGGGATGCGCCGTCGGCTGGACATCGCCATGAGCCTGACGGGCAATCCCCAGGTCATCTTCCTGGACGAGCCCACCACGGGCCTGGATCCCCAAAATCGGATCGCCATGTGGGATATGATCAAAGCCTTGGCGAAAGGCGGCACAACGATCTTTCTCACCACTCAATATTTGGAGGAGGCAGAATATCTGGCCGACCATATCGCCATTCTCCACGAGGGGGTCATCACCGCAGAGGGAACACCGGACGAGCTGAAGACGGTTTTGCCCCAGGGGAGCATCCAGTTGGACTTCCACAATCGTGCCGATGCGAAAAAAGCTTGGGAACTGTTGAACGGGTATCGTGTCAAACAGAATAAAACCGGCGACAACGGCGCGCGTTCGGAAACTTCCATTGACGTGTCCACAGATGGCAGTGCTAGACAGTTTGCCGATGTCTTGACCCGATTGAACAGCGCAGGCGTCTCCATTGCCCGCTTTACACAAAAACAGCCCTCACTGGAAGATGTGTTCCTCACCCTGATTGGCGAGAAAAAGGAGAATGATTAGACAATGAGAAAATCAAACGTATTATTCGATTCTTGGACCATGTCCAAGCGCAGCCTGCGCATCACATTTCGGAACCCAGAGGCCTTTGGTGCGGCGATTATCGTGCCGGCGTTTGTGATGTTGCTGTTTGGTCTTGTATTTAACAATGTGATGGATATGGGCAGCTATACTGTGATCGACTTCATCGTGCCTGGAATTATATTACAGACCATTGCCCAGGGCGTCACGTTTTCGGCGATCAATGTCAATAACGACATGATGAAAGGAATTATAGACCGGTTCCGCTCCATGCCCATCTCCAAATCCGCCGTGCTGACAGGCCATGTAATCGCCGCACTGGTGCGGAGCATGATTACAGCCGCCGTGGCTATTGGGATTGCCGTCCTCATCGGATTCCGACCCCAGGCGAGTTTTGCGGACTGGCTGGTCATCATAGGCATCCTGGCGCTGTTTATCCTGGCCATCACCTGGATCGGGGTCATTTGCGGGCTGATTGCAAAGGCGCCGGAGAGCGCCGGGACCTATCCGTTCCTCCTCTTCCTCTTGCCATATATCAGTTCCGGTTTTGCACCCATTGAGACGCTCCCCAACAGCATTCGGTGGTTTGCCGAGCACCAGCCCATGACGCCCATTATTGACAGTCTCCGGGCCCTTATGCTGGGTACGCCGACAGGCAATGCATTGCCGATTGCATTGATTTGGAGTGTGGGTCTTATCGTTGTCACGTTTACCATTGCCGTGCAACTGTACAAGCGGAAGCTCTCTTAATCTCCGCAAAATCCGATGGACTTCGACATTATGTCAAAGGTACATGCATAATCTGACCTGATTTTCCAAAAAGTTATTGTGGAAAACTATGTGGATAATGTGTAAAACCCAAAGATTCCAAGCGCTCAAGGTGCTTGTCGGGAAATTCCATATGCAATGGCAGATGAATATTTCATAAAGAATGGAAATAATTCTGTGAACCGCCTACTGACTTCTAGCCCTCCGGATATCAGAATAAGCTGATATGAGATACTATTGAAAAAGGAGGCAAGAGATGGACAGGGACGCAATTAATCAAATGGTCGCCCGGGCGGCCGGCGGCGTGGATGTACAGACGACAGAGCAGGTGTTGGAGGGGCTAGAAAAAGTGATCTTAAGCCAGATGGGACAAGGCGGCGGCAATAAGTTCGCCAAGATTATCGCCCTTTATCAGACTTGGAAAAAGTAGAGGACGATGCCCACATTGTCCCACAATGTATGACTATTTGCAGTGTTCGTAGGGGCGCACAATGTGCGCCCGTGTTGTACACTGTAGAATGATTCCCACATCGTCCCGCAAAAAAGCCGAGGAGAACAGAGACTGTACCCTCGGCTTTTTATATTGTGACAAATCTTGTCCTAATACGTTCCGCCTGTTTCGGGTCCGCCTGACACGATGGCGACGCCGGAACTGGTACCCAGCCGGGTTGCACCCGCCTCGACCATGGCTTTGGCGTCCGCCGCGGTCTTCACCCCACCGGAGGCCTTGACGCCCATCTCAGAACCTACGGCTCGACGCATAAGTCGAATGTCCGCCACCGTGGCGCCGCCGGTGGAAAACCCTGTGGAGGTCTTAACAAAATCGACGCCAACAGCCTTACAGATCGCACAGGCCTGTATCTTTTCCTCGTCTGTGAGCAAGCAGGTCTCAAAAATCACCTTGAGTAGCGCCTTGTCCCGTACAGCGGTGGCCACCGCCTCGATATCGCGCTCGACCAGATCCCAGTCACCAGATTTTACGGCGCCAACGTTGAGGACCATGTCCACTTCCGTCGCACCATTTTTGATGGCCTCCCCCGCCTCGAATGCCTTGGTTTCTGAGGTGGTGGCCCCCAGGGGAAATCCGACCACGGTGCAGACTTTTACACCGCTACCCCTGAGAAATTCACTACTAAGCGCTACATAAGACGGATTGACACAGACAGAGGCGAACTGGTGTTCCCGTGCCTCGGCGCACAGTGTCTTGATATCCGCCGCCGTAGCGGCGGCTTTGAGCAGTGTGTGGTCGATCATACTGTTGTAGGTGGGCATTTGTTTCTCCATGTCGGTATCGTTCCTTTCGAGTTTGGTGCTATACACGGACGGGGGCGGACCCCGCCCCTATAGGCGCGTTGTCGTGTTTTTATCAATTTTACCACAACCTGTCCCAAAATTCCAATGCAACTTTGCATCTCGGTGTGGTATAGATTATAATGATTTACGAAAGAATACTCCTATATAAACTCACGGCGGAGAGGAGGGCGGCTATGGACGGTTGGAAGTTGGAGCACACCTATGCAGCGCTGCCTAAAATATTTTACCGATGTCAAACGCCGACGGCCGCCCCCGCGCCGGAGATGGTTGTGTTTAATCAGGGGCTCGCCCAGATATTGGGGTTAAACGTAGATCAATTGAAAAATGCCCCGGAAATATTCGCGGGCACAGAGTTGCCTTCGGGTGCAAAGCCCATCGCCCAGGCCTATGCCGGATTTCAATTCGGCCACTTCGCCATGCTGGGAGATGGGCGGGCAGTCCTGCTGGGTGAGCAGATCACGCCGGACGGACGCAGATTTGATGTCCAGTTGAAGGGTTCTGGCAAAACCCCTTATTCCCGGCAGGGGGACGGGCAGGCGGCCCTCTCACCTATGCTCCGAGAGTATATCATCAGCGAGGCCATGTTCGCCCTGGGGATCCCCACAACCCGCTCTCTGGCAGTTGTTTTGACCGGAAAAAATGTGATTCGGGAGACGGTGCTACAGGGGGCTGTGTTGACACGGGTGGCGTCCAGCCACATCCGGGTGGGGACATTTCACTATATCGCGGTTTTCGGTACGGAGGACGGTCTACGCAAACTGGCAGACTACAGCATTCGGCGGCATTTCCCCTGGTTGGAACATCCAGATTATCAGGATCAAAACAAATATTTGCTGTTTTTTCGGGAAGTCGTCCGGCTCCAGGCGGATTTGATCGCCAAATGGCAGTTGGTGGGTTTTGTCCACGGCGTGATGAATACAGATAACATGGCGATTTCCGGGGAGACCATCGACTATGGCCCCTGCGCCTTTCTGGATGCCTATGACCCGAACACGGTGTTCAGCTCCATTGACACGGCGGGTCGGTATGCGTATAAAAATCAGCCTATGGCAGGGTTCTGGAATTTGTCCAGATTCGCAGAATCTCTCTTGCCCCTGCTCCATGAGAGCAGAGAGAACGCCATCAATCTGGCCCAAAGAGAGATCGAAACGTATTGGACATGCTATAACAACGCCTGGCTTGCCGGAATGCGGTCCAAGCTGGGGATCGTTCACGAAGAGCCGGAGGATATGGATCTGATTGAAGAACTGCTAGATTTGATGGAGCGGCATCAACTGGACTACACCAACACATTTCGCGCCCTATCCGCTCCTGATCCAAACGTGTCGCCATTATTTGAGGTGTCCGAAGGGCATCTCTGGCAGAAAAAATGGCAGGCCAAATTAAATCGGCAGCCCCAGGGGATCAATGGGGGCGTAGAACGGATGAAACAGCACAACCCGGCAGTAATCCCAAGAAATCATCGCGTGGAAGAGGCGTTGATTGCGGCGGAACTGGGAGATTTTTCAGTCATGGACAATCTGCTCCATGCGCTGAGCAAGCCCTATGAGGCATCGGAAGGATACACCGCAACGCCCGAGCCAACCGTGTGCAACTATAAAACATTTTGCGGGACTTAAAGAACGCAATTGCAAAAAAGTCGCAGAGACAACGTTTTCTGCGACTTTTTACGTGAATTTTGAAAGAGGCGTGCAACTGCTGGTGTTGGCAACGTGCACAATATCGTTAAAATTTTAACAATATTCTTGGTGGTTTCCAGCCTTGAAAAGTGACGGAGAAGTGTGTTAAAATTTTAACATGCTCGATAACATAGGAAAGGTGAACTATGACATGGTAACATATCGGACAATTGATAGTGTGCAGAGCTTGCAAGAGGGATTAAACACAATTCGCGAGGCGGGGAAGAAGTTTTCTGCCTACTCCCAGGTGCAAGTAGATGAAATATTCAAAGCCGCCGCCATGGCGGCGAACCGAGCCCGGATTCCCCTGGCGAAACTGGCGCGGGAAGAGACGGGTATGGGGATCGTGGAAGACAAGGTAATTAAAAATCATTATGCCGCAGAGTATGTCTACAACAAATACAAGGATACCAAGACCTGTGGGATCATCGAATCGGACATCGCTTTTGGCATTAAAAAGATTGCAGAGCCATTGGGCGTCATTGGCGCTGTGATCCCCACGACCAACCCCACATCTACGACCATTTTTAAAATTTTACTCGCGTTAAAGACCAGAAACGGCATTATGATCAGCCCCCATCCGAGAGCCAAGGGATGCACCATTGCAGCGGCGAAAATACTCCTGGAGGCCGCCGTTGCGGCAGGGGCGCCGGCGGGGATTATCGGCTGGATTGACGTGCCATCTCTGGAACTGACCAACGCCGTGATGAAAGAGACAGATGCGATCCTCGCCACAGGCGGGCCGGGGATGGTAAAAGCGGCCTATTCCAGCGGCGTACCCGCCCTGGGTGTCGGCCCCGGGAACGTCCCCGCTATTGTAGACGCATCGGCGGACATCAAGACGGCGGTCAACTCCATCATTTTATCCAAGACCTTTGACAACGGCGTGATCTGTGCCTCAGAGCAGGCTGTAATCATTGTGGATGAGGTCTATGACGCGGCCAAGCAGGAGTTTCAGGATCGTGGGTGCCATATCCTGACGAAAGTCGAGACGGAACAGGTGCGGAAGATCATATTGATTAACGGCAACCTGAATGCGAAAATCGTAGGTCAGAGCGCCTGTGACATCGCAGAGCTGGCTGGGATTACAGTGCCGAAGGGGACGAAGATTCTGATCGGCGAGGTCACCGACTACACCATGGAAGAGCCCTTTGCCCATGAGAAACTCTCTCCGGTTTTGGCCATGTACCGGCCGAAGACCTTTGAAAAAGCGCTGGATATCGCCGAGAAACTCATCGGAGACGGCGGATTGGGACATACTGCGTCTATCTACATTGATCCCCTGGTGGAACCTGAGAAATATGCGCAGTTCCAGCAGCGGATGAAGACCTGTCGGATTCTACTCAACACCCCCTCCTCCCACGGGGCCATTGGGGATTTGTATAACTTTAGTCTGCCGCCATCCCTCACCTTAGGGTGCGGTTATTGGGGGAAGAACTCGACCTCTGACAATGTGGGGGTCAAACATCTGCTCAACATCAAAACCGTCGCCGAGAGGAGAGAGAATATGCTCTGGTTCCGCACGCCGCCGAAAGTCTACCACAAGAGAGGCTCCTTGCCCATCGCCTTAGACGAGTTGGGGGCAGTGTTGGGCAAGAAAAAAGTGTTCATCGTGACGGATGGATTCTTATATAAAAACGGAAATCTGAAACCCGTCACAGATAAGCTGGATGAAATGGGCATACAACACGCCACCTTCTTCGACGTAGAGCCGGATCCCACGCTGGAGAGCGCCCGGCAGGGCGCGGCGCAGATGCGCTTATTCGAGCCGGACTGCATCATCGCCTTCGGCGGCGGCTCACCCATGGACGCGGCAAAAATTATGTGGCTCCTCTACGAGCACCCGGAGACGGATTTTCTGGATACGGCCATGCGCTTTATGGATATTCGCAAGAAGGTGTACACGTTCCCAAAGATGGGAGGGAAGGCGTATTTCATCGCCATTCCCACCACGGCGGGGACGGGATCAGAGGTCACACCCTTTGCGGTTATCATCGACGAGAAGACCGGTGCAAAGTATCCCATCGCCGACTATGAACTGCTCCCACAGATGGCCATTGTGGATGCGGATTTGATGATGCACATGCCCAAGAACCTCACGGCGGCATCCGGGTTAGACGTCTTGACCCACGCGCTGGAGGCCTATGTCTCCCTCCTCGCCACACCCTATACGGATGGGATGGCGTTGGAGGCCCTTAAACTCCTCTTCGGTAGCCTGGAGCGGGCCTATGACAACGGGCCAAACGATCCCGAGGCGAGAGAGAATATGGCTAACGCATCCACCATGGCGGGGATGGCATTTGCCAACGCCTTTCTGGGTGTCTGCCATGCCATGGCCCATAAATTGGGGGCCATGTTTGAACTGCCCCACGGTGTGGCCAATGCACTCTTGATTGAGCAGGTCATCCGGTTCAACATGGACGACTCCCCCGCGAAGATGGGGACGTTCTCCCAGTACACCCACCCCCATGCATCCAATAAATATGCGGCCATCGCCGACGCCTTGGGCTTGGGCGGTAAGACGAAGGCGGAGAAGATCGAACGCCTGATTGAGAAGATCAAAACGCTCAAGGCCCATGTGGGAATTCTGCCCAGCATCAAAGACTATGGCATCTCCGCACAGGACTTCAAGGCCCGCTTGGACGACATGGTTGAGCAGGCGTTTGACGACCAGTGCATTGGCGCAAACCCTCGCTATCCACTCATGGCGGAGATCCGTGAGATGTATTTACAGGCGTTTGATGGAGCGTAAATAGTGCTGAAATAGCGCTGAAATAACCCCAAACTACCCGGCATCTGCCTCCAGGGCAGATGCCGGGTAGTTTTATGGACTAAAATAGCTTATATTTTGTGAATCCATGCCGCTATATCGGCGATGACGTACTCTGCCATGTGTTGCGGTTTGGAATACTCTTTCTTTGCTTTCCTGATATCACCGTAGACAACGGGCATGAGCATATGGTTCAAGCCGGGATAGAGTTTGCATGTGGCGTTTGGGTGGTTTTTTAAGATGTCTTTGTATAACGCAAAGTCATCTTTCACGGTGACTTGAAAATCCCCTTCGCCGTGCAGGACGAAAACGGGCTTCGTACTCGCCTCCAAATATTCACGCACCTGCTTTTTGCCCATGTCTTTGAAATAGATCGCCATCACATGTTTTCCGAGTACGGGGGTCTTTCTCGCCTCTTCATCGCTCATATCATAGAGGTGTTCAAACTTTGCAAATAGTTTTTTCACTTGTCTCTTGCCGATCCACTTGACTACGGGATTGGCTGTTTGTAAAAACTCCTCATTTTGTGACAACATGACCTCTTCCAGCCTTCTGGGGGTACCGGCTAAAATAACCAGCCCGGCATAGTTGCCACCTTCCACGTCAATGCGGGGGGCCAGCATACCGCCCATGCTGTGGCCGATAATGAAAATTCGATTGGGATCAATTTTGGGGTCATTTCTCAGGATATCCGTGGCCAGAATCGCATCTTCAATGGTCTCTTCTTTTACTGTGATCTGTTTTAATTTTGCCATCTGTTTGGCGTGGGCAAATGTACGTTTATCATAGCGGATACTCGCAATATTATGCTGCGCCAGGCCCGCGGCAAGATCCTGGAACGGTTTGACGCCGTAGACGGCTTCGTTCATATCAGAGGGGCCGGAGCCGTGTACGAGAACAGCCGCTGGATATGGGCCGCTTCCACCGTCTGGGATCGTCAATAGGCCATTTAACGGGAATTCACTGCCGACGACAATTTTTTCTTCAATCATAAAGCATATCTCCTTTACACTGTTTTCCGATTAAACACGGCGATTGATCCCACGATTAACGCGACAATCGCGACCCCGCAGATGATCAGGGGGCGAATAAAATCCGACGGATCCCCCGTGCCGTTAATCAGCGAGAGTGTCCCCGTGAGGGAGGTGGGGTTGTACCTCGCCACATTGGGGATAACATTGACAAGCATCAATGCCAGAACCGCGCCGAGACAGGTGAACAGGCTGCCGTAAAAATTGCCGAACAGCGTCCCCCCGAACATGAGCAGTGAGATCATAAACAGGCCGAATAACCACGGTGCGCCAAAGGTAAGCAGCACATAGTTCATGGGTTCTGTGTCCCAATAAAACGCCGTGTACACATAGCAGATTCCAACTGCGAGCAGAAAGCTGACGGCCCATAAAATGCCCGCACTAATGAATTTAGACAGAATGATCGTGTGGCGCTTGAGGCCTTTCGTCAGCAGATTGACCAGCGTCCCCCTGCTGAACTCATTGGACATGATCCCGCAGAAGATGATGGCGAGGATGGGCATCCCCATCTCCACAACGCCGCTGAAAAATTGCGCCCAGGCGTCAGTCGCCGTGGGATCCGGCATGGTGATGACAATGCCGGAATCACCTCCCGCCAGACTTTCCAGAATGGTCGGTGTGAGGAGCGCCATGAGCGGACCCATTATGCCAAAGAGTAGAAAGATTGCAAGGAGAATATAGAGCCGGAACGTCGCCGCACTCTCGTGAAATTCTTTTTTCGTAAACGCGATAAACTGCTTCACTTCGCCACCTCCAAAAACATGTCCTCAATAGAGGCTGCCGGGGTTTCATAGCTTGTAGGCGCAAAGTGATTTTCCCTTAGCACGTTCATCACTTCGTCCGAATCCACCTCATGCCCAAACTCGATTGTCATCGCTTTGGTTTTGTGCTGGAACTTCAGATCGCCCATGGCGCTCTCCAGGACGATGCTCCCCTTGTGCAACACCGCCACCCGATCACAAATCCGCTCCACATCGGACAGGATATGAGTTGAAAATATCACGGTGGTCTTGCCTTTGATCTGCTGTAGGATATTCAAGACCTCTTTGCGCCCCAACGGGTCGAGGGCGGAGGTTGGCTCGTCGCAGATGAGCAGTTTCGGTTCGCCGAGGAGGGCCTGGGCCATCCCTAACCGCTGTTTCATGCCCCGGGAAAAACCGCCGATCTTTTTGTTGACATCAGATAGGCCCACAAGGGCCAATAGCTCTGACGAGCGGGCTTTGATCGTCTTATCGCGCAATCCGACAATTTCTCCGCAGAGCCGCAGGTATTCCTTTGGACGCATGTAATTGTAGAACTCCGGCACGTCGGGGAGATAGCCGATGAGACGGTTGGTCTTCGTCGCACCGAAGCGGACACGTTCACCGCACACGATAATTTCCCCGCCGTCGGCCCGGAGGAGCCCCAAGATCATCTTCATTGTGGTGGTCTTGCCGGCGCCGTTTGCGCCGATGAATCCAAACACACAGTTTTCCGGTACGGAGAAAGAGATGTTGTCAATGACTTTGTGCAAACCGAAACGCTTGGAGAGGTTGCGAATTTCAAGGGTATTCATCTCACTCGTCCCCTTTGCCCAGGGTAAAATATAGCACTGGGCCGATAATGCTGATGAAACTGACCAACACCCAGAGGATCCGGTTGCCCCGGCGGTAGGTCTTGTGTGTTAGCACATGGATTAGAGATGCAAGGGTCAAACCAACCTGGATTACAATCACCGGGATTAAGAACGGTAAGAAGTCCATCATGTTTTCTGGCATTTTAGTTTCCTCCTATAAAAGTTCTAAGTTTTTGTATGAGATCGGCAAATGCGGGGGAACCGTGTAAACTGTCGAAGGCGGGGTTAAGCAGTACGTCGTTGAGCATACTCTCTTTGACCACAATCTCATTGCGTGGCATCGGTCTGTTCTTGATATTTTTGTCGAGCCAATCGTCAATCCTGTCAAAGAATGAGTCGCCTCGCGCCGCAAATGGGAAAAAGCCGTGTATACAGACGTCTACGTACTTGCCGAGCATGTTGATCGTCTCGTCGCTTTTTCCGGCAGCCTGATACAGATGCGCACCCAAAAAATACAAAATTGCAACGCCATTGGCATTGAGGTGGCGTATGTGAAACAGTTCCGATAGGCTTTCTGCTCGCTCAAAAGCGGTTTGTGCCGCTTCAAAGTTGCCTAAGTTTAGCTGGATATACGCAAGCAACCCTTCAAATAGTTCCAAAAGAGCCTGATAGAGATCAACTTGCGCAACTTCTATCGCTTTCTCGGTATTCCCCAACATTTGATGGGCCTGAATAATAATGGAGTCGCCGGATAATGGGGGAGATTCTGCACCCTCACCCAGAAGTGCAAGCACCTCTTGGGACTCGCCGATAGAGAGATGACACACGGCCTGATATATTGTCGCCTCACGCACTGCGTTTGCATCTCGACAATTGTTGATTACCCGTTTACAGAGCCCGATAGCGGATTGCAATATCCGCCCTTTGCGCGCAGGCGATTCCGCCATCGGCGCGTGGTTGATATAGAGCAAAACGATGTACAGCAAAAACGGATAGCAGGAGTAATATTTTTTTACAAGCGCTTCGCACTCTGCAATTACGGCTTCAAAGGGTTCCGACGCAAAATTTGCCGCTAACTGTGCATGGGTTTTTGTGATCTCTTCCTCGGACAACTGGGGGGAATAGTTCATAAGCCGGTCAATGCTGATGTCAAAATAGGTGGCCAAAACCGGCAAGAGGGTGATGTCGGGATAACTGTTCCCGTTCTCCCACTTGGACACCGACGCCTTGGACACGCCCACATGTGCGGCGAGTTCATCTTGCGTGATGCCTTTCTCCCGGCGTTTCCCAACTAAAACTTCTGCCAAATTGAGTTCTTTCAAGGCAATCACCCCCTATAGCTTGATTGTAACGGAAACTTTGTCAACTGTAAAGAGACTTGCGGTTGACTTTTCGAGAAGAAAGTCAACCGCAAGGAAACGTATGATAACGCCCGACATAACGTTGTCCCTTGTTCACATTTCACAGTTTATCTCTCATAAATTTGTTAAACACGACACCTTGACATGATACTATCTGCCGCGTATAATTTTGAGTATATTTTAAAATAATTTAATTATAGAAAAAGTCTACTTCCGTATAAAAAAATGATTTCATAAAATATACACGGAATATACATGAAATAAAAGAAAAAATATTTTAAAATAATTTTATTTTACATAGCAAAGGAAACGTATGGCTACTCTAAAGAATGGTTCTTCTCCATCCAAGGGGTTGAACGCCAACCTGGTATTACAGACACTGCTTGAAATGAAAACTGCCACCCGCAAACAGTTGGCAGCACGTACGGGGCTCAGTCAACCCACAGTGAACGCCATTGTGCAAGAGTTAGAACACAATGGCGTGGTGCGCCCCGGCAATTTTGCGGTATCGGCTGGCGGACGCAGGCCCAAGTGTTATATCTTGCAGACCGAGGATTTGCGCGCGGCGCTTGTCCGGGTGTTGCCGCAAGGGTTAGAACATGCTGTCTTGACCGCCGACGGCGAGGTGATTCGGCGCAATGTATGGCCCCTTACTCCCGCAGATTCCATTTTGGAAACGCTACAAGTGTTGCTGCAAACACTGATGAAACAAGATGACGATATCCGGGTGATTAGCATCGGCGTGCCGGGTGTCGTTGGGCCGGGGGGCGCCTTGTATGCAATTCCGGAGATTCCTTGCTTAGAGGGTGTGGCGTTGGGCCATGTGCTGGAAGGGCAGTTGAAAATCCCTGTGCATGTGGAAAACGACATGAACTTAGTCGCGCTGGGCAGTGCCGCCTCCGGCATGGGAGAGTCCTACTCTGATATGGTATTTATGCACATCGGGAAAAGTGTAGGCGCCGGCATTGTAATGGGCGGACGTATTATTCGGGGCTTTTCCAGCTTTGCCGGTGAGACGGCTTATATGGTCAAGGAGGTCGGGACGAAACGAGACGGGGAAACCCTGGAGCATTTACTGAAACAGGCAGAGGGGATTCCCCAGAAGGCACAGTTAATTGCAAGTCTGGTCATCAATATCATCTGCCTGCTCAACCCCCCGGTGATTTCCTTTAGCGGTAGCCTTGCTTCAGAAGAGATGTTGCGGCATCTGCGGCATTTGTGTGAACACTATCTGCCCCTCTGGACACTTCCCGTCTTCCAACTCATGACCGACGAGAGAACGGCCTACGAAAGAGGACTTTTAATCTCTGTGCGAGATGTGCTCACAGAAGTGCAGTTGGGGCGTGCCAGAGGAAACACATGGTAGAAGGCTCACGCGCAGTGGGCCTATAGCGATATAAACTATTTGCTTTCATTTTGAGGAGGGGCTACAAATTGAACAAGAATCTAAAAATTGCAACCATAGGCGGCGGAAGCAGTTATACACCAGAACTGGTGGAGGGCTTTATCCGCGGCTACGAAAAATTGCCCGTGAAGGAATTATGGCTCGTAGATATTGAAGAGGGCCGTGAAAAGCTTAAAACCGTAAGCGCCCTGGCGCAGAGGATGGTAGAAAAGGCGGGTCTGCCTTTGCAGATTATTCCCACCTTAAATCGGCGGGAAGCGCTGGAGGGTGCAGATTTTGTGACAACCCAGATGCGGGTCGGTCTGTTAGAGGCCCGGATCAAAGACGAGCGAATCTCTATTGCCAACGGCATGATCGGTCAGGAGACCAACGGTGCCGGGGGTATGTTTAAGGGTTTTCGCACAATCCCTGTGATACTGGACATCGTAAAAGATATACAAGAACTTTGTCCAGATGCGTATATGCTCAACTTTTCAAATCCCGCCGGCATGATCAGTGAAGCCATTGTGCGGTATACCGATTATAAAAAGTCAATTGGCCTGTGCAATGTCCCCATCGGGATGCAAAACGGGTTTGCAAAGCTGTTGGGCGTGGATCGCGCCAGAGTGCGGATGGAGATCCAAGGCTCCAACCATTTTATTTTTGCAACCGATATTTTCTTAGATGGCGCATCTGTGTTCGATCAAGTGTTAAATGCCTATATTGACAATAAAGACAATGCCTCTATGCGCAATATTGACGGTATAGAGTATTCCGCCGACCTGATCAAAGGGCTGAACGCCATCCCGTGTCCGTACCATAACTATTATTTCCATACCCAGGATCAACTGGTCAAACAGAACAAGGAGTATGAAAACAACGAGGTCCGCGGTGAGGTCGTAAAGAAAACGGAAGATGCGTTATTTGAACTCTATAAAGACCACAGTTTGAGCAGCAAGCCCGCGCAGTTGGAACAGCGCGGCGGGGCGCTATACTCGGACGCGGCTTGCAATCTGATCAACTCCATCTATAACAACACTGGGGACATACAGTACGTCAACATTAAAAACAATGGAACTGTGACAAATCTGCCAAATGATTGCGTAGTAGAGGCGGCCTGTGTCATAACGGCAGATGGCCCCAAGGCCATTGCACTGGGTGCGCTAAAACCAGAGATCAACGGCTACATTCAGATGATAAAATCCTTTGAGCACATGGCGGTCAAGGCGGCCGTAGAGGGGGACAGGGCGGCGGCCATCGCCGCTTTGAACATGAACCCGCTCTGTCCCAGCGATGCCCTTGCCAACCAAGTGTTTGATGCGCTATTAGAAGCGCACAGAGCCTATTTACCGCAATTTTAGGGGGGATAGCGTGAAAACCGTAGCTTGCTTTGATGTAGGGGGTACAAATGTAAAACACGCCCTGATTACAGAGACGGGGAACATCCTTTCAAAGGGGGCATATCCCACCATAAGAGATTGCGCAGACGTGTTTATCAGCAGTATCATTGATGTGGTAGAAACATATCAAAAAACCTGTCAATTAGACGGCATTGCGTTGAGTATGCCTGGATTTATTGACATCAATACAGGCTTCGCCAGCGAAGCCGGGGCAATTGATTGTATGTGGGACACCAATATAAAAACGCAACTGCAAGCCCACACAGATTTGCCCATCGAAATTGAAAACGATGCCAACTGTGTCGCCATGGCGGAAAAATTCCTGGGCGCCGCTCTGGACTGTGAACACTTTGTGTGCATAACCGTAGGCACTGGCATAGGCGGCGGTATTTTTGTGAATGGGAAAATATATCGCGGACATACCTTTGGCGCGGGAGAATTTGGCTATATGAACACCGCCGCATACAAGGGTACGGTTACGTTTCCGGATCTGTCCGGAACCGGTGCGACGTCCGCTTTAATCGGCAGGTATAAAGAATACAAGAATATACCCAAAGACACTCTCATAGAAGGCATCGAGGTGTTTGAGCAGGCAAAGCGCGATACAGGCGTACAGCAGATCATTGAGGATTGGTACCTGCACTTGAGCCAGGGTATCTATAATTTAGTGTGCACCCTAAATCCCCAAAAAATCTTGATCGGCGGCAGTATCAGTGCAAGAGGCGAAGAGCTGACAACGAATCTTGAAAAATATCTGTGCCAAATGCCGAGCTGGGCACTTTTTGACGTATCTGTTGAACTCTGTCACTTTAAAGAAGAGGCGGGATTGATGGGCGCCATTTACCATTTTTTTGAAATGCAGAATGCTTAGGACTTATCATAAATCGATACCCCACCCCACGGCGTCAATAGGCTGATTTAGCCTTGGCGATAAGTAACGAAAAATTTATGGAGGTATTAGAATGAAAAACAAACGATTGATTGCTCTCATCCTGGCGGTGTTGATGCTTGTGGCCGTAGTGGCCGCCTGCGGAACACCGGATGACCCCACTCCGGAGCCGCTACCTGCTACACCCGCAGACGACCCCGATCCGGGTGATGATCCGCCCGACGAGCCGCAACTGGGCAGAGAACCCTTTGTACGCCCGCCCATCGTCACGGAGCTGCCCAGAGAAGAGACTCTGTATTTCATGGGCTTTAACTGGGGCCCCCCCAACGGCTGGAACGCATTCGGCGAAGGCAACATGAACAACCCCTTGGTGTCAGAGCAAGTTGGCCGCGGCGCACGTTTGCCCGTGTTTGAGACCCCGTTTATGTTCAACGCTCTGGACGGTTCTCTGATTCCGCTGTTAGCGGAAGGTCCATACACGTGGAACGCCGACAGGACCGAACTGACATATAGAATCAATCCTGCGGCATTCTGGAGCGACGGGACAAAAGTCACCGCCCATGACGCGGCATTTACCTTTGAGGCGGGCCTCAGATACAACAGCGGCATGGCCACGCAATTCGCATCAGTCATCGACAGAATCGAAGCGCTGGACGATGAGACTGTTGTAATTCACGCCGCTCTCACTGCTGACGGTCAGCCGGTCAACCCCATGATGATCCTCACTTTCCTCGGACAAAACTACATCCTGCAGAAAGCTTGGCTGGAAACCTTAAGCGAGCGCCACAATGGCAACGGCGATGAAATGCTTCTCGATCCGGCTGAGGACATTGTATTTTCCGGCCCCTTTGCCCCCTTCTTCTTTGACGACTCCATCGTCGTACTTATCCGTGACGACGGCTACTGGGGTCAGCATCCCTCCATGTGGGGTACATTGCCCGCACCGAGATTCCTGGCACACCCCTTACTGGAAGACAACGCCGCGTATACTGCTGCATTTATGGCAGGAGATATAGACGTCAGCCAGGTCTTTATTCCTAACATTGAAGATCTGTGGCTGGAACAAGACCTTCCCATCTCAACGTTTATGGAAGAAGCTCCTTTCGGCATAGCGCTCAGTCTGCCCACGGCATTTTTCAACATGAACAGTGAACAGGAAGCCATCGCTAATCCCCTGGTCCGCCGGGCAATTGCCATGGCGGTAAACTACGATCTCATTATCGCAAACGCCATGACAAACCAGAGCCCAACCTTTGCAGAAGTTCCCCGTTCCCTTATGAATCCCACCGCCCCCGAGCAGGCCATGTTCAACCATGCAGAGGTCGCACATCTCCAGTGGGAAGGCAATGACATTGACGGCGCAAATGCCATGTTGGACGAGGCCGGCGCCGCAAGAGGCCCTGACGGCGTGCGCGTGTACAACGGTCAGCGAATGTCTCTCGTGGTCAGCGCCCCCTTCGGGTGGAGTGACTGGGAAGCCGCAATAGAGGTCGTGGCAGCCGCCGGTGCGGCGATTGGTGTTGAGATGACCACCTACTTCCCCGACTGGAGCGTATATCAAACTGTCGTGACCGCCGCTTCGCAAACCGAATACGATATCTTTATGATGTGGACCGACGACGCCTCCCCGGCGCAGCCCTGGAGCCGGATCCGGAATTTGATGACCGCCGAGTTTGTCGGAAACGATAGCAACTGGTCCGGAAACTGGGGACAATACGTCAACCCACGTGTAGACGAACTGTTGGCGCTCATCCCGCTGGAAACAAACGAGGCGGCAACCAGAGCGCTGTACACCGAACTGGTCGAGATCTACCTGACCGAGGTCCCCTCTTTCACGCTCATGTACCGTCCGGGCCAATTCCACGCCGTCAACGAGTCGGTTTGGACCGGATTCACGGAAGACGGTGACGGCCGCAATGTGCCGCCGCTGAACGCCGTCAATGGGTTTGCAATCGCAGATTTGTTCAATATCAGGCTCGTGGGCTAAGTCTAATCTGACCTGTGAAGGCGGCTATGTTCCATTGTACATGGCCGCCTGTACGTTCCCCGCCTTCGGCGGGGAACGTACAGATTCAAATTAAAGCCCGACGGGGATAAGGTGGTTTGTCTATGAAGGGATATGGGAAATATTTTACCAAAAAAATAATTTGGTTTTTTATCACACTGGTAGCGGCTATAATCCTCAATTTTGCCCTGCCGCGGCTCATGCCGGGGGATCCGGTGGCTATGATCATCTCCAGAGTGGCACAGAATATAAACGATCCTGCCGTGCTCCGTCAGATGTATGAGAGCTACATGCAGCGGTTTGGCTTGGACAGACCGGTGATCGAACAGTTTTTCATATACGTCGGCAACTTGCTCCAGGGCGACCTGGGGCTATCCTTCTCCCGCTACCCCCGCCCGGTATCTGACATCATCGCCCATGCGCTGCCGTGGACCATCGGCCTACAGTTGCCCGCCATACTGGTGGGATGGACTCTGGGGAACGTCCTGGGCGCTTTGGCGGCGTATATTCGCAAGGGGTTTGACAAAGCCCTAATGCCCATTATGCTGTTTATGGGCGGCATCCCGGCCTTCGGCATGGCCATCATTTTGCTGACAGTGTTTTCGCTCAACCTCGGTCTCTTTCCCATTGCGGGCGGGTTTGAGCAGGGACTCATCCCCCATATGAGCTGGCGATTCGTCTTTTCGATCATCCAACACTACCATCTCCCCTTCTGGTCCATTGTGCTGATCTCCATCGGCGGCCAGGCCATCGGTATGCGCTCCATGTCTATTTATGAGCTAAACGCTGACTATGTAAAATACAGCCGCTATATGGGTATCAAAGACCGCAAGATCGTCGGATATGTCTTCCGCAATGCCATGTTGCCGCAAGTGACGGGCCTAGCCCTCTCCATCGGCGCCATGGTGGGCGGCGCACTTGTCGCCGAGATCATTTTCTCATACCCAGGTCTCGGGACGACACTCTTGCAGGCGATCCGGGAGGGCGATTACCCGTTGCTCTCGGGCATTGCCCTGATTATTACGGTCATGGTCTTGTTGGCCGTATTCATCCTGGATGTCATCTACGGCTTAATTGACCCCCGTGTCAGAGCCGCACAATATGAAGAATAGGGGGAAGGAAAAGACGATGAAAAATACGTTAAAGCAAGTGTTTCGCTCGGCGAATTTTCGGATCGGATTCATCATAATCGTCCTGATCCTGCTCTTAATCACCATATATCCCATCTTTAGCCCCGGCAACCCGCTACAGATGATCGGATATGACTCGTTTATCCCCCCTGGCCTATATGTCTCGCTCTACGACAGCTTGGATGTCCCACGGATCTATACCCTCCGGCTGGAGGGCGCAGATCAGATTCGCATCTACGCAAAGCTTCGGCCAACTGATCGGGAGCTGATCCGGGACTGGCTCTTGCTGTACAGCGAATATAACGAAGTCTTTGAACTCCGGAAAGAGGACATCAATCTGGAGGATACGGAGGCGCTTCTGGGGTTGTGGTGGACCTATTTCGACCCGGAGATCCGATTTGAAAACTTAACCATCGCCGAGCGCAGGGCCTTCGCCCGCCTCGACACAAGGATCGACGGGATTTTCGATCTCTACGACAAATATATCTGGACGTATAATCCGGAGACGGGTGAGCAGGAGTTGGTCGGATCGGTCACCAATTTGGCCTATATAAATGTCAGTGACGTCACCAACGTGCGCCTCCTTCCCCTGGGCACGGACAATTTCGGACGGGATATGTTCAAACAGCTGGTCTCCGCCATCACCACCTCTCTGGCGATTGGGCTCATCGCCGGATTGATCGCAACCATGATCGGCCTTGTGCTGGGTCTCCTCTCAGGATATTTGAGCGGTTTTGTCGATGATGTGATCATGTTTTTTACAAATCTGTTCACCGTCATCCCCGGCATAGTCCTGCTAATTCTGATTTCATACAGCATCGGGCAAGAGCAGCGGGGACCGGCGACTGTAGCAATTGTCATCGGTCTGACTTCATGGGTCTGGACAACACGATCCGTGCGGGCGCAAGTCCTGTCCCTGCGCAACCGAGATCACGTCAACTTGAGCAAGTTGAGCGGACACTCTCTTCCCCGGATTGTGATCAAGGACATTCTGCCTTATATCGCCTCCTATGTTGTCATGGCGTTTATTTTACAAGTTTCCTCCGCCATCCTCGCCGAGGCCGGGTTGTCCATGCTGGGCCTGGGGCCGAGAACGACAGAGACCGCCACATTGGGCCTGATGATGAACTGGGCCATGCGGTATACTGCACACTTGAGCGGTGCGTGGTGGGCCTACTACCCGGTCATCCTTGTGATTGCGCTGATCTCATTTGCGCTGAATTTGATCAACACCGGCCTTGACCGGGTGTTTAACCCGCAGCTGCGGGATTAAGGGAGGCGTTACAATGAGTAAAATAATGCTTGAGGTCAACGGCCTCACCACAAAATACATCACACGCTACAATGAGAGCGTATATGCGGTCAATGACGTCTCTTTCCAGGTGGAAGAGGGAAAGTCCGTGGGGATTGCAGGGGAATCTGGCTGCGGGAAATCCACGTTGGCCCTCAGCCTGATGGGATACTATTTCCCGCCTCTTCACTACACCAAGGGCGACATCATCATCGACGGACGCAATATCTCAGGTATGGATCCCGACGACGTGCGGAAAAACATTCTGGGAACAGAAATCGCTTACATCCCCCAGGCCGCTATGAACGCACTCAACCCAACTCGGAAGGTGATCCGATTCATTGAGGACGTGATATGGGCGCATGACCCTAAGATTTCTAAGAAAGACATTCATGACCTGGCGCGGGAGCGGTTCGAGACGCTGAATCTCCCGGAAGACACATTGAATAAATATCCGGTGGAGCTGTCCGGCGGCATGAAACAGCGTACCGTCATTTCCATTTCTACAATTCTCTCACCAAAAGTGTTAATTGCGGATGAACCCTCCTCGGCCCTTGACGTGACCAGCCAGAAGATGGTCATTAAAATGATTCATGATCTGATGGAATTGGGCTATATCAAGTCCATGATTTTCATCACCCATGAGTTGCCGTTGCTGTACAACGTCACGGATGACATTATGGTCATGTACGCAGGGCAGATCGTGGAAAGAGGGTCTGCTGACCAGATGATTTTCGATCCGATCCACCCCTATTCAAAAGGATTGATGGGCTCTATTCTCGTGCCGGAGGACGGGACCCGAGACGTGAAAATTACGGCGATTCCCGGGACGCCGCCGAATTTGAAAAAACCGCCGGATGGCTGTCGCTTTGCAGAGCGCTGTCAATACGTAAAGTCCCAGTGCAGGGTACAGAATATGGAACTGGCAGGCCTAGGCAACGGCCGCACAAGCCGGTGCATGATGTCCGAAGAGGAACTCAGGGAGGCGTATAAAAATGAGTGAGCGAGAGATTTGTCTAAGCGGAACCGGTGTCTCTAAGGTGTTCGGGTTTGGCAACAGAAAAACCGTCGCCGTAGACAATGTGGATTTCAATTTTTATTCCGGTGAGCTGGTCTCCATCGTCGGCGAGTCTGGCAGCGGCAAGACGACGTTGATTAAGATGCTCCTGGGGCTCACCAGTGTGACGGAGGGCGAGATCCAGTTCCTGGGGAAAAAGCGGGACATCAGAACCCGCAGCAAGAAAAAGGAGTATTGGAAGGACATCCAGGCTATTTTTCAGGATCCCTTCTCCTCCTATAACATCTTCAGCAAGATCGACTCCGTACTGCTGGACTGTATCCATATGCGGGGCGGGCGCATGTTGCCAAAAGCGAAAAAAATCGAGATGATGGAAGAGGCGTGTCGCTTTGTCAACCTCAAATACGCCGAGATGACCAATAAGTATCCCTTTGAACTCTCAGGCGGGCAGATGCAGCGCTTGATGATTGCCCGGATCTTCCTGCTCCGGCCAAAAATACTCCTGGCCGACGAGCCCACATCTATGATCGACGCCTGCTCCCGTGCGACGATCTTGGATATGCTCCTCAATCTGCGCAACGAGACGGGGATGACCATTATTTTCATCACCCACGATATGGGGCTCGCGTACTACATCTCCGACACCGTCTATATTATGGAGCGGGGCAAAATCGTAGAGTTCGGCTCTGCTGATGAGGTCATACTCAACCCCCAGGCGGATTATACAAAGCGGCTACTGAGCGATGTTCCAAAGATCCATGAGCCGTGGGAGTTCAGCAAGCGAAATCAGACCCCCCCGCCCCAGACCCCCGTGGAGGCGTAAGCGATATCTTGTGATTCCCCCGCCTTTCCGGCGGGGGAATCACAAGAAACACGCTGATTCAAATTGAATAGGAGGCAGGTATATATGAATATAAAAGACATTATTTCCAAGATGACGCTGGAGGAAAAAGCATCCCTCTGTTCCGGGCTGAACAACTGGGAGACGAAAGCCGTCGAGCGGCTTGGCGTTCTATCCATTATGATGACCGACGGACCCCACGGTCTGCGCAAGGTCGTAGAGGGGACGGACGAATTTGGAAAAGCACGGAGTTATCCCTCCACCTGCTTCCCCACGGCGGTCCTGTCGGCGTGTTCCTTTGATACCGACCTGCTCCGGGAGATGGGGGCGGCCCTGGGTGAGGAATGTGTAGCGGAACAGGTGCGCATCATATTGGGGCCCGGCGTGGAGATCAAACGCTCTCCGTTGTGCGGACGCAATTTTGAATATTTTTCCGAAGATCCCTATCTGGCGGGGGAAATGGGGGCCGCATTTATCCAAGGCGTCCAGTCCAAAGGCGTGGGGACGTGTATCAAGCATTTTGCGGCGAATAATCAGGAGACCCGGAGATTTTCCAGCGATTCACGGATTGATGAGCGCACCCTGCGGGAAATCTATCTTTCGGCCTTTGAAAAGGCCGCAAAAGCGGCACAGCCCGCCACATTCATGTGCTCGTATAATCGTGTAAACGGCGAATATGCAGCGGAGAATCATCGTTTGCTGACGAAAATCCTACGGGACGAGTGGGGATTTGAAGGCGTGGTAATCAGCGATTGGGGTGCCGTCAATGACCGTGTAAAAGGCATCATCGCCGGGTTGGATTTGGAGATGCCCGGTGGCACCAATCCCAATGACGCATTGATCGTGTCCGCTGTCCGCTCCGGCGCACTGTCCGAGGCGACACTGGACATCACAGTGGAGCGGTTGCTGAATCTGGTCAACAATGTCGTTGTGCGCAGTGCGACCACAGCCTATGATGTCGAGAAGCACGACGCGCTGGCGCGAAAAGTCGCAGCGGAATCCATGGTGCTGCTAAAAAACGAGGGCGGGACGCTCCCGCTCAAGAGAGATGTAAAAATCGCCTTTATTGGCGAGTTTGCGGAGACACCGAGATATCAGGGCGGCGGGAGCTCCCAGGTCAATCCCACCAAGCTTACCTCGGCCTTGGATGCCGCCGAGGCATACGGCGACGTCACATATTGCAGAGGCTATACAACGAATAATTGCGATGAGCCGGACGCAATCTTGGAAGCGGAGGCCATCGCTGTGGCGAAAGATGCCGATGTCTGTGTCCTGTTCATCGGCCTCCCTGTAGCATATGAAACAGAGGGTCTTGACCGTGCGCATATGGGCCTGCCGGGGGGACAAAATCATCTGGTGGAGGCGGTTGTCGCAGTGAATCCGAACGTGGTTGTCGTCCTATACAACGGCTCACCGGTGGAGATGCCCTGGGCTGACCGGGTCAGCGCAATCCTGGAGGCGTATTTGGGCGGGCAGGCCGGGGGCGGTGCCGTGGCCGATCTCCTGTTCGGAGCGGCCAACCCCTGCGGAAAGCTGGCGGAATCTTTCCCCATCAAGTTGAGTGACACCCCCTCGTATCTGTATTATCTCGGGGAGGGCGATATTGCCGAGTACCGGGAGGGTATCTTTGTGGGCTACCGCTACTATGATGCCAAAGAAATGGCCGTGCGCTTCCCCTTCGGCCACGGCCTCAGCTATACAACGTTCGAGTATGCAAACCTGTACTTGAGCGCTGTATCCATGGATGATACGGAGACCCTGACAGTCACCGTGGATGTCACAAACATGGGTAGCATGGCGGGCAAAGAGGTAGTGCAGTTGTACGTCGGCCCCAAGGAGCGGGATGACCGGGTAATCCGTGCGCCCAAACAACTCAAAGGGTTCCGGAAAGTATCCCTCCAGCCAGGGGAGACAAAAACAGTATCCTTTGCCCTGGAGAAACGGGCATTTGCGTATTATAACACCCAGATCAGCGATTGGTACGTCCTCACCGGGGACTACCGAGTCATGGTGGGTACCTCCTCCCGGGAAATTGCCTTGGAGGCGGAGATATCGGTCAACTCCACGGTGAAGCTCCCCTTCCGGGCCGACGTCAACACGACGGTTCGGGACATTTTGCGGATGGACGGGGGCAGAGCGCTCATTGCGAAGCTCACCGCCAATTCGCCCGTATATGGGAATATGGACACCTCCCCCGAACCGGGTACCATCGAGTATATGCTCTACAGCATGTTGCCGGATATGGTCATACGGATGGTTCGGATGCTGGGAGATCGGCCCGATCTATCTCTGGAAGAACTCCAGGCTATGCTCGACGAGCACATCAACGACTGATGGGTAAGCCATGTCTCGTATAAAGGATATGACGGAGGGGCGTCCCATCCGTCTGATGATACAATTTTCTGCCCCTTTGCTCGTGACCAATGTGCTGCAACTGCTGTTTACAGTGGTTGACAGTGCCATTGTCGGGCGGATTCTCGGCGTAAATGCATTTGCATCGGTGGGGGCCACCGCCAGTTTGCACTGGTTTGTGTTGAGTTTCGTATTCGGCATGTCCCAGGGCTTTGGCACGTTTTTCGCCCAGCGGTTCGGCGCAAAGGATATGAGCGGTCTGCGCCGGGCGTTTGTCACCGCGGCCTACATCGCCTTGGGCTTCGGTGCTGTCGCAGGCATTGTAGGGCTCCTGACAAGCGAATCCCTGTTGCTACTATTACATACGCCACCTGAACTGATGCACGATGCGGTCATATATCTCAGCTTCCTGTTGGGCGGCTTGCCCCTCACTTTCTCCTACAACATGCTGAACATGACCCTGTATTCCCTCGGCGACAGCAAAACGCCGCTGCGGGCCATGGTGATTGCAACGGTGCTTAATATTGCATTAAACCTTGCGCTTATTTTCCCCTTTGGGATCGCAGGTGTCGCCGCCGCTTCCCTGTTGGCCCAATCCGTTGCGCTGATGTACTGTTTCCGAACCCTGCGTAAGACGGGGATCTTAAACGGCTGTGGATTCCGGCCGGATTCTGCATCCGTCTATCCGCTGTTGCGCCTCGCTCTGCCTCTGGGGTTCCGCAATGCGGTGATCGAAACGGGGAGCCTTCTCGTTCAGCGATACGTCAACGCCTACGGCACCGAGTTTGTGGCGGGTATTGCCGCCGCAAGGCGGATGTACAGCCTTCTTATGATCGCAGGCGGCGCCATTGAGGCGTCCGTCGTGACCTTTGTGGCACAGAACTTCGGCGCCAAGCGGTTTGATAGGGTCAGGCAGGGCGTCCGAGACGGGATGCAACTGGCGATTCTCTCGGCGGCGGTGGTCATGGCGGTTACACTGCCCTTTGGACGTGGAATCTTAGGACTGCTGATTGACGGCGACCCGGTCCAGGTCGCCGCCGTACTGGATATCGGGGCGCAACAACTGACCGTCATGGCGCTGTTTTTGCCGTTTTTGCACATGCTGTTCTTATTCCGAGCCGCCCTGCAAGGGATCGGCAATACGTTTATCCCCATGCTGTCCGGCTTTGTGGAGCTGGCCATGAAAATGATAGCCGTCCTGGTGCTGACTCAGTTTTGGGGCATTTGGGGGGTCTATCTGGCCGATCCGCTGGGGTGGCCCATGGCGGCGCTGCTGTTGGCCATTTCGTATATCATTGCGTTCAAGAAACTAGAAACCCGGGTAATGGGCAATTTGAATCCAAAGCAATAACCTTGTGTTCCTCTTGCCAAAGGCGAGGGGAACACAGAAAACAACTGAAAAGAGGGTGTATTCTGACATGAAATTGCAATCCCTGGCCGGTGTATGGAATCTGGAGATCCAGGGCGATTCCCCGTTTGCGGGGGAGCGACTAAAGGCCGCCGTGCCCGGTTCGGTCTATGCCGCACTGCTTGACGGCCATAAGATCCCCGACCCCTTCTGGAGGGACAACGAACTGGATGCGCTGAAGCTCATGGACTATGATTTCGTCTTCAGCCGCAGTTTTGATCTGGAGGAGGCGGAGACGGGAGAGATGCTGCTCCTCTGTGAGGGCCTTGACACCCTTTGCGACCTGGAGTTAAACGGGCAAAAAATCGGATATGCCGACAACATGCACAGGACGTGGGAATTCGATATCTCCGGCGTCGTCCGCCCCCGGGGGAACGAGTTGCGGCTGACGTTTTACTCCCCCACACGATACATCGCGGAGCGGCACAAGGAGATTTTCGTGGACGGATCGGGAGACGCCATGCGGGGCTTCCCGCAGATCAGGAAAGCCCACTGCATGTTCGGCTGGGACTGGGGGCCACGTTTGCCCGACGCGGGCATTTGGCGTGATATCTCCGTGGCATATGTGGCTGCCGGACGGTTAGAGAACGTGTATGTGACCCAGAACCACCGGGCCGACGGCACCGTGGAACTGGGGTTTGAAATTCAGCGCACCGGTATCGGTACCGTTGAGATGGCTATCACTACACCCGACGGAATTGTGCTTCGGAGCACAGGCGATTCCATTGTCATACATGCGCCGGCGCTGTGGTGGCCCAACGGATACGGCCCACAGCCCTTGTATGCTGTCAACGTGGCCTTGGTCCACGAGGGGCGGGAACTTGACATGTGGGAGCGACGCATCGGCCTGCGGACCATGACTATGGCCATTGAACAGGATGAATGGGGGGAGTCATTCTGCCACCGGATCAACGGCGTTGACATTTTCGCCATGGGCGCCGACTATATCCCCCAAGACAATATCCTCTCCCGTGTGACCGACGAAAAGATGCGCACACTGTTGGAAGACTGTGTGGCGGCGAATTTCAATGCCGTGCGGGTCTGGGGCGGTGGACACTATCCCGATAACCGATTCTTTGATCTCTGCGACGAGCTGGGGCTGGTGGTCTGGCAGGATTTCATGTTTGCCTGCGCCATATACGAGCTGACACCTGAATTTGAGGCGAATATTCGTGCCGAGATCGCAGATAACGTCAAACGTCTGCGCCATCACGCCTCCCTGGGGCTATGGTGTGGCAATAACGAGTTGGAGTGGGCGCATCTGGAAAAATGGTATCAGGCCACACCGAAACAGGGCGCCGACTATATCCGGATGTTCGAGTATATTATCCCCCAAGTGGTCCGGGAGCACGATCCCCAGACGTTCTACTGGCCCGCCTCTCCATCCAGCGGCGGCGGATTCGACGACCCCAACGACACCGACCGAGGCAACGCCCACTATTGGAAAGTCTGGCACGGCGGCAAGCCGTTCAGCGAGTACCGCAAGCATCACTTCCGCTATGCGTCGGAGTTCGGGTTCCAGAGCTTCCCCTGCCTGAAAACCGTAGAATCCTTTACGTTGCCGGAAGATCGGAATATCTTCTCCCGGGTTATGGAGATGCACCAGCGCAACGCCGGGGCCAACGGCAAGATCATGGGATACTTGGCTGGTACGTTCCGCTACCCGACGGATTTTGGCAATCTTCTGTACGCTTCCCAACTCCTACAGGCCGAGGCGATCAAGTACGGCGTGGAGCACTGGCGGCGCAACCGTGGCCGCTGTATGGGCGCCATCTACTGGCAGCTCAACGACATCTGGCCCGTGGCGTCCTGGGCGTCTATCGACTATTTTGGGCGCTGGAAAGCCCTGCACTACTATGCAAAACGCTTTTTTGCGCCCATTATGCTCTCCTGTCAGGAGATCGGCGAGATGACCGAGCGGCCCAGTTGCGTGGCCCAGTACGAACCCATCCGGAAAAGCGCCCAACTGGCCGTCGCAAACGAGACGAGAAGCCCGGTGGCCGGGACGGTTAATTGGGCCTTGCGGAATCCCGCTGCAGAGATACTCAAAAGCGGCGAGCAAGCGGTGCATGTCGATGCCCTATCGTCCCTGTGGCTGGAGGATATGGACTTCTCCGATTGCGATGAGCTGTCCCATTACTTCAGCTACGAGCTCGTCATAGACGGCTCCCCCATCTCCGCTGGAACGGCCTTGTTCTGCATGCCCAAGCATTACAACTTCACTGATCCGGCACTTACAGTGACTCGCAACGGCCAATTCCTGACCGTCACGGCTGCCGCATACGCCAGGAGCGTCGAGCTCTACTCCGATACCGACGACTTCCTGCTCAGCGATAATTTTTTCGATATGAATGCCGGTAGCGTAACCGTCAAACTCCTCCGGGGCGATCCGGGTGAAGTGAACGTGCGGTCTGTTTTTGATATTTGAGGCATAAGAATGGACAATAGAACAGAACGCCCGTTACTCTTACGATTAGCGGGCTTTCTGCGTCCCTATTTTAGTTTATCAAGTGTTTTTTTGAGGAATTTTAAAAAAAGACTTGAAAGTTCGATCTCTTTTTGGTATTCTAAGCGCAGGCTCTTTAGCGCGCTAATTCGATCAAGTGCAATGTTCCGTAGGGGGGCATACGCGAAAGGAATGGACTTTAATATGAAAAACCGAAAAACGTTTTTAGTTACACTGCTAGTAATCACAGTGCTTATAACAGGTCTGAGTGCTTGCTCTCAAAACAATGCAGACGAGTTCACCGTCGGGATACTGTCAGGTGCGCAAATCCCCGCGTTTGAACTGGGGACACCAGGGTTTCAAGACCGCTTGACAGAGTTGATGGAGGCGGAAGGAAAACAGGTGAACTTTGTATATCAGAACGCGGGTGGCGACTCCGCCATGTCCACGACGATTGCCAATACCTTCGCCGCCCAGCAGGTAGATCTGATATTCTCCCTTGGAACAAGCGCATCACAACAGGCGTTGCCGGTGGCGACCAATGCAGACATCCCATTGGTATACGGCATCATCACCGATCCCGTTGGTGCAGGCCTCGTTACGGAGATATCCACAGGCTCGTCAAGCGCACTGCCAATGGAAACACAGATAGAGTTGTTCGAAGAACTACTGGGGAGCGAACTAAACGCCGAAAATCGCATCGCCTTTTTATATACAACGGATGAGCCGAATTCGGTTGCCTCTCTTGAGCGGTTGCAGGGGGTTTCACCCGAAAACACCATCGTACCTTTTGGGATACCGGCAAATGGGTTGGAGCATCTGACACAGCACTTTATCAATATTGCCGCCGATCCAACCATCCGCGGAATATATATTCCCCAGGACAATCAGATCACGGGTCAAATGCAAATGGTGCAGAACTTAAACCGCAGTCAAAACCCTGAGCGCCGGTTGCCCATCGTAGTGGCTGACTTGCCAATTGTAGCCGGTGGGGCGGTTGCTTCTCTATCCGTTGACTTTGCGGCCAATGGCGCCGCCGCCGCGGATATCGCATTTGACATTCTGGTAAATGGAACCTGGCCTCAAACCTTTTATTCCCCCACCGCCGCATCGCTGTCATTGTACATCAATGCGACGGAGGCCCAGGCCATCGGATTTACAATCCCAAGCACTCTGACAGAACGGGCAACCAGGACATTCTAGCGTAATTTTCATTTGAAAAAAGAGGAGCCAAATGACAGTTGACATGTTTTTAACCAGTATATACGGAAGCCTGGGCCAAGGGCTATTATACGCCCCTGTGGCCATCGGTATCTTTATGTCCTTGCGCATCATGAAAAAACCAGACCTGACCGTCGAAGGTACATTTGCCTTTGGCGCCGCAATTGCTATGACAATGCTGCACGGTGGCGCACATTTTTGGGCAACCCTCATCGTCGCACCCATAGGCGGCGCCGTGGCAGGACTCACCACTGCGCTGATCCACACGAAGCTGAAAATAGACGGAATTATCTCAGGCCTGCTTGTCACCATGGCGCTATTTTCGATCAATTTATTCGTCATGGGGGGCAGTACCATTTCCGCACCCCTTGACAGCTTCATATTTGCGCCCATACGGGGACAGCTGGTGGCATTGGGCATACAGCCTTTTCATGCGCTGTTATGGTCCTACGTACTCGTAGGGGCCATAACCCTGATTGTGGTTATCTCTGCGTTGTTTTTCCTCTACAGTACGTCCTTTGGCCTGTCAATCCGTGCCACAGGCGATAATGAGCGCATGGCTTGTTCCAACGGCGTCAATACAGACAGCCGCAAAATTTCCTCCCTTGTCATATCAAACGCGATTACCGGGCTCGCAGGTGCGCTGGTCGCACAGCAACAGAGCGGCGCAAACGTCAACACGGGAACAGGCGTTCTCGTCATCGGGCTCGCCTCCCTTGTGATCGGCGAGATCATAACGCCTAAGAACGGGAGCATGTTGACACGGTTGCTATTTATTTCGCTGGGTTCGTTTATCTACTTTAGCTGTATCTCACTGGTCATCGTCACCGGGCTGCTCAGTCCCGATTGGACACGTCTGCTCACCGCTGTGTTTGCCTTGAGTGCGTTGTGCATCCCAAAACTGCGCCAAATGTATTCCAAGAAGCGGATCGAGGTGGCCAAATGATAGCACTCGAACATATATCTATGATTTTTGACAACGGGATCGAAAAAAACCATGTGCTGAAGTCTTTGAGCCTGGCGATTCCCGAGGGGCAATTTGTCACAATGATCGGCGGCAATGGTGCCGGAAAAAGTACGCTTTTTAATATTATAAACGGCAATATATACCCCACATCGGGGTCCATATTCTTTGACGGTGAAGATATTCAGCGGAAAAGCCACAGCGCCCGGGCGGCTATGATTGCCCGTGTGTATCAAGACCCCAATTTCGGGGTCTGCCCTGACCTGACAATCGCAGAAAACATGGCGTTGGCCCATTCTCGGGGCAAATGGCGCGGCCTCCAATGGGCCATACGTAGACGAGATATTGTTTTTTTCAAGGAAAAACTGGCCGAGTTTGACCTAGGACTTGAAAACATGCTGCGCAAAAAAGCGTCGCTTCTATCAGGCGGACAGCGCCAGGTTGTGACACTGCTCATGGCGACCCTGCAAAAACCAAAGCTGCTGCTACTGGATGAGCACACGGCGGCCCTGGATCCGAGAATCGCAAAGCAAGTCATGGGCATAACAAAAAAATTGGTTGAGGAACAAAACATAACAACCATCATGATTTCCCATAACATGAGCGATGCGATTGCATACGGCGATAGACTGATCATGTTAAACGGCGGCGAAATAGATCTGGATGTCTCAGGCAGTGAGAAACAAGCGCTCACCCCCGCAGAGTTGATTACAAGATTTGAGACATAGCGGATTTCAGCAATAAAGCCCGCCCGTCTCGCAGGAATACAAAAGTTCGTCAAAATAGCCCTGAAAACAGGAGCTAACCTACAACGCAACGCCCTCTAAATTTGTTAGATTTAGAGGGCGTTACATTTTCTTTTTCTAACTTCCCATCACGCCTCACACTCTTTCCAGCGACAAAACTGTGGCCATCAACCTCGCCAGCACGTCGTCCAATTCATCGTCGCTTGTGTCCGGGGCATCCAGCATTGTACGGGCCTCGTCTATCACAAGCCGCAGTGCGTCTCGGCTCTCCTGTGTGTATCTGGGATTGCCCACGTATAACTGTCCGTGTGCCAAGAACGTCGGGAGTTGATATCTCGCCCGAATCTCAAGGTCGCCAATCGCCTGTGCCAATGCGCTTGCGGCAGCGTAATGCTCGTCAAATGTTCCGCTGGTTTGAAGCACATATCTTGCGGCGTTTAATGCGGGCATGAGATTCACAAAGCTGTCGGGCGTGAATCTATCTTCAAGTTGCTCCGATACTTCGCCATTTCGGATGATGCGCAAGAGAAATTCCTCTTTGGGTAGTTGCTCAAGGCGATCCCACGCCTCTAGGAGCGTCTCTAGTGCTTCATCTACTTCGTCTTGTGGTACCATGCTGGTATACACGCTACTTGCGGCGCTTCGTGCTCTTTGAAACACACCGAAACTTTCAGCAGTGTACATAAACCAACGCTGACTATCTGGCCGGGTATCGGAAAGGGCCGTAGAGAGGGCATCTTTTTGTACTCTGACCAGATTGTCGATTGTGGCAAGGAGCCGCTCCAACGCCGCATCAATATCTGCTTGGGTGATGGATGTCTGGTGATAGATACGCCCCGCATATGTACGTGCATCCTGCATCGCATGGAAACTCTCCGGGGTGTACAGATGCCAGACATTGTGATCGTACCCGCTTGCGTAGACATATGCCGCCCATAGGTCATCTTTTTGCAGGAACACCAAATTTTCAATTGCCTGGACGAGCTCGTAATATGTTTGGTTCAGTACGCTTTGGAAGAACCGCTCGGCATTGTATACGCCGACAGCCTGACGGTGCATTTCCCGCAGAGCCCCGAATGTTTCCGTAGTGATCCGGTTTTGCATATTTAAATATCCCTCCGCCTCACGGATGCGTTCGGCCAGCGCACCCATTGTCGCCTCTGGGAACGATGGCGGGGGATCATCGGGGATCACAACCGACGGCGGACGGCTCATAATCTCCACCACCCGGATCATATCCGCTATGCGGGCGAGGAGTGCGGCGGTCTCCGCACGGGTGATGTGGGGCAAGGGATATAGCATAACGATTGTCTCATCCTCGGGGAAATTCGGGTCTGACCCATAGGCCGTACCCGTGATAAATCCATGATACACCAAAAAGGCCACGTCCTCTACTGCCCACGGTGCCAGATCTTCTGCGTCTTGGAATTTGGAAAGTATCTCCTGTGCGTCCTTTTCTGGCTCGTCAAAAAACGGGAGAGACTTACATACACGGGCGAACATTACAAACGCCTCTTGGTGCGTTACATCGGCGTCAGGCGAAAACAACGTCCCGGCAAGATTGATGCCGTGCACCATGCCGAATGCCGTGGCCGATGCCACATAGGGGGCGTACCATGCGCCATCGGGTACGTCCTCGAATGGGTTCTGGGCGGTTTCGTCGTGCAAGTCAAAGGCACGGACGAGGATTGCCGCAAATTCTGCACGGGTCAAATTGCGGTTGGGCTGGAAATGGAATCCGCCATTTTGGGGGACGCCTTGGAATACGTCCAATTCTAAGCGATCCAAGATTTGCAGGAATGGCGTTACCCAGTGCCTATCGTCAAGGTCTGCAAAGTCCAGCCGCTGGGCAGATGCTGCGGGGGTGAGGGTAGATAGCATGAGGATAAGGGCGAGAAGTAGCGCAATGCGTTTTTGTTTCATGGGGTACTCTCCTTTCGTGCGGGTGTATATGTGAGCCGCTTATCACGCTCGGCGGTAGAAATGGCTGATGAGTTCGTTGTCGAATGTGAAGATAATATCGGCGTTGGGGAGTTCGTATAGTTCGTCTGTAAGGTCGTGGTCTAACGCTATGTAAATTTCTCTCAACTCTTCTACTGCGGCGACGAAATCTTCTTTTTGGATGTTAAATCTCTGTACAAATGCTTTTATGAGCATCACAGTTGGGCGTTCACTATCGCTTGCTACCTCAAGCAACCATTCTTGTACCTCTGGACCGTCCACCAATTCGTCAATGATTGCGGGAATGGCTCGATGGTGCAGTGTATATGGTAGGTAAAACGTTTCCTCTAATTGCCCATCAGGCCATAGTGTGATTGAGCCGGGGCGATATTCCGGAATATTATCTGGCCACGGATCTCCGGGTGACCATTGAGTAGGTGCAGGCAAGGTGGCAGGCGCTTCATTTTCGCTCCAGCCTTCAAAAATGTCGGAAACCAAATCCCAATGTGCATCCGGGTCAAACTCTTGATAATCTGCGGGAATCTCAAAAACCTCTGATGATACATTATTGTCTAGGATATGGATGATCGTGTCTGTGATCTTATCGAATAGAACAGAAAATCCCCGAAAACCCACTAGAACATCACCATCAAAGAAAAATTGATCAGTGTTTCCACTTTCAAATGTATATTTCTCGTAATTTAACTCACGCCCATCAAATTCAGCAATGCCCCATCCAACAAAGGATATCCCATAAGTGTCATTCGCCGGATCCCAAGGGGGTGACGGGCTATCAAACAGCAAATAAAATCCCTCTAAAGCATCGAAAAAGGTATAGGTTTTTCCGTCTCTCATAATCATTCGACTGTCATCAAAAGCAGACATCATCATGCCATTCATTTGATGAATTTCTAGATTACTTTCCACTCCATCATTAATTTCTGTAGCGATCAAGCGAAACGTTCCTGTAGCGATGATGTCATAGTATTGTGCAAACGCTCTGCCTCTATGTTCTGGGTAAATGCTGGTCCAGTCAGATTGGGGTGGGAACTCGCGCAAGTTGTTGTATCGCATGGGAATGTCTCCCGTGCGCCAAAGCAATAAGCCTCCAACAGAAAGGAGCAAAAGGACTCCGATAACTAAAAAAACATTTTTTCTCTTTTTCATATCATCACGCTCGGCGGTAAAAATGGCTGATGAGTTCGTTGTCGAATGTGAAGATAATATCGGCGTTGGGGAGTTCAAAATCTTCGTCGTACAAATCAAAGCCTGACGCTATAGCATTTTTTCTCATTTCTTCTACTACGGCGACGAAATCTTCTTTCTGGATATTAAATCGTTGAATAAACGCTGCCAAAGGCATTACAGTGGGGTCTGCCTCTCTCAGTATATTTTCATCAACCCAAATGCTCGCCTCTGGATCATCTACCATCCTCTCAATGTCTGCTGGTATGGAATAGAAAACTGCCCGATGTCGCAGGGTGAATGGCAAATCGAACATTGCCTCTAAATATCCGTCTGGTCGTAGAGTGATTGAACCGGGAACGTGACGAGGGAGGTCTTCTGGCCATGCAATGCCTGGGGACTCTGGGCTTGATGGTGGGGTGGTGGTGTCTAACTCAATTGAAATTACTTCTAGTTGCAGTAAATTGAGGAAGTCAGCGTTGAAGACATCTCGATCCTGTCGGAGCATTATTTGAAAATCGCCAACAAGGAACATTATACTTTTAGATGGTATCCACCCAACCATATCGGGGTTATCAGAGGCTGAATATGTTAAAGTCTGTACCGTTTCAGTTCTTATCCCATCTTCTGTAATGATCTGAATAGTTGCCTCTGACAGCATAGCATCATGCCAGGCCTCATCAAGTGTTGCAGCGTATTCACAGATGCTTCGACTTCCCTGTTCAACTTGATCTGAAGTTAGTGTCGAGACTGAAACAAAGAGGCGTTCACCGCTTGGTGCCAGATAGGCATATGAGATAGCTGTACGCCCCATAGGAAGTACATCGTCCTGTAGGACAGTCATCCCAAATGATTCTACTCCCGGAATATCAAAGCTTGGAACAATCGTTTTTCCCACGGTACGTAGCAAAGAAACCACGGCGATATATCGTCCACTCTGGAAAGTCTCTACATCTACAGTACGTATCCACTCTAATAATTCATCCACACTTTCTACATGTACCTGCGGATATAAAGGCGGCGGAACTCTTACTTGTTCAGTCGGTTCTGGCGTTGTCATATATCCACCTCCATTCTCATTTCCGTTTTCATTTTCATTCATCAAAAAATGTAGTGCAAGGGCAATGGTCGAGAACACAAATACGGCGATAACGATCAGTAGCAATTTCTTTCTTCTCATATCATCACGCTCGGCGGTAGAAATGGCTGATGAGTTCGTTGTCGAATGTGAAGATAATATCGGCGTTGGGGAGTTCAAAATCTTCGTCGTACAGATCAAAGCCTGACGCTATAGCATTTTTTCTCATTTCTTCTACTACGGTGACGAAATCTTCTTTTTGGATGTTAAATCGTTGAATGAACGCCACCAAAGGCATCACAGCGGGTCCGTCAGGGTCTGTATCAATTATATTTTCATCAACCCAGATGCCTACCTCCTGGTCTTCTACCATCATTTCAATGTCTGCTGGTAGTGTATAGAAGACAGCTCGATGTTGCAAAGTGAATGGGAGGTTATATTGTTCTTCAAAAAAACCATCAGGTCGCAGGGCGATTGAACCGGGGATATGGTAGGGTAGACCTTCTGGCCATGCAATATCTGGAATTTCTGGGTCTGATGATGGGGTGGTGGTACCTAACTCCGGCGGATCGTCATTTTCTTCCTCTACTTGACCAGCGCCGCCCACCACCTCTCCGTGTACTGGACACTCAACCATCCCTTCCGGTGAGGCAAGGTCTTCTGGCTGTAGGGCAGGATAGTCTGCCTGATGGGTGAGCGCTTCTGACGGCGCTCCTGGGCTTTCTCTTATGACGAAATATGCTACTATGGACAAGATCAGCGCAAGGAGCAAAATGGCGGGGAGAATATACTTTCTTCTTCTCATATACGTTACTATGCCTCCACATGTGTAATACCCTAGCCAGACATTCCTATTTAATACACCCACATCCTAAGTAGTTGGCTGGTATAGCCATCTACAGCAGCGTAAAAGGGCATTCCGGGGATGGGCGGGTGCTCACCATAGGCGAAAATCCAAATGTTTTGTATTGGATCATGTTCGATGCTTAGCAACACAAAATCATCTAAGAAACCTTGCGTTTGTTGCTGTTCTAAGATAGTAATTGCAATATTTTCAGCCATTTCTCTTGATTCAATTTTTTGTCCGGAAAATTGTGATAAATCAACATCCCCTCTAGCGTTTGCGCCCGCATTTTCCCACGATTCGCCATCCCAAGAATGTTCCGATAAATCAATTTCTCTAAACGCTATTTCCATATCGGGTTCCTCCTCATTTACGCTACACCCAGAGAAAATTATTGCGACCAAAAATATACATGTGGTAATTCTAAAAAACTTTTTTTCATTGTAGACATCTCCTATTTTTTTATTTTTAACTTGGTGGCCATGGGCTAGTTGGCCATCCTTCTGGAGGAGGACAGTCGGATCTGGAGCAAGGCAAATGAGCATACCACGATGTCCGGTATATCGCCGTAAGCGCTGCTCGCTCTGTCGCACTTAGAGGTCGCAGGGAGACCGTTGCAAGTATACTATTGTCACTTGTTGAAACCGTGTATCTTCGCAAGTGAAACGATGTTCTGCTTCCCTGTGTTGTTGGTGCAGAAACATATATGTCCATAGACCAAAAATGTGCCCATCTGATATCATACCTTGGCGGATCGGTGCCTACTCCAGAAAAATTAGGTCCGAAATGATGTGTATGAACACCCGCCACCCCTGTTGCACCGCGCGGAACTTCATCTACAAGGTCGTTTATTCCAGAAGCTACATGTGGCGAACCACTTGCTGTTCTCGTTAAACGATAAATCCTCCGGCCTTCAATAGTTGTTCGATAAATGATAGCACTGTGTTCATGCCGAGTAAATAAACTCGTACTATGTATATGGTTTGCCCAAGCTAATGCTGCCGCATCAGCGGATATGAACGGCCCTCGTGGTGCTGTCGGCACCGTTGGGTGTGGTGGCAGACGCTGCGGTATCTCTATCCGAAAGTAATCTCGAACTGATGGATTTGAAACGGAAGTTGCCGTAATCAGCGTCGTACCTGTTCCTCTGATGGTAAGCACTCCGTCCGGAGTAATCATCGCTGCATTTGTATTAGAGGAAGTCCATCTCACGTTTCGGTCAGTAGCATTGGAAGGCCTCACCGTTACTGTTAGTGTACGCACCTCCCCGATGTTCATTCTCGTGACAGGGTTGTTAATTGTCACGCCGGTCACCGGCACGGTAGTTGGCGGTGGCGGGGCTGGCGCAGGCGGCGGCGTGGGCAATGGCGCTGCAATCGGTGTTGACCATCGGAAGTTCTCATTATACACAAACCGGCCATTCCGCAACACGAACAGCGGATTCGTATTCGTCGTCCGCCTGTCATCCCGGTGATACCACGCAATCGGGTTAATCGCCGTATTTGCCGCTGCGCCCCGCCGGACTTCAAAGTGCAAATGTGGGGCGAATACGCCGTCCCGCAATTGACCATTCACTGTGCCGGAAGTGCCGGAAAGCCCGATTAGTTGCCCTGTGCTAACGACTGCATTTACGCTCGTCCTATATGCGCTGAGGTGCATGTAAACAGAGCGGTATCCGTTTTGATGACGAAGTACAATTGTACGTCCACCGCCGGACCATGTCCGTGCTTGCTCCACTGTGCCATTTGTCATCGCAACGACTTGGTGGCCGGTAGGTGTAGCAATATCAATGCCCAAGTGGTAACGCCTAAATTGGTTGCGCCACCCGAACGGAGAGGTAATATGCTCTCTATTCGGCCTCGATGGTGCAGGCCAAACAACACGCGCATTCGGCACCGGCACACCCCCTGGAGGCGGCGCACCACCTGGCGGCGGGGCAGGCAGCAGGGGCGGCGGCGCTGGCGGAGCCAGTGTCCGGAACGTGATCGTACTCGGCACCGAATCCGAAATCCCATTCGGAACAGAGGTCGCCTGGGCAATCACGCGGAACGTGTGCTGCGTGTTCGCACTCAAATTTCTTAACACAAATAACAGCGCTGGCGCCCGGACGGTGCCCACATACGTCCCATTGCCCCGCTCTATGCGGTAATACGCGGCACCGGGAGACGCATTCCACGCAATGGTCGCCGTGGTCTGTCCAATATTCGTCGTCCGCAAATTCCCCGGCGGCGCAACCCGTGTCGTAAACCACACCGGCCAACTTCTCCCGGAGCGCCCGTGATCTGTGGCGGCGTACACACGGAACGACTGGAACGTATTCGGGGTCAGGCCCGTCACCGTGAAATTTGTCGCCGATGTGGTGCCTATGCGCTGATTGGTAAGGTTATTGTACACATAATAGCGTTGCACACCGTAACTCGATGCATCCCATTGAAGTTCTACGCTGTTGTGCGTAAACGAATTGTTATGCCGCAAATTCGACGGCGCACGCAGAACGACAACGTCGGCAATCCCAGTCTGTGCGTTGGGATACACAGATCGCACCGTGATTGCAGCGCGTCCCCAATCCCTGATATAAATGCGCCCATTCTCATATAAATGCGCCCATTCTCATATAAATGCGCCCATTCTCATCCACCGTGACAGCGTGCGGGTTGCTGCTCGACCAATCCACTTCATGGCTCGCCGCATATTCCGGGTGCACCGTCGCTGTCAATTGTCGCATAATCCCAGTTTGATCTGCTGTCAAGTGCGTCGGATCTACCGTCACATGGGAGGCATCGACCAGTCCCCAGCGTGTCCGTGCGTTTTGGGCGATTGCGTTTCGCTCTGCAACCGTATTGCGTGGATACTCCGTTGCGATCACATAGGATTCGCCCCGGACACCGTTGAACCCACCTACATAATACACGAAAAACCCAAACGCTTCAAACACATTCCGCAACGGCGCATATGTCCGGCTGTGTACCGTTTGCGGCGCAGTGGGGAAGGTACGGGTCGTGGTGTGACCGGCCCGGTCTGTCACGCTGTAGTGCAAGCTCCCGATTGTGAGCCGCAGTGCGATCCCGTCATATATGATCGTCGCAGACTGTGTGGCGCTATCCCAGTCCACCCGCCCACCGGGCAGCGCACGGAAAAGCGGCCCGATTGCGGTCATGGTCGTATATCCCTCTACAAGCGTCGTGACATAGCTCGTATCATTGACGCCATCCACAATCTGGTTGTTGACCAGCCCCTGATTAAATCGGGTTGCAAGCCTCGGCATCATCACAACCGTTGACGCCACTTGCACCCGTACACGTTCCGTGTGTCCACGCCCGTTCTCCGCCGTAATCCACGCCACACCGGCACTGCGCCCCGTGACCGCGCCGGTCTGGGCATTGACGCTCACAACTGCCGGATCGCTCGACTGCCACCTGACCCAGCGGCTCTCTATATTGGGGACATCCGGCAACACTGTCGCCCTGAGGGTTCGTGTCTCGCCCTCCGGGATGAAAATTGTCCCATCGTCACGGACCGTTCCGCCGATTGGCGGATCGATGCGTATCCCCGTAATGGGCAAAATGTTCAAATTGTCGGGCGCTTTTGCGTGGTTGATCTTCTCCCATACCTGCCCCTGGGAAAGGGATACCCTTGTGAGCAAAATATAGGTCTCCCCACGCACCGCGGTCTCGCGCCAATGTACGTGCCAGCCCAGGGCCTCCATCACGGCCCGGGCCGGGACATACATACGCTCCCCTACGATCCGTGGTGATCGAGGGAGCGGAATTTCACGGGCGAGGTTCGTCGTCGCCGGGCGCACGAACATAGACGGACGCCCAACTTGCAGATTGACCACAAGGCCGTCGTCCGTATAAATCCGCGCCGTGCCGTGGTGATAGGAATATAGGGATTGATTGCCCAGTGCGTCCATCAATACCCGCAACGACATCATGGCGGTATCGTCAAGATATAATGCACTCGGGAAATCGTTTCGCATTACGTGGCCATTTACAAACACATCGTTGAAATCCGGTTTAATCAGAATCTCCGGCATGACGGTTACTGTCGCACTCGCTGAAAGCCCCTCCAGGGTCGCCGTGATTGTCGCCGTGCCGGGCTGACCAGCGCTGACGAATCCGGTCTCGTCCACCGTGGCCACATCTGTATTGTTCGACACCCACTGCACGGCCCGATCCGTGACGTTTGCAGGCGTTATGATCGCACGGAGTTGATGGGCCGTCCGAACTGCCGTATTTGCCGGAGTCAATGTGACCGCCGTTTGAGATAACCGGAGCCCCACAACGCGGACGATGACCGTCACCCGTGTTTCGGAGTAAATTCCGTTGTCCCTCGCACGGATTATAATCTCGGTCTGACCGCCATCCCGAGCCGTCACCAGGCCGTTTGCGGAAACGTGTATGATAGAGCGGTCATACCCGACGAACTCAACCGTCCTGTTGGCTGCGTTTGCAGGTAATACTGTGACGCCTAATTGCGCCCGGCCAATTTGATCCCCGAAAATCGTCAGGATCAGCTCGCTCTGATCCACCAAGACGTGGGTGACACGGGCTTCAACCGTGACCTGTGTATGTGTCTCAAACCCGCCGTCCGCTGTTGTCGCCGTAACATACGCACGTCCGGGACTCACGGCGGTAATCTGCCCGCTTTGATCCACACGGACGATGCTCTCATCGCTTGAGCCCCATGTAACACGTTGTTCTGTGGCCGTTGTTGGCAAAATTGTGGGGACAAGGGGTTTCGATTCAAAAAAATCCCCGTTGATTTCAAGAGATTCAGCCAGCGGAAGCCGGATTCCCGTCACTTCTTCCACAACCCGAATGCGGGCCACCGCAAAAAGGTTCGTGCCTTGCAGTTCCACACGGACAAACGTCATCCCAACGCCAACGGCCCGGACGACGCCATCTTCGTCCACCGTAGCGATATTAGGGTTGTCAGATGCCCACACAAATGTCCCGCTCACATCGGGGTTATCCGGTGTGGCGTTGAGTGTAACACTTCTGCGGGCGGGGTTGTTGGCTACGAGTGTCCATGAACTGCCATCAAGGGTTAATCCCGTTGGGATGACTGTTACATATACGATACACTCTGCGTAGAGCGCTGTCCCGTCTATACGCACACGAACGATTGTTTCACCGGGATTTACGGCCTCTACCCGTCCGTTTTGATCGACTGTCGCAATATTCGGATCATCTGTCTCCCACGTCACAGCACGGTTCGTCGCATCCGCCGGGATGATGGTTTCCGTAAGCGTCCACGCACCAAACTGGTCACCCTCTATGATGAGCGTGATGAAATCCTCGTCTGATTCGATGCCTGTGGCAAAATTATTTACAGTGATGACACAAGCCGCAATCAGTTCCGGGAAAATCCCTGCCCCCGCAATTGACGCCCGAATTGTCGCCGTCCCCGTTCCCGTTGCAGTCACGTTGCCGGATTGGTCAACCGTGGCGACGGCGGGGTTGCTGGTAGTCCAGACGATATCTCCCACATTGATGGCAGTAGTAGGCGTTGCCGTGGCGGTCAAACGCACTGTTTCGCCGGTGCCGCCGGCCATGTGGAGGGTTAGGCTATTCCGATCCAGCACAAGGGTCGATGCCCGGGCCACCACTGTGACGGCGCGATCAGCAAACACACGCCCCTCCGATCCCTCCACCAGCGCACGAATCGTAGTCGTGCCGGGGCCCATTGCGGTAACTCTGCCGCTTTGATTGACCGTTGCAACGCTGGTATCTGTCGATGACCAGAAAATCGAGGAGTTTTGGGCCTGTGCAGGCTGGACTGTTGCGGTAAAATCGAACGTCTCCCGTATTGTACCCTGCACATGTAAAGTCGACGGCGTATTCAGGGTGACGGTTTGCGCACGCTCTACTACGGTTACTGTGCGTGTTACGGTATTTGCAGGAATATGTGTATTATCTGCAGTGCGCACGGTGATGATCGCTGTCCCGGCGTTGACCGCTGTAACTAAGCCGGTTGCGTTGACTGTTGCAACCGAGGGGTTTGAGGAAGTCCACGTCACTGTGCGGTTCGTCGCATTGGCGGGCTGAACAGAGGCGTTGAATTGGCCCGTTTGGAATCGCTGGCTCGGCGTGGGATGGGTTCGATCTATGGTGAGCGTCATGCTCGCCGGGGTTACGGCGATACCGGTTGTACCTATGTATGAGGGGGTTAGAAGCGGACGGGAGATATTCAAATAGGCTTCCGCTTCGTCCCGGGTGATGGAACGCATTGAAATCACGGCAAAACTGCCTACATCATCTGGCCCCGGCGCAAACCACTCCACCGATTCTGCGCCGAGTGCAAGCGACAGCGCCCGAACGGGAGCGTAGACAATATTATCAATCCGTTGCACCGGATGGGCTGTCCATGCTGGCGGTAAAATATCTTGTAGATTTTGATCCGGTTGGCGGACATTATTTTCCCATACACCCACGATGAGTGAGCCGATGGTCAATTCAATGCGCCGTGTACCCATGGTAATACTCAAGATCTCATCGGCAAAGGTTACGGGATAGGCGCCCAGGAGTGCGGAGATACTTGCGATTGGAATAAACATGGTTTCGTAGAGGGCAACCGTCTGGTGTATCATATGAATGTCTGTTCCATTGACCACCGCACGGTTGTTCCACTCCTGCACGACAATATATCGGTCTGCAATGTTCATGGGCGACACGCCGGTCATGGGAGCAAGTTCAATGAAACTTGATGACGGCTCACCCGGTTCGACGGCTTCTGCCTCCAGGCCATCATCAGAAAAGTCGTACTCTGGCTCATAAGCGGAAAAGTGGCTGTACTCCAGCCCATGAGCGAAATGGTTATATGCAAAATCGGCCTCTCCAGATGCAAATGCAGTCAGTGGGAGGCTGGTTATGAGCATTAAAATGGCCAGGATTAGGGATAGAGGTCGTTGCGCATTTGATTTAACCATAAATGCGGCCCCATTTTCTCAAAAATAGTCGCATGAGAAAGGTTTCCTGGCAACACTTTACCACAAAATGGATTTATTTTCAACATTTTTCTTATTTTTTCGGTGAACTTTTTATAGGAGTCCTCTGCACAGGCATAATTATGGTGCTTCCTTACTCTTCAAGTCCATTCGTCTCCATCACGAAAACTTCCTGTAGTTTCAGTGACTACAGGAAGTTTTATGTGCTTATTTTGAAACAATTTAAAACCCTGGTTTGCGCTATCACTAAGGCTGAAACCCTAAACGATGTGAGATCTCAGTAGCGCAACTTCTCCCGAGTTCTATCTCCCTCTCTATATCTCTGTTTTCATGATGCAGCCCACTAATTCCGATACTGTGCTCAACAAGACCTCTCTCGTCAAATACCGGAAACCCTAAACATAAGACGTTTTCGTAATCCTCTCTATTGTCAATTGCATATCCGTTGGACTTCACCTCAAGTAGTTGTTGCCGCATGGTTTCGGGATCAGTAATAGAGTGCTTCGTTCTCTGAAGCATAGGTTTTTGTAGGACTATGTCCTGCAATTTCTCGTTATAAGCAAGTATAACTTTACCTAACGCTGTCGTGGTTAGCCCCGCTCTGCTGCCAATTCTGCATGTAGAAACTAAAAAATCCATAGGTTCGCGCTTGTGTAAATAAGTAATTCGATTATCAATCATTTTTGCAAGAAAAATGGTGTTGCCGGTTTGCTCTGATAGCGCATTAATGTAAGGCGTGGAGACAATAATCAAATCAATATTGGCTAAATATGCATTCCCAAGCAGAAGATTCTTGATGCCGATTTTATATGATTTTGACTCTGTGTATTCAACCATTCCTTTCTGCTGCAATGACTTTAGAATGTCACTGGTACTTGATTTCGGAATGTTGAGTTCTTTTGCAATGTGTGTTAATGTCACCCCTGTCCTGTTTTCTGCAATAAACTCCAGCACTTCAATTGTCTTTAAAGTGGATTTATTCACACCAGCACCTCATAGTTGATTAATTCAATTTCTTTGAACCAGCCAACCTATAGGATAATGGATGGGTTTGTTCTTTGTCAAGTCTTATCTGTTCTACTTTTGTAACACTCGTGCCATACTCTTAAATATTTATATCTTTAGGGATGATTCATTGTGCGTTTTATATGCCAACACCAATAGCCTGTTTTATGAGTTACAAGGTTACTGTTGTTCCTGACGTCGCTGATTCCAAACAGGCAACAACCATCGCATAGCTCTTAATGTTGTCTTCAATCGTTGTTTCTGGTATTTCATTTCTCTCAACACAGCATAAGAAATAATCAAGACCATACGCCATCTCAGTAAGCGACATTTCGACGTTAGGAAGAATCACGCCAGACTGTTCACTCACTTCAAGCACTACTGTATCTGCTTTTTCATGTGGATAATGCCGGACGACATCATTTGCATCAAGTGTTATACATCCTTTTTCACCAGTAATTACTAAACTTCCGTCCCAAGATGTCTCTCTGCCCCGTGCCGCCCAAGACGCAGTGTAATTCACAACAGTCCCATTTTCCATAACTATTATTGCCTCGGTGTTTGACTTTCCGGAGAACAATGACCAAGTTGGACGCCACGATAAGGCTGTCACATGTGCACAATCAGACCCTGTAAAAAATCTTATTAGGTCAAAATGGTGTATCGACATGTCCTCCAAGAGTGGGTTATCTAGGCTGCCTCGAAAGCCTTGCAGATCCTCTTGCTGCCTAAACTCGTACAATATCGATTCAACTTTCCCAATTTTCCCACTTTCGATTGCTTGTTTGATTGTCAAGTTATGCGGTCGCCAACGATAGTTTTGCGAAGCCATCATTTTTTGCTCTGGATGGTTCTGCGACTTAACCTGCAGCAGCCTTTCAGCCTCTTCCATATTCATTGCAAGAGGCTTTTCTGTTATAACGTGCATTCCTTTCCTTAGAGCAAGATGATCCGCTTCAATATGCAGGTTTCCGGGCAGCACCACAATGGCGATATCAGCTTCTGTGTTCGCTATTCCCACACAAAAATCGGTAAACGCTATTGCTTTGTCTATTGAATATGTGGCAGAGAGTTCCGCAATTTCCTCCGACCTTCCAACCATGCCCGCTAGTTCACACCTAGGGCTTTCCATAATAAGTTTAAGCCATCGGCTACCCCAGAAGCCCAGGCCAAGAAGTAAAACCCTATGCTTCATTTATATCATCCTTCCTATTTCGGTATAAAGTGGTAACCCCGGATGGGAAGTTTCCACTACCAAAAGTTCATTATTGGCAGCTTCGGTAACCAGCATTTGATTAGCACCATTAACATCAAACGCTAAATTGGTAGGATTGTCACCAGGTAGATTTATGCGAAACGCAACCGTGCCGTCTTGTGCGAGTACCGTGATATCTTGCGCTATGACGGTCACATAGAGAAGCCCATTCGTATCAAACGCCATGCCGTCTGGTCCTGCTACTCTGCCATAACTCAATGGGGCATTCATAAGCACGTTTCCAAACGATTCTCGTTTCCACTCGCCATATCTATAGCGGAATATCTCACCAGTAAGCGTTTCAGCGACATAAAGATACTCGCCACCCATACCAAAGGCTATGCCATTCGTAAGACGAAACCCTCTATCCAACACTTTACTTTCACCTGTTGCCGGATCAATTACGTACAGTCGTCCATCAAATGGAAGATCATAAATCCCCATTGGTTTTTCTGCCTTACGAAAGTCCTCAAGCAGAGCTCCACTATCCGTCATATAAATCATTCCATCCGGACCGAAACACAAGTCGTTTGGGAGCAAGAAGGGGGCATCTGCAGAGCCGGTGGACACGGTTTTAGAAATGCCCTCCATATCGACGACCATAAGTGCTCTTTGCTTTGCTTCTGCCACCCAAATTTTCCCATCTTCGCCCAGTGTCATACCATTCGGCAAACCGGTGATTGCTATGTGCCTTAGTTTTCCATCCTTCGTTACATGGCTTATTGCTCCGATATCCATTTCGGTAAATAACCATGACCCATCACATAGGCTGACAGGGCCTTCTGGATTGTGTATGCCATGTAATAGTCTTTCTATCTTTTCCAAGTCCTAAGCCCCTTTGAAAAATCACGCAAACTGTTGTCCAAATGAATGATGTCACAGCCGAACAACATAAGCTGGACGCCTCTGTCAAATTGCTTATGGGCTTCCTCAATTGAGTCCGTGTTCCACCACATATGTTTACCTGCTCGTTTCGTAGCCTCCCAAACTTTTTCCCTCTCTGCGTCTACGGCATCACCAGCATCTCTCGATAACCCTGCAGCCATGGCAAAATCCTGGTGTCCAAAGCCTACAGCGTCAACTCCGTCCACTGCTAAAATTTCATCAATGTTCTTAACGGCTTCTGGAGTTTCAATGATGCACCACAGCATAACTTCGTCGTTGGACTCGTTGCAATATGTGTCAATATCAAGTGGCATTTCCGGTGTCGGGAATATCTCTTTCATACTACGATCACAAGTTGCAATCCCGCGTTTTCCTCGTGGAGGTAGTCGAACTGCATCCGCAGCCATTTTCGCTGCTTGTGGCGTATTGATTTGTGGCACCATTATCAACTGCGCACCAAGTTTCACAGCCTTTATTATTTCATTGACAGGCGGCTGGTTGTCAAAGCATTGTTCGGTGCGGTATAAAGGGGTCATATTCATCAACTCGGCCGTACGGATCATGTTTTCAACTTCGCTCCAATCCCGTCCAACATGCTCATTTTCAATGTGAAAGAAATCAAATCCGGCATATCCCAGCAGCTCTGCGACCCTGGCGTCTCGCAGCCAATTCTCCATGCCCAAGACAATCTCCCCTGCTTTTAGTTTTTCTAAAACAGTGTTTTTGCGTGCGTACATTATTAATCATCCTTCCTGTGATTTAATTACTTAGCGGTATATCCTCCGTCCATTGGAAACGCTGTGCCTGTAAAATAAGAACCCTTCTCTGAGGCCAAAAAAACGTATAGCTCTGCAACTTCTTCAGGGTCCGCCATGCGCCCAATTGGATGCAGATCCACAACACGCCGAATCTCCTCTTGGGGATCCTGTGCGATGGAGAACTGCCAGTCCATCAGTGCTGTGCGCACTCCACTGGGACATACAATATTGACACGAACATTGTCCTTTGCGTGGTCAAGAGCCATCGCACGAGTGAGACCTAACATGCCGCATTTAGTTCCTACATATGCGGCAAAGTCTGGAACTCCAACAAGACTTGTAACGGACCCAGTGTTAATAACAGAGCCACCTCCATTCTTAATCATCAGCGGGATTGCCCTGTGGCTGTACAGATAAACTGATTTCATATTAACAGCAACTTGCCGATCCCATTGTTCTTCCGTCAACTCAACAATGGTGGCCTTGAATGCCATACCTACATTATTAACAAGGATATCCAGCCTATCACCATGTCTGTTCTTTACTTCAGCAAACACCTTCTCAGTATCGTTTGTGTTTGCAGCATCTGCTTCAATAAAAATCGCAGAATGCCCTTGTTCCCTAATCCATTTTTCGATTCTTGTCCCGTTTTCGACGTCGATATCCGTCATACAAACAAAAGCGCCTTCTCTTGCGAACGCCTTGCTTATCGCCTCTCCAATACCTGAAGCTGCACCGGTTACAATCGCGATTTTCTCTTTTAACTGCATCCCTTAACCTCCACGTCATCCTTTTACCGCGCCGCTAGTCATTCCCTTTACAAAATACTTTTGCAGACAAATATAGAAAATTAGCATGGGAATAATGGTCAATGTCGCAGCCGCCATCACCGGGCCCCATTCGATTTCAAGTCCTTGGAACATCACGATGCCAATTTGAATGGGTCGCATATCCATACTTGATGTAATGATTAGTGGCCAAAGAAAATCTTCAAACGACCACACAAATGCAAATATGGCCAGGCTCGTTATTGCCGGGCGTGACATGGGGATGACTATTCGAAACAATATACCCCAATCGCTGCACCCGTCTATCGCCGCAGCATCTTCCACATCTTTAGGTAGTGTAATAAAAAATTGCCGCATTAGAAAGATTCCAAACCCTGTTACAGCAATAGGTAATGCCACTCCTAAGTGGGTATCTTGCAAGTTCAACTGCAAGCTCATCATATACATTGACGTTATGCGTACGTGAACAGGAATCATCATTGACGCCAACACCAAAGTGAAGATCAGATTTGAGCCCCGGAATTGTTTCCGCGCCAGCGAATATGCCGCCAGCGAACAGAATATCACATTTGAGCCAACGACAATGGCAGCTATGATAACAGAGTTGAGGAAAAACCGACCAACGGGTAAAAGTGTAAATGCCCTTTCAAATGATGCAATCGTAATCGGATCCGGGAACCAAACTGTTGGAAATGCCATCATCTGCGGGCCGGGCATAAATGCCGTTCTAAGCAGCCAAAATACCGGCATGATAAATGTGAAGGCGAAGAAGATCATGATAAAATACTTGACAAACTGTCCAATGAACCGAGTTGCCCGGTTTGCAGATAATGTATTCATGTCTACAACTCCTTCAGATCGAACTTACGCATAATCAACCACGTGAATAACAATATCATGATAAACAAAATGGTCGCCATGGCTGATGCTCTTCCAATATTCATTCTTTGGAAACTTTCATTATATATCTGGTAAACAATGGTGGTGGATGCATGTCCCGGCCCACCCCGGGTAATAACATATGGTTCAGTAAATAACTGAAATGTATGCAAAAACGCCATTATCACCGAAAACAACGTTACTGGGCGGAGCATAGGTAAGGTTATATGGAAGAACCGTCGGACTGTGTTTGCCCCATCCACAAGGCTTGCCTCGTACAGTTCGCCTGGAATTGTTGAGAGACCGGAAGAAAACAAAACCATGTGAAACCCAGCCCGTTTCCAAATGGTCATCAAGATAAACGCATGCAACACCCATTCCCTCGATGTGAGCCAAGGAATCGGATCAATTCCAATCCACGCAAGCATGATGTTCACTAAGCCATAACGCGGATCGAATATCCACCACCAGAGCAGTGTATATGCCGCCATCGGAATAATGTAAGGTGCAAAAAACACGGTTCGGAAAAACCCCTTAAATCGCATGCTTCCATGCAGGATCATCGCCATCATTAGTCCAATTACCAAGCCTCCAATGATTGCAAAAAAAGCATAGTAGACCGTGTTTCGGACACCTATCCAGAATATCGGGTCGGTAAGGACGCTGACATAGTGTTGAAACCCTATAAACTCAACAGCTGTAAACAGCCTTGTTCTGAACAGACTAAGGTAAAACGAATGAATTGCCGGCCAATAAACAAATCCGCCCAAGACTAATATTGCAGGGAACAATGTTACCGCAATAAAATAATTTTTTTTGATTCCACCAACCAATGCCTTTGCTTTTTGCTCCATGAGAGATCTCCCTTCCGGAATCAAGAAGTTGGAAACATGCTTCGTTTCGTCTCCAACTTCCGTCATCCGGCTTACTCATTGAATTAGATTCGGCCGAGAGCTTTGTCGCATTCATTCACGCGTACATTTAATATCTCTAATATCTCGTTACTGTCTAATTAAGTTGTTGATTTGAGCGTTCGCACTTTCTAAGGCAGCTTGCGGAGTTGACACCCCATCTCTGACATCTGCCAGCATGTTCCAAACCACTTCGCTTGCAGCCTCGGCGTTGTTTACATTGCGTAAGGAGTTAACGCCGCGTGTTAATGCTTCATAAAACACCATAACGTGGGGATTGTCCCTGAGGAAGGGGTGCTCATATGCGGCAATCATTGGAGGAAGCTGACCAAAGTAGCGTGATAGTTGTATTGCATTTTCGACATCGAAAAGGAACGTAAGCCATGCCTCGGCGGCTTCGCTATTTACACCATCCGGGTTTTGTGGATTTACTGGAATAATCCATGGATTACAATGACCAAAGGTTGTTGTAGTTGTACCCTCAGGCAATAATGCAACATTCCAAACGCCGTCTAACTCAGGAGCTTGTGTGCCTAATAGACCAAACCACCAAGTGCCGGTATGAACCATTGCATAGTACCCTTCGATGAAGCCTTGAAGTGCGTCAACTCTGTGAGCCGGATCTCTGGGAATGACATTTTCTTCGTAGAGGCGAGCATATACTTCCAATGCCTGTAATGCTTCCGGCGTTTCAAGGAGTGCGCTAGTGCCAGTTTCGTCCACGATCAATCCCCCATGACCGTAGAGCAACGTTGAGTAGAAGTGAAAATCAAGCCATGCGTCTAGCGGCGCCAGCGCAAAGCGATCAACGCCATTGCCGATGGCTGCGCCCCACTCAAACATCTCGTCCCAGGTTTCGGGTGGACCGTCGAACCCAGCCTCCTGCAGTATGTCAGTACGATAAAACAGTGCTCGTGGCCCCCACGCAAAGGGTGCAGCGTATAGTGAGCCGCTTACACCACGGTAGTGTTCCCAAGAATACGGAAGGAACATATCGTCTGTAAAGTTGTTATTCGCTTTGTACTCATCCATTGCACGTAGTGTGCCAAGTGGTTTGAACGTGCCAAGCCAATGGAATGCAGCTTGTGATAAAGCAGGCAACTCTCCCCCAGCAAAGCCCATCATAAGACTGTTATGCATTGTATCCCAAGGCATTGTAACAATCTCAACTTCCCATTGTGGATGCAACTCATTAAATCGCTGCGGCAACCCTGAATCAATTGTGAATCGACCATCGTCAGGCGCCATCCATATGGTCACGCGCTCACGTGTCCCAGTCACATCTACAGGATCCAGATCCGGTGGTTCTTGCGCTGCGGGAGATTCGGGGGTTACAGGAGCAGGCGCCGCAGGAGCCGCGCATGCTCCTGCAATAGTAAGCATAACCAACAACATCAGTAAACACACCAAAACTCTTTTGTTCATCTTTCTTTCCTCCTGTTAAATTATTATTTGAAATCAAATGGTAATATAGCTTCCGGGTTTTGCGTACGGAACTTCCCGTGAAAGTCCTCTCTTCGAGGGACAAAGATATCGATCGCTTTGCAATCCACATCACGTAGAAATGCACCATGCTTCACATTAGCAGGCAACCGTATGACATCGCCTTTTTCCACTCGGAATATTTTATCTCCGATTACTTCGTCACAGTAGCCTTCAACAACTATCATAACTTGCTCTTGATCATGCGAGTGCAAATCAAATACCGTTCCGGCCTTCATATGAATAAAACTAATTGTCATCCTTTCTGAGGCAACCAGATAGGACACTGACCCCGGAACGAGTTCTGTTTGAGGCACGTCCTCATCGGGACGTGTGATATAGTTCAGCCAATCTTCCCGGGTAGCAATCGTGAAATCGGATTCCTTCATAAAACCACTCCTTTCGATAATCGTACGATTAGTTATGCCTCATCAGGTGTGCACTCCCTAAATAGGCAAAGGTGATCCGTCATAATTTAAAAACCAGAATGGAAGTTCTCCATTGCTGGATATGACTTGATAAATACCGGCGGCAGACTCTTCTGGTTCAATTTCGGCAGTTGTTCTGCCCATAGGCGTATTTACCTTACCAGGATGAATCGCACACACTCGTACATCTTGAACAGTGTTCTTTATCGTTTGAACTATTTTGTTTGCTGCTGTTTTTGAAACAACATACGCCGGAAAAAGTGGCTCTTCCATCAAAAAGGTGCCCCCACCTGCTGTTACTGCAGCATATAGAGCACCTCTACGCATATGTGGGTAAAACGCCTTGAAAACAGTCAAAACACCATAAGCATTGACTTCCATCATACGTAACAACTCAGAACAATCATTTTCAACAATGTTCTTCGTCCGATCTCCAACCGTGAGCAGCCCCGCAGTATTGATAACTATGTCAGCGGAACCAAACCGGTGGAAAAGTGTATGTGCAGCCGCTCTTAATCCCGACTCGTCACATACATCTGTGTTCAATACAAATGCATTATCATACTGTTTCCATCTGTTATAACTTGCACTACAGTAGTCGTATAAGCCAACTCCAACATTGTGTTTTTTATCTATACATAACTGTGCAACTGCCTCGCCGACACCAGTATCTGCACCAATAACATAAACGTTCAATGGATACCCTCCTTGAAAATGTGCTTATCTACCCACGTTAATAGATACCGATCTGCAGCTAATCAATGATGGCCATTACATTAATCTCAAACAATATTTGTGGATCTGAGAAATCGACAGTTACAGTTGTACGTGAAGGTGGTACCTTCATTTTGCCGAAATACTCAGTATAAACTTCATTCATAGCCGAGAAGTCATCATTATGCTTTAGGTAGTTCTGGCACATAACAACAGAATCGAGACTTGCTCCACCAGCCTCGAGGATTGCTTTAACTTTTTCTATCGCAAGCTTGACTTGCGCTTTTACATCATTGGGATAAGCGCCGCCAATTGCGCCACCCACCTGTCCTGACACTGTAACTATATTGCCACATTTAACACCTGGTGAAACGATATCTGATGGCCATGGCACTAACTCAGTAACGATTTTTTCCTTTTTAGGCATGAATTGTGCTCCTTTCACATTTTTCACATATGTTCGCATTTGCGTATCGCGCTCGCTAATGCGAACGTTTTGTCGCATTATAATATATTATTAGTCCTGTGTCAATATTTTTATCTTGCAAAAAAAAGATTCTTTCGGTTCGGTTTGCTGATGTCAATTTGGGGCGTGCCCCCGCCCCCGATCATTGTGCCAGTTTAAGCGTTAGCGGAAATGTGCTAAACTGGTACAGCGAGAGTGGGCTAAACGCTAAACGGGTGAGCGGATTTTTCTATTTCGCAGAAACGTAAGAATTGGGCCTATATCCCCGTAGCTTGCACTTTCTTTTGGTCTTTTTCTTATATGTAACAGAACATCATATACATGGGACAGAAGCTGTCGTTTCTCGGAGTGAATATAGGAGAATTTTGAAGAGGAAGCGCATTTTTATAATTTATAATGGGAAGCTGAACTAACAGAGGGTTCCCCAACAAGAGAGCGCAAAATCCCTGTTGCCGAAAACACGCACCTTTTTCTGGATGTATTTTAAATTGTTTTCACTTTTTTAACAAAATAGCTGGAAAATCTGATATGCTATATGTGTATATATACAAGAAAAGTAACGCAAATAACGCAGGGTGGAGGGACTCACTATGAAAAAGCTCGTATGCTTCTTATTGATTGTGGCTCTTTTTGTGGGGATTCTCTCCCCGATGGCTTTTGCGGCGACAGTTGGGGCCACAAGCTACAGTGACCTTGCAGCAGCTATTGCGGCAGCACCTGCGGATGGCACAACAATAACGACGATTGCGTTAGAAAACAGCTTCTCGGCTACCGGCGGGGCGCTTACTATCGCCCCCGGTCAAAACATTGTCCTCACCAGCACGGCTGGAAATATATTTACCTTTACACAGGCGACTGCCGGACAGCGGCACTTTAGTGTGGCCGGAAGTTTGACCCTTGAAAATGTTACCTTGGGCGGGCCGGGTGGCACGACCCTGGGCGGCGGTGTGAACGTTTCCGGCGGATCACTTACTGTAGCAGATGGCACCACGATTACAAACTGCAACGTCAATGGGGCTGGCGGTGCCGCATCTTTGACACACAACAGTACATTCACCATGACAGGCGGCGCAATCAGCGACAACACCGCCACCACGGGCGGTGGTGCTTTAGATATTGAAAATGGCTATGCTACCATTTCCGGCGGCACGATCTCCGGCAATGTGGTGACCTCCGCTAGCGGATTTGGCGGTGGCATTTATCTGAAAGCGGCGAACCTGACCATGTCAGGCGGTGAACTCTCCAATAACCGTGCAAATAACGGCGGCGGGATATATGTGGATAATTCCGGCTTTATAACCATGACCGGCGGTACAATTAGCAATAACGTCGCTACCGCGAATGGCGGTGGCATATTCACGGCGCAATATACCAGTAACAATCCCTTGCCGCCCAACTCTTATCTGAACCTAATCATCGGCTCGGCTGTGGTCTTTACAGGCAACGTCGCCGGGAGCGGTGCACGGATTCCACCGAGCAATGTAGCTCCTCCGAGTACGCAGATTCAAACGACAAATACCAGCTCCGTTTTCGGCAACCCGCTCAACAACCTCGATATCAACTACTTCGGGGCGGCGGGCGTTATGGTCATGTATCTGACGGTTACATTCTCCCCGGGTACAAACGGCACATTCCCGCCGGGAACTGTGACACAGCAGAACATTCCGACCACCAACAGCCCTCTTGTCCCAGCTTCCGTGCCGGTACCGGTGCCGAATGCAAACTACGGCTTTATCGGCTGGTCATCAGACGGCGGCACCACGATTTTGACGAGTGCCGACGTGCTTACCACACCGATCAGTAACAATACTACTTATGTCGCCCAATATGCGCCACCCATCGCTCTGATCTTTAACTGGCAGGACAATGCTACGCCTACGACACAGACGGTGACGCCCGTTCAAGTGACTGGCACATATGCAAACGCCTTGTCTCAAGCCATGGTTCCGACACTCGCCGACAATGTCTTCCGCGGTTGGTTTACCACGCCCTACGGGAGTACAAGCGGTGTGCAGATTCTTCCCACCTCTATTGTTGCAATCGGGACAACGAATCCAACAACCCTCTATGCCTGGTGGGTTCCAGACCCAACGGTTACCATCACCTTTTTAGCCCAAGGCGGTGCACCTGTAACACAGGTCGTACCGGGCAGAGTCGTCGGCAACACCTATGCCGCCACGCTTGCTGCAATCACAACGCCGACCTATCCCGGCCTCGCCTTTAGCGGCTGGTTTGACGCATCATCCGGCGGAAACCAGATTACCAACTCCAGCCTCATTCCGGCGGGAGATGCAACGGGAAATATAACTGTTTACGCTCAATGGGTACCGATTGAGCCAATTGCCGTCACCTTTCTCGCCCAGGGCGGTACGCCGGACGGACAAGTACAGACGGTGGTATCGGGCAACACTTATGCCGCCGCCCTGTCTGCCATCACACAACCGACACAAATGGGCCACGATTTCATCGGCTGGTTCACAGCACCCACGGGCGGCGTGCAGATACTCCCCACTACCCTTGTAACAGCGGCAACGGATCAATATCTCTATGCCCACTGGGTTGGGGTGACGGTGGCCGTCACCTTTGATGCCCAAGGCGGTACGCCTGCAACACAGCTTGTGTCCGGTCTGGCGCCGCTCTCCTCCTATGGGCCTGTTTTCGCTTCGATTGTAACGCCGACCCGACCCGGCTATACCTTCCAGGGGTGGTATCAGTTGCCAAATGGCGGTGGCAGCCGTGTGAATCAGTATGCCACAGTTCCCCTGATGGACATGACGGTTTATGCCTTTTGGACGCCTACGCCGCCAATCACGGTTACCTTTGACGCGCAGGGCGGCACACCCACCGATGAGACAGAGGAAGTAACACCGGGGAATACCTATGCCGCCGCTTTGGCCGCAGTCGATATACCGGCGCGGACTGGCTTCGTGTTCCAAGGTTGGTTCACAACGCCAAGCGGCGTCGCCGGAGGCGTACAAGTGCTCGACACGACAGTTGTCACTGCGACAACGGCGCAAACACTCTATGCCCGCTGGATCCCAGACCCGACCGTGACGCTTACCTTTGACGCACAGGGCGGTACGCCTGATCTGCAGGTGGTGCCGGGGAATACGTCCGGCAGTAGCTATGCGCCCATCCTTGCTGCAGTTACCACGCCAACACTGGCTGGTTATACTTTCGATGGTTGGTTTGACGCACAGATAGGTGGGAATCCGATTGCCGCTACAAATACCGTTTCATCGACAGATACCACGCTTTATGCGCAATGGACACAGATTCCGGCCATGACTGTCACCTTTAATGCGAACGGCGGGGTGTTTAATTCCGCTTATTTCATTCCAGGCGCTGGCGCATGGATTGATCCGAATGACAATACATTTGCGTACTACGAGCCTGTTTTTGTAGCGGGGACCTTCCTGCAAGCCATGTCAGCCATGGCGAATCCCGATCCGCCCCCACCGGCTGGCAGCGCCACCTACTATTTCAACGGCTGGTGGACAACAGAGAACGACCCCGGTGATACAACAACCGGTGCGCAGGTTCGACCGACGGATACGGTGTGGGATCCGGGGTCAGGTGCAGGGAGTACCCTCTATGCCAACTGGTCGATTCAGCCCACGGTGACCCTTACCTTTTTCGGAAACAGCGGTACACCTATGACGCAACAGATACACGGGGCAGTCCCCGGGATGGAGCTTTCGGTTATCATCAATTACTATATCCAAGCGCCGACCCGCCCGGGCTTTACCCTCACCGGCTGGGTTGACCAAAACGGTGTCCCGGTGGACAGTAACACAACGATTCCGGACACAAATATTTACTATGTCGCCCAATGGACAGCAAACCCACCCATCGAGATAACATTTTTAGCTCAAGGCGGCACACCGGACGGACAAGTGCAGATGGCGGTACCGGGGGACACCTATGCCGCTGTGCTATCTGCCATCCAGCAACCGACACGATTGGGCTATGCCTTTGCCGGCTGGTTTGACGCATCGACAGGCGGAACGCAGATACTCCCCACCACCACTGTCACAGCGACAATAGATCAATATCTCTATGCCCACTGGGTCTCGGTGACAGTTACTGTCACGTTTGATGCGGGGAGTGGCACGCCTACTCCGCAGATCGTACCGGGTCTGGTTCCGGGGACCTCCTTTGGCCCAGTTCTCGCCTCGATTGCAACGCCGACTCAGCCCGCCTTTCTCTTCAACGGCTGGCATGATTTGCCACAGGGCAAGGGCGGAAGCACTGTCTCTCAGTATTATCTGATTCCCCCGATGGATATGACTGTTTATGCCTGGTGGACGGATGCGCCAACATTTCTGGTCACCTTTGACGCAGCTGGTGGCACCCCCACCGGAGAGACAGCATCTGTAACGACTGGAAGCACCTATGCCGCCGCTTTGGCCGCAGTCGATGCACCGACGCTGACTGGTTTCTTCTTCCAAGGTTGGTTCACAACACCAAGCGGCGGCGCCGGAGGCGTACAAATACTCGACACAACAATCGTCACCGCAACGGCGCCTCAAACACTCTATGCCCGTTGGATCGCAGACCCAACGGTGACGATTACCTTTGATGGAAACGGCGGCACACCTGGAACACAGGTCGTCTCCGGCAGAGTTGTCGGCAGCACCTATGCCGCTACCCTCTCCGCAATTACAACGCCGACACTAGCAGACAATGCCTTCGTCGGCTGGTTCACAACGCAGGACAGTGGCACACAGATTACAGCTTCCAGCATCATCACTGCGGGCAATATAACGCTTTACGCTCACTGGATTTCAATCCCGCCCGTCATAATCACATTTGACGCCCAAGGCGGTACGCCGGACGGTCAAACATGGCAATTGGAACCAGGCGCCCCCTACGGAGACGCGCTGAGTCAAATTACCACTCCGGCACGACCCGGCTATGTCTTCGCCGGCTGGTTCACAACACAGGACGGAGACACGAGCGGTGTGCAGATTCTCGATAACACCATCGTCACGGCAACCGCAGATCAAACCCTCTATGCCCACTGGATTGCGGTGGGTGTCTCTATCACCTTTGACGGAAATAGCGGCACGCCTACGACACAGGTTATATCCGGCAAGATGCCGGGTGACACGTTTGCCATATCCCTTGCGTCAATTACGTCGCCAACAAGAGCATTCTATGAATTCCAAGGCTGGTTTACAGCCCCGACAGGCGGAGATCCGATTACCGATACGAGCGCAGTTCCTGATACGGATACCATTGTCTACGCCCAGTGGGCTCCAATTCCAGTCACACTCACCTTTGACGCATTAGGAGCGGCACCCGCCGAACAGGTGGCGTCTGCGATGTCGGGAGACACCTTTGCAGTACCTCTTGCTACGGTTACAACGCCAACTATGCCGGGTAATATTTTTGTAGGCTGGTTCACTCAAATCATTGGCGGGACACAAATAAATCCAAGCGATATCGTTACACAAGATACGACACTTTACGCACAATTTGTACCAACGCCTCCCATTGATCAAGGCCCAATCTTTAGAGAGGATGTCACTTTAACAGAAACGCACTATGCCTACCTCATCGGCGAAAGCGTTGACCGCGTCGCACCAACCAATGCCATTACCCGCGCCGAGGTGGCAAGTGTTATCTTGCGGATTGTAAGTGACGAGACGAGGGCTGCTTTCTGGACACTTGAAAACCCCTTCCCAGACGTGCCGAACAATGGCGGTGCTTGGTTTAGCAATGCTGTGTCTGTGATAAACAACATGGGGATTATGACAGGATTTCCCGATGGCACTTTCGGACCAAATCAACCAATTACACGAGCGGAAGTTGTCACGGTTATGACACGGTTTCTATCCAGTGAAATGCAATATAGCGGCACGGTGGATATGTTCCCTGATATTTCTACCAGTTGGGCGAGAGATAACATCAACTTAGCGGCTGAACTCGGTTGGGTACAGGGGTGTGGAGATGGAAACTTTAACCCAAACGCAAATATCACAAGAGCGGAGTTTGCCACTATGGTGAACCGTATGCTGAGCCGGACAACAATCGACATTGATACAGCGAATATGAGAGCCTGGATAGATAACGCAAACACGAGCGCTTGGTTCTACTGGGCAATGCAGATTGCATCTAACTCTGCACCCGGCGCTTCTATGCGCAATTGGGCGGCCTTGCAGTTGCCGAACGCAAAAGCAGAAGATGCGATTATCTAAAGGACAAAGCCTTGAAAACAAGTGTTTTCAAGGCTTTGATCCGCATGGTGGAGATATGCGGGATCGAACCGCAGACCTCTTGAATGCCATTCAAGCGCTCTCCCAGCTGAGCTATACCCCCATATTCAGTTTGACCAAAAAACATTTTAGCATGAACACATCCCATTGTCAATATATTTATCTCTGATCTGTTGTCAAATGGCGAAGGGTTCGGTACAATATGGACATGTCGAGACACGTAATGGAGATGAGTATTCTATGAAGCGAAATTCCATTTTTATGATAGCCCTGTTTTTTCTCATCGTCGCAGGTGGGGCATTGCTGTACCATGTACTAGTCTTACAGCAGCCGGGGGGTTCTGTTGTGGAAGATGTGTGGGAACGCGAAGTTCCTCCCCTTGAGGAACCCCCTCCCACTGAAACCCCGCCGCCGGCGATAGCGCCCGCCTACCAAACCATCACGGCGACCGAGGCGCTGGAGATGATAGAGAGCGGAGAACCTTTTGTTCTGCTGGATGTCCGTGCACAGTCAGAGTTTGAGGAGGCGCACATAGCAGACGCAATCCTGATCCCCGGTCAAGACCTTGCGGATCGCGCCCTGGCAGAACTACCGGACAAAGACATGCGGATTTTAGTCTATTGCCGGAGTGGGCGCAGGAGCGCCGAAGCTGTCTGGACACTTTTGGAGTTGGGATACACCAATGTGTACGATCTCGGCGGTATTTTGGACTGGCCTTATGAGGTTGTGGGTTGAGCGGGGTTGTTTCTACAAAAGGCACTGATGCTACTCTAGCGTAAATTCTGCACCTTCTTCATCAATCCATAGAGATACCCGCTTTGTGGTGAACCTGATAAAGCAGTAATTCGGATCAAATACGCCATTTGGATATACATCTGCCCCGAGCGCAACCCAATTTTGCCAATACTTGCTCTTTGTTTCTTGGTCAGAAAAGAGCTCTGTCTCACCAACAAGGGTTATACTATTCATGCTCGTGTAACAGTTAACACTTGCTTTATTATTTTTTTGAAGACGTTTCCCCTTGTTTGAGTCCATCGTTGTGGTGAAATAGAGTTCAGAAATGTTTTCAGGGTTAATAAGCGATACCGCCGAAACGGAAGGGTATCCGTTTTCGTCTATTACACCAAAACTGGCATATTCAAGAGTTCGAATCAGTTCATTTGCTTTTTCAAACAATTTCATGTTCATGGGGTTCTCTCCTTGGGTTTTTAAACTATCATACCATGAGAAACAAGGCAATAGTGTGTCTTGTTTAAATCCGATACCACACACAAAGGGGCTGTCCGCCCCCTTTGCAACATTTTGATTATTAGGTACATTAGTGTAAATTAAGCCTCGTTACTCTAAGGTGTAAAAACGTAAAATCCTTGGGTTTCTGGCCACATATCATACATTCGATGGAACGCTGCAAATCGCCCATCGGCTAAGGGGATAACCTGACCGCCTATCCCTACGTGTTCTCTAGCCAAAGGCCAAAGCATAATCGGCGTAAACGCTCCAGTGTCTAAGTGATGTCCGTATAGCCACCAAGTGTTATCATCTCGCCTAAAGCGCTCTCTATAAAAATCAAATTCACTCCCTTGTGGCGACGGATACAAAAATATTCCAAAGAATTCTTCGTCCAAAGGCGACAAGGCCGGGTCATCTTCAAAACGCCGCATTATCGGGTCAAACTCCAAAAGCCCATCTGCCGTTATCCCGAAGATACTGCCATCTCGTAACATAACCAAATTGCCAAAGACCGGCCACTCCTTGCGGAGCGTTTCATCCGGGGTCAGGATATAAAGCATCAACTCGATCTCCGTGAGTTCTGCTGTTTCCATCCTGGCTTGAAGCAAGATGTCTCCAGAAGGTAAAAATAAAGTTTGCCAGATTCCGCGTATCCCTTCGGCCTCTAAATCCAACACCATCTGTGGCTCGACGACCACATTTCCCTGCCGATCATACACGACATAAAGCAAAGCATTCAGTCCGGGACGATAGGTTGGACGAACTTCTCCGGAACGATGTTGTAGGATCCTCCTGTTTCTAATCAGGAACTGAAAATACCCCTCCTCTGTAAGATCAAAGCCAGCAATGTCCGACATGCCGGTGAATTGCCAAGGAATTTCAAGCTCCGCTTCTATATTGCCGTCTGGGGACGCCCATTTTATGATAAGTGTGTTATATGGGTACGCATCCTGCACAAGACAGAAAATAATCTGCCCATCCTCGTAAATGACTCCATCAATGAAACCTTCTACCGTGAAAAGCGGCTGTAGCATAGGAAAAGGCCACTTCTCAGCAACAGTCTCTGTGGCGGGTTCTGGCAGAGCATCTGACTCCATGGTCGACTCATTACCGACGCATCCCGCCATAATGAATGCTAGTGCGATCAATAAGAAAGCAATTATAATTCTCTTCATAATAATTACCTAGCTCTAAACTTTGTCTGCCGCATTGTATAAATTCTCCCGTCCACCCGACACAAGACCGGATAACACGCCTAATAAAACTACTGCCTAATATACCAAAATGAATCAGCAATGCTACTCTTAAAACAACGCCAACGGAATCTGCTCCAAGGACGAAAACTTCCGCCAGAGTTGGCCGTAGGTCTCGTCTGTGGGCGGGAGCAGATCGGGGATCATGGCTGGGATACATCCGGCCCGGTGGGCGGCCAGGATGCCGATGGGGGAGTCGTCCAGTACGAGGCATCGCTCCGGCGGAAAACCCAGCTCACGGGCGGCTCGGAGGAAGATATCCGGGGCGGGCTTGGCGTATTCCACCACGTCGCCTGTGACGATGGCAGTAAAGTATTGCAAGAGCCCCGCCGCCTCCAAAAACGCCACCGCCACGGCGCGGAGGTTGGAGGAACCGATAGCCAGAGGAAACCCCTTTCCGTGCAAAAGCTGTACCAGTTCCCGGGCAAAGGGCATACTGGGCATTCCATGTTCTGTAATATAGCGCTCAATCCACTGGGACATAATGGGTAGGGCCTGCTCCATACGAAAAGCGGGGCCGTAGTGGGCCTGGAAAATTTCCTCGGACTCCTCGTAGCCGATGCCAATGGTCAGCCGTGCGACCTCGACTGCATTGGAGAGGCCCATGGCCTCCCCTACGGGGACCCAGGCCCGGAGATACAATTGTTCTGTATCAAAGAGCAGGCCGTCCATGTCGAAGATGACCGCTTTGATATCCAGCGCCGCCACCGCCCCCGTCAGGGGCATGGCGAGGAGATAGTCCTTGCAGATATAGCCGTTTCCCACATCAATTTCCACCTGGCCCTGATTGACAAATCCCATGCGGGCGTAGAAGGCCAGGGCAACGGCGTTGAGCCGGTCACAGGTGAGCCGAACCTGGCTGCACCCGCCGCCCATCTCGGCGATGACCCGGTTTAACAGGGTGCGGCCCAGTCCGGAACCCTGCTGGCTGGGATCCACATAGAGTTTGCTTAGAACAAGGTCGTCCCCGTCCACGTATCCGGCGGTGTAGCCGATCACTGCACCGTCTAATTCGGCGATGGAATAGCGCCGCCCCCGCCCTGTCATATCCTGGGAAATGGCAGCAGGGCTTTGGAAGGTGTCGAGCATATAGTCAATCAGCCCTGCCGGATGGGGTGGCGTTCCGTAGGTAGTATGCCAGATATCATAGGCAAAGGCGCTGATGGCGAGAGCATCTTCCGGTCTGGCTGTGGAAACAGAAATAGGTGGGTACAAATCGGGTGTCCTCCTTCTGGATTTGGTCTTATTTTATCATGAATTTGCGCAAAGCACAATTTTCAAACTCCAATACGAAACAAACCCACTGATTTCCCTCAAAAACCCTTGACAATCCGGCATATCCGTGTATAATTATTAGGCTTTGGCAGATTGACCAAAGCTATCCTTGCTCCCGTCCATGCGGGGGCCATAGTCCAAAAGGAGGTGCAAACATGGCAAAAATCCAAGAAAAGTATGAGCTGATGGTCATCATCGACCCCAACCAGGGCGAAGAGGGCATCCAGGCGATTACAGAGCGGTTCACAGGGCTCATTGAGGCCAACGGCACGATGGATGAGATTGAGGAGATGGGTAAGCGCAAGCTGGCCTATGAGATCAATTACATCGCCGACGGCCACTACGTCCTGATGAGATTTACCGCCGACCCCAATTTCCCCAAAGAGTTGGATCGTGTACTTGGCATTACCGACGGGATCTTACGTTCGTTGATCACCGTTCGGCCAGCGTAGGGAGGGAGCACTGTGAATCATATCGTTTTGATGGGCAGACTTACCCGAGATCCGGAACTCCGGCAGACGCAATCAGGGATTCCCGTGGCCTCGTTTACTCTGGCCGTGGACCGGCGATTTGCGTCGAAGAGCCAGGACCAACAACGCCCGACGGATTTCATCGACATTGTCGCCTGGCGGCAACAAGCTGAATTTGTATCCAAGTATTTTACCAAGGGTCAGATGTGCGCCGTACAGGGTACATTGCAGATCCGGGATTGGCAAGATCGGGAGGGCAACAAGCGCCGGAGCGCTGAAGTGGTGGCAGACGCCATCTACTTCACCGGCTCGAAGAAAGAATCCGGCGGCAACGGCGGATTTGCCCCATCCTTTGATGACAGAGATGCGCCACCTATCGACGCAGGTTACAACACTGACCCTGTAGGCGCATCGGATTTCGCCGAGTTAGACGATGACGACGGCGAGCTCCCATTTTAAAATTTACTTGATTGGAGGTACCTCTAAATGGCTGAACGCGAAAGAGAGCAGAGAGGCCGTGGTAGAAAGCGGCGCAAAGTATGTCAATTTTGTGTGGACAAGTGTCAGCACATCGACTATAAAGACACAGCGAGACTCCGCCGGTTTATGTCCGACCGCAGCAAGATCTTACCCCGCCGGACCACCGGCACCTGCGCGAGACATCAACGGCAACTGACCGTGGCGATCAAGCAGTCACGCCAAGTGGCGCTACTGCCCTATGTGACAGATTAGTTTGTTTGAAATGAGAACAACCCCTCCATACCGCGGAGGGGTTGTTTTTTTCATAGGGCGCGATGCGTATAGCTACTGTTTATTTAATGTGCCAAGGCATTTTTTAACTGACGAAGCCGAAGAGATTAACTGACGGCGGAACCGAAAAGCACCCACCTTGCAACTCTGTGGGTGCCTTTTTTTGAACTCCTACATCTTTTCCGGCGCGGACACACCCAGTATGGCGAGACAACAGGCAATGGCCAACCGGGCCGCATCGGCCAGTTTGAGGCGGGCCTCCAGCACACCGGGGGCGGCGCCTTTGATCCGGCAGTTGTTGTAGAACCCGTGGAAGCTGGAAGCCAACTCCCAGGCGTAACGGTTGACCTTGGAGGGGTCATAGTCCCGTGCGGCGGTGCGCACTTCCTCCGGCAGGCGGGCGATACTTTTAATCAATGCCCGCTCATAGTCCCCCGCCACTTGATCCAAGTCTACTTGATCAGCAGACTGCACGGCGGCCCCCTCCCGGGCCAGGGTATCCACCAGACTGCAAATCCGGGCGTGGGCGTATTGGATATAGTAGACCGGGTTCTCACTGTCCTGGCGGACTGCCAACCCCAGATCAAATTCTAAATGCGTATCCGGCTTGGAGCTGAAGAAAAACCGGGCGGCGTCTTTTGGAATCTCGTCCAAGAGATCCGCCAGGGTGATGGATTTCCCCGTCCGCTTGGAGACCCGTACCGTCTCCCCATCCCGGGTCAGGCGGACCAGTTGCATAATGAGAAAATCCAGCCTCTCCGGGTCGATGCCCACGGCGGGCAATATCTTTTTAAATCGAATCGCATGGCCGTGGTGATCGGCACCCCAGACGTCAATCACCCGGTCAAAGCCCCGTTTGATGAACTTGTCCCGGTGGTAGGAGATATCCGAGGCGAAATAGGTATAGTGTCCATTGGCCCGGCGGAGGACATCGTCTTTCTCCGCACCCAAGTCCATGAGATTGAGCCACAGGGCCCCATCTTTCTCATAGGTGTGGCCGCCCGCTATGAGGAGGTCGACGGTCTCCTCCAGATAGCCGGATTCATAGAGTTCGGATTCATTGAACCAGCGGTCAAACGTAATCCCATAGCGCTCCAGATCGGCCTCCATTTTGGCGATGTTATATCGGAGACCAAAGGCCGTCATATCTGCCCGGCGGGTCTGGGTATCCACGGACAGGTATTTCTCCCCGTGCTCTTCATAAAAAATCCGGGCCAGATCTTTAATATCATCCCCGTGGTAGCCGTTTTCCGGGAAAATAACGGCGTCTTCGCCGCTGATCAATTGGATATACCGAGCCTCCAAGCTCTCTGCAAAGAGATCTACCTGGTTCCCGGCGTCGTTGACGTAGAACTCCCGCCACACGTCGTAGCCGGCCCGATCTAGCACGGCGGCCATGGTGTCCCCCAGGACACCACCCCGGGCGTTACCAATGGTCATGGCCCCCGTGGGGTTGGCAGAGACAAACTCCACCATGACTTTTTCCCCTCTGCCCACGTCACTGCGGCCATAGTCGGCGCCCATGGTCTCCACCGTCTGCAAGACCGTGCGATACCAGCGGTCGGACAGGCGGAAGTTGAGAAATCCGGCCCCGGCCACTTGGACTTCGGAAAAATAGGTGCCGGAGAGCTCCAGCCGCTCCATCAATGCCTCGGCAATCTTCCTGGGGGGCAAGCGCAGGGGCTTTGCCGCCGCCATGGCCCAGGCGCTGGCGTAGTCGCCGTGGTTTATGTCCCGAGGAATGTCGATTGTCCCGATCACGTCCTCCCCGCCGGGGGGTAATACATCTTCTGCCACAGCCTTGTTATAAGCTGTGGTCACAAGTGTCTCAATCTCTCTCTTGGCGGCATCTATCATATTTGCCATGGATATCTCCTCCCTTATGCGCCGGGTGTCCGACTCTCACTGGGTTCCCGGACATTGATTACAAAACTGTTTTCACTGATCACCACGCTATCCACATCGATGATGTAGTCGATCTCCATTTTTCCACCGCCCTCGTCCAGGCCGTGGGTCAACCGGCGGGTATCTACCCCCATAGAGGTGGCCCCATAGGGGGTCTCATAGAGAAATACGTGTTTTTTGCCCTGCTCAAAGACCATCTGTGCGTTAGTGGTACCCTCACGAGTCAGGGTGACCATCCGCGGGTCTATCCGAAAGGTGGTACGGGTACCCACCATGCCGGTCACTTCGCTCTCCATGTAGGAAAAGACCGTCTCGCCGCCCCCGTGGCTGTATTCGCCGCTGGTAATCAGTTCAACGCTCTCCGCGTCGTCTTGGAGATTGCGGCCCATGCCCTGGGCGCCTTTTATGGATATAATTACGTCTTTCATTGAATGTCTCTACCTCTATCCTATAAATCAAGCCCTTATTGTACCACAAGTTGCGCCCATCGTAAAGGTTAGCCCAAGCTGATTTTTTCCACTTTCCCCGACACGTTCTGCTGGAGAAATAAGGAGGCCAACCGTTCAAATCCGGCCACTCGGTCAGTGACGAAGTAACGGTGACTGCCCGCCGCCCTATCCGCCGCCAACAGGCCCTGTTCGGCGAGGGTTTGTGCCACAAACTCCGCCGCCGCCGCACCGGAGGAGACCAGGGTCACCCCCGGCCCCAAAAAACGGCTGATGACCCGCTCCAAGAGGGGATAGTGGGTACAACCCAAGATCAGGGTGTCTACCTCTCCCTCGGCAAATGGCGCAAGATATTCCGCCACGACAGTCTCAATGACCACATCCCCCGGGTGGATTCTGCCGTTTTCCACCAGGGGTACAAACAGGGGACACGCCCGGCTGATCAATTGGAACTCTCCGTTTGCGCCCAGGAGCCGCTCATAGGCGCCGCTCGCAATGGTCGCCTCGGTGCCGATGATCCCGATCCGGCCTGTTGCCGTGCGCTGTATGGCCGCCTCCACGGCGGATTCCAGCACACCGTAGATGGGGACGGGGTATTGATCCCGCAACTGATCCAGTGCCACGGCGCTGCCTGTGCCGCAGGCCACCACAATGGCCTTGATCTCCTGGCCCAATAAAAATTCGATGTCCTGTCTGACGTATTCGATAATCGTCTCCCGGCTGCGCCCGCCATAGGGTACACGGCCCGTATCCCCCAGATAGCAGATATCCTCTCCGGGCAAGAGCGCCATCAGCGTAGCCACCGCCGTGAGGCCGCCCAGACCGGAATCAAAGACCCCAATGGGCCGATTGTCGCCAGTTTTTATCATGCTTGATCTCCTCGTTGCAGTCTCCCCCGTATGATACAGGATTACGCCCTGCAAGTCAAACAAATCCTCCGTCAGGTTGCGCTCGGCGTGTTGTCTTTACACATGAAATTTTTCGTATGGAAGTTTTCCCGGTTTTATGATATACTATTTATAGAGATTCAGACAGTTTGTCCTTTCTTCTCCGCCCATGGCGGAATTGTCGACGTGAGGTGATGATGATGAAAATTGACCTTACAAAACAGGAGTTTCGATTGCTCCTAGATATGGCCTATGTGGGTAACTGGGTGTTAAATTCCACCCGTGGCGAAGATCGGTTTGCGGCCTATGATGAGATTGAGGCCAAGCTCTTCGCCCACTGCCTCAAGTCCGGGATGCCGGAGCTATTGTCTATCCACCACGATGGCGTCTCCCCCTCCAAAGCCTATGTGGAAGGCGGTATCCACGAGGCGATTATGGACTACGAGGACACGGTGTTCTTCGAGATTTTAGCCGAGGAACTAGCTCGGCGGGACATGAACCACGTACCCATCAACCACGAAAATTTCAAAGAACTAACAGGCCGGATTGATGAGTATATCGCCGAGTTTGAACAAAACGGGATGGATAATATCGCGTTGAGCTGATTAGAGAAAATTGAAATAAAAAGGCTTAAAAGATGAGCGTTCATCTTTTAAGCCTTTTCTTGTTAGGCGCCACATCCCTAACTCCTATGCTGTTTTCCAACGCTTGAGCGTAGGGATTCCTTCCTTGCATTGCTCTTTCGCATCCTCTGGTGAAAACCCAAACTCTTTCACCATAACAGCGGCAACTGATTCAATCATTTCTTCCAGTGTGCTGTCCGGGTTTGTAAATGCGCCGTTATCATAGCATTGCTTACAATAATCTGCACTTTTGCTTCCGTCTGCTTCTGTTCCGGGTCCATACATCTCGTCAAATTCCCCAATAGGCGCACCGCAACTTTCGCAATGTTTTTCTTGCATAATCATTTCTCCTTCTCGGCGCTTCTGAATTTTCAACTGTTTTTATTTGTTGATTCGCACCACATCCACAGCATAACATACAGAAGGTGACAACAGCACGTCATGTTTTGGACAAATATTTATTTTTTATTCTTTCGATGCGAACCAACAATTCCTCACGCATATATTGCGGCGCCAATAGTTCAATTGCAGTACCGTAGGAAAGAATATAGTCATATATCCACTGCCCCTGCATACGCAGTGTAAATGTTCCATCTTTGTTGACTGTTATATCGCTTTCGGCAAACTCGTCGTAAATTCGATATTTTGCATGTGATGAAACGAGAAGTCTAACGTCTACAAGACCCGGTTCGGCAGGGTCTTCTGGCGGCTCAATTTTGGAGGGTTCGTAATCGCTGCTATTAAATGGCTTATCTAAAACCACCATGTTGCTTATTCGATTAAATTTGAATACTCTGTACTCATTTTCAACTTGACAGAACGACTGTAGGTACCACGCCTTTGATTTGAACGACAGTTTAAGGGGATATACTTCACGACCTTTGGTTTCGCCGTATGCACTTATATAATCGAAGGACACGGCAAACTCGTTCATGATGGCATGCTTCAGCATGTCAAATTTTGCGTTGTCTGCGGCACTATGTCCCCAACGTGAAAAATCAACCTCAATCCATTCTTTGCTGGGGTTGGCAAAAAGGCTTTGCAATCTACCAAGCACCTGGCCAGTTTCAACAAACTCTGTTGCAGACATACTTTGCAAGGCGAATAAAATTTGCTTTTGTTCGTCCTCTGAAACCAGCGCTTTGTTTAGTACGAACGTATCTTGAATAAAAATGCCGCCGCCTTTGCCTTGTGTCGTGTAGATTGGTATCCCTGCTGTTGTCAGCGTGTCAATGTCACGCAAAATGGTTCGCTTAGAAACTTCAAAATGCGAAGCTAATTTATTTGCAGTTACTCGTTTTTTATTCATCAAAAGATACACGATCTCGAATAGCCGGTTAATTTGCATAAGCTCACCCCAGAGATAGTATGCCATGTTTACATGGTATAGAAAGTCCAATCTGTATCATGACCGTCCTTTGGCCATTATATCATAAGAACATGACAATATCATGTCATGTTAATTGTGCAACCGATCACTTTTTTTCCTGTCTATACTTATGTAGGCAACGAAAATTCAAGGAGGCCATTATGTTTCAAATCATTTCCGACGGCGGTTGCGATTTTACCAAAGATGAGGCAGTCAAATACAATGTGGACATTGTGCCATTCTACGTCAGTTTCGACCATGTGACCTACTTAAAGGCAGAGGTAGAGATCAGCAAGGAGGATTATTTTGACCGCCTTATCGCGGAAAAAGACTGGTTCCCCAAGACATCCCAGCCCAACCCCCAGGACTATATCGACGTATATACGCCCCACTTAGAGGCGGGGCGGGACATTCTCTCCCTCACCATATCTTCTAAGTTGAGCGGCTCTCACAATAGCGCTGTCCTGGCCGCTAATATGCTCAAAGAGGAATATCCCGACAGGACCATCACACTGGTGGATTCGTTGAGCGTGAGCATGGGACAGGGGCTATTGCTCCGAGAGATCATCAAAATGCGGGACGCCGGGCGCTCCCTGGGAGAGATAGCGGCCCTTGCAGAACAGGTCAGAAGCACCCTGCGGGTCTATTTTACCCTGGACAGTTTAGAGTACCTCAAACGGGGCGGTAGGATCGGCCCCACGACGGCGTTGGTCGGCGGGATTTTCGGCCTGTGTCCCATTCTACAGCTGGAGGAGGGGCAGGTCACCCAACTCGACAACGTGCGGGGTAAAAAACGAGTGCTCAAGCTGATTGAAGAGGCAATCGTAGACGCATTACAGGATGAGGCAGACAACATCGCCCTGGGCATCGGCCATATCCGAAACGAGGCATATGCCCGCGCCTTTCAAGTTAGCACAGAGGCCGCACTGGGCATGAAGATCGAAACTCCCATCATAGAGATCGGCGTGACCATCGGCGCACATGCGGGGCCAGGGGCCTTGGGATTCGCATATTGCAAAAAATACGATGCGCTTTCAAATCGGAGGGTTGATGTGGCATGAATACTTGGTTTATCGTAGCACAAATTTTGGGTCTCATCACGATTTGTTTTGAATTTGCGTCCTATCAGATCAAAGACAAGACGAAATATTTTCTGGTCACCGGCATCGGCAGCTTTTTTTGGATGACCATGTTTATCGCTATCGGCCTCGCAACGGGGATGAGCACACAACTCTCTCTGATCGTTGCCGGTACGTACAGCACCATTCGTAACCTGGTGTTTTTCAGAATTTTTTCCAAAAATACACCGGAGAGCAAGGAGGCCGGTCTGATTTTCTTGCTGGTGATGATCCTCGTCGCCCTGGTCGCCGGTGTGGTTGCGATCTTAAATTCACCGGAACAGGTCCGATGGCTCCACGCCCTGGGCCTGATCACAGCGCTGGGCTTTGTCATCGGACAATATCTACCCGGCGTCCACTATGTGCGGATCGCCGTGGTGTTTTACGCCGTTGTGGTGCTGCTCACGCAGACGCCATTGAATATTTTATACGGCGATTTCCGTTGGAACATCATGGGTATTCTAATCGAGTCGGCGAAGATTATCTCTGTGGTCGTATTCTATGTCCGCTATGCCTCGGAACCAAAGAGGCCCGGCTTGCAGTTTGCGAAACCGTGAATTTGAACAGAACGCCCCAGCCGATTTATTTCCCATCGAATCGCGCAAGGACAGCAAGGCCACAGGCCTGCTGTCCTTGTTTTTTGTTGAACTGGTAGGGAAATGATGGTATACTGGTTGAAAACGAACCCATGAAAACCCTCCCCCTGTCAGGCGTAGCCTGCCGGAGAGAGGAAAAGGAGACCTCCCCATGCAAGCCTACAAATCAGATTTTATCGCCTTTATGGTTCGCTCCGGTGTTTTGACCTTTGGGGACTTTACCACCAAGAGCGGACGGCGGACGCCATACTTTGTCAATACGGGCAACTACCGCACCGGGAGCCAGATATCGGCCCTGGGGGACTATTACGCCGCCTGTATCCAGGAGAGCGGCGTGGAGATCGACGCCCTGTTTGGCCCGGCCTATAAGGGGATTCCCCTGTCGGTGGCGGCGGCCTCGTCCTTATATCGGCTCTATGGGCGGGATCTTCCCTACTGCTTTAACCGCAAGGAGGCCAAGGATCACGGCGAGGGCGGGTCTCTCGTGGGGTACAAGCCCGTTGCAGGGGAGCGGATTGCCATTATCGAGGATGTCGTCACCGCCGGAACTGCCGTGCGGGAGACGGTGGCGTTATTTGAGCAAGTTGCAGATGTCACCCTGGCCGCCCTGTTCGTCTCCGTGGATCGTATGGAGCGTGGCACGGGGGATCGCTCTACCCTGCAAGAGCTTCGGGATGCCCTGGGGATGCAGATCTATCCCATCGTCACCGTGGAGGAGATCATCCAGTGCCTCCACAATCAAGAACTAGATGGTCAGGTGGTTATCACCGATGAAATTCGGGGAAAAATGGAGGCTTATTTGGCCCAGTATGGGGTGAGATAGGCCCAGTATAGGGCGGTGATAGCCCTCCTATAAGCTGACAAGAGGACGCCTATGAGCATACACAACGGCCACCGGGCCCGGATGCGGGAACAATTTCTGGAGCACGGCCTCGACTCCTTCGCCGACCATCAGGCGTTGGAGCTTTTGCTCTGCTACGCCATCCCCCGCCGGGATGTGAACCCCATCGCCCATGCGCTGATTAAACAGTTCGGTTCCCTCTCCGCTGTATTCGAGGCCTCGCCTCAGGATTTATTGGAGGTGGAGGGCATCGGCGAACAGGCCATGGGCCTTGTCCGTCTCGTCACGGAACTGGGCAGACGGTATCAGATGGACAAGGCGAAAATTACCCGAATTTTAACTACCACGGAGCAGACGGGCAACTTCGTGACGCCCCTGTTCTACGGCCTCACCGACGAGGCGGTCTATATGGTCTGTCTCGACGGCAAACTGAAAGTGACCCACTACCGAAAGTTGGCGGAGGGATCGGTAAACTCCATCCACTTCAGCATCCGCCGGGTGGTGGAGATCGCCCTCAAGCAAAAAGCCGTCTACGTGGTCCTGGCCCACAACCACCCCAGCGGCATCGCCGTACCCAACGTGACGGATATCGCCACCACGGAGCAATTGATCGAGGCGTTGGCGACTGTCGGGATTCGCCTGGCCGACCACATCATCGTGGCCGACGGCGATTTCGTCTCCATGCGGGACAGCGGACATCTGAACAACATCGAGCGGCGTATAGGATTTGGGCGGTGAAGGTTATTGCCCAAACAGGACATGCTGTTGTCGCGTTTGATGTGTTAGAATAGGGGAGGTGGGCGTGAGTGAAAAGCAGACGCGTGAAAATAGGCGTTGTTACGCTGGCGGCAACGCTTATTCTTCTCGGAACAGTTTTTTTCCTGATACGTCCGCAAAGAGACCCCCAATTAGTTGGAGGTTGGTGGCAGTTTGACGGACGGTACACGCTATGGCTCCATGCCGATGGGCGCGGGAGCATTGAGCCCGATGTCCCCTCTATCACTTGGCGCACAAGAGGCGGGCAACTTATACTGACATCAATGGGTGTTGACCGCTATTATGAGTATATAATCTCTGATGACATAAAACTCATATTAGTGACAAGAGACCATAATGAAAGAGTTTGTCGTAGCACAATATTCGTAAGGGGTGTCGAGTAGCTGTTTTTTTGAGCAAGGTGTGCAGCGGTATTTATGTTTTTGAACATTTTGAGGTACAAGAAAATGCAGACGAAGAAGGTCAGGAAAAAGCTGTTTATAGGGTGCATTATTGTTGCTGCTCTTTTATATATCGCTTTTTTCATGCCTTTGCCTTTTATACCTTCTTTATGGGAAGAAAATGCACTCAGACACAGGATGGCTGGGGACATAAGCCGACGTGTCATTGGCTTGCACGAGGAGAAAATTATATTGATGCTAGGAGAACCTGAACCCAATTGGACAACTTTTGTATATCGCCTAAGGAATCCAGTTCATTCACACTCTTGGAGACATCTTATTATTTTCTTTGACGAAGATGGCATTGCTACACGCACCGGAAATGGCAACCTATTTCATTGGGGAGAGTTCAGAATAGAGTAAAGAACATAGACAGTAGGCATTTGAACAAGATTGAGCAACGAATGGAGTTTGGGTGGTGAAGTTTTAGATGAGTAAAACAGACTATCAATTCAGCGATTTTCTCGGCTTGCTCGGCCAGGTTGCCGATGACTGTGTGGGCTTTGTCCTCGGCGTCCACGAGAAGTTAAGGCAGATGGGTTGTAAAGTGAAAATTTCCTCCACGAAAGCATACCCCTATCAACTGGCATATACCATGCCCAATTCAAGAAAGGGTATCTTGAATTTCTATCTGCGCAAAAAAGGGCTAAAAGTTCGGATCACCATTGTTGACCCGGAACAACATGCCCCTGTGCTGAATCGTCTGCCAGAACACATGATAAGCCAGATTGACAAAAAGAACGTTTGCCGAAAGCTGGTTGAGGGGTGCGAGTGCTTGGATGCTTGTACAGGGTTTGACTTCCACATCGGGGAGTCGCACTACCAAAAATGCCGCTTTTATTGTTTTCAATTTGATGTGGATGCTGAGAGTATGCCGATTTTGCTGGAGTTGCTGGAGCGGGAGATTGCGGCGCGGCTCCTCCCCCAGTCAGGCTTCGCCTGACAGCCCCCTCAAAACGAGGGGATCAAAGGGCAAGGGCAATCCTCAGTCAGCTTCGCTGACAGCTCCTTTGCACCGGAGGCACCCCTTCCGCCGAGCCAATCGCTTCGCTCTTGGGGCGTCAGTTGGAAAAGGAGCTTATTGCACAACATAACCACTCCGCACAGAGGAGTTCCCATGTCGGATTTTAATGAGGTTTGATAAATGAAACTAGATAGATTTGCCCGCAAGTACCGCAAAAATATGGAATCACGGTTGGCCAGCAAAGGTATTTTGTTTGAATATATTTCGGATTCCGAAACGGTTGCCGCGTTAAAAAGCAATTGGCTGACCAGCTTTGCCGCCGGAACAAAAACGGATGATATTTATATAGACCAGTTCATGTGGCACATTTTCAGCTTTGAAAGATGTCCTTGCATAGATGGAGAGGAAGCAACCAATTCTTTTCTCTCGCAGAATAAATCTCAATGCTATATTTTTTTCCAACACCATGACGATGCTTACTACTTGGAAAATGCGGCCACTTTGACGCAGAATGATTTCATTGACGGCATTGATTTTCATAGTAGCGATTTATATGTCGTGAGCAAAAGATTTAACTGGACATATGTGGTCACGCATGAAAGCCAGTGCGGCCCGTATTACTATCATAAAAAATTATTTTCGTAGCTAACTGCATTCCACACCAAAAAAGGAGCCCTTATGCCTGATTTTAAAGTCATAAGCGAATACTCCCCCGCCGGGGATCAGCCGGAGGCCATCCGGCTCTTAGCTCAGGGGGCGGAGCTGGGTCTTGCGGAGCAGACGCTCCTGGGCGTCACGGGGAGCGGGAAGACGTATACCATGGCAAAGGTCATCGAATCCCTCCAGCGGCCAGCACTGGTCTTGGCCCATAATAAGACATTGGCGGCACAGCTCTGTAGCGAGTTCAAGGAGTTTTTCCCGGAAAACGCCGTGGAGTATTTCGTCTCCTACTACGACTACTACCAGCCGGAGGCCTATATCGTCCACTCGGACACCTATATCGAAAAAGACGCCACCATCAACGACGAGATCGAGCGGCTGCGCCACAGCGCTACATCGGCCCTCTTTGAGCGGCGGGACGTGGTGGTGGTGGCCTCTGTTTCCTGTATCTACGGCCTGGGGGACCCCGGTGACTACGCCAATATGGTGGTCTCCCTGCGGACGGGACAGATCAAAAAGCGGGATGATCTGCTGAAAAAATTAGTAGAAATCCGCTACGAGCGCAACGATATGGCCTTTGACCGGAACATGTTTCGGGTTCGGGGGGATACGGTGGAGATCTTCCCCACCTACGCCCAGAACTACGCCTACCGGGTGGAGTTCTTTGGCGACGAGATCGACCGGATCTCTGCCATCAATGTGGTCACCGGCACGCCGACGAAAATCTTGGATCACGTGGCCATCTACCCCGCCTCCCACTACGTCACGAGTCCGGAGAAGATGGAGCGGGCCATCGGGGAAATCCAGGCCGAGTGCGACGCCCAGGTGCGCCTGTTCAACGAGCAGAATAAACTCATCGAGGCCCAGCGCATCGCCCAGCGAACCATGTTTGACATTGAAATGATGCGGGAGTTGGGCTACTGCAACGGCATTGAGAACTACTCCCGGATTATCAGCGGCAGGCCGCCCGGATCGGCCCCTATGACCTTGCTCGACTATTTCCCGGAGGATTTCATCCTCTTCGTGGACGAGAGCCACGTATCCCTGCCCCAGGTTCGGGGCATGTACGCCGGGGATCGGGCCAGGAAGGAGAATCTGGTCTCCCACGGGTTCCGCCTGCCCTCGGCTTTTGACAACCGGCCCTTAAATTTCGAGGAGTTTAACCAGCGGATTCCCCAGTTCGTCTACGTCTCCGCCACACCGGGGGAGTATGAGCGCTCCCGCTCCGGCCAGGTGGTGGAGCAAATCATCCGGCCCACAGGGCTTGTGGATCCGGAGATCTCCGTCCGGCCCGTCCAGGGTCAGATCGACGATTTGCTTGACGAAATCCACGCCCGGGTAACGAAAAAAGAGCGGACCCTCATCACCACCCTGACCAAAAAGATGGCGGAGGATTTGACCCAGTACCTGACCAACGTGGGCATCAAAGTCCGCTATATGCACCACGATATCACCACCATTGAGCGGATGGAGATCATCCGTGACCTGCGGCTGGGACAATTTGACGTCTTGGTGGGGATCAATCTCCTGCGGGAGGGGCTGGATCTGCCGGAGGTGTCCCTCGTGGCAATCTTAGATGCGGATAAGGAGGGGTTTCTGCGCTCCGAGACCAGTCTCATCCAGACCATCGGCCGGGCGGCTCGGAACGCCGAGAGCGTGGTCATCCTCTACGCCGATACCATTACCCGCTCCATGGAGCGGGCCATGGACGAGACGGAGCGCCGCCGCAAAATCCAGACGGATTATAACGAGGCCCACGGGATCACCCCCCAGACCGTCACCAAGAGCGTGCGGGACCTCATCGAGATCTCCGCCGACATCTCTGCGGATCGGGCGAAGGGCAAAGACGGCGTCAAGATGACCAAGAGCGAGCGGGATCAGGCCATCGCCAAGCTGGAGCGTGAGATGAAGGCGGCGTCCAAGATGCTGGAGTTTGAGCTTGCGGCGGCGCTGCGGGATCGGATTATTGAGTTGCGGGGGGAGAAGTAGGGCTATGAAATTTTTTCAATCTACTTTGTTTCAAGAATGCACGATTCCACTTGCTGAAGTCCAAAAAGTTGAGACATCTATCTCGTTGGGATTTATTCAAAATGGCTTGACCATAATGGCAAATGATGCGGTTCATAAATTTGTGGTAGAATCTTATGATCGGGGCAAATGGGTGCAGGCCATTTCTGGCTCTTTGTAGTGATTGATTGGTGGCGGGAAGCGCTTATATCGCAATTGACAATTCCTAGTTTCCTTGATATAATTACACCAAGGAAACTAGGAATATTATTAAAGCCATTTGAATATACTACGAAAGGAGCCCCCGCTATGAATACAATGGAGCGTTCAACCATGGAGCGAAAAATTATTAGAGTAACCGGAAAGCGTCAGATCACCATCCCACAAAAATTCTATGAAAAACTGCACTTCGACAAAGAAATCGAGTGCGTTCTCGCCGACGATGCCATTGTCCTCCGTCCGCTTTCAACTGTGGATGACGGATTTACAATGGAAATTCTAAAAGACTTGGTTTCGCAGGGGTATAGCGGCGAGGAGCTCATCACCAAGTTTGCCGAACAGCGTAACAATATCAAAAAAGCCATTGGTATCTTGATCGACGAGGCAGACGAAATCGCAGCGGGCAAACGAAAAGGAGCCACGACAAAAGAGATTTTCGGGGAGGAATAGACGATGTACGAAATCAGCTATTCCAAACCCGCCGAGCGATATTTCAAGAAGTTGAAAGACCAAGGCCTACTTACGGCATTTAAAAATGCCATTGATAAACTGGCAGAGAACCCTTATTCCGGTTCACAGAAAACAGGAGATTTGCGGGGCATCTACGGCTATGATGTGAAACATAGTAGTGTCAGCTATGAGATTGCCTATCGAATCTACGAAGAAGAAAATCGTCTCGTTCTTGTCATATTGGCGGGGACGAGAGAAAATTTTTATGAAGAACTAAAGCGACTTATCAAGTAACCCCCGAAATCCTTCATCCCAGATCGGCGCTTCAATCTCCAACGCCGCCCCGGTCAGGGGGTGCGTCAGGGACAGCCTATTGCTATGCAACAACTGCCGTTCGATCCCCAGCATCTCCGACCAGGCCCGGGATTCTTCTGTGCAGTACATGGGGTCCCCCACCAGGGGGTTTTTTTGCGCCAGGCAGTGGACACGGATCTGATGGGTGCGGCCCGTCTCCAGGATCAGTTCTAACACGCTGTAGGTCTGACCCACCGCCTCACCCTGTGTCAGGGTGCGATACCGGGTCACGGCCCGTTTGCCGTCGGCGGCGACGATGCGGCGCATGTCCCGCTCCTGAAATCGGCGAATGGGCAGGTCAATGACGCCATCAGCGGGCGTGAGTGCACCCCAAACGATGGCGGTGTACCGCTTCTCCCCCATCGCCGCCGCTTTGACGGCTAACGCCTTCACGTGGGCGTTTTTGGCGAACAGAGTCACACCGCTGGTATCCCGATCCAGGCGGTTGACGATGTGGCAGATGGGCCGCTGGCCGCTCTGTTGGAGATAGCCCGCCACAAAGTTGGCCAGGGTTCCCTCAATCCGGGAGCGGGAGGGGTGGACAATACACCCGGCGGGTTTGTTCACGGCAATGAGCCCCTCGTCCTCAAACAGGATATCCAGGGGGCCGGATTCCGGCAGGGCATCCCCCTCTTTTTCCGCTTGGGAGACGCAGGCGGTGACGATCTCTCCCGGCGAGACCAGATAGGTGGTGAAGCGGAGCACGCCATCCACCTCCAGGCCGCCGTGGGCCTTGAGCCGCCGAACGGCCACGGCGGAGAGGCCCATACTGCGCCGTAAGATGTGGAGGAGGGCGGTACCGCCCTCCTCCTCCGTCACTCTGTGCTGTAAGATCATCGTGGGTCGATCCGGTATGCGGGGATCAGGTTCCCTTCCACCTCGCCCTGGGTGCGGTAGATATCCACCCGGTCTCCCTCATCTAAGGTCACCACGTGGGGGTTCTCCGCCGCCGTGATGACGTAGAACTCGCGCTCCCCCTGGAACCGGATAAAGAAGTGGGTGTTCCCGTCAATGACGGCTGTGCGAATCTCCTCAATGGTACCCGTGTCATAGGCGCCCACTATGGCCTCCGCATCGATTAGCCCCTGTCGGAGTAGCGTTTCTCGGAATAGGCGCTCGGTCTCCTCTATGGGATAGGCGTTGACGGCGATCTGGGAAAACTGCACATCCACCATGGCGTACTGCCGGACGATGTCCTGATTATCTTTCAAGGCCACAAAATACGTGGGCCGGCCTGCGATGTTGAGCAACAGCGGAAAAGTGGCCGTGTATCGGAGATCCTGCACCAGGCCCTCGGCACTGGCCATGGCGGCGTACTCTTCGGCCCCCGCCACAGAGTAGAGGGTCGTCTGCTTTGTCCGCTGGTTGACCAGGACAAAGCCGATGATGCTGGCGTCCCCGCCCACGGAGGTGATGCCGGTGTACAGGTATACATCGCCGTCAAGGGCGATATAGTTGTAGCCCCGGGTGGCTCTCGTCACGCCTCGCTGGCCCAGGATGGAGTTGAAAAATCCGCTGGAATAGGCACCGTACCAGTTGTATTGCTCTAAGAGCAGGTCGGCGGAGAATACCCGGTCCACCCAGATGGGAATCTCATGGGCTTGGTAGAACTGACTCGCCCCGGTGATGGCGTTGACCAGTACGGCACCGTTGACATCCATACCGCCAAAGAGCCCGATCCGCCGGACAATCCGTGGAGCGACCCAGTAGGGCGTACCCTCTTCGTCGATCTCAAATACGGGGTCCCCGAACATGAATGTGGGATAGTTGAAGCGCAGATGCCGGTTGATGTTGCGGAAAAAGTATTCGCTGGGGGAATATCGCATATAGCGCCCCGGCTCTAAGCGCACCACTTCCGGCTGTTGGGTGACCATGTCGATACGGATATAGGCCGGCAGGCCTTGACCCGTGTTGTTGAACCACTTGATAATATCGCCGTAGACCAGGGGCGCAACCCGCACCGGGCGGCCCTGGAAATTGATCTGGGTGTAGGTCTCGGCGATTTCAAACTGGGAGACCACATCGGCAAGCTCCCCCAGAGCACGGTTGCCAAGGCGGGCGGCACTTCGTGCGTCCAGCATGGGGATCTGACCGAAGGAGATTTCCCGCACGTCGGTAGCGAAATCGCTGTGCTCCACTTGGAGGATGTCCGCAAAGCTCCTGGCCCGTAGGATCGGGGAGGAGACGATGGAGCCCACGATGAAAATGCCCGCTAAGATCAAGCAGCAGATGGCCGGGATCATGGCCTTTAATTTGATCGTGCGTATAATCTCCGGCGGCGTGCTGTTTTGGCTGATCCCCCCGGAAAAGAGCAGGCGCAGACCCGTGAATACCGCCGCCATGATAAAGAAGAACCCGTAAAATCCGGGGTCTTGCAGGTTGATAGCCGGTAGGTTGAGATAGAAGTAGCCGAGGCCAACCAAAATAGTCAGTACGGTGATCAAAAGCGTCCGTTTTCCTTTTTTCATCTAGATTGCTCCTTTTTTGATTTCAGTATAATCGCAACTTATGTGCGTCTTTCTACAAGTCATACAAAATGGCTTGAATCGCCGCGTTGAATCGCATATCATATAGATGTGATCACAAAGTCCATACAGGGAGGATGTGTGCCATTTGAAAATTGTCATACAGGAGAGCGACCAAATCGCCGAGACCGAGATTGTCATCTCCTGCCAAAAAGCGGACGATCAAATCTTACGGATGGTGGCGGCCTTACGTGCCTTTGACAAGAAAATCACGGGGCTTCTTGACAGCCAGACGTATCTGCTCACCCCTGGCGAAATTCTATACTGTGATGCCGCTGACCGCCGAACATTTTTATACACGGCGACTGCGGTCTATGAGACGCCGCTCAAACTCTATGAGCTGGAGTCCCGGTTTGCACAGGAGGATTTTTTCCGGGCGTCTAAGTCCTGTGTCATCAACTTTGCTAAAATTCAGTCCCTGCGCCCGGACTTCGGGGGGCGGATGACCGTCACTATGGAAAACGGTGAGCGGCTGACGGTCTCTCGGCAGTTTGTCCCGACGATCAAGAAAAAACTGTACATGGAGGAGGACTCGAAATGAAAAACTTTTTACAAGGCGTCGTGGAATGGAAAACTTGGGCTGCGCTCTGCTTTTCCGGCATGATTATTATTTACACCCTCATCGCAGCACTGCTGGGCCAGTCCGAAATTCCCATCAGTTGGGTGTTCTCGTTTCTGATTTTGGCATCTGGGGGGTCATTCTTCCAATACCTCGCCTTTGGGCCGCGGCTCATCAAGCAGATGCACTATACGCTGCGGCTGTTGGTGTTCGCAGTGCCATTTTTCGCGCTCTTGGCGGCCACGGCCTATTTCTTCCAATGGCTTCCAGGCGCGGGCAGCGGGCCTTGGCTCATATTTATCCTAATCGCCCTTGTGGTCTTCGTCGTGATGACGCTTGCCTTTGAGGTGGCGTACAAGCTCACCGGGAAGAAATATGACGGTCTCCTGGGCCAGTATCACCAGCGGCGTGAGGAGAATCGAAAGAAGTAGTGCTATAAAAATACAGGGGCCGACACATGGCGATGTGTCGGCCCCTGTCTGGCTCCCCAAGTTGGACTCGAACCAACGACCCTGCGGTTAACAGCCGCATGCTCTACCGACTGAGCTATTGAGGAAAGTGTTGAGCCCAGATATATATGAGATATATATAACTGGGCTCTAG
>WRAB01000001.1 GCA_009780435.1 Oscillospiraceae bacterium | reverse complement strand
TCCCCGTCCTTTGCTTCGGACGGAGATCACTTTTTGATGTTATTTCAACTTATCGACTGCACTTAAACCATTGATATTACTGGATTTCTTAAAAAGTTCTGTATCACCATTTCGACCAGTCGGAAAACCCGCAATCACTTGTGTTTGAAGTAGTTGCGGGCTTTTCATTTGTTATAACGTTTAAGCACAGAAAAACACAGATAATTTCAGCCACTCACCAACAAACCCCATTGACCACGTGTTCAACACGTGTTATAGTGTAGTCAAGAGAGGGGGAGGGAAATGACAGCAAGCGAATTAACTAAGCTGGCAAGAAAGAACGGATGCCAAATAAAGCGACACGGTAGCGGACACGATATCTGGATTAACCCAAAAACAGGCGGAACGGCTCCAATCCCTCGACACCCCGGCAAAGAGGTCGCTACCGGAACAGCACACAGGATCATGAAGGATTTGGGGCTGAAATAAGCCTTAAGTCTCACCCATAAAAATCAATGTGAAAGGATGGTCGATTATGAAGTACGCATATACGGCAGTATTTACCCCAGAGGAAAACGGCGCATTCAGCGTCCACTTCCCAGACTTGCCCGGCTGCTATACCAGTGGCGATGATATGCCGGACGCCGTAACTATGGCACAAGATGCTCTTTGCCTATGGCTGTACGACATGGAGCAAGATAAAACGCCACTTCCGCCCGCAACCCTTCCTGGTGATATAAAGGCGAAAAGCAAAGAGTTTACGAGCGTTGTGGCCGTGGACACAGAAACCTACCGCCGATTTTACGAAAATAAGTCCGTCAAGAAGACGCTCACCGTTCCCATGTGGTTAAACGAAGAAGCCGAACGCGCAAACATTAACTTTTCTCAAACACTCCAAGCCGCTCTAAAACAAGAGCTCCACATGACTGATCGCTAAGTTTCAGAGACGAAAAAGCGGCGGCGGGACTTCCTGTATACAGGAGCCCCGCCGCCGTTTTATCTCCTATCTCATCCCGAACCGAACCGATCCAAAAGCCGATGCAACACCGCGGCGCATTCTGCTCTGGTGGCCGTATCTCTCGGCGCCAATCTCCCGCCGTCGGCACCGACGATCAATCCGTTATACACCGCCCAGCGCATGGCGTCATACGCCCAGACATTCACCTGGCCGCGATCCGGGAACCCGCCTAAATCAAAGGATTCGGGGACGGATACGTCATATCCTCTCAACTGCGCGTAACGCTGGAGCATGGTGGCCAAGTCCTCCCGGGTGATGGGGGCGTTGGGCGCAAAGCGTTCGTCGCCTACGCCCTGTACAATCCCGGCATTTGCCGCCCAGGTGACGGACTCCCTGAACCAGTCGCCCTCATGTACATCGACAAACGGGATGAACGCCCACGTGTGGGGGCTGCCCTCCATGCGGTGGAGCACTGTCGCCACCATGGCACGGCTGAGGACGTGTGCCGGGTCAAAGTAGGTCTCCGTCGCGCCGGTCATAATGTCGTGCAAATACGCAAACCGGACATAGTTATAAAACCACTGGTGGGGTTGGATATCTGCAAACGGGTTGGCATGTTGCACCCGCAACCGCAAACCGAATGACACAAAAATCCCGTCCGGCCCGGTGATTTCAACCGTTGCCGTATACACCCCTTCCGGCAGCCCCTCCCGGATTCTAATATCCAGCGGGAACATTTCCCCCCAAAACCCGAGACCATAAATCTCTTCATTACTCAGCTCAAAGGCATCTGGATTTGCGCCGGTGAGCGCAACAGTAACAGGCAGATCAAATATCATGCCCCGTGGCGTAATCAGCTGCACAGTATGATATCTCGGCCTGTATCCCGGTGGGACGACGCCAAAACTATGATCTGCGCTCGACACAACCTCCATCTTATAGTATGACACAACCTGGGCCCGCACATCAAACGATTGGGCGGGAATGTCTGCGTTTGCAGCAGACACCGTGATCGTCGCCGTATATGTCCCCGGCGGAAGCCCGAACGGGAGCCCGATCCAAAATCCAGCCGTTCGGGCCGTCTCTATGCTTGGAAGCCTTGCCCCGTATTGATCAAACACTACAGCCGTAGGTGCATACAAATGGAAATAGCCTGCATGGGCGCCTGTCAGAGATATTGTGATCTCTCCCGTGGGCTGATTCCCCGTGTTTGACATGAAGAAATGCTGTCCAACGCCACTCCAGGTGGCATCCACTCTTTTCATACCGAGGTCAACCATTCCATCCGCATCCAGTTCCATGCTGGATACGGCGTGTGCATCCACCTGAAAGCGCACATCAAAGGACTGGGGGTGCATATCTGCTCCGCCAGAGACGGTGACTGTCGCCTCGTATATGCCCACTCCAAGCCCCGTGCGGGGCGATATTGTCGCAATTGCCTCGTCCCATAGGTCTAAGCCGGGGATCGTTGTCCGCCCCAGTACAAAGGCGTTTGCGTTGGGGCCGGAGAGGGTCACTGTCAAATCCCCTGTGGGCGCATTGCCCGTGTTTCTGATCCGGAACCCCCGCCCTCTGTGGAACGTGTAGTCCACCATCGCCCGACCAAAGTCATAGTTGCCCATTGGCGCATCTGTCCACATCCACCACAGGGCGTCGTCCGGCGGCCAGGACGTCAGGGAGATATCGCGGAATGGCGGGAGAAACTGCGCCGCAAACGGCAGGGTGATTCGTTGCGCCCCATTGGTAAAGACGATATTCCCCTCAAACGTATCGAACCGGAGCGCCTCTCTTGTCCGTATTTGGTATGTAAAGGTGTGCGCTTCCCCGCTTGTGTCTGACCGGATCAGATCCAAGCTTGCCCACGTCTCTCCATCAGAGAGGATCTGCACTTCCGGCACCCATGTGCCGCTTCCGGGATTGTGAATCGTGACCGTGAGGGGGTCACTCACCTCACGCTCAATGATGCGACCAAAACTGAGGGAGGCCATGGTCTCCTCCCGCCATGTCCGATTCCCGCCGTCCAGCCAGGGGATCTCGTGGCGCACAGTGGCAAACGCTGTGCCGGTCAACGCTTGGATGGGTTGTACAAATCCCGCGCCGACGGCAAATACGCCACTTTCAAAATGGGTCTCCCCATGGGTTACATCCGCAAGAGGCCTTGCGGTGTTCATCAGCCGCGCTTTGATCTCATAGGGCGGTGCCGCAGGGTGCGCCTCCACCATCAGGACGGCCACGCCCGCAATATGGGGCGCCGCCATGGACGTGCCGCTGTTTAAGAAGTAGCCGCCGCCCGGCCCGGTTGATACGATGCCCTGGCCGGGCGCCGTGATATCCGGCTTGATGTGGTGTATACGGGGGACCGGTCCACGGCTCGACCACTCACTGATCACATCGCCGTGGTCGTTATGCCCACCCACCGTACCGCTGGCAACAGCAATAGACAAACTGGCAAGGGCCGGTGTGCCGAGAGAACTTCCCCACGGCCCGCTATTCCCCGCCGCAACCACAACGACAATGCCGTCTAAGGCCGCCAGATTTGCGGCAACACACATGGGTGAAAACAAGTTCTCCATGGCATTTGCTTCAAGGGACAGGTTGATCACATCCATCCCGTCTCTGTGGGCCGCTTCCATGCCGGAGACTGCCCACTCGACTGTCCCCCCGCCGTCATCCCCCAACACTTTATGATGCCAGAGCTCGACTTCAGGAGCCAGGGCGACGACCGTACCCGTGACATGGGTTCCGTGGCCGTGGCGATCCATGATATCATTGGGATCGTCCGTTGTGAAATTTTCGCCGCGAATCCGGCCACTTGCCGGGTCACGATAGCGCGCAAGCCGCGGATGGTTGTAGTCCACACCCGTATCCAAAACGGCGACCCGCACACCCACGCCGGTCAATCCCAGGGTGTTGTGTATGTAGGGCATATGAAACAGTTCCAGGGATTCCCGCATGAAGTCACCGCTTGTCCAATCGTATCCATCATCAAACTCAATCGGCTCCGGTGCCAAAATGCGGACGTTCGGCGTGACGGAAAACACCTCGGGCAAAGCGGCGATTTCTTCAATCAAATTGACAGGGACGCGCATGAATACGCCGTTGAACAAGTTGTAGTGTTCGCTGAAAATTTCAATATCGCCGCCTGCACGAGAAAGACGCATGGGTTGGAGGGGCGCAAATTGCCGGGCAAATGCCGCGTGGGCCTCACGTGCCCGCTCCTCAAACATATGCTCTGAAAGCGGGCGAATATGTGGATAGGCCTCCTCGTACAATAGGCGCAACGCGACAGCCGACGGGGTTACAAACTGTACTGCGATCTCAACGATCTCATTGGGATTGCGGTGTACCCCGGTGTCAAAATGCTGTGCGCCAATCGGATCGTCCAGGGTATGGGTGAGCACACGGCGCTCCCCCTCTGTGAATCGACCTGTCGTATCGTGGGGGATGATCTCCAATTGCGATTGCCCAGGCGCTGTCGGCTCTCCAATTGCCAGAGCAATCTGCGGAGACATAGTGAAGAGCAGAATCACGACTAAGAACACTGGTAGTATCCGTTTTATATTGCGACACATAAACATAGGCAAACTCTCCTCATATCTATTCTATACCATCTCTACGGCAGCGTAATCACCTTGTAGGCTTTTGTCATTTCATCTCTTTCATCATATATAAATACACGAGTTTTGTCATCATATTCAAACCATTCCACTCTTATATTCTTATATTTTGGTTCAATTTTCTTCCGGAATTCGTTCTCCGCTGTCTTGTCTCGATGCTGGGTGATTGCGTCCGGCAGGACGTTGCTCGTGTTGAACCTCAAAGCGTCCAGCTTGATGTAGTGGGCCGCCGGAGCTTGATCCATGTGCTGGCACAAAAAGCGAAACAGCAGGGTATATGCGTGCTTTTGCGAGATTCGCAAGTTTTCCCCTCTGCAAAAGTCCGATAGGGCCGCAAAAAATGAGTACGCACCTTGAAATACGTGCTCTATGGCGTAGTTCACAGCATGTACAAATACGCCGCTGTTATAAAATTTATCAATGACCTCTTCGATTCTTCGGAGCGTTATCATATCTTTCAAACCCATATGTCCGCTCCGGAAGATTTCATAGGGGGGAAATTCATTAAACACATAGCCATATATATGACGATTTTCTCTGAGTTTTGTTCCTTTCAAAAGTTTCAGAAATCCCAATTGCAACATATGCGGGCGCACGTTCATGCACGCATTGACGCTCTCGGCAAAGGAATCCATTGTCTCGAAAGGTAACCCGGCGATCAAATCGACGTGTATGTGGCAGTTTTCAAATTCAACAAGGGCTCGGATGTTTTGCAGCGCCCGGTCAACATCCATACGCCGATTGATCTCCGCCAACGTCACAGGATTGACGGACTGGATTCCGATCTCAAATTGGATCCGCCGGGCCGGCATTGCAGAGATCACCTGCAGCAGTTCTGCGTCAAATAAATCCGCCGCCACTTCAAAGTGGAAGGTGCAGTCCGTCTCCAGGGCGAGAATATAGCGCAGAATCTCCAGGGCGCGGCCTCTGTTGGCGTTAAACGTCCGATCCACAAATTTGATGCAGGTCGCGCCGTATTGTAATAAATCGTCTATGTCGGCCAAAACGCGGCCCAACGGGAGTTCTTGCACCCCGCAGAATGTGGAGGTCAGGCAATAGGTGCAGGAAAACGGACAGCCTCTTGAACTCTCATAATAGACCAGTTGATTTTTAATCGAGACCATGCGGCCCTCTGCAAAGGAGTTGTAATACCCAGGGGTATACGGCGACGGCAGGGCACTAAACGCCACTCCATCCCATGATTTGATGATTTTCCCGCATGGCATCTCTCCCGCCATCATCTCTCGGATCAGATTGGCAAAAGCCGCCTCCCCCGCCCCCTGCACAATGTAGTCGGCGAAGGGATAGGCGCTACAATCCGACGCAAAAGACACCTCCGGCCCGCCGAGGACGATGATACAGTCCGGGAGATATTGTTTCAGCATCGTCGCGACTTTGACCACGTAGTCGATGTTCCAGATATAGCAGGAAAAACCCACCACATCCGGGCGGCCCTCATAGAGTTCCGTCACGATAGTTCCAATATTGTCGTTGATCGTATGCTCCTGCACGGCCACTTGACACCCCGGTACATGTGCATCGCAATACGCCTTGAGGCACCAAGGGGCCAGAGTCTTATGGATATGTTTGGCGCTTAAGGCTGTGAGTAGAATGTTCATAGATACTCCGATTTCGTTACTCATTTTCTTCCGGAACAGGCATGACCGTGATTCCTATATTGGCAACTGTTAAATCATCTGAGTCTATCAAAAATGTGATCATTGCGAGTAGCTCTTCCTCTGGATTCTCCACTAAATAATACCGGAGTACAGTTATGTTGTGACCAAGATGAATCCGACGGATTGTGCGATCCGTTTCCCACTCCTGACCCGTGCGTTCCAATAAAGAGTCTCTTGCAGTTTGAAGAATTAATATTTCTGCCGCATCAATCACAGTATCATCTGTAATAAAATGGACAGGCTGGCCCATGAAATTTCTTCCCATTTCCTGCCGTGCCTCCGGTATAGCAGCAAATTGGCTACTCAGAAACATGAAAAGAAACACGAAAAACCCAATTGCGCCCAGCAGGACAAGGGCTTTCCCGCCCACATCCGCCCAGTTGTACCGCATCCTTACCCGCATTTTGGGCTGTAGCCCATACCACTCAAACCACGCCCGGAGAGAATCATAGATATATTGCTCGTCAACCGGAACATGTTCAAACTCAAATGCTGTCCGGATTATAGCCATCTGCCTGGGTTTTTTCACACAAATTCCAATATGATCTTGCAACAGTATGATCAGACCCTCGATGAAATACATATTTTTCTTCACATTTTGAAAAATCGCATTTGAGAAAAACCAGGCAATTTCGCTTTTTGAAAATCCACCGCTTAGGAGCGGCGCCAGCACTGACAGTGCAGTCTCTGCCGCTTCCATCTGTTCTCTCTCTTTTTCCTCGTATTGTGCCTCCAAATCGTGAAAATGCTCTGTAAAAATGGATCCCTCCAGCGGGGCATCCCACATCCACGGCGCCTCCTGCCGGGTGGCCTCCTCCTGCGGCGTAGCCGATGGATCAAGGGGGGCATCCCACTCCCACGGCGTCTCCTGTCGGACGGTTTCCTCCTGCGGCGTAGCCGATAGATCAAGGGGAGTGTCCCACTCCCACGGCGTCTCCTGCCGGACGCTCTCCTCCTGCGGCGTAGCCGATAGATCAAGGGGCAAGACTTCGGCCCAAGCCGTGCCATACTGGAGCGCAAGGGTATACGCCCAGTGGATTTCCTCGAATTTCTCCGGGTGCTCCTCCGGGTGATATTGGGCCAGCATCTTGGCGTATGCCCGTTTGATCTCTCGTGGATTGTCCGTCGGATCAAGCCCAAGGGTTGCCCAGATGTTCAATCGTCACTGTCCTCCCCGAATGTGAACTCAGAAAAATCCTGGAATATATCGGGGTTATCCAGAGTCGCTTCCATCTGTTCTAAATACGCCTCGAATTCGTCCAATATGGCGTTCTGTTTGCGAATGCCCCCGATTATCCCCGTGCGCTCCAGTTGCTCCAACTCTATAATGAGCTGCAACATATGCGCCTGCAGCGCTGTATTCCCCTCTGCATAAATCCGCTTGGCACGTTCTTGCAGAAAAGCGAACCGCTGGTTGTGGAACGATCTGAATTTCATATTTTGCAACTCCCGCAGAGCGTGTTCCAATTCTTTGCCGGAAAGCTCTAGCCCATCTCCCGTCAAAACAAGGGAGTGCTCTGCACCGGTAGATACCACGCGGACGTTGACCACTAAGATCGCATTGATATCGTAATAAAACGTGATCTCTATGTGCTCGTGTTCCTTCATATTTTTCGGCACCCTTATTGTCAGGCTTCCCAGCAACGTATTTTCTTCTTCATACATCTGTTCGCCCTGGGTCACCGTGACATTGATCTCCGTCTGGCCCAGATCAACTGTACAGAGCGACTCTGTCACGCGCCGCGGCAAAATGCTGTTGCGGGGAATCATGGTCTGGGCCAGTGTTTTGTTCGGATTTGCCGCATTGTAGACACCCGTGTTGAGAGAAAACGGACAGATATCCGTGAGCACCATATCCCGCACCTCGCTGTCCCTCTGCTTGATCCCCACAAAGATGCCGAGTCCCTCTGCCACCACGTGATCCATATCTTTGCCCGGCTGGACAGGGACCCGCAAAAGTAGGGATAAAAACTCCTGTACGATTTTCATATGGCAAGAGCCGCCCACCAAGATACACCGGCTGATATCGGACGCCTGTAGCCCGCTGTCATTGATCGCCGCCTGGATTGGCCGTTTGATCCGGGCGAAGATTTCCCCTGACAGGTTCGCCAGTGTCTCATCAGTCAGGTGCATCTCTACGGTTCGATTTTGAATTGTCCCTTTGATCTGTACTTCTTGTCTATTTTGCAGTTCAGTTTTTGCCTGTTCAGCGAGGCGCAGCAAGGTCTCCCGCTCCTGCCGGGATAAGGCATTGCGGTCTATCTGATTTTCCGCACAGATGGCTTCAAAAATCACATGGTCAAACTCTCTGCCCCCTAAGCGGTTATCCCCGGCAATGGCACAGATATTGACCACGTTATCAAACACTTCTACAATGGAGACATCCAGCGTCCCGCCGCCGAAGTCGAATATGAGAAATGTGTCGTCCTCGCCCTCTTGCTTACAGGCAATGGCCGCCGCCGAGGGTTCATTGACCAATCGCTCCACCTTTGCACCCGCCAAGAATCCAGCCCGCTTTGTGGCCGCACGCTGTTTGGCATCGAAATAGGCGGGTACGCTGATGACCACTTCTTCAATCGGGGCATCCAGAAATCGCTTTGCGTCTTCAATCAACTGGCGCAGGACGAAAGACGAGAGCTCTTCCGGCAAAAATGATTTTGTCCCCAGTTGCGCTTTGGTCTTTGTCCCCATATTTCGCTTAAACAGAGCAGTTGTCAAATGTGGCGCTGTAATGAGCCGCTCTTTCGCCAGTTTCCCGACGAGTAGCGCTCCCCTCTCATCCAGGCCCACGACGCTCGGCGTCAGATATTCTCCGTGTTGATTTGGAATCAAAACACAGGCCCCATTTTGAAAAGCTGTGACTATGCTATTTGTCGTCCCCAAGTCAATCCCGATGATTGCCATGTTTAATTCCTCCCAGGGCGGTTGATTGTGTATCATTATATCAAATATTTGCAAGTTTTGATATATACCTATTTTCCAAGCCAAAAAGCTTGACAAGCCCGCCCCCCCGGTGTACACTGAAATAGATAAAACTTCATACTCCCGGTAGGTGAGGCTACCACAGGGATACGGGTTGCTGCCGCAAAATTGTGGAGACACGATACGTTGGCTTGAACAGTCCATGTCGAAACCAAGGCATGGAATAGTGCAACTTCATTGCCCTGTGAAGCTAAAGCTCAAACGGTGATGTGATTACGCATCTTGTGATTGCATATTTTTGTGCTTTTCCCTTGCCACGGGTTGAACCCTTTGGGCAAGGGATTTTTTGCGTAAGAAAGGAGTGAACAAAATGGATCCCGACGGCAGTAGACAGATGAATAGAACCAGTCGATTTTGTCGACGATTAAACTAACACCGGAGGTGTACTATGCTACAAGAAACGATTTTATCTCTCATGGAAAACAGAGATATAGAAGCCCTAAAAGCTGCACTGTGCTGTGCAGAGGACATGGAAATTTTACATGCGTTTCACGATTTATCTCCCGAAGAGCAAATCATCGTATTCCGCCTGCTGACGAAAGACAGTGCCCTATCCATTTTCGAGGAACTGGACACCGATGAACAACAGAATTTATTACGCTCCTTTACAGCCGAAAAAACCATCGAGTTTGTGAACGAACTGGCCCCGGATGACCGGGTGAAGTTGTTGGACGAACTCCCGGCAACTGTAGCCAAAAAGCTCCTCGCCTCCCTCTCGCCGGAAGAGCGGAAAATCACCAATCTCCTCATGGGTTATGAGCCAGAAACCGCCGGGCGTATCATGACCACTGAATACATCTCTCTGAAAAAAGAGATGACGGTGGAACAAGCCCTGGAACGGGTACGCAGACAGGCAAAAGACAAAGAGACGATCTATACGTTGTATATCACCAGCGCTTCCAGAAAATTGGAAGGTGTGTTGACATTAAAAGAGTTGTTGATCGCAGACGGCGGCTCCAAAATAGAAGATATCATGTCCAAGCAAGTCATCAATGCATCTACTGATACCGACCAGGAAAAGGTCGCCCACCTGATACAGGAACTGGATCTCTTGGCGCTCCCCATTGTGGACAAAGAAAATCGTCTGGTCGGCATCGTGACCATTGACGACGCCGTAGATATCTTGGAAGAAGAAGTCACAGAGGACATCTTCGATCAGGCGGGTCTTGCGGATATCACGAAGAGTGAGACAAGCCGTAGCGAAGTCCTGATCAGCGGCGGTCTATGGGCGATTTGGAAAGTGCGCTTACCGTTTCTGGTCATCACCTTGGGCGCCGGAATGCTTGCAGCCTTCCTGATTGCGGGATTTGAGGAGGCGCTGGAGTCAGTTCTCGCAGTCGCTTTCTTTATCCCCCTCATCATGGACATGGGCGGCAACGTCGGCACACAGTCCTCCACTGTGTTTGCCCGGGGCGTAGTGCTCGGCCATATTCATATCAAGCAGTTTTTTAAGCACTTTGTGAAAGAAATCGGCGTCGGGTTTAGTCTTGGCGTCCTGGTCGGTTTGGCTTCCGGTGCGCTGGCCGCTGCGCTCAATGTCCTCTTGTGGGACGGTTCTCCCATGCTCGGCGTGGCGGTCGGCCTCGCCCTGGTGGTCACCATGACGTTGGCCTCGTTGCTGGGATTTCTGGTCCCGTATATGCTGATCAAGTTCAAGGTAGACCAAGCGGCGGGGTCAGCGCCTATTATCACATCTATTAAAGACATTGCGGGACTTTTGATCTACTTCGCATTCGTCAGCATCTTCTTGGGGAATCTGCTCTAGCAGACTCCCTAAGAATGTCGAGAAAGGTAGCATAATCAGAAAAAAGTACGGTGTCACACAATTGTGACACCGTACTTTTTTGTTCGTTTAACTCTTATGCGATGAATTTGATTTCGCCGGTGGCGATATCATACTCTGCACCGTATACAGGTACGGAAATACCAGGCGCTTTTTTAAGGGCTTCTACTTGGGCTTTCACGTTGGCAGGAACACCGTCTTTTTCCCAGTCGGGGCAATCTTTCACAATCGGGCCAAGGTCAGCCAGGATGCCATCAAGTTCTGGAAGTGAGGTAACGGTGCCGGCATGGGCGTTTTTAACAGCGCCGCAACCGGTGTGGCCAACAACCACGATGATTTGAGAACCAAGAACATTAGCGGCAAATTGCAGAGAGCCAATGGCCTCTCTGTCGGCAAAGTTGCCTGCATTTCTGCAAACGAAGATGTTTCCAATGCCTTGATCGAAATAAATCTCGGGTGAGCAGCGGCTGTCAGCGCAGGTCAAAACGGAGGCAAAGGGACTCTGCTGGGTTCCTGTTTTATCAAGCGCGGCAGGGTAGTCAGTGGGAACAAGACTGTTGGCTACAAATCTTGCGTTGCCTTCTTTAAGTAGCCTTAGCGCCTCATCTGGACAGGTTACTTTTACTGCTGGATCTTGATATTTGCTCATAATAGTTGTTCTCCTTTCAAAATTAAAAATGAATTTGGTTCTATTATATATGTAGACATTATATGCTACCTATATACACATTCATGGAAAGGATGCCAATTTTACTCCCGTGATCGAACTCATTTTACAATACATTTTCCATTTTGTACAGAGGAAAATTAAAAAAACATAAATTTTTGTTTGACAAAACCGCCCGCTTAGCGGGCGGTTCGCTTTTTTTCCTAGGTGGCACTCTTTGGATTAAAGAAGTACGGGATTACACAGAACACAACAAGCGCGATATTTGCAATGTGGTCGCCCATGTTCGCAAAGATGGCATAGAGGAACGCCCCACCGGCAAACGCGAATACGCAGATGAAGAAGATCCAGAACGTGAAGACTTCTTTTTTATTTCTCTTGATAAACGCACCGGCAAAATGTAAGCCCAAAAAGCGCACATTACCCGTCGCCATGGCGTTGTTGATTTCCATGTGGTACATTTTTCTGAAGAACCCGAGAGCCGCACCCGCTGAAAGGCCTAAGAGGAGGAGCGAGACAGCCGGAGGCACGTTATACTGCAGGACAAAGGGATAGAGTGCGATGGGCAGAATAAACACGGTCCAGTTATAAAAAAATTGCACGGTTTTGCTTTTGAAACTGTTTTGTGTAAACAACGCCAAAACAGCACCGCCCATAAACCCAAAGAACAACCCCAAATTCTGTATCAGGCCAACCCAGTTGCCCGCCGCTGTATTCAGCCCCATCCAAATTACATTTCCGGTCTGCGGCGTAATCATCATATCCAAACGGTCTGTGTTCAACGCCAATCCGTTTAAGTACCCCATAATGAATATGGACGCCGCCGTGAGAAATGCAACCTTAAATGTAGCCCTTTTGTCTGTGCTATTCGCTGTTAGCATATCCAACATCTCCTTAACTTTTTTGAAATCGACTGAAAGGCATGTCGCTCTCATACAGAATATCATCATATTTCAAATTGTCAACAGGAAATTCTATAGTTAGCAAATATTTTTTGTCGTAGGTGCCAACCGCCCCCACTGTCACGATGCCGTTTCAGTATGCGGCAACAATATCATGGATACAACTTCCATTATTGTGCAATCTTCTACATTTCAGTGCTTTTCAACAAATTTTCCGCACAAAAATCTACAAATCTGTCATTGACGAACGCTCGAATTTTCTGTATGATACGTGGATATATTATATTGAAATACAATCCGCAATATAGAGCGGGGGGTGAGATGATTGAACGCAAGAAACCTATTGATTACACTGGGACTACTGGCCCTGTGGGTCATACTGCGCGAGAGCATCGGTGTCTGGGTTTTGATCCAGGGGCTTGTCATCAGTATTGGCTGTACATTTTTCTTTAACAAGTTTTTGCCACTGAAAAAAGCTGACGATGTGAATTTCTTTAAGCTGATCCTCTTTCCTTTCCAGATGATCGGTCAAATCTTCAAGTGTGCCGTCTATGTTATCGAGGTCGTTTTCAAAGGCGCCCGGGTGGATATCGTAGAGGTAGAGACAACCCTTTCCAGTGAGACGCTGATTGATATCCTGGGCGATACCCTCACCTTGACCCCCGGCTCCGTTATGCTCGATGCGAAGGATAAGACGCTGACGGTGCTGTGGTTGCGCAAGCAAGGTGATCCGGATGAGATTCAAAATGCCCGTGAGGATGTCATCGGCTTTGACTGGCTGGAAGCCCAGCTTCAAAAAGCACAGAAGTGAGCAAGTTATCATTTAAATTGCCTTGATCGAAGCGAAAGGAATTATTGTATGGCTGTATTATGGGGTACAATGTGGTGCATGGTTGCACTTTCCGTCTTGTATTTGCTTGTCGTTGTAAAAGGTCCCTCCATTTGGGACAGGTTGCTGGCAATCAATTTGATCGCTGTCAAAGTTACAATCATCATTATTTTGTTTGCATCCATTTATGAGTCCGCTTTCTTATTGGATGCGGCCATCATCTACACCCTGTCCGGATTTATCGGAACAATCTTTATCGCACTCTTTTTCTCTAAAAAGGAAAAGAAACAAAAGCAAGATGAGAAAAAGGAGGGGAAAAGCATATGGCGAGTATATTAGAAATTGCAGGTAGCGTTCTGATCGCCGCCGGTGCGATTCTCATGGTCCTGGGTACGTTTGGCCTGTTAAAATTTAAGCGCTTTTATCCCCGGATTCTCATATCGTCTAAAATTGATACGGTGGGGATGCTCACGCTCTTGCTCGGCCTTGTCGTCCGTCACGGGTTCAGTTTTTTCTCTGCGAAAATCGTCTTGATCATTGTTATTTTGCTCATACTCAACCCGTTGGTCGCCCACATTCTCTCCCGCTCTGCCTATATGAGCGGCGAATAAAAATGAGGATAGTTGTATGATATACGCAATACTTGTTCTCTGGATATTCCTCGCAGCCATTATCATTCCGGAGCGTAGAGGAATCAGAATCATCATTTACTTTGCCATCTTCTCTCTCGTCACGGCGCTCAGCTTTTTCCTGCTGGGCTCCCCCGATGTGGCTATGGCGGAGGCCGCAATCAGTACGTTTTCCACGATCTTTTTTGTCATCTGTTTTGAAAAGCATTTTCGGTTAAAAGCCGACGGCGAAGGGGACCCGGAAAAGAAAGAAGTCTCCAAGGCCGCAGCCGCCAAAAAGTATGTGCTGCCCTTGCTCCTGATTGTGCCTCTGTTTGCGCTGTTTATATTCTTTCGCCCCGGCCCCGAGGTCAGCACATATTTAAAAGACCTATACATCACCAGATTTGCCCAGGACGTAGGCGGCGTAAATGCGGTGACCTCTATCTACTTGGCCTATCGCGTCTATGACACTTTGTTCGAGGCCTTAGTCCTCGTTATCGCCATTGTCGCCGTCTCCCATATGTCTGCATTTAAAGAAATGACTGTACCGGACGGTGAGCACAGCGACATCGAGCGGGACGGTCTGGCCGTCTTCACCATACGCATCATTGCGCCGATCCTGCTTTTATTCGGCGTGTACCTCGTTATGAACGGCCACATTTCACCCGGCGGCGGGTTCCAGGGCGGCGTCGCCGTGGCGGCTTTCTTCATCTGCAGATATATGATCTACAACATATATGACATGCCCGTGAAAAAAATTATCCGCTTAGAAGAAGTCCTCTTTATGACCGCCGTCGCCATCGCTGTGTTCGGTGTCTTCCTGGGCGCAGGCACCTTTGTCCCACTGGAGTATTTGCGCCTCTACCAGGAGTCGTATCTCATTTTGATGAATATCTTGATCGGCCTGAAAGTCGCCTGTGCGTGTATCGTACTGTTTTATCGCTTTGTCGCCATTGAGAGGAGGTAACCAATGAATACTGGTATACTAAATACCGATTTAATAGAACTGATTTGCATCCTCGTATTTTTCCTCGGTTTTTATGGACTGATTGCCACGACAAACGTGATCAAATCTATTGTGTTCCTCTGGGTCATGGAAATGGCTGTAATCATGTTCTTTTTGAGCATCGGCTACAACATCGGCATTGTGGCTCCCATCGGAACAGATCTCGTCCCGGGACAAGTGGCTGATCCGCTGCCCCAGGCACTTATGATTACAACCATTGTCATCGGCCTCGCCGTCACGGCAGTCAATATCACCATGCTGATCACACTCGTACGGAAACACAAGTCGGCAAACTGGGATATTCTTCGAAAAAAGAGTTCGGAATCGTAGATTGGAGCCATAGATTATGCTGACCTACTTCATTCTGATCCCTATCATAATCGCTGTGTTTTTATACATGCTCGCCTGCGGCAAAAAAGGGCGGGCCATTGCGATCATATTCCAAACCGGCTTTGTAGGTGCCGTCTACTACGTGTTTACTCTGACCCGGCAGGAAGAAATTCTCACCAATATCGGCGGCTATGACAGCATTTTGGGGATCTACCTGCGGGAGGACACGATGGCGGCGGCCTTTGTGCTTCTCACGGCCATTTTCTTTTTGATTGCTTCGATCTATAGCTTCCGGGAAAAAGATGGCCGTCTATTCTGGTTTCTCATCTTTATCTGGCAGGGCGCCTCGGTGGGTATTTTCCTCACCCGGGATCTCTTTAACGCATTTGTCTTGATTGAGGTCGTCACCGTCGTCGTTGCGATTTTGATCATGTTCAACCGGAAAAACCGCTCCATTTACGACGGCATGTTCTATCTGATGCTCAATGTCCTCGTCATCAAATTCTATCTCCTGGGCTTGGGGTATCTCTACCGGATGACCGGGACCATGGACATTGTAATCGCAACGGAAGCGCTGGTCGGCATGGAGCGTTCTGAACTGGTGCTCCCCTATGCACTTATGATGACCGCCATCGCTTTAAAATGTGCGCTCCTCCCCATGTTCAGCTGGTTGCCCAAGGCCCACGGATCCCCTGCGGCCCCCTCCGCTGTCTCGGCGATTCTGTCCGGGCTGCATATCAAATGTACGATCTATCTCTTCTTGCGGATGCAGGAGATGTTCTCCACCCTCATATCCGCTTACGAGTTCTTTCTTGTCATTGGAGTTCTCACAGGAATTGTCGGATTTGTCCTGGCCATGGCCCAGTCGGACATCAAGCTGATCCTCGCCTACCACACCATTTCACAGGTGGGGCTGATTTTCGCAGGCCTCAGCATGGGTTCTTATTATTCCCATATCGGCGGTATGTATCACATTGTCAACCACGCCCTGTTCAAAGGCGCCCTCTTCCTCAGCGCAGGCTCCATTATAAAAGCCTATGGGACACGGGATGTCTATCAAATCCGGGGCTTACTGCGCCGCTATCCCGGGCTCGGCATCGCAACTCTTATGGCAATTTTAGGAATCACCGGCGCCCCGTTGTTTAACGGCAGTATCTCCAAATATTTTATGGCCACTGACGCCAGCGCACAAATGAACGTGATCTTAATCTTTATGAGCTTGGGGACCATCATCTCCTTCGTCAAATACGGCTCCATGCTCTTCGGAAAATCCGATGCGGAGCCGGAAGCGGGCGTGAAAGTTCCGGCTGAACAGCAGATCGCCGTCTTCGCTCTGGGGTTCATGTGTTTTTTCACAGGCGTTTTCGGCGTCCAATCCGTCCAGTTCCTCTTCAACACCTCCGTCACCATTGATCGGCTGGGGTATCTGGAAAAGGCCGGAATTTTCTTTGCCAGTGCAATTGCGGGATTTTTCATTTACAAATACTATATAAAAACCAGTAAGTTGCTCAAGCGCCTGCGGAGCTTTGAAATGGGCTTCCGCAGCGCATGTGTCTGTATCGGCGTGTTTTTCGCAGCACTGCTGCTCACAGTTGGGCTTGTACAATACTATTATTAAACAAGAAGAGCTTGGAGTCGTAAACTATGCTTACCTACTTTATCATTGTCCCAATCCTAATCGCTGTGCTTCTATTTATGCTCTCCCACGTAAAGGCCGGCAGGGCGATTGCGATCCTATTCCAGGCCGGCTTCACAGGCGCCGCCTTTTACTTGTTTACACTGAGCCAGCAGGGAGAAATCCTTACAACCATCGGCGGCTATGAGAGCGTCTTGGGCATTGTCCTCCGGGCGGACAGCGTATCGGCTGTTTTTGTCTTGATTACTACGATTTTCTTCTTGATTGCGTCAATCTACAGCTTTCACGAGAAGGATAGCCGCTTGTTCTGGTTTCTCATGTTCCTCTGGCAAGGCGCCCTCGTCGGCATTTTCCTCACCCGGGATCTCTTTAACGCCTTTGTGCTGATCGAAGTCGTCACCATTGTCGTCGCGATTCTGATCATGTTCAACCGGGATAAACGCTCCATGTACGACGGTATGTTCTATCTGATGCTAAACGTTCTCGTCATCAAATTCTATCTGTTCGGCCTGGGCTATCTCTATCGAATGGCCGGAACCATGGACATGGAGGTGGCGAGACTGGCCCTCGCCAATGTGGACAGGGCCTCCCAGCTGTTACCCTATGCGCTGATGATGACCTCCATCGCATTTAAGTGTGCGCTCCTCCCCCTGTTTAGTTGGCTGCCCAAGGCCCACGGCTCCCCCGCGGCCCCCTCCGCCGTCTCGGCGATCTTGTCGGGGCTACACATTAAGTGTACAATCTATCTCTTCCTGCGTGTACAGGAGATGTTCGCCACCGTAGCCACCCATGAATTCTTTCTCGTCATCGGGATCATCACAGCGGTGGTCGGATTTACCATGGCCATGTCCCAATCGGATATTAAGCTGATCCTCGCCTATTCCACCGTTTCACAAATCGGCCTGATTTTCACCGCTTTGAGTATGGGCTCCTACTACTCCCAGATCGGCGGCATGTATCACATTGTCAACCACGCCCTCTTCAAAGGCGGGCTCTTCCTCGGCGCAGGCGCAATTGCCAAGGCCTATGGGACACGGAATATCCATCAAATCCGTGGTGTGTTGCGCCGCTATCCCCTCATGGGTATTGCGACCCTCATTGCGATCTTAGGCATGATCGGTGCGCCGTTTTTCAACGGCAGTATCTCGAAATATTTCATGGTCTCCGATACCACCACACAGATGAACTGGATTCTGACCTTCCTGAGCCTGGGGACCATTATTACTTTTATCAAATATTCCACCATGCTCTTTGGGAAATCCGATGCCGAGCCGAAAGCGGACGTCAAGATTCCCGTTGAACAACAGATTTCCACTTTCATCCTGGGTGCGCTCTGCTTTGTGACCGGTATCTTCGGCCTCCAGTCCATCCGGTTCCTGTTCAACGCCACCGTATACATTGATGCCCTGGGGTATCTGGAAAAGGCCGGGATCTTCTTTGCGAGCTTAATCGCCGGGTTCTTCATCTTCAAATATTTCGTCAACACCAGTGATTTCCTCAAGCGCCTAGGCCGCTTCGAACTGGGCTTCCGCAGCGTATGCGTCTGCATCGGCGTATTCTTTGCGGCACTGCTCTTGACGGTTGGGGTGTTGTAGGGGTTTAGATTTAGATTTAGAGAATGACAAGCCCCTGTTTGGCGCTGCCAAACAGGGGCTTGTTTTTTTGATTGGATGTTACAGCATTGCTTTTTCGCTACGGTTATTTTATATAGTCATTTAACTTTAAAAACAGTTTCACTATTTTTAAAGTTGGCAAGCTATGTTTGCCATGCGGCATATGCCGCAACATGACGTATCACGGCGATTAACTGGCGCTGTGCGCCGAGCAGGCACTTGCCTGCTCTTTCAAAAGCGTGACGCTTTTGAAGTTAATCTAGTATAAATCTAAAAAAATTATTATATGAGTTTGCAGCATCAGAATTACCCCACCAACCACCTACGTCTAATATATATTCACCTGGTTCTAATAATTCAAGAAAGTCTGTAGTAAAAACCTCTTCCCAATATTCAAATCCCCAAGTCTCACCATGAGTTAAGAAAATTTCTTTTCTAGTTTCTTGATTGTATACGGCTAATACTTTCAACCATTTGCCATCGGTCAATTTATAAAAATAATAATAGAAATCATTTCTCCACAATTCGCCTTCAATAATAATTTGAAAATCATCATTGAATAAAAATGAAGTTAGCTCATCGGCAACTTCGTCAGCTCTTTTAAACCATCCGCTTGCGTTCATTTCTGGGCTAAATCCATGGTTCCAGTGTCTGAACGCCTCGTGTTCATTTCCATCAGAAGTAACTTGGACCCTTGCGACGGAAGCTATCGGCGCAGTAGTTATAGGTGGCTCCGGGGTTGGGGCCGGTGTCTCCGGCGCATCAGTTGTGGGCGGCTCTGCGAGGACAGCTTCTTCCGGCATTGTTCCAAACACAAAGAAAGCCAAGTTTTCCGCATCCGGAAAACTTGGCTTTTCCTATTTTCTAGCATTACAGTTGCGCCAATACAGCAAACTCCTCTTTCAGAGACCCGTACACACTCTGATACAGCTTATAATACGGCGTATAGGCCGCTCCGTTCTCCGGATTGGGTAGTTGCGCCGGGTTGAACCGCAGAATCTGCCGACAGGCCGCCGGAACGCTCTCATAGAGCCCGGTTCCCACACCGGCCAGGATGGCGACGCCTAATGCGGGACCCTCCCCGCCATGTTCCGTCACCACGGGACAGTTGTAGTTGTCCGCCAGCATCTGCCGCCAGAGAGGGCTTTTTCCGCCGCCGCCAGTGGCCAGCATTTCAGTGAACGTGACGCCCATTCCCCGGAGGATATCCAGGCAATCTCTCTGGGAGTAGACCACGCCCTCCAGCACGGCACGGAGCATATCCCGCCGGGTATGCATCCCGGAGAGGCCGAAGAACACGCCTCGGGCGTTGGCATCCAAGAGCGGGCTGCGCTCCCCCATGAGATAGGGCAAGAATAAGAGCCGATTGGCCCCGATGGGTACATGGGCCGCCTGAACCGTCATTAACTCATAGGGATCCACTTCCATATCCCCGGCGACTTGCATCTCTGGGCCGTAAAAGTTGTTGCGGAACCACTGGAGACTCCCGCCTGCGGCCAGCGTACAGCTCATCACCGTCCACGCCCCGGGGACTGCGGCGCAGAAGGTGTGCACCCGGCCCTTGGGATCAATAGTCGCCGTCTCGGAGTGGGCAAAGATGACGCCGGATGTGCCGATGGTGGTAAAGGCTCTCCCCGGCTCCACCACGCCTGTCCCCACGGCGGCGGCGGCGTTGTCCCCCGCCCCGCCCACAACGGGCGTACCGGCGGCGAGACCGGTCAGGGCCGCCACCTCCGGTGTGATCTCTCCGGTGACCGCCGTTGATTCGTGGAGCTCGGCCAGGAGTGCCGGGTCAATCTCCAGGATAGACAAAATCTCCTCGCTCCAACAGCGGTTGGGGACGTCCATGAGATTCATGCCCGACGCATCAGAGACCTCCGTGGCAAAGACCCCGGTCAGCTTATAGCGGATATAGTCCTTCGGCAACAGGATATGGCGGCATTTTGCGTATATCTCCGGCTCATGTTCCCGTACCCATAAGATTTTCGATGCGGTAAATCCGGGCAGCGCCGGATTGGCGGTGATTGCCATGAGCTGCTCCGCCCCCACCCGCCGGGTGATCTCCTCGCACTGTTTGGTGGTGCGCCCGTCGCACCAGATGATAGAGTTGCGCAGAACCTCACCGGCGGCGTCCAGCATGACGAGCCCGTGCATCTGCCCGGACAGTCCGATCCCGGCGATACTGCTCACCTGCACACCGCTCTCCTGGATCACCCCTCGGAGGGTGGATACCACCGCATCCCACCAGTGGGCCGGGTCCTGCTCTGCCCAGCCGTTTTGGGGCTGGTACATGGGATACTCCGCCGTCTGAGATGCCAAGGGGATTCCCGTCTCGTCAAACAGAACTGTTTTCGTCCCAGAGGTGCCAATGTCAATTCCGATGAGATAGTGCATATCTGTGCCTCCATTTTTCGTGCTCGTGCACATTATTTAGAATAATCGCCAGTCGATCATTTGTCAAAGAGAAGTCTTTTCTCTCTCCTACGCCGCACTTCTTCTATTTTTAGAGATCACATCGAAAGCGACGGCGGCCAGGAGAACCAGACCGTTGATCACACGTTGTAGATTCTGATCTGCGCCCAATAGGGACATGCCCATGTTCAGCACGCCCATGAATATGGCGCCGATCACCGCACCGCTGATTTTACCCACGCCGCCATAGGCGGCCGCCCCGCCAATAAAACAGGCGGCAATTGCATCCAGCTCAAAGCCCATGCCAGCCTGTGTGGAGGCTTGATTGAACCGGGCCACTACAACCAGGGCCGCAATACTGGCCAAAAAGCCGTTATTGGCATAGGCGAAAAAGAGAATCCGCTTCGTATTGATCCCGGAAAACCGTGCGGCTTTGGCATTGCCGCCCATGGCGTATAAATGCCTGCCCCATACGGTATTTTGCGTAAAATAATTGTAGACGAGAAAGAGCAGTCCCAGTAAAATCAATACAGCCGGAATCCCGTTATGCTGCCCCAGGCGGTAGAACAAAAAGAGTATCCCAGCACAGAGCAGAACCGGCGATATGAGCTCTGTGGCACGCACAGTATAGCCTTTGCGCTTCCTCTGAAGATAGGAGAAAAATTTGACGCATAGAATTACTAAGCTTAAGACAATTCCTACGACCAAGGTAGAAATAAACACCAGTTCAGAGGTTACCTCCGGCAACCAGTGAGCCGGCAGAAAGCTGTTGAACAGATTCCTGTACTCCACGGGAAATGGGCCGATGTTTTGGCTGTTCATTAAAATCAAAGCCAGCCCCCGGAAGGTGAGCATCCCCGACAGGGTGACAATAAACGCCGGGATTCTCACATATGCGATCCAAAAACCCTGCCACGCGCCGATGAGGATGCCAATCAGTAGGCACAATAAGATGGACACAAAAGGGTTTAACCCCCACTCCACAATCAGCGTACCGGCGATGGCACCGACTAGGATCACAATGCCGCCCACTGCCAAGTCGATATTGCCCCCCGATATAATACACAAGAGCATCCCGATGGCCAGGATCACCACGTATCCGTTTTGACCGATGAGATTTGTCAGGTTTTGTGCGCTAAACAGTGATCCCCGCCCCGCCTGGACCAACAACACTTCAAACACCAGCATTGTGATCAGTAGTACCACAAGCAAGGCGTGTTTTTTCAGCGCATCCTTTGCATAGTTGACCATATGGTCTCGCCTCCCCTATTTTCTCACTGCGTCATTTCTCTCTCCGGGTCGATGCCTGGAGGATCATCATCATAATGGCCTCCTGGTTTGCCTCCTCACGGGTCAGCTCGCCGACAATCTTCCCTTCGTTCATCACATAGATCCGATCACACATACCCAAGAGTTCCGGCATGTCGCTGGAGATCATCAGCACAGACTTCCCCTGCTCGATTAGATCGTTTACCATTGTGTAGATTTCATATTTGGCACCTACATCTATGCCCCGGGTGGGCTCGTCTAAGATGAGGATGTCAGGCTCTGCAAACATCCATTTGGCCAGGAGCACTTTTTGTTGGTTGCCGCCGGAGAGGTTTCCCACCTCCTGCTCAATACTGGAACATCTAACACCGAAATCCTTGGCGTACGCCCCTGCGTGGTTGCGTTCTACGTCTTTATCGATCACGCTCCCGAGTTGGGCCACCCGCTTTGTGTTCGCCAGGGTGATATTCTCCCGTATGGCGTTGGACAGCACCAGTCCCAGGCTTTTTCTGTCCTCGGTGACATAGGCAAGTTTATTTTGGATGGCCTCCTTTATGCTTTTCAGCTCCACACGTTGGCCGTTAATATAAAATTCGCCGGAGATATCAGCGCCATAGCTCTTTCCAAATATGCTCATGGCCAGCTCCGTGCGACCGGCGCCCATCAAGCCGCTGATCCCCACGACTTCGCCTCTGCGCACGGTGAGGTTTATATCGTCACAGATTTTGCGGTGCCGGTATTGGGGGTGGTGCACGATCCAGTTCTTCACCTCAAGACAGATATCGCCTATGGGCCGCGCTTCCCGCTTGGGATAGTAGTCGTTCAACTCACGTCCCACCATCCCCTGGGCGATTCGGCGCTCATCAATATCGTCAACCCCTTTTACCAGGGTCTCCACAACGCCGCCGTCCCGGATGATGGTGATTTTATCCGCCACCTGCTCGACTTCGTGGAGCTTATGGGAAATCAGGATGCAGGTCATACCTTCATTTTTAAAAGAGAGCAGTAGCTTTAACAGATTTTGCGAATCCTCTTCGTTGAGGGATGCCGTCGGCTCGTCCAGGATTAATAGCCGCACATTTTTTGCAAACGCTTTTGCGATTTCCACCAACTGCTGTTTGCCGACGCCAATATCCTGGATCAAAGTGCGGGGGGATTCTTTCAACCCCACAACTTCCAGAAATGTTTCGGCCTGCCGATACGTCTCGCTCCAATCAATGCGAACGCTGTTACCGCATTCGTTGCCCAGGAACATATTTTCGCCGATACTCATATACGGATTTAACGCGAGCTCCTGGTGGATAATGACAATCCCCTTGCGCTCGCTGTCTTTGATCTTGGTAAACCGGCACTCTTCGCCGTCGTATATAATTTTACCGTCGTAACTGCCATAAGGATGCATACCGCTCAACACGTTCATCAGCGTAGATTTCCCCGCACCGTTTTCGCCGCACAGGCCGTGGATGGTACCGGGATAGACTTCCAAACTGACATCGTCCAGCGCCGTTACGCCGGGGAATTTTTTTGTGATGTGTTCCATTCTCAGTATAGGGCTGTCCATGGGCAGTTCTCCTTGCAAAACAGCGTAAATGCCGGAGTGGAGGAGGGGATCGGAGAACCCCTCCTCCACTCCGGCGGTTCAAACTATGAAATACAGGGTGCGTGCGCTGAGCCCTTAGCTGTATATCTGGTCTTCTGTGTAATAACCCGAGTCGATGAGCAGTTCTCTGTAGTTTTCAATGGTTCCCACCACAGGTACACTCAAGAACGTGGGGATGATGCCAGTGCCGTTGTCATAGTTTTCTCTGTCGTTGATGGGCGGCTCATTGCCTTCCATGATGGCGATGACCATTTCCACCACATTTGCGGCCAGGGTGCGGGTATCTTTAAAGACCGACATGGCCTGTAGGCCCGCCACCATGTTCCGCACGGAGATGATATCGCAGTCCTGACCGGTGATGATGGGCATATTGTCCGCCGTGAAACCGGCGTTTACCAGTGCGTTGGTGACGCCTTGGGCCGTGGAGTCGTTGGAACACATAACCGCATGGAGCTGTTGGCCCGTCGGGCTGTAGTTGTTCATACTAATCAGGTTCTCCATCCGTGCCTGTGCGGCCTCTGTAGACCAGCCCGGGGTGGCCACTTGGAGGATATCCGTCTGGCCGGATAAGGCGACCAGCGTACCATCATCCAAATACTGTTGCAGGATGCTCATTGCACCCGGGAAGAAGAAGTTAATGTTGTTGTCGCCGGGGTCGCCGGTGAAAAACTCAATGTAGAACGGACCCGGCTGGTTCGGCAGGTCAAGGGCTTCCTCAATGAAGCGGCCCTGCATTTCGCCCACAAGGAAGTTGTCAAAGGTGGCGTAGTATGTAACCGCCGTGGTGTTCATAATCAGGCGGTCATATGCGATGACGGGGATGCCCGCCTCTTCCGCTGTGGCCAACACTTCTGTCAGGGAATCACCGTCAATCGCCGCAATAATCAGTACATCGACGCCGCTGGCGATCATGTTCTCAATCTGAGCCACTTGGACAGGCACTTCGTTTTCGCCACCGAATTGGAGATCGACCTCGAAGCCCGCCTCTTCCAGCAGTCTCTGTAGGTTTTCGCCGTCTTGATTCCAGCGCTGCAAGCTACGGGTGGGCATGGAGACGCCGATACGGCCACCGTCATCGGCCTGATTCCCCCCGCCACCTGCGCCACATGCCGCCAGACCAACCACCAGCAAGATTGCCAACATGACTGCTACAACAGGTCTAAAATACTTCTTTTTCATCTGGAAAATACTCCTCTCTAATACTTAAAAATATGATCTGTACAGAGCAAGCCGTGTGTTCGTGCTCGTGCACTTTTCTATTATAGAGCATAATCCAAAGCTTATTATTTGTCAACTCATTTTTATGCGCAAAAGCAGGGTCTAGATCACGCCATAGTGCTCCGTAAAACAGTTTCGTATTTTTACGTAACAAAGTTGTACTAGCAGTTTGGGTGGAGATGTGGTAAAATTGCGGAGGTGAAGAGAAATTGCTAATGGGTGATATATATGATAAACTCCAAAAAAAATTGACTTCACTTGCTTTGTGTGTAACGATAGCTCTGGCGCTTATGTTTACAGGCGCAATTGGGACAGGTATTAAGTATCCTGACAGGTTCTTAATCTTAAACTTAAAACATCACGGAGGGACACACATGTACAACACAACATTCTGGGGCAATCTCCCCGACAGCAGATCGGCTGACCTCATCACCCTGACCAGCCCCGCAGGGGCGGGGGCGGAGATCTCCAACTTCGGGGGGATCATCCGCTCCCTCACCATCCCCCTGGCAGACGGCACCCGCCGTCAGGTGGTGCTTGGATACGATACCCCGGCGGAGTATGCCGCAGGCACGTTCTTTATCGGTATGACCATCGGCCCCTACGCCAACCGGATCAAAGACGCACAGTTCACCCTGGACGGGGTGAGTTATTCCCTGGAACAAAACGAGGGGGAAAACAATCTCCACGGCGGATTTTCCGGCTGGCATACGGTGGTATTTGATTACGCACAAGACGGAGATGCCCTGGTGCTCACATACCGCAGTCCAGACGGCGAAGGCGGCTATCCCGGCAACGTGGATGTCACCGTCCGGTTCTTCTGGCAAGACCCCATGACCCTTGCCGTCACCTACCGGGCCGAGACGGATCGCCCCACAGTGCTCAATATGACCCAGCACAGCTATTTCAACCTGTGTAAGGAAGATACGATTCTCTCCCACACACTCCAGCTCCGGGCGGACGGATATACGCCTGTAGATGCTGCCTCCCTCCCCACAGGGGAGATCGCCCCTGTGGCGGGGACAGAGTTTGACTTCCGCACCATGCGCCCCGTCGCCCAGCACTACGATCACAACTTCGCCCTGACAGACGCCCCCGGCCCCGCCGCCACTCTGATAGCGCCGGATGGGAAGCTCATCATGGACGTGTGCTCCGATAAGCCGGGGATTCAGCTCTACACCGGGTCTTTCCTCAAGGATTCCTTCATCCAATACGGCGGCCTCTGCCTGGAGACCCAGCACTTCCCCGACTCCCCCAACATCCCGGCGTTTCCCTCGCCAGTCGTGCGACCCGGTGAGGTCTATCTGTCCACCACAACCTTTGCGTTTCGCACGCCGTAGGGATAGAGATTGCCATAATTTTTTGGAACAAAGCAACCCCCATAAGCTAGGGCTTGGATGGATTTCCCTGTCTTATGGGGGTTACTTATTATAGTGTCACAGTTTCTTCTCCCATCAGACGTGCCATATCTCCTTGGTGTATCTCCGGATCACCTCGTCACTGGCGAAGCCGCCGGAGTGGGCAATGTTCATGGCCGCCATCTGTGACCACTGACCCGTATCCCGGTAGAGGAGATCGGCCCGCTTCTGGGCGTCCGCATAGGAGTCAAAGTCCAACAGGACGAGAAAGGGATCATTTTGCCCGGTGAGGGAGTCGTAGATATGGGGAAAGGCCAGGCCACCCGTTTTGCTCTGGCTGTTAATCAGATCGTAGACGATCCGCCTCAGGCGGGGGTGATTATTTAGAAATACTCTACTGTTGTAGCTTCCGCTCTTATGGAGTTCCAACACCTCCGGCACTGTGAGGCCAAAGTCGATGTAGTTCCCCGCCCCCACTGCATCGAAAATCTCAATATTCGCCCCGTCGTGGGTGCCGATGGTCACGGCGCCGTTCATCATAAACTTCATGTTCCCCGTGCCGGAGGCCTCCATCCCCGCCGTGGAGATCTGCTCACTCAAATCCGCCGCAGGGAAAATGGACTCGGCCAGGGAGACCCGGTAGTTCTCCAAAAAGACGACTTTGATCTTGTCCCCCACGTTGGGATCGTTGTTGACTTGATCCGCCACCACGGAGGTGAGCTTGATAATCTCCTTGGCAAAGTGATAACTGGGCGCCGCCTTCCCCGCCAGGATAAACGTCCGGGGAACCATGTCCAGATTCGGATTGTCTTGGATTTCGTAGTACAAATCCATGATGTAGAGCAAGAGGAGCAATTGGCGCTTATACGCATGAATCCGCTTGACCTGGATGTCAAAAATCGAACGGGGATTGACTGTGATCCCATTGCTGTCCAGGATCAGCTTTGCCAGACGGGCCTTGTTCTCGCCCTTGATCTCCTGTAGCTTCGCCAGAAATGTTTGGTTTCGGACAGCGCCCATCTCATCCAGCCGGGCCAGCTTTAGCGGCTCCCTGACCCAGTCCGGGCCGATGGTATCGGAGATGAGTTTTGACAGGCTGGGGTTCCCCTTTTGTACCCATCGTCTATGGGCAATCCCATTGGTCTGGTTGCGGAACCGCTCCGGGAATACGGCGTAGAAATCGGCAAATAACTGGCTTTTTAAGAGTTCGCTATGTACTTTCGCCACGCCGTTGGTGGCATGGCTCCCCACAATGGCGAGATAGGCCATAGAAATCTCCCCGCGAGACACGATGGCCATAGTTGCGATCTTGTCCAGATCGCCGCCCAGTTTCTCAAACAGCACTTTGCAAAACCGCTCGTTGATCTCTTGGACGATCATGTAGATTCGGGGGAGCAGTTTGGAGAATAGCTCCTCCGGCCAGCGCTCTAATGCCTCCGGCAACAGGGTGTGGTTGGTGTAGGAGATGGTTCGCACGGTCAAATCCCACGCCTCATCCCAGCCCAGGTGTTCCTCGTCCATTAAAATCCGCATGAGCTCCGGGATGGCCAGGGCGGGATGGGTGTCGTTGATATGGATGGCCACATAGTCCGGCAGGGTACGGATATCCCCGTAGTGCCGCTTGAAATGGCTGATGATCGCCTGCACCCCGGCGGATACGAAGAAGTATTGCTGTTTGAGTCGGAGCAGGCGGTTCTCATAGTTGGAATCGTCGGGGTAGAGCACTTCAGAGATGGCCTCCGCCGCATATTTCCGGGAGACGGCGTTAATATAATCCCCGCTGGAGAAGGAGCCGAAATCGAACTGGTGGGTGGATTCCGCACTCCACAGCCGGAGGGTGTTCACGTCTCCCCCGTCGTGTCCCGCCATGGGGACATCGTAGGGCATGGCGATGACGGGCTCAAAGTGTTCATGGTGAAAATAGTGCCGCCCAGCACTGATCTCCTCCCGGATATTGCCGAAATACTTGACCAGCACCGCCTTGTCCGGCCGCTTGACCTCCCAAACCGCCTCCGTGCGGAGCCAGTTGTCCGGCAGTTCCACCTGATGGCCGTCGATGATCTTTTGCTCAAATAGTCCGTATTTGTATCGGATACTACACCCGTGGCCGGGGATTCTCAAAAAGGCCAGGGAATCCATAAAACAGGCCGCCAATCTCCCCAATCCGCCGTTGCCCAGGCCCGGGTCCAACTCTACGCTGCAGATGGCGTCCAGGTCGAATCCGAAGCTTTTTAGCGTCTCTTGGCAGACGTCTTTTAGCCCCAGGGCCATGATGTTGTTCTCCAGCATTTTGCCCAGCAGAAATTCCAGGGAGAAGTAATACACCTGTTTTTTCTTGTTTTTATCATTGGCACGGCTGGTCTGCACCCACCGTTTCATAATCTGATCTCGGATCAGATAGGACAGGGCAATATAACAGTCCTCCGCCGAGGCCTCCTCCACGGAGACCCCCCGTGCGACCTCTAGCTTTTCGAGGAAGAGCAGGGAGAATACGTTTTTGTCTTGTAGGTTCATATATGTGGGTTCCTTTCGTGGGGTGTGCGGTTTTTGTATAGCAATCCAACGTGCGGGCGGCAGGTTGCCGCCCCTACGTCTCCTGCCCTTTGGCCCCCTCGTTGTGAGGGGGCTGTCAGGCGTAGCCTGACTGGGGGAGGCTACCCCACCCCAAACACAGCCGATCCCCCCGCTCTCACAACCAGCCGATCGACAGGCTCATCGCCCAGCAGATCATAATCAAACCCATCCACCGCAAGTGTGGTGTCGCTATCCGATACATTCACTGCGACGAGAATCTGCTCCCTCCCCTGTCCTCGGGTAAAGGCGAACACGCCACCACGGGCCTGTTTGAGTACGTATCGCCCGTCTCCCAGCACCGGATACTCCCGGCGTAGCTTGGCGAGGTTCACGTACCATGCGATCAAATCCTGATCCTCCCCGTCCCAGGGGTAGCAGTAGCGGCAGAAGGGATCGTCGCCGCCCTCCATGCCGGCCTCATCGCCGTAGTACAGGCAAGGGGTGCCGGGCAGGGTGTATTGCAGAAGAGATGCCTGTTTCAGCTTCCGCTTCGCCCTCTGGAGTTGGGCTTCATCGAGTTTGTAATGCGCCATCTCCTCTTTCGTCTGAGGCAGATGCTCTCCGCCCAGGACGGTCAATATCCGCATAGTATCATGGGAGCCCAAGACATTCATCAGCCCGTGGAGCACATGTGCCGGATAGTTCTGGCAGAGCATATCCATCACCTCCGCCAATTGGGCCGTATCCCCATGCTTTACATAGGCGATGATGGCATTTTTCAGGGGATAATTGGTCACACTGTCCAACTGGCCGCCGAGGAAATACCGCCGCCGGACGCCGTAGGCGATTTTATTGGACGCATCCTCCCAGACCTCCCCGGCAATGAACGTATCCGGGTTCTCCCGCCGCATGGCGGCGCAGAGAGGGTCTAGAAACTCGTCCGGCAACTCGTCCACAACGTCTAGCCGCCAGCCGGAGACGCCCTGTTTCGTCCAGTGGGCGATCACCCCGTCTGGGCCGCAGATGTAGTCGATATAGGCCGGGTTCCCCTCGTTGACGGCGGGGAGCAGTTCAATATCCCACCAGGCATCGTATTGATCGGGCCACTCCTGGAAATTGAACCAGTCAAAATAGGGCGACTCCCGGCTCTGATACGCTCCGACGGCATCGTAGTTGCCGTACCGGTTGAAATAGCGGCTGTCAACGCCCACGTGGTTGAATACGCCGTCTAATATGATCTGAATCCCCCGCTCTTTTGCGGCGGCACAGAGGCGGGCAAAGGCCGCATCGCCACCAAATGCGGGGTCGATGGCCATATAATCTCCCGTGTCGTACTTGTGGTTGGACGCCGCATCAAAGACCGGACTCAAATAGATACAGGTCACACCCAGTTCCGTCAGATAGGGCAGTTTTTCGATGATGCCATCCAAGTCGCCACCGAAGAAGTCGTTGTTGTGGACGATCCCCTGTTCATCGGGCCGGAACGTGGGGCAGCCGCCCCAATCCGCCCGATAGACAGCGCTGGGCCGCAGAGCATAGGGTTTACCGCTCCGCCGGAACCGGTCTACAAAGATATGATAAATCAGCCCGCCCCGGATCCAATTCCGGGTGGGTTCGACCTCCCCGTATGCCGTGATCTGAAATGCGCTGTCCGCCCCATTCTCCGGGACGGTGAAAAATCCGTCGTGAACCGTCTGGATTAGGAAATGGTACCAGTACAGACCGGGCGTTTTGATCTCAAGCTCGCATCCGTAGAGATCATAGCCTCCTGTTATGCCTTGAAACTCCATGGGGGTCTTTTGCATCTCGCCGCCGTCTATTTGCCAGCGGACCCATGCACCTATCGCTTCCCCACGCCGGAGTTTTATCTTCAATTGTAGGCCGCCATAGGCTTGAACTGCCCCCGTCGGCGACCTGAAATAGGCGTCAAATGGGTCAAAAATAAACATTATATACCGTCCTGGAGTCGCTCATAGATTTCCGCATAGGCCCGTGCGGAGTTGTCCCAGCTAAAATCGCTCTGCATGGCCTGGCGGATCAGATTTTTCCAATCGTCCTCATGATATTTGTACAGGTTTAACGCCTGGACGATGGTGTCCAGGAGCAGATCGGCGTTGTACTCCTCAAATAGGAATCCGTTGCCGTCGCCGGCTCGGCAGTCCCGGATGGTATCGCCCAATCCCCCGGTCTTGCGTACAATGGGAATCGCACCGTAGCGGCAGGCGATCATCTGTACCAGTCCGCAGGGTTCGCTTTTAGAGGGCATGAGGATCACGTCCGCACCCCCATAGAGCATGGCGGCCAGTTCCGGGTTGAACACGATATTTACCCCCACCTTATGGGGGTGGGAGACCGCCTTTTCAGAAAAGAACAACTCATAGGCGTGATCTCCCGTACCCAGGAGTACAAACTGGATGTCCAGCCCCAGCAGATCGTCCATGATATGGGTAACCAGATCAATGCCCTTGTGGGATACGAGGCGGGAGACCAGGCCGATCACCATCTTGCACGGCGCTTTGGGCAGGCCGAACAGGGTCTGGAGTTTCATCTTATTTTCGAGTTTATCCTCCAAGGTATCCACCATATAATTCTTCGCCAAAAGAGGATCTGTTGCGGGATTATACGCCATATAGTCGATGCCGTTGATGATCCCGGAGAGTTTCCCGGCGTTTTCTCGCAGTATGGCATCTAAGCCGTACCCGCCGCCGCTCTGAATCTCTTCCGCATAGGACGGGCTGACCGTCGTGAGCCAATCGGCGCATACAATAGCGCCCTTGACCAGGTTGATACATCCGTTGTACTCCACCAGCCCGGCCTCATCGGCCTGCAGTTCAAATACGTCCTCCAGGGTATTCCACGCGAATTGCCCCTGATATTCTAGGTTGTGGATGGTAAATACCGATCTCATGCCGGCGCACTCGTCTGCGAGATGGGTTTTCATGTAGATGGGCACCAAGGCCGTCTGCCAGTCGTGGGCGTGGATGACATCGGGGATAAACCCCGTGAGTTCCATTACCGCAAATACGGCTTTTGAAAAGTAAGCAAATCGCTCTCCGTCGTCGAAATAGCCGTATGTCCGGGGGCGGTCAAAGTAGTCCCGATTGTCTACGAAATAATAGGTGACAGCGCCATGTTTTTGCTCATACACCCCACAATACTGATTACGCCAAGCCAATTTCACCGTGGTCTCTCCCAGAGGCCTCATAGTGGCCTCATACTGGGCGCGAAATGCGGCATAGAGGGGCATGACCACTCGGATGTCGTATTCCGGATGAAGTCCCGCTAAGGCACCTGTGAGCGCGCCCGCCACTTGGCCCATGCCGCCTGTGGCGAGAAAGGGAACCGCCTCGGAGACGGCAAATAGAATCTTTTGCCCGCTTTTACTTTTCTGCATCGTATCCACCCCCATGATTTAGATTACCCGCTCCCGGGCAATATGTGCCGGATATGTATTGGCACCGATCAGCTTACGGTTTTCGGAAATGATGACAGAACGATCTGTGATGATCCAACCCAGTTCCGCATTTTTCTCTACCACGGTGCCGCCCTGTAAGATGCAGTCTTTTACAACTGCGCCGGGTTTAATCAACACATTTCTACAGATCACGCTGTTGACTACAGTTCCCTCGATCTGGCAGCCGTCTGCGATGATGGAGTTTGTAATCTCTGCCGACTGGCCGTATTTTGTCGGCAAGGTATCCCGGCGGCTGGTGAGGATACGCCGATTTTCAAAGTTGAACAGGGCATTTCGCTTCTCGCTGTCCAGCATCTCCATGTTGTGTTGAAAGAACGTCTCCACTGAGCAGATCTGGGCTGAATAGCCCTTGAACTCATAGGCGAGCACCCGCAGACGCCCCAGGGCCTCCGCCAAGAGTGTTCTGGAAAATCGGAGCATCCCGCAGTTCTTCTCCCCTGCCACCAGTTGAAAGAATATCTTCTTCTGCATGATATACGCACCCAGAGACACGTTGCAACCATCCGCCGGCGCGGAATCTGACGCCAGGCCGACGCCGACGACACGCTCACCGTTTAAGATGTCAAATACGACTGTATTCTCACAGCAGCCGGGATCCAGTCTCTTTTTGGCGTAGATCGCTGTCACATCCGCGCCACTGGTCCTGTGGGCTTCAATCGCGCGGCGGTAGTCCATGTTGTAGATCATACTGCTGTCAACTAAGACAATGTACTCTGTTTTCGCCGATGAGAGAGATTGCACCGCCCGCTGGAGTGGGCCGTCGATCTCGCTGTTCACGCTCTGCCGCTCATCTGTCAGATAGGGCGGGAAAAAGGTGATGCCGCCGCTCTTTCTCGCCAGCCCCCACTCCTTCCCCATACCGATATGACCGATGAGGGACTGGTAGTGGCTGTTTAAAATCATGCCGATGTCATAGATTCCGGCATTGACCATGTTGGAGAGCATAAAGTCTACAACCCGGTATCGGCCCGCAAAGCGGGTGGCGGATAGGGTCCGTAGCCCGCTGCCGTCGCTATAATAATCCGGATGGGGATCGGAAAGACAAAGTCCTGTATACACGATTATTTCTCCTCCCTTCCAATAATAGAACCCCGGGAGATCAGAACAAGCTTGCCGCCGTCTTCCCTCGCCTGCCCCACGGTTGCGTTTTCTTCTACGATTGTGTCCTCGTCTAGGATGGCATATTGTACCGTCGCGTTTTTACCGATATAGGCGTTTTCCATAATCACGCTGTCCTTCACCACAGCGCCCTTTTCCACGATGACGCCTTCAGATAATACGCTGTTCTCCACGCTCCCGTATATCTCACAGCCCTCGGTAATCAGCGTGTTTCGTATGCTGCCCGTAGGGGCAATAAAGTGGGGCGCCCGCCCGCCGCTCCGGGAGAGGATGTGCCAGCCCTGGAACCCCAGGTGCATATCGTCCAACAGATCCATATTGGCCTGCCACAAACTCTCCTCTGTCCCCACGTCTTTCCAGTACCCGTCGAACCGGTAGGCGAAGAGCCGTCTGCCGTCTTTTAGCATGTTGGGCAAAATATTTTTCCCGAAATCGTGGTCGGAATCGGGGTCTTTGTCGTCCTCGGCCAGGTACTTTTGCAACACGTCCCACTCGAAGATATAGATCCCCATGGAGGCCAGATTATTTTTCGGCTTCTCCGGCTTTTCGTCAAATTCCACCACGCTGTCGTCCGGGGCGGTGTTTAATATCCCGAACCGGGAGGCGTCTTTGATTGGGACTTCGATCACGGCGATGGTACAGTCGGCGTTGACTTTCTTGTGATAGTCCAGCATTACGGAGTAGTCCATCTTATAGACGTGATCCGCCGCTAGAACCAGCAGACACTCCGGATTGTAGGTCTGGATGAAGTTCTCGTTTTGGTACACGGCGTTGGCTGTCCCCGTGTACCATGCGGCGTGAGGCGCTAAGATCGAAACGCCGCCGTAGAGCAGGTCCAGATCCCAGTCCTGGCCCTTGCCGATGTAGTCGTGGAGCAGGAGGGGCTGATACTGGGTCATCACGCCCACAGTGTCGATCCCGGAGCGGACGCAGTTGGTCAGCGGAAAGTCAATAATCCGAAACTTTCCGCCGAAAGTGACGGCAGGTTTTGCAATATCCTCCGTCAGCGCCCCCAGCCGGGAACCCCGCCCCCCGGCCAGGAGCATGGCGATACACTCTTTGCTCTGACTCATCTTGCCCATATCACATCTCTCCTCTCTAGTCTAATATTCTCAAACAAATCGTCGCCAGTGGTGGGACGGTTAGGTTTAGGCTCTGTTGGAGGCCGTGCATGTGGATCTCCTCTGTGTGGAGTCTCTCGTTTCTCACGCCCGATCCACCGTATTCTGATAGATCGGAGTTGAGTACCTCCTCATATTCTCCCGGCTCCGGGATGCCGATCCGGTAGTCATATCTGGTCACCGGAGCGAAGTTGGACAGGACGATGATCCGTTCTCCCCGCCGATCTGTGCGGGTGAATACGATGATGTTCTGCTCGTTATCCCCGTCGCAGATCCAGCTAAACCCGTCCCAGGAGAAATCGATCTCCCACAGGGCGGGGGTGCGGAGATAGAAGGCGTTTAACGTCTGGACGTAGGTCTTTAATTTACTGTGCATGGGGTAATCCAAGAGGAACCAGTCCAGAGCGGATTTGTAATCCCACTCTTTGAACTGCCCGAACTCCGTCCCCATGAAAGTGAGCTTTTTGCCCGGATGGGTCATCATATAGCCGAGAAAAGCCCGGAGACCGGCAAATTTCATCTCGTACTCCCCCGGCATTTTGTCGATCAGGGATCGCTTGCCGTGGACGACCTCGTCGTGGGAGATGGGCAGGATAAAATTCTCACTAAAGGCATAATAGAACGAAAACGTGATCTTATTGTGGATATCTTTCCTGTAAATGGGATCCACGCTCACGTATTCCAGCATATCGTTCATCCAGCCCATGTTCCACTTATAGTTGAATCCCAGCCCCCCGTCGTGGGCCGGTCTCGTCACCAGGGGCCACGCCGTGGACTCCTCGGCGATCATCAGAGAGTGGGGGAAAGAGCGGAATACCGCCTGGTTGAGCTTTTTCAAAAACGCCACCGCATCGAGGTTCTCGTTGCCGCCATAGGTGTTGGGCAACCACTGCCCCGCTTTTCGGCCATAGTTCAAATAGAGCATAGAGCTGACCGCATCCACCCGCAGGCCGTCTATATGGTATAGCTCGTGCCAGAACATGGCGTTGGAGACGAGGAAAGACTGCACCTCTGCCCGGCCGAAATCAAAGCACCGGGTACCCCACTCCGGATGCTCCATCCGGTCTATGCCGTGGCACTCGTAGAGGGGTGTGCCGTCGAACTCATATAGCCCGTGGGCGTCTTTGGGGAAATGGGCCGGTACCCAGTCCAAAATCACCCCAATCCCGGCCTGATGACAGAGATCAATAAGCCGCATGAGGTCAAAGGGCGACCCGTGGCGGGATGTGGGCGCAAAAAATCCGCACACCTGGTACCCCCACGAGCCGCTGTACGGGTGCTCCATCACGGGCATGAGTTCTACGTGGGTATAGTGCATCTCTTTGACATAGGGGATGAGCCGCTCTGCAATCTGGACGTAGTTTAACACGCCCCCGTCCTCCGCCCGCATCCAGGAGCCCAGATGGAGTTCGTAGATGTTCACCGGCTTGTCGTACACGTCCCCTCTCGCCGCCTGCCATGCGTGGTCGCCCCACTGGTAGCCGCTTAGATCGCAGACGATGGACGCCGTTTGCTCGTCCGTCTCGGCGGAAAAGGCAAAGGGATCGGATTTGAGGAGCGTTTCTCCCGTACCGGTGGTGATCCGGTACTTATACCGCTGTCCCGGTTGGATATCCGTCAGAACGGCCTCCCAGATCCCGTCGTCGGAGAGGCGGCGCATGGGACAGGCGTCGTCCCGCCAGTCGTTAAAATCCCCGACCAGATGGATGGCTTTCGCCCCCGGCGCCCAGACCCGAAAGGTCGCCGAGTTGTTCTCTGCATCGAACTGACAGCCCAGAAAATCGTAGGAGCGGTAGTTTGTGCCCTGGTGAAAGAGATAAACCGGAAGGTCGTTCATGTGGTCAGCCCCCGTTCATCAAAAAATATTTAATTATATGACAGGATTTTGCTTTCATTACTTTACCATATCTTTTTTCGCTTTTCAATAGTTGCGGGTTCTGATTGTGTCGATTCATAGAGAAAAATGCACCATCCCATATGGATTGGCGCAGGTATGTTGTGCGCTTGATTTGGCTGTGTTTTTTTGGTATTATGAATGACAGTAGGAAGTTTATAGTAGGCGGGCGGTGTGTAATATGGACGATTTTTGCAGTAAAAAACCTACATTACCTATAGGTCGAGGCATTTTCAGCCTGATACCACTCATGCTTGCATTTGTGATAGGCAATCTGAATATTGGTTTACTTATTGACGGAACCCATATGCGCACTTTCAATCGTCTTGCATCTTTGGTTTTTGTGGTAGCATGGTTGCTTTTCTTGTACATGAGTTTCAAAGAAAATGGTAAAAAGCGGTTAAATTTTTATTTATGTTTCTGGTTATTAAACTTTGTCTATTATTTTGCGCTGTTTTTTAGCTCTGGAAGGCTGGGAACTCTGGGAGATTTGTTGATTACACTGCTTTTTCCCCTAACAGTTATATTTTTCATTCCAATGGCCGGATTTGGCCCAGCTATATGGGTGTATTTTTCGCTTTGTGTCCTTATGTTTGCACTAGGGCTGATTGTAAAAAAGAAGCGCAGCGTTAAGGTTGGCAGTGCAGAGAGTTTGTAGAGGTGGCTACGTGACGAAGACAGCTTTCCGAAACGATTTTTTGCGGGGTTTAGGCAGTGCATTGATTGAATTGCAGTCGTGCGCCGATCCCGCTCCGTTTCTTGATGCCATTTTATACGGTTGTCTGCACAATACCGTCTATGATAACCAAACCGAGAGCGAGCGTGGATGGTATCTGCACCAGGCGGCTAAATTGTCAGGAAACGAGACGGCTATTGAGGAAGCGGTCTGTCAAAAGTTTTTCCGTGTAGGCAAAGAGTATCGGCTGTTTGTCCAGTTAAGTTCAATCCTGTATCATTTTGCCGTGGATAGGAGTAAAACCGCCCGAAATGCGCTATATCAACAATATGAGCGTATGTTGCTTGAACTTTCAAGAAAACGTAAGTTTGAACAGATACACCTATTTCATCGGCGGGATATGTTTGAGGAGCTATGTACCCGGCTGACCTCCTTGGATGGTTGGGGTGCATTCAAACAGATTGTCAATGATATGAGTGTATGTTTGCTACCTAAAAATATTGATGTTTTCTTCTTGGATTGGTTCTATTACAATTCTAAGGATAAGTTCGGCAAAAAGCGCATTGCACAATATTTGCAAACACAATCGGGCAAATCACCGCACATTCGTGTTTATTATGAAGCAGCAAAAGAATTGGATAATCATAACAAAACCCTCAATCAAAAACGAAATGAACTTCCGATACCAACACTAAGTGAGGTTTTAGCCCTGGCAAGGGGCGAATTTCCCGGACGTGGGCGTGGACTCGCCCAGCGTTTTGCCAAAAATGCAAGCTCGGAGGATTTGGAAAAACTGGCGCAAGCAGCTATGAACGAACCAGATGCCGGGATTCAAGCAGAACTGTTGTGGCCGTTCCGGCCCATGGGGCGATACAAGAGCAGCTATGTGTTTCCCGAAGAATTTTTATCGCAACTGCGCCAGTCTGCTGATGAGCGACTTCGATGCTTAGCATATGATATTATAGGCCAGAACCCGACCACCGAAACACGCAAACTTGCCCGCTCTCTGATTCAAAACGGTACAGATATTGAAAACGGTATCTTCTTGTTGGCTAAAAACCCCTTGCCGGAAGATGAAGGATTGATCTATGATGCGGTGAAATCGTTTCGTCCACATAGAAATAGAGGGGACTGGCATTGGGTTCAAACAGACGCAAGAAATGGCATAGAAGCTATGCGTGGCAAGCCAAAGACAACTATTTTGGAATATCTCTACCGTAATACACTGTGCGGATTTTGCCGTGGAGAGATTGTCCGAATCATGCATAAAAAGGGCGTCTTATCTGAACAGACGTTAGGCGAGTGCCGCTTTGATGCAAACGATGACATACGGGCATTTGCAGAGCGGTTAAACCGGTATCGCAACCGCTCCAAAGAGCAGTGAACATACGAAAAAAGTCGAGCGTTTCCGCTCGACTTTTTTCAATCACAGGAGAACAACCCCCGCCGCTTCGCAGAGGCGCATGGTCTCCGCATCCCAGACGGAGCACTGTACCTCTCCCACATGGGCCTTGCCCAGAATCAGCATACACATCCGGCTCTGGCCGATGCCGCCGCCGATGGTGAGGGGGAGTTTGCCCTCCAATAGCATTTTGTGAAAATACAATCCCCGCCGGTCATCGCAACCGGATTTGGTCAACTGCTGATCCAACGCCTGGGCGTCTACACGGATGCCCATAGAGGAGAGTTCCATGGCAATATCCAGCACCGGGCTCCAAAAGAGGATATCGCCGTTTAGCTGCCAGTCGTCATAGTCCGGCGCACGGCCGTCGTGGGGTCTGCCGCTGTCCAGCTTTTCGCCAATCCCCTGGATGAACACCGTGCCGTGCTCTTTGCAGATCAAGCTCTCCCGCTCTTTCGCCGTTTTGTCCGGCCAGCGGTATTCCAGCTCTTGCGATGTGACAAAGAACACCTCCCGGCGGAGCTTGGGCCGGGTGAGGTTGTACTTCTCCTGCACCCGATCCTCCGTATCGCAGATGGCGCCGACGATGGCACGGACGGTCTCTTGCAGATACGCCGTGTCCCGCCGCCCCTCGGGCAGGACTTTTTCCCAATCCCACTGATCCACGTAGATGGAGTGGAGGTTGGTGAGCTCCTCATCCCGCCGGATGGCGTTCATATCCGTGTATAGGCCGTTTCCGGGATAAAAGTTATAGCGATAGAGGGCCAGCCGCTTCCATTTGGCCAAGCTGTGCACCACCTCGGCCACCCCGCCGCTCTCGGCGATATCAAAGGAGACCGGTCTCTCCGTGCCGCTCAGATTATCGTTTAACCCCAGGGCCGGATCCACAAACAAGGGCGCCGACACCCGTTTGAGGTGGAGGGCCTTGGAAAAATAGTCCTCAAAGGTGCGTTTGATAAACCCAATCGCCGTCTGGGTGTCGTATAAATCCAGGCAAGATGCGTAGCCCGGTGGGATGATGGTCTTGCTCATAAGCGGCCTCCCCGATCTATCGGAATTTTGATTGTTGCATTATATAACAAAACATGCCGATTGGAAAGTGCTATCGGCATGTTTTATAGAAGATGTAGAGGCTTCTTCGGTATAGAAAGCCCGCCATTCCTTAGAATCGACAAGGAATGGGGGGCTTTTCTCTGTGGTGCGCTGGAGTCTACGCTGTACACGCACGGAATCATCTTCACTTTACAAGAATTTTACAAACATTTGATCTTTCCATGATAGTAGCAAACACTTATAGATTGATAAAATGTGCTTGACTTAGGAAGTATAGATGAAAAAAGGAGAATGTATCAAAATGAAAAAGAAAGCGATTGGTTTACTCGCACTCTTATTGGCAGCACTCGTCTTGCTCACCGCTTGTGACAGTGGTGGCACGGCGTCCGGAGACGGCCTCTCCGGACGCATTTCGCTCAACGGCTCCACCTCGACAGAGCGGGTCATCGCCTCGCTGATCGAAGCGTTTCGTGAAGAACACCCCGGTGTCACGCCCACATTCGATGCCACGGGCTCCGGGGCGGGAATCACATCCGCTATGGAAGGCACGGCAGACATCGGGCTCTCCAGCCGCCACCTGCGCGACGGTGAGGACGGCGTAGATGCTATCATCTTCGCCATTGACGGGCTTGCAGTTATCGTCCACCCGGATAATCCAGTCACCGATCTTTCCACGGATCAAATCGCAGCGATTTACACCGGCGCAATTACAAACTGGAGCGAAGTCGGCGGTGATGACGCACCGATTGCGGTGATCGGACGTGAGGCGGGTTCCGGTAGCAGGGGCGCATTTGATGACATTATGGGGATTGAAGATCAAGTGGTTCACGACCAGGAACTCACTTCCGGCGGCGCTGTGATTACAGCAGTTGCGACGAATTCCTTTGCCATCGGCTACTCCTCTCTCTCCGCTGTGGGTGACACAGTGCGGATCGTAACCGTGAACGGTATCCCCTGTACAGAGGAAACACTCCTAGACGGCTCATATCCCATTCAGAGACCATTCATCCTAATGACACAGCTCGGCACAGAACCATCTGAAGCAACACAAGCGTTCATCGACTTTATCATGAGCCCCGCGGCGACGGAGATCATCTCAAATGCCGGCGTGGTGCAGGTGCTGTAGGCTGGCTGACGCTAAGGGCTTGTGGGGGCGCACAATGTGCGCCCGCGCCCTTGTTTGCGACTGGGAAACAGGCGGGCGCACATTGTGCGCCCCTACAATGCGTTTTTGGGGGTACACATGAAAACAAAAAACATTGTCGAGAAAACCATGCAGGCTGTGTTTTTCGCACTCGGCATGGTGACAATTATTGCGGTAGCTACCATTTCCGCATTCTTAATCATAAACGGAATTCCGGCAATTCGTGAGATTGGGCTCTGGGCATTTCTATCCGGCCAAGAATGGCGCAGCACGGGCGCGAATCCGGCGTTTGGCATTCTACCTTTTATTCTCACCTCAATCTACAGTACAATCGGTGCGATTCTAATCGGCGTGCCAATCGGGCTAATGACGGCGATTTTTCTCGCAAAAGTTGCAAATCCACGTCTTGCTGCGGTAGTGAATACGGCAGTGGAGTTGCTTGCGGGGATTCCGTCGGTTGTATATGGGTTTGTCGGCATGATTGTGCTCGTTCCCCTTGTCCAGCGCACGTTTGCGCTTGCAAGCGGGGCAATTTTGCTCTCGGCGATTCTGGTGCTCTCTGTGATGATTTTACCCGGCATCATTAGCGTGAGCCGGACGGCGCTTGCCGCTGTTCCCCGTGAATATGAAGAGGCGAGCTTTGCCCTTGGCGCGACAAAGACGGAGACGATCTTCAAGGTGAGTGTTCCTGCGGCAAAGAGCGGAATTGCGGCCGGAGTTGTACTCGGCATCGGACGCGCCATCGGAGAGGTGATGGCTGTTCTGATGGTGATGGGAAATGTTCCAAACATGCCGAACTTGTTTGAGCCGGCGCGATCCCTCACAACTGCAATTGCGATGGAGCTCTCCTATGCCACGGGCTTCCAACGGCAGACGCTCTTGAGCATTGGACTTGTGCTGTTTTGTTTCATTATGATGATCAATTTGATCTTGAATTTCGCGTTAAAAAGGGGGTATAAGGCATGAAGAATGGTCGTTTGCCCCTCAAACGCCGGGCATATAGCGGATTTTTGATGGGATTGATTGGGCTTTCTGCAGCCATCGCGGTGGGATTGATTGTGGGCTTGATTGGCTACGTCTTTTACCGTGGCCTGGGTCATATTTCCTGGGAGTTTCTCTCCACTGCGCGCAGTGCGTTGCGTGGCACAATTGGGATACTGCCGAACATTTTGTTTACGCTTTTTCTCATCATCACAACACTGGCTATCGTGTTGCCGATTGGAATTGGAGCGGCAATCTACTTGAACGAGTACGCCACGAGCCGGCGCTTGGTGCGAATCATTGAGTTTGCGACGGAAACTTTGGCGGGAATTCCGTCTATTATCTACGCTCTGGTGGGGGTTTTGCTCTTTATCCAAGGGCTTGGACTGCGGGTGAGCATTTTAGCCGGTGCGCTCACGCTTTCGATTTTGAGTTTACCGACCATCGTCCGCACAACGCAAGAGGCCTTGCGAACCGTGCCGGTATCATACCGGGAGGGGGCCTTTGCATTGGGCGCAACGAAGTGGTATATGATTCGGACAATTATCCTACCTTCGAGCTTGGACGGGATTGTGACTGGCGTCATCTTAGCCGTGGGCCGTATGGTTGGCGAAAGCGCGGCGCTGTTGTTTACCGCCGGGACGGGGTATTTCCTGGTGACGAATTATTTTGAGGCGTTGCACGCAAGTGGCGGAACACTTTCCGTCATGCTGTTCGTCTACGCGACAGAGCATGGAAATTTCGATGTGAGCTTTGCCATTGCGTCCATCTTGATTTTCATTGTACTTTTATTGAATTTTGGTGTAAAATTAGTGAAGCGCAAGCTGAGAAGGATTTAGGTGATCGAGATGAATATTATTTGCGCGAAAAAGCTCTGCCTATACTACCGTGACTTTCAGGCTCTGAAAGACATTGACTTAGATGTTCCAGCACGAGAGATTACGGCACTCATTGGGCCGTCCGGCTGTGGAAAGAGTACCTTTCTTCGGACACTCAACCGGATGAATGACCTCATCCAAGGCGTGAAGATTACCGGTGAAGTTACCTATCACGGAGAAAATATTTATGCGGGGCAAGTCGATGTGACGGCACTTAGAAAAAGCATCGGGATGGTATTTCAAAAGCCGAATCCGTTTCCAATGAGTATATACGATAATGTTGCCTACGGGCCAAAACTCCACGACAATTTGAGCAAGGCGGAGTTGAATGATTTGGTCGAGCGATCCCTGCGTGGGGCAGCGCTTTGGGATGAGGTAAAAGATCGTTTGAAAAAGAGTGCGCTCTCCCTCTCTGGCGGTCAGCAGCAACGGCTTTGTATCGCCCGCGCCCTTAGTGTCTCGCCGGATGTACTGCTCATGGACGAGCCGACCTCGGCACTTGATCCGGCCTCTACGATGAAGATTGAAGAATTGATGGGACACCTCAAGCAAGATTACACGGTTGTCATTGTCACTCACAATATGCAACAAGCGGCGCGGATTTCGGATCGGACGGCGTTTTTCCTCACTGGGGATTTGGTGGAATCGGGAAAAACAGACGAGATATTCTCCATGCCGAAAGATAAGCGGACAGAAGATTATATCACCGGCAGATTTGGTTAAAGGAGGAGCGAAACCATGAATGCGAGACAACGATTTGATGAAGAACTGCAAGCCCTATCCGATTCCTTGATCAAAATGGGCGAGACAGCGCGCACCGCCATTGACCGCGCCACAACAGCCCTGCTCACGGGGGACCGAACGCTTGCACAGCAAGTAGTGGATGATGACGACCAGATGGACGAGATGGAACGCAATATCGAGCAGACCTGTCTGCGCCTGTTGCTCAAACAGCAACCTGTGGCGAGGGATTTGCGAAAAATCAGTACGGCGATTAAAATGATTACGGACATTGAACGCATTGGAGATGCCGCTGCGGATATTGCAGAGATTTCTCTACATCTGACCGCGCCGATGTTCCCGGAAATTCAAGCTGACCTCAAGGCCATGGCAGCCGCCACGCAAGACATGGCTTCCTCGGCGATTGCAGCCTATGTGAAAGAGGATTTAGAGCTGGCGAAGCAGACACAGGAAAAAGACGACATTGTAGACGACTACTTCCTCACAATTCGTGCCGTCCTCGGCGAGAAAATTCGGACAGATGTGAGCCTTATGGATGCGGCTTTGGATTATTTGATGATCATCAAGTATTTAGAACGTGTCGGGGACCATGCGGAGAATATCTGTGAGTGGGTGGAATTTTATAAAACCGGCATACGAAAAAACGATAGGATTTTTTAAATGAATGAACGCATTGTAATCGTGGAAGATGATGAGAGCATCCGCCGCTTGGTAGAGGTGGCACTGTCTAGCCACGGCTATGTTTCCGTAGGGTTCGGCTCTGCCGAAGAGGCCATTTTGGCGATGGAGCATGCACCTCCTGCCGTGGCAATTTTCGATATTATGATGGACGGGATGGACGGCATCGAAGCCGTGCGGAAAATCCGGCAGTCGAAATCCATTCGGCATATCCCGATCATTATGCTTACGGCACGAGACACGGAGCTTGATAAGGTAATCGGACTAGACGCTGGGGCAGATGATTATATTACGAAGCCCTTTAGCGTGTTAGAACTTTGCGCACGTGTGCGGGCGCAACTGCGCCGTGTGTCAGAGCAAAAAGAGCCGGAGCAGATGTGGTCGGCAGGCGCACTTTCGCTCAATGCGGCGACGCGGGAGGCCGTAGTGGCAGGGATTCCGCTAGAGCTCACGTTTAAAGAATTTGCGCTTTTGCAAATTTTGATGGAGCACCAAGAACGGGCGATTGACCGCGAAGAACTCCTCGACAAAGTTTGGGGCGACGATTACTACGGCGAAACACGGACTTTGGATATTCATATCGCAACCCTGCGGCAAAAAATCCGAGCGGTAGATTCGGAGCGGGAATACATTAAGACGGTGCGCGGCGTTGGGTATCGCTTTATAGGGGGCGGTGAAACGTGAAAAAGTTTTTCATACGTACATCCCATGTTACAAAGCTCAGAGACGACATGATGAACAGAGGGCTTGTGCGCCCGTATTTGAACCCTGAAGATTACCCCTGCAATGAATTAAAAGAGATTGCAAAAAAATTCAACGATTTGACTGTCGAGAGCCGAGAAGCATCACTGCTGCGGCGAGACTTTTTCGCAAGCGCAAGCCATGAACTGAAAACGCCGGTAACTGCAATCAAAGGCAGTGCCGAGCTTTTATGTGCAGATGTACCGCTGGGGAAAGAACAACAGCGAGAGTTGCTCCAGCGAATCGGAATGGAGGCGGAGCGGCTCCACAGTTTGATTAACGATATTATCATGATTAACAGGCTCGAGAGCCGCGAGATTGTCGGGGAAAAAGAACACATAAATCTGGCTCAACTCATCCAAGCGTGTGTGGATGAATTGATGACCCAAATTGAACAAGAGCGCCTCAGGGTAGATGTTGCGATAGAGCCGGCGGCGCTTTATGCGAATCGGAAAAATGTCTATGAGATGTTCAGCAATCTCATCGTCAATGCGGTGAACTATACCCGTCCGAGTGGACGCGTGGAAATTCGTCTAAATGTGAGCGGAGATGAGATTATTTTTTCGATTCGCAACGATGGAGAGCCAATTCCATTGGGGCATCAGCCACGGATGTTTGAGCGATTTTATCGCTTGGACAGCGGCAGGAGCAAGGCGGTTGGCGGTACAGGGCTTGGGCTTTCTATCGTGAAACACGCGGCGGAAAATTTGGGGGGGACGGTTCGGCTAGAGAGTGATGAACGGATTGGGGTTTTGTTTACGGTTGCGATTCCAAACTCAGCAGAGAAATAACGATTGCTTTTACTGTGGCGTTGCAACATCCCCGTTTGGGCCATCAGGCGAATACGTGCTATTTTATAGATTTCATCTCACATAAAACCTATCCTTTTCATAAACTGTAGTTAAGACGTTCTACTTGAAAGTGAGACTACACAAATGGGTATAGGTTTTTTGACAATACATGCAACAACGGGTGATGACGCATTGCCTGTTCCCAATGCACACGTTACCGTTGCAGACACTGACGGCACCCTTCTTTATGAGGCGGAAACTGATACGGGCGGCATGACACAACCGTTTGAGATAATCGCGCCTAGTGTAACACTTACGTTAGACCCCCATTACCAAGGATCCGCCTATGCAACGGTTACTGTGCGCGTACGTGCACTTGGATTTGTTACAGAGCACATACATGGTGTAGAAATTGTTGATACGCAGACGGCTATTCTACCTGTGCATATGGAGCCGGTGGCAGATGAGCCAAATCCTGTTACAGATAATTATATCCAAATTTCTGAAATCGGCTTGCTTGCGCGACCACCGTATCAGGATCAAGTCCCGCTACCCGGGACACTTTATCCACCAAGAACAAGGGCTTTGCCCGAAGTGGTGATTCCCGATTTTATAACCGTTCACTTAGGTGCCCCCACCAATGCAGCCGCCAGAAATATACGGGTTCGATTTGCCGACTATATAAAAAATGTGACATCCAGCGAAATTTTTTCCACATGGCCCCGCAACTCGCTTTTAGCGAATATCCACGCAATTGTAACCTTTGCTTTGAATCGGGTATTTACAGAGTGGTATCCAAGCCGTGGCTTTCATTTCGATATCACCAACAACACCCAATTTGACATGGCCTACCGGGAAGGCGGCCCGATCTTTCAAAGTATCAGCGACCTTGTTGACGCCTATTTCAATGTATACATACACAGAGCCGGGTTCATCAACCCATGGCCCGCACGTTTTTGCGCCGGTCCATCGGGTGCTTGCCAACACGGCGGCATGTCACAATGGGGTACTGTCACCCTTGCGAATCAAGGGCTGACTCCCCTGCAAATCTTGCGTCGCTCTTACCCGAATGACATTGTGTTGACGCAAAGTAACAATATCGGAGGCATCCCCATAACCTTTCCGGGTCATGTGCTCACAATCGGAAGTAGTGGGGATGCGGTGCGGCGGATTCAAAATTATCTAAACAGAATTCGAGTCAATTTCCCCTCAATCCCTCGCATTGAAAATCCGAATGGCGTGTTTGGCGCGGATACGGCTGCGGCTGTGCGAGAATTCCAAAGGATCAATGGTTTGACGGTGGACGGAGTCGTCGGAAGGGCTACGTGGAACAGAATTACAATGATTTTCGTGGCAGTTTCCAGACTTGCCGAGCTGGATACAGAGGGAATTCGGGATTCCATCGGTCAAAATCCGCCCCATGTTGTGCTGTCGCAGGGGTCACGCGGGCAACATGTGTTAGAGTTGCAGTATATTCTAAATGTAATCGCGGCGTTTTATGATGTAGTGCCAACCGTGATACAAGACGGCGTGTTTGACGCGCGAACCAGAAACGCTGTGATTGAATTTCAAAGAAATTTTGGGCTTGTTGCAGATGGCGTTGTCGGGCCGCTTACTTGGAATCAACTATACGCGGTTTATCGTGGCATCAATCAGAATGTGACCATTCCGCCTGTGATCGTACCGCCAACACCCCCGCCGGGTATTATCTTGCCTCCATACCCCGGTACGCTGATTCGCATTGGCGCAACCGGGCAAAATGTTCGTATTATACAAGAATATTTAAATGTCATTGGCCAGAGATACCCGAATATCCCGCCCCTCGCGGTAGACGGTATATTCGGGACAAGAACTGAATCGTCCGTGATTGCGTTCCAGCGGGAGTTCGGATTAGTCCCCGATGGTATCGTCGGACCAATCACTTGGGGCGAAATTATGCGGCAATACGAACGCGTGTTGACACCTGCTCCGCCGCCTAGCGGGTACTTCAACCACACTGTGGTAGCAGGTGATACCTTGTGGTTACTTGCGCAACGGTTCGGCACAACCGTGGCCGCAATTTCTGCTCTGAACAGTTTAACAAGCGATATGTTGCATATTGGGCAAGTATTAAAAATACCAAGCATTACAACCGTTCCACCAACCCCGCCGCCCAGTGGATACTTCAACCACACCGTGGTAGCAGGCGACACCTTGTGGTTACTTGCGCAACGGTTCGGCACAACCGTGGCCGCGATTTCTGCTCTGAACAGTTTAACAAGCGATATGTTGCATATTGGGCGGGTACTAAAAATCCCAAATGTTGCGTAGGAACCCGAATCCGAATTATGGCTTACTGGGTACATACAGAGGAGCAAGGAGTGGTTTCGCCACTCCTTGCTCCCCTATTTGCTTAAATGCCCCCACCGCTCATAAGTTCTGTCAATTCCCCAATGCGTTCCAAAGGGAACGGCGGGTTTCCGAGTGGTTTCAAAGCAAGGGACATCAGCTTCAATGGGCTATCATCAGCGGCGCTGCGGTTGGAGCTTAAATGCCCGCATATCCTGCAGCGGTGGATAATCGCCCACTCGCCGCCTTTTTTGACCCAAACGCCTATGGCCTCCATCGCTCCGCCGCAATCCGCCTCCCGGTCTCCCGGTTCATTGTCTAAATGCTGGCTGGAAAGGCAATAAGGACAATGGTTTCTATGGGCGCTCGCTGCGCCGTGTGGAACGACCAAACGGTCGCACACCTTGCAAGTAAAACTGTCATTGCAGGCGTTATGGCGATAATACCCCTTCATATATTTTTTTCTTTTATTTTCTCTGTTCAAGTGTTTTTCCTCCTGAAAGTTATCGTAATCCTAACTTTGCGGGAGGTTCTGCGCTATTTAGCGTATCCAAACCTCCCGGTTTGCTACACGCTCTGTCATGCTTCTATTCATAAAATAACGTTCCCTTCCATTTTATTTATCTTGGTTTCTTTATTAGATTCCTTTTTAACTGTTTCACTTTGTTCTTCCCGCCAAATTGGTTGATTTTCTCATGTTCAATCTGACGGGCGTTTAGACCGCCATAGGACACTTCGCGCTGTAGTTTTTGGTAGCTTTCAAAGCGTTCTTCTGATAACACGCCGCTTGCTATCGCTTCTCTCACAGCGCAACCCACCTCTACCCCGTGGGAGCAATCGCTGAACTTACAGCGAACGACGAGCTCTGCCACATCCTCAAAGGTCTTTGAAAGGTTCCCGGTGTGTATTTGCAGTTCGCGCATACCGGGCGTATCAATGACGATGCCGCCGCTTGGCAAAAGCAATAGCTGCCGGTGGGTTGTCGTGTGCCGGCCCTTGTCGTCATCCGCGCGGATCGTTTTCGTCGCCAGTACGTCCTGCCCCATGAGGCGGTTGATCAGCGTAGATTTCCCAACGCCCGATGAGCCGATAAAGGCAATCGTCTTCCCCGCCTCAACATAGGCGCGGATCGCCTCGTACCCGTCCTCGCTCACAGAGGAACAGACCAGCACATCCACCCCCATGCTCACAGTGGCAACTTCGTCTAGCTTCCGCTGTAGGTCATCGCACAGATCGGATTTCGTCAGGACGATGACCGGGGTCGCCATACTGTCCCACGCAATCGTCAAATACCGCTCAACTCTTCGCAAATTAAAGTCGGCGTTGAGCGACATGCAGATGAAGATCGTATCAATGTTTGCGGCGATCATCTGTCCGGCGGCCTTCGTACCGGCCGCTTGCCGCGCCAGCATACTTTTACGCCGCAGAACATGGCGGATAATCGCCTTGCCACTGTGTTTGTCCGTCCGATCAATCATCACCCAATCTCCAACCGCCGGAAAGCTGGTGGGATCGTCTGCGTGGTAGGAAAATTTCCCGGAGACGCTTGCGCTGATTTCTCCGGCTTCGCAGATCACCGTATATAGCTCACGGTGTTGTGCCGTAACTCTTGCAATGAATAAGTCATCGTACAAAGTCGCTTCTTGGGCAAAGCGTTCGCTTCGTCCATAGTCTTTTAAATTGATATTCAATGATTTCATTCCTTTTCATAAAAATAAGCGTGTACCAAATGGCTTTTTGGCAAACAAAAAAGCGCAGTTACCCACTGCGCTACAAAACAAACAAAAGAATGTGTTAGGTGAACACTTCTCTGGTCGTCATATAAGGCATTTGGGTACACAAAATAAGCAGGCAAAATCCCGCTACTGTGACACAAATCGTTCCCTTATTGACGAACCCTCACCAGTCATACCACACTTTCTATTACTAGATTTTCTCTATCATAACATCAAATTGTCGCGTTGTCAATTGCAGTACAAGATATAGCAAAAGTCGTCGATAAAAATCGACGACTTTTTGTATGGTGCGAGTGGTGATACAGAACCTTGCCCTTAAAGCTCTTGCCCTTCCCAAATCGGAACGCCAGCTCTGCTCCGATTTGAAACGAACGACGGGCTTGCGGTGTGCAGCTTTTGCGCGCTCTTCAGCGCGGAAGCGGAACATAGCAAGCCCGGCAGTGAGTTGGTGCGAGAGGCGGGACTCGAACCCGCACGTCCGTGAAGAACACTGGCACCTGAAGCCAGCGAGTCTACCAATTCCACCACTCTCGCATAACCGACGTGCAATATAGTACCACCGATTGGGGCAGATGTCAATACTGACTGACTAAAAACAACCGGGGCCGCAGCGCATATCTTCTGCGACCCCGTGATTATCCTGTCGATTGATCTGCTACCGGCTCTCGCTGATTAAAATCTGCACTCTGCTCTGGATGATCCGGACGGTCTCTTCCACGCTCCGATCTCCGGCGAAGTAGGGCAGCGTCTCCTCTGTGACAATGGCGAGCACCGTCTCATCCCGCATAGAGATCTGATCGACGTTTTCAATCAGGGCCATGATCTGATCCACGTCGGCCTGGGAGGGTAGCATGGGGAGCCAAATCTCTCGATCCTCTTCTGTTGTCGCCCACTCCGGCAGGCGCATGGCACTTTCAATCTGCTCTTCTAACACTGCGCGGTTGGTGGCAAAACTGAAGGCGTTCTCCCGCTGATACCGCTCAGTCAACAGAGTGCGGACAAAGCTCCAGGCAATATCCGTATGGGGCGTGTTGGCGGATATCCCCACCATGGAGCGAGGTATCACTACACTGCCCAAGCCGCCTTCGCTGGGATAGCCTTTGATGGTCACGTCACCCTGGAACATCTCTCTTGTATGCACCATGTCCGAAAATCCCCAGAGGGTCTGCTCCATGAGTAGAATCCGGCCTGCGGCGTAGGCATTGAGCGTATCATCTGGGTTGACCTCTCCAATGGGCGGCACCGGCATCGGCCTGGCCCAGTCCCCCGGCGTATCAAAGCCATTGTCTCCCCAGAGCTCCTCATTTGTGGTCAGTGTGTTGGCAAAGGTCAGATAACTCCGGAACAGATCGCTGTCAAAGTTGGCGCGCCCCGTCTCCCGGTCAATGAACAGAGCCAAATTCACGCCCAGGACACTGTTCATAAACTGCTCTCGGGTGACAAATGAGTCAAAGGCCGTCCCACCCTCCGGCAGGGCGTCCACAGCGGCTTGAAACTCCGCCATGGTCCAACCCATCTCCGGGCCGACCCGATCACTTCTGCCCACTAAAGTCTGAATGGTAAACTGGGATACGGCGACATAGAGCCCGCTATCCACGGAAAACAGATCCATCACACTCGATATCAGGTCATCCCGGCTCAGTTCTGGGTCGGCGGCAAGGAGCGGATTCATATCCGCAAGGAATCCTCTTCTGGCATACGTGTCAAAGGGGAGCTCCGTCGAAAACTGTAAGATATCGGGGGCGTTGCCCGTGAGCAGATCGGTATTGAAGCGCTGGAGCGCCGCTTCAAAGGCCATTTCAAAGTCCCCGGTCTGCCAGTCCATATACTCCCGAATCCGGATGCGGTAGTTGGGGTTACGTTTGTTGAACTCAATGATCTCGCCTTTGATATCGAAATCCACGCTGAGGGCACCAAAGGTGAGCGTCGTCACCTCCGGCACTTCCGAGGCGTCTACCTTTGTCAGGCGCACCAGGGTTCCGCCACGTTGAACACCTTCTTCTCTCCCCCACTGCATCTCAAAGAAGAAAATCTCTCCTGCGTCGGAGACTACGAACGTGGTGCCGCTGGCCATGTCCATATCCATCCAGTCAAAGAGCCGGGTTCGCCCTCCCGTCTCCAAGTCAATGCCGAAGACGCTGGTGAAATCGCTGGTGTACAAATCATAGTCCGGGCCGGTTACGGCGAGGTTGATACTGTCGGAGAGGGGGCTCTCGTCCTCATCTTGTAACTGTCCCGTCTCTAAGTCCATGAAATTTGTCTTGCGCGCAAAGCTCTCATTGTCCCAAACAGTCACCAGCACCCGGTCATCCCTGGTGACGACCATTCCATCCATCGAAAGATTGGTCAAAGGAATCTCCCGCTCTAACGTCCAGTCGGGCGAGAGAATATACAGGGCGTCCCATGTGCCGAGGAGCAGTCTGCCGTCAGACGTCGCCTGCATCACGCTGACCTCAATGGTCATCCCATCTGATCGGCCTAAGACTGTAGCGAGATCCATTTCCCGCTCCACAGTCCCATCGGATGCCAGGGCCATTAGGTAGGCGCTATCCTCCCAGCCGGACTCGCCGCCGTCGTTGGAAAAGAAGCCCGAGGAAGTTCGCTGCAGAGCATATATGCCGCCTGCGCTCCGTGGGGCGGCGATAGAAATGTCACTATGGGCATAGTAGGTTATCTCTTCTTCCTCCCATTGCGCCGATTCCCCCTCCCAGATGGAGGTGAAGCCAGTACCGTCTGTCCGCAGGGTTGCAACCCCCGGCACGAAGGAGAAGTTTTCCCCTGTCATAATATATCGGACAAAGAGGGTATCGTCGGAAATCGCAAGTATGCCTAAATTGGACTGCTCTGCGTTTATGCTGATAAACTCCGGCACATAGACGTAGCCCGTGGCTTCGAGATCAGGTGTCTGATCCCCCGTTATTTCGCCGCCGTTGTCACCGCCGCAGGCCGCCAATGACAGCAACATGCTGACCGCAAGCAATAGCGCGATCCCTGCTTTAATTTTCTTTTTCATGATTTTCCTCGCTTTCCCGAACAGAGCGGATGATCTCCTCTAAATTGTATTGATCTTTCTCTTTTTCTAGCATTTCCGCTTCCTGGTTTTGCATACGCCACGCATCTTCTCTTTTCCCCTCTCGCCTGTTATTCCACCAATTCCAAGTCCCACGCAACAGGCGCCACTTGCGCCGCCGCCAGCGGCGGATGATCAAACGGAGGGCTGTAATGGTTGGAAAAACGAGAAACAACAGGGTCAACACGAGGGCCAGCGCCGCAAAGTCCTCCGCCATTCTGGCGGCGTTTTCCCATTGGGGTAGGCTAAATCCCATCTGCCGCATGGCGCGGCTCCCGAAGTCCTGAACCACATCAATCATGGCGCTTAGGGTATAGCGCTCCGTGTTATTGATGAGGGCGTATTCCCCTTCTTTCAGATTTGCCGACTCCATGGCCTCGGCCAAGAACTCCTCCGCGAGTCCAGAGACCGGGTTTGGCAAAACTGCCTGCACATTGGTGATAGGGGCAAATCCCACCTCTGCCGCCAGGGCGTCATAGAAGAGGAACATATGGGGCATATCCCCCGTGGCCGCCTGGCTGGCAAAGTCTCCATAGGGCCGATAGACACCGGAAATCACGTGGGGTACACCGCCGATATAGACCGTCATCCCCGCCACATCCACGGCACCGAAAAGCCACCAGGCAAGGGTTTCATCTAAGAGCACCATATCTCGGTTGATGCTGTCACGCGGAAAATAACTCCCGCTTATTAGTAAGACGGGATTGAATAGAAAAAAGTTCCCCCCCACGCCGGTGGCATATACCACAGCCGGCCCGCGATAGCGAGAGGAGAGCCGTAAGACCTCCTGGGCGCTGTATGCATACGTCCAGACCCCGCCGCCGTCTGCATCACCTGGATCAATCCCCTCGGCCATGAGACCACTGCGAAGCGCGTGGATCACACCTCGGGTGGCTTCATGGGTCAGACCGTTATGCTCCGGAATATACGCCGTGACCTGGGCCACCCGGTCTCCGCCAGGAGACCAGCGGGCCGCCGCCTGCTGTGAGGGGAGCATCCCCGTCACATGCCGGAAAAACAGCACAGAGGCCACAGCCAAAAGCAACAGAAACACACTGACCAGAATTGTTATCATCCGTATTTTTTTCGATTTTTCACGCCGCGCGCCCATCCCGCACCTCAATTCCTCGGGGGATTTCTTCAACCCTTATTTTCCGTATTTTCTCCGCCCGTGGCGGGGGAAATACGAACAATCATTCCACTAATTCGGCGCCAATCGTACCGCGGCCCGGTCAGAAAGCGTGTCGCTGGAACGGATGATGACACTGGAGAAACGATCCAGCCCTGAAACGGCCACCTGCTGCTCATCTTCGGCCAGAATCGTCACATCCGTCCGGACGGCGAAATAGCGCGTACCCAGGGGCGATGTTCTGGATTGAAGCACATAGACATGTGGACTCGTCGCATCCTGGCTGATGGCACTGCGGGGGACGATCACTTCGTAATTGGCGCGGGATATCTGGATACTGAGATTCAACTGCTCTCCGATAGTCACCTCTCCCTGTAAGTCTATCATGACAATCCGCCGATTGGTGGGGTCTTCCGGATCCGCCCGGAAACCGGAAACTCTCCCGGTGACGGGCATCCAGCTGGCTGATGTCACATCCACTTCGGCCCCGGGCCGAATCTCCTGGGCTTGGCGGGAATCTACGGTCAGCTCCGCCAAAAAGCCCATCTCGGCCACTTCGATCCGCGCCAGGGGAAGCCCCGGCTCCGCCGTCTGGCCTGCGACGACAGTGATTCCGGCGATAATGCCGTCATATCGGGCCAGGATGCTGTTGCCGTCGCCCTCAAGTCCTGCCTCCATCCGCTCAATGCGCTCTTCCAGTTCGGTGATCTCATCGGCCATGGCCTGGAGTTCCAGAAGGCGCTTGGCCTCGGCGGCAGAGCCCAGTTGTTGTTCACTGCTCAAAGCAATCAAGGCGGCATTGAGCGCCCGTTGCGCAATACGGACATCCCGATCGGCGTCGTTGATGGCACGGACACGTTCCAAGACGCTTTGCGCCTCCGTCAGGGCGTTCTGGGAGGCAGTCACCTGGACGACCTGGGCGCTGATCTCCTGTACCACAGCCACACGAGCGGCGGCGGCGGCGGTCTGCATAGCCAGCTTGGTACGCTCTACAGCTTGCGTCCACTGATTACTTACAGTAGTGTTTTCCTCGATGAAATTCTCATAAGACATGCCCATCTCCCGGATGAAATCCGCCAGGGCGCTCTCATAGGCGATAACCTGTTGGGCGATCCGGGTGGAGCGGCTGTCAAAGGTATCGATAAAGGTGAGTTCCGCCTCTAGCTGATCCAGCTGGCTTTCCCGCGCTCTAAGCGTGGCCATCAATTCGGTAACTCTGGCTTGGGCAGCAGTCTCTGTCAAATTTGTCGTTCCCAAAGCGGCCCGCTCGGCCGTAGCCTGTTGCAAATCCTCCCGGGCCTGACGGATGGTCTCGTTTTGCATCGTATAATCGGCCCCCACATCCAGGAGTTTCATCTGATAGGCCAGATGTAGCGCGTTTAATTCGTCCATGGCCTGGGCCAGGGGATCATCGTCGCTCTCCTCCAATTCAAAGAGCAAATCCCCCTCTTGGACTTCTTGGCCGTCTCGAACATGGACAGCCAAGACGTGCCGGGGCGAGGTCACGTTGATGTCATAGCTATTGTTGGCCTGGGCCGCGGCCTGACCCCGGATGGCATTGGTAATTGCCCCTGAACTCGTGTTGGCCGTAACCACTTCCGGCAGGGAGAGATTCATAATGGTATTGGAAAAAAAGGTAAGCGCCAGCAGCACCGCTAAAAATATAATCGCCGCCGTTTTCACCCATTCGCGTTTAAATCTTTTCATCTTAAAAACCTCCCATAACCTAAAATCTCTATCCCTCGTTCTTTTCGCCGTCAAGTGCATGATAGTGTGCGCCAGAGGCGAAAAAGTTAAATCCCAACGCATGGCGGAATTCACTTCCGACGGGCGCTACAAAAGCCTCCGCAGAGCCGCCCCGCAGGGCAGTTCCAATTAGCGGAAAGCCTGCTTCCCGCTAGGCGTCATCCCTTGATACCGCCAGAATATGTGATACCCTCAATGAGATACTCCTCCCCGTGGAGGAACATCAATAGGGTCGGAATCATATAGAGTGTGGCCAAGGCAAATGCCACACCAATCTCCTCTCTGTTGATCCGGGACAAAAATACGGACAAAGGATGGGTATCCGGATCGCTGAGCATAATCAGGGGCAGTTCCACCATGTTCCAGTAATCAATAAATACCAGGATGACCACGGAGTATAAGGCACTCCGGCAGAGGGGTAGCGCAATCCGGCGATAGATCTGAAACTCCCCCGCCCCGTCCAATTTGGCCGCCTCGATATAGGAGATGGGGATTCGCCGCATGAATTTTGTCAGCAAGAATACGCTGAAAGGCGCCACAAATCCCGGCAATAGAATCGACCAGTCTCTGTCTATGAGGTTAAACGTTCGGGCGATCAGAAAATTTGGGACCAGGGTCACCTGATAGGGCATGAGCATGAGAATAATATAGGAGAAAAATAAGATCTCCTTCCACCGGCCACGAAATCGGGTAAAACTGTAGGCCGCTAAAGACGCCACTAGCACCTGCACCACCACAATGGGTGCCACCAGACGGATAGAGCGCCAAAATCTGAGTAGATAGTCCGGGCTCTGGATCAATGCGGTGTTGTATTGCTGGAAGGTCACCATGTCGGGAATTAGTTTTAGATTGACCCGCTCGGACATATAGGCTCCCTCGCTGGCAGAGCCGAAAATCACGCCGTAATTGGCGGTGATCTCCGCCTGGCTCATGAAGGAGTTGGCAATGGTCAACACCGTGGGCATGAGGAAGAGCACGGCAAAGAAAACTGCCACAGCGGTCATCAGAGTACGGCGGATCAGATGTTTTTTTCTCACCCTTCAACATCCTTTCCATACCGGCTCTCTATGAGAAACAGCAGGCCGATGATACCGATCATGACAATGCACATGATAATGGCCGCCGCCGCCAGGCTCTGAAAATCTAGCGCTTCAAACATGTTGTTCATGTAGTGCTGGAGCATATACAGGCCCCCATAGGGATGAGCTCCTGTGAGAAGAAACACCTCTCGGAAGACGCGAAAAGAGTTGATTAGAGACAAAATTGTGACAAATAGAATCGTCGGGGATAAAAACCGCATTTTCACCGTGCGGAAGATATAAAACGCCCCGCCCCCCTCGATCTGCGCCACCTCAATGAGGTCTTTCGGGATGTTGTTTAGCGCCGCCATGAACAAGATCATATTATAGCCTAAGTTCTTCCACAAAAACAACAGCACAATGGGAAATTGGTTGTATCCAGAACTGAACCAGTCGATCCACTGGTTTATGACCCGCCCGTCCGATAACGTATAGAACCGCTCATAGGAAAACCACCCCGTAGCGGATCCGATGGTAGATAGCAGGTCGTTGACGGCCCCGTTCTGGTGAAATAGGACTTGCCAAATCAGTACAATCGAAGCAACAGGTACCATCATCGGGGAGAGAAAAAAGGTGCGGAGCTGGCTCTTAGCGGGAATTTTCTGTTCTAAGAGCACGGCCAATCCCAAGGCCAAAGCCACCGCCAAGGGTACGGCAATGGCGGAGAACATGATCGTATGCTGGGCCGCTGTCTGGAAGGCCCAGTTCCCCAATACCCGCTCAAAATTATCAAACCAGACAAAATTTTGTCGGACGGGGCTGTCGATCATGGCGTAGTAGATGACAACGAAGAAGGGGGCGATGAAAAATGTCATCACCCCGATAAAACTGGGGGCGAGGAAGGCGCCGGAATAGAGCTTGTCCCCCAGTTTTCGATTGAGTTTCACCAGTGTCGCCTTCATTCTGGCTCTCTCCTTCTCCTCCATGTATGGGCGAAGTGTGTTCGCCCATACGTTATCTCTGTTCGTTTAGATAGGTCTGGATACGGTTTTGCAAGATTCTGGCCGTGTCGGCAGCTGTTCTGTCGCCGGCGAAAAAGGGCTGGATTTCCTCCTGTACCATTTCCATGATGATCTCATCAAAGCGGCCTGTCATATTGGCGCTTTCCACAATGGCCCGAAGCCCTCTGGCCTCCTCTTCCGTCATGGGTTGCAGTTCAATCTGGAGATAGTCATCCACCCACCACGAGCCGCCGCCTGTGGGCCACTCGTTGCCATCTTCGTCAACCCACACATCAAACGGTGCCATGGCATTGGCAATCGCCGCATCGTATTGGTCGATCCGCAGGGGGATGCTCCACTCTACACGGAAGTCGGGCAGAAGGAATTGGCGGACAAAGCTCCACGCCTCGTCTTGATGATCACTGCCCGCGTTAATCCCCACGCTTTGCCCCAGGTGAATGACGTGGGCGCCGCCCTCTCCGGTGGGCATCCCGAGAACGGTAAAGTCTCCACCCAGAGCAGCCGCCAGCTCCGAATACCTGCTCGGATTCCAGATGCCCGTCGAGATGAGCAATTGTTCGCCCCGGCGCATCCGGGTATAGTCACTGACGAAATTCTGCCTGAAATTGTTCCCGTCATCCTCTCGCTGTTGGGGTAGGCGGGCGGCAATCTCTAACAGGTGGATAAATGCATCGCTGTTCAGGTTGGCCTGATGCTCGTCCCAATCAATAAACTCCCGACCAGAGAACATGAGCATAATAGAGAGGAAATTCTCCCCCGTCAGCCACTGTCCCATGATGTGCTCCATGTCGGCATCATCTGTCCCCTCTAACAGTTCTAACATATCGGCAAGGGTCCAGGATTGAATATGCCCCACGGCATCCGTCATACCGACCATGGTCTCCAGGCCAAAGCTGTTTGCAACCATGGACAGAGACCCGTCTGCCGTTTCCATCGCAGCGAGAATGTTGGGGAAGAAATCCGAACGGTTCAACACCGGATCGGCATCAATAAAGGCGTAGAGATCGGCAAACATGCCCCGATTCGCCAGAGTGGCGTCGTACCAACCCCAGATGATGTCCGGGCCGTCCCCTACGGCAAGTTCCGCCAGGAGCCGGAGATTTCCTGCGCGCCAGTCGTCATTTGTATTGTAGATGCTGTAGTCCCGCACCTGGATCTGATGGGTCTGGCTGGCCCGGTTAAACGCAATCACCTCTGCGCGGACATCACTGGAGAGCCAAACGCCGCCCAAAGTGATAATTGTCCGTTCCGGCAGCTCCGCTCTGGGGGTACGGGTTAAAGTCATGAACGCCGTATGGAAGCCGCCGCGGGAGTGGGAGCCGGCGTCGCTCACCCACTCATTGGACAGGACAGAGATTCGCCCATCGTCCAAAAAGCCCACATAATAGCCCCAGTCCGCTGTGAGTTCCGACTCAATCCAGTTGAGAATCAGCGCCCGTTCTCCCGTGGCCAAGGTATAGCCAAAGAGGTGGGTTCCGTCGTCTATCAGTAGGTCAAAGGGATCTCCGTCTCGCACGGGGAACATCTGCCGCACATTGGTTACGGAGAATGTAATTGTCTCACCCCAGTTGCCGGCCTCAAAATCGATCTCCCGTAGGACATTGACCCAATTCTGCCTGTCGTCTTCCTCCCAGGCCATCATCACCACCCGGCCATCTCGCAGTTGGGTGATCCCCTGGGTGCCGGATTCCATCTCCAACTGACCGGTCAATGAGAGGTTGCTGTCTAGCAAAAAGATATCCATACCTCGCTCCCCCCAAGCGGAGAGCACTATATATCCGTCATCGGCAAAAAATGCCTGATCCACCGAGAACCAGTCGGAACCTGCCGGAATAACGCCCTGTATCTCCTGATAGGCAACACGATTGCCCTGGAGGTCGTATTCCATATAGGACAGGGTGTGTTCACCGCCCTGCATAGTCCAGCTACTGTTTAATACGAGCAGGGCTACATTGCCATCCTCTGTCATGCGGAGACCTGGAATCTGTGCGCTGTCCGCCGCGGCGGGAATTGTAATCTGCCTCTGGTCTGTCCCGTCGGCCAACATGCTGGCGATTACAATCTGCGGCGGAACGGGTACCCAGTTGTCCCAATCCGTGTCCGGGCCGGGGTCGTAGTGTTCGATGTAATAGTAGAATATCCGATCCCCGTGTACTACAGATCCCTGTATCTGTATGTCCTCCGATATGTCCGGCAGGTCTATGTGCTGGGATAGATAGACATACTCTGTGACGATGGCGTCATTCATATTGACGCCACTGCCCTCTCTGTTGCCACAGGCGGTGAGCATGAGCAGAAGGGCCAAAAGGCCCAGTAACATGCCGAGGGACGCGATTTTTCGCTTCTTCTTTGGGGTAACATTCATAACTGTTCTCCTTTTCTCGGCACGCCCATATATTTTCCATAGCATACCAGATTTATCACGTTAATGCAAGCGAAGTGCAACGTGAATTACGATAGCAGACAAATCTTAAAAATCTGGTGGTATAATTCTTAAGAAATATTTAAGATGGCAAAAATCTCCGTCCCTATAGGGTGCGGCAGACACGTAGGGACGGATTCTTTTCCCGTCCAACTGCTTCGCCTTGAATTGAAAGAACCCAGGTGATATAATGAACGAGATATACTGACAAAAACGACGCAAAAGGAGATCAAAATGAAGATAGGAATCATCGGAACAGGGACAATCGCATCGGCCATCGTGACAGGGTTTTGTACGAAAAAAACAGGTCATATCTTTTTCCTCTCCCCGAGAGGGGCGGAAAAGGCCGCGGCCCTGGCCGCAGCGTTTTCAGAGGCGCAAATATGTGCATCCAACCAAGAAGTCTTGGACAAGGCGGACTGGATTTTCATTACCGTCCAGAAAAGCGGCTTTGACGCATTAAATGAACTCACATTCAGAACAGATCACAAAGTATTAAATATGGCGACAGAAATGCAACTGCCCGACCTCAAGAACCGAATCGGTGAGACGGCAATTTTGGCCCATGTCGTCCCACTACCCATGATCGTAAACGGTTACGGCCCCCTGATCGTATACCCGGAAACACGAGAGATCGGAGAACTGTTTGCGCCGGTGAGCGACGTACTCTACGTCCAGAAGCGCGAAGATGCCCGCGCCCTCCAACTCTTAACCTGCATTATGAGCCCATATTACATGCTGCTGCACGAAATTACAAAGTTCTCAGACGGACAGGGCGTGGATCACGAGGCGTCTGTCAAGTTTCTATATTCCCTATTTAGCGCTTTGGGCAGACGCGGCGCGGAAACCCCGGGCTGTGATCTCGTCGAACTGGCTCATGACATGACCCCCGGCGGCTACAATGAGCAGTCCATGAACACCCTCATGGACAATGGCGCAATTGAGGCGTGGCGCACTGTGCTAGAAGAACTAAATACCAGATTGCAGGCGAATACCAAATAAAAATCACCGTGGAGCAATCAAATATGCAATTGGAAAATGGAAAAATACTGCGTATCCGCAAGGCCGAAAAACAAGACGCGCAGGAAATCTTGGACTATCTCAACACCGTCGGCGGCGAGACCGATAACTTGACCTTTGGCCCGGGGAAGATGCAACTCACCCTGGCGCAAGAGGAGGAATATATCGAAACCACAAACAGCGCCCCCACCTCTGTCTGTCTCGTCGGTATCGTGGACGACAAAATCGTTTGTGTCGGCGGTCTCACCGGGGAGGCCAAGCCCCGGTTGATGCACCAATCTACCCTGGGCATCACGGTTTTGAAAGACTTTTGGGGCTTAGGCGTCGGATCGCACATGATGGACGCACTGATCCAATTCGCCAAAGGCAACGAGCTGATCGAAATCGTCCATCTGGGCGTCCGGGCAGATAATCTCCGTGCCATTGCGCTCTATGAACGGCTGGGGTTCCGGGAGATCGGCCGATATCCGAGGTTTACGAAGATAGGCGATGCCTATTACGACCAGATTCTGATGAATCTGTACGTATGACGGCAAACGGTTCTATAGTAAAACAGGGCGTCGAGGACGCCGCCCCCTACGTGGTATTGTAGGGGACGGCCTCTGGACGTCCCGTTTTTCGTTTTGCTACAGCCCCGTGCCTATCCTACAGGATTATTCCTCGTCTGTTTCATCTCCATCCGGCCAAAATCCGTGCAGATCCGTCTCCTCCCGGAGCATCATGGTGGTATACAGCCCGTGATACCGGCCCCGGCTCGCCATGAGTTGATCGTGGCTGCCCTGTTCGACGATCTTGCCCTCCTCCACCACCAGGATCAGATCGGCGTGGCGGATGGTGGACAGGCGGTGGGCGATGATGAAGCTGGTGCGGCCCTGGAGGATGTGGCTGATGGCGTTTTGGATCAGCCCCTCGGTCTCCGTGTCGATGGAACTGGTTGCCTCGTCTAATACGAAGATGGGCGGGTCCGCCAGTACGGCCCGGGCGAAGGAGATGAGCTGTTTCTCCCCGGTGCTGAGCCGGTCTCCCCCCTCCCCCACCTGGGTGTTGTACCCGTCCTCCAATTTCTCCACCACTCGATCCGCAGAGACCAGCTTCGCCGCCGCTATGACCGCCTCGTCCGTGGCGTCTAACTTGCCGTAGCGGATATTCTCCATGACCGTGCCGGAGAAGAGATGGGGATTTTGGAGTACATAGCCCAGCCGGGATTGGAGCCAGAGCAGGCTCCGCTCCTTATAGTCTTTCCCATCGATGAGCACCTTGCCCCGAGTGGGTTCCAGGAACCGGCAGGCCAGATTGACCAACGTACTCTTCCCCGCCCCTGTCTGGCCCACAATGGCCACAGTGGTTCCCGCCGGGATCTCCAGATTAAAATCCTCCAAGACAAACTCGTCCCCGTCCGGGTATTTGAACCAGATATCCTGAAAGCGGATATCCCCCCGGATGGGTTCCCAGTTCTCCCGCTTTGGGGTGAAGATATCCCCGTATTTGGCCTGGACTTCAGGGGTATCGGTGATCCGCTCGTCCTGGGACAGGAGGTCCCCCACCCGCTCAATGTTGACCTGGGCTGCGAGACACTCTGAGAAGATCCGGGCCATCTGCTGTACCGGCTCCAGGATTACCAGGACGTAGGAGAGGAACACGGACAGGGTCCCCAGGGCCAACACGTCCTCCATGACCATGTGGCCGCCCTGGTAAAGGATCAACGCCGCGGCGACAGAGCCGATCATGACCACCAGGGGGATGAACACGGCATTTAGGCGGGTCTCCCGCATCCGGGCGGAGAAGAATTTCCCCGTCACGCCGGAAAATTCCTCGGTGAGCTGATCTTCGATGACCAGGGTCTTGGAAGTCTTGGCCCCGGTGATCCCCTCGTTGTATGCGCCGATAATCTTGGCGTTGACGGAGCGGATCTCCCGATTGACTTTGAGCAGGCGGCTCTTGAAGAAAAATGTGACCCCGCCGATAATGGGCATAATAAAAATGATAATCAGCGCCAGCCGCCACTCCAAAATAAACATGGAGATGATAATACCGGTCATAAACATGATGTCCCAGAAAAACATGATAATTCCCCAGGCCACAACACTGCTGATCCGATCCGTATCGCTCATGACCCGGGCCAGGATATAGCCAACGGGGGTCTGGTTGTAATAGGTCAGGGAGAGCTTTTGCAGATGGGTAAAACAGGCGGTTCGCATCTGACGCCCCATCTCCATCTCGATGACCATACAGTGGCGGCAGAAAAAGATGACAAGGACGCCCTGAACCGCAATGACGGCCAGATACGCTAGGGCAAAGGGTACAATCCCGCTGGTGGTCTGGGGTACGATGAACCAGTCCACGGCGTATTTCGTAAAGAGGGGCAGAATCACGTCCGTGACGGCGGTCAACAGGATCAGTACCAATGCCAGGACGATCCTGCCTCGCACGGGTTTTACAAATGGCCCCAGCCGTTTCCATGTGGCAATGCTGAAGGATTGCTGCTGGGGGATCGTATCGTATTCCATTACAGTACCTCCCCTCTCTCAGCCTGGCTCTGGAGTGTATAGACCCGGCTGTAGATGCCGCCCTGCTGGAGCAAGGCTTTGTGATCCCCCATCTCCGTTTGCTTGCCCTCGTCCAGCACCAGTATCTGGTCGGCGTGCATGAGAGTGGAGACCCGGTGGCTGATGAGTATCACCGTAGCGCCCTTTGTCCGCTCCCGCAGAGCGGCCTGGATTTTTGCGTCGGTCTCCATATCCACGGCGGACAGGGAGTCGTCAAAAATGAGAATGGGCGTGTCGCAGAGCAGTGTTCTGGCGATGGCCACCCGCTGTTTCTGGCCGCCGGAGAGGGTCACCCCCCGCTCTCCCACCAAGGTGTCATAGTTCTTGCCGAACGCCATAATATTGTCGTCCACGTCCGCCACTTTTGCAACTTGGCGGATTCGATCAAGAGATGCGTCCGGGCGGGCAATGGCGATGTTCTCCCGGATGGTCTTGGAGAACAAAAACGGCTCCTGTAGCACCAGTCCCACCTGCCCACGCAGGTAGTCCTGTTCGATCTCCCGAAGATCACAGCCACCGACAGTAATCTTGCCGCCGTCCTCCGGCAGATCGTAGAGCCGGGTGAGGAGATATGTAATCGTACTCTTCCCGGAACCCGTGGCCCCTAAGATGCCGAAAACGGATCCCTTGGGAATCGTAAAATTCAAATCTCGGAGCACCGGGGTATTCTGATAGGAGAACGTGACGTGATCGAACGTAACGTCTTGAGTCATATCCGGTGTTTTGGCCGCTGATGGCTCCTCCTCCGGCTCTGCGTCTAAAATCTCTAAGAGTCGCTTGGCAGATACGCTGGTCTGGCTCATCTCTGACAGGGTGCGGCCCAGCGCCCGGATGGGCCAGGCCAAAATGTGACTGTAGCTGATAAAAGCGATGAGTTCTCCCAGGGTCAACTGCCCGTTCACTGCGAGATAGGCGCCAAAGATCACCACGCCCATGGTCTGGATCCCCGTGACAATGTCGCCGAGGCCCCAATAGGTACCCAGGAGATAGCCCAGGTCGATCCACGCCTTGGCGAAGGCGTTATTTTTCTCATGGAATTTATCCAACTCAAACCGCTCCCGCCCAAAGGCCTTCACCACCCGGACACCGGTCAGATTCTCCTGTACCCGCACCATGAGCGCCCCCTCCGCCTCGTCGGCTTTGAGGAACCGCTTGGCGATCCCGGCGTAAAAGAGGGCCGAATAGGCCACTACGCCGGGGATAAAAATGGCGGCAAAGATGGCCAGATACACATTCATAGCGAACATGAGGGCCAGTGCCACCATGATAAGCACCACCGTCCGGATGGCCTCAATCAACTGGGCGGAGATAAACCGGTGGACAACCTCCACATCAGAGGTGCACCGCTGGATAATATCCCCCGTCTGGGTGTCCACATGCCACTTGAACGGGAGTTTTTGCACATGGGCAAACAGGGTGTCCCGCAGGGCTTTGATCATCCCCTCGGTACCCTTGCCCAGATTGATGCGGGATATGTAGTTAAACACGCCGGACAACGCCGTACAGAGCAATATCCCCAGCCCGGCGAAGATCAACGTCTGCCGCAGACTGCCAAAGAGGGATAACTCCTCGGCCATGACGCCGTCTACGGTGAATCTGATAATTTGTGGAGCCAAAAACGTGAGTAAAATACTGACCGTCGTGGCGACCATGGCCCAGAAAAAACTCCGTCTGTGGCCGTGGATAAACCGGCGAAACAGACAAAAGGCAGGACGCTTTTCCATATGTGTACCCTTTCTTTGTATGTACCTATTATTGTGCCATATTTAAACAGTAAACGCAACTTATTGACGGACGAGTTTAATTCCCCGCGCTCTCATACCGACGCACACCTATTATTTTATCTGTTTCATTTTGGGCATAAAAAATACACGGTATGCAAACCGTGCCGTAAAATCATTATGTGATACGGGCAGGTCGCCTGTTTACGCAGGCAACACCAAACAAACAGGGGAACTCCCCCGCCTTGCATCGTTTTCCCGCATATTATTTAATTCGCTATACCCTCAAATTTCATGGTAATCATCAACACAGCTCCTTTCTATAAGATGTAGCCATTATAGTCGCTCCCCCTTCTCCTGTCAAGGAAAAAATGTAAATTATCTCCCCGCCGGTGCGGTGTAACGGGCATCGGCCCCCTATCGTTGTGTTACATTTTAGTAATAAACACCCCCTTTGGAAGATTTCTCTATCCACTGCGCAGAAAGTATGGTATAGTATACAGATATAAAATAAAGGGACGATTCCCATGTCGCCCTGTACATATGAGGTGAACCCCCGTGGCCAAGGCTGCCAGCATCCCAACACCCGCACCAAAAATGGATATCAAACGCAGATACGCCCCGGCGTCCGAGGGCCTTACCCGTGAAGAGGCCAGGGTCCGCACCGAGGGCGGCTACACCAATGCGCCTATGGATCCGCCCTCTAAGACGCCCAGACAGATCATACTTGGCAATCTGCTTACCTATTTTAACCTGATCTTCTTTATCCTGGCTACCAGCGTGATTCTGGTTGGCCAGTTCCAGCAGTTGGGCTTTCTTGTCATCGTCATCACCAACATCATCTGTGGTGTTGTCCAGGAGTTCAACAGTAAGCGGGTCATGGATAAAATGACCTTTCTGGCCGCCCCCAAGGGCGTGGTTGTCCGGGAGGGGCAGGAGTTTGTCATGCCCACCGCCCAGATGGTGCGGGACGATGTGGTGGTCTTCCGGGCCGGGAACCAGATCTACGCCGACGCCACTGTCATTGAGGGCAGTGTCCAGGTCAACGAGGCCCTGATCACCGGCGAGGCCGACGAGATCACCAAACGCCCCGGTGATTTTCTCCTGTCCGGTAGTTTCATTCTCTCCGGCAAATGCTATGCCCGGCTGGAGAAAGTGGGCGCAGATTCCTATGTCAACCGCCTCTCCTCTGAGGTGAAAAAGGGCGGCAAGGAAGAGGATTCCGTGATGGTCCGCTCTATCAACCGCCTGATCCTCTTTGTGGGTATTATCCTGATCCCCACCGGGATTTTACAGCTAATCAACCAGACCAATCAAACCGGATCCATTGTCTCTGCCGTCTCGCCGACAGTGGCCAATCTGGTTGCCATGATCCCAGATGGGCTATATCTTCTGACGACCATGGCCCTGGGGGTCTCCGTCATACATCTGGCCCGCAGGCGGGTTCTGGTCCAGCGGATGCGCTGTATTGAGACCTTGGCCCGGGTGGATGTCCTCTGCGTGGATAAGACGGGCACCATCACGGAGAACAAGATGACCGTCAAAGACGTGGTTCCCCTATGCGACGAGCGATTTAACGAAGAAGATATCCGCATGATTATGAGCGACTATGTGGGCAACATGGGGGCCGACAACGAGACCATGGTCGCCATGCAGAAGTATTTTAAAGGTACGGTCATGCAGGGGGCCGTCAAACAACTCCCCTTCTCCTCCGCCAGAAAATACGGCGGCGTCTCCTACGCCGACGACGAGACCTATCTCTTAGGCGCACCGGAGTTTATTCTGCGCCACGACTACGATACCTATCAAGACACAATTGAAGAATACTCTGCCATGGGCTGCCGCGTTCTGCTTCTGGCCCTCTATGATGGAGACTTGGAGCAAGAGGGCATCGTCGGCAACGTCATGCCTTTGGCCCTGATCTTACTCACCAATAAGATCAGAGAAGAGGCCCCGGATACTTTTGCCTACTTCGCCCAGCAGGGGGTGGCGATCAAAGTCATCTCCGGCGACAATCCCGTCACCGTCTCCCAGGTGGCAAAAGATGCGGGAATTGAACATGCGGAGTTGTTCATAGACGCCGCCACCCTGGGTACGCCCCAGGAGATATACGAAGCGGCAAAAACATACACCGTCTTCGGCCGGGTAAAACCGGAGCAAAAACGGCTCTTAGTCCGGGCCTTAAAAGCCCAGGGCCATACCGTCGCCATGACGGGCGACGGCGTCAATGACGTGCTCGCCCTCAAAGATGCCGACTGCTCTATCGCCATGGCCTCCGGTGCGGATGTGGCGTGCCATGTGTCCCAGTTGGTGCTGCTGGATTCCAATTTCGCCGCCATGCCCTCCGTCGTGGCCGAGGGGCGGCGGGTCATCAACAATTTGGAGCGTAGCGCCAGCCTGTTTCTTGTGCGCAATATCTTTGCGCTGTTCTTGGCGCTCATCACCCTCGCCGCCGCACTGCCACTGCCGATTCAGCCCAACCAGATGAGCTTGATCGGCGGCCTGACCATCGGTCTCCCCGGCTTTATTCTGGCACTAGAGCCGAACTTTAAACGCATTGAAGGCCACTTCATGCGAAATGTCATCTTCCACGCCCTTCCGGCGGCCATGACCAATGTGATCCTGGTCTCCGGCGTCATCGTCTACTCTCTCGTCTTTGAGTTGGCAGACGCAGAAATGAGCACCATGAGTTTGGTCATTATGAGCACTGTGGGTATTTTGATGGTCTATAAGGTCTGTCAGCCATTCAACCGCCTGAGAAGGCTACTGTTTGTCGGCGTAGTCGCCGCCATGCTCGTCTCATTTTCCGTTCCCTTCCTGCGAGACTTGTTCTCCATCTATCCCCTGGGGCAGCAGGCCTGGCTTCTGCTCGCAGTTTTCGTCATTGCCACCTATCCCATCATGCGGCTCCTCCGCATCGGCCTGGAGCGCCTCGCCGCCGAGTGGACGGCGCTCTGGGACAAAAGAGAACGACGGCGGGCTTCCTAATCAAAACAGGGCTATCGCAAAGCGGGGCGTCGAGGGCGCCGCCCCCTACATCATGTAGGGGACGGCCTCTGGACGTCCCGCTTTTGTCATTTTGATACAGCTCGCTGTCTGTTTATCCGTCTGTCCGCCCTGAGCGGACGGGTTCTTTCGTTTGCTTCCGAAATAAAATCAACAACCCCACACCGAGAAACCCAAACGCAGCGGATATGACGAAGTATCCATTGTGCCCCCACTCACTGCCAAAAAGACGATGGGATAACGTGTTGACCATGGGAGAGAAAATATCAGGCAGATATCCGATCAGGGATATGAGACCAATGGCGAGACCCATGGTCTGATTGCGCACCTTGCACTCCCCCAAGATGGACCAATAGGTACCCCGTATGGCCCAGAGAAAGGTAATACAGACCAAGATAATGACAACAGCCAAATTGACCGGGATATCCGGGGGTAAAAAGGCGATCACAAGCAACAGGATGGAACCTATCGTCAACGTCCCTATGACCACATTGGCACGGCCCAGTCTATCTGCCAAAAAGCCGCCCAGGATTCCGCCTACGGGGCGCATCCACTGTGCGATCACCATGATTGTGGCCGCTGTTACGGCGGTTACGCCCAGGTTGTTTTGCATAAAACTGCTCATGGTCCGAAAGGTCCAAAACACGAAATAGCCCATAAATATGATGCCGCCCACCAGAAAGATCAGCTTGTTTGCATACAGTTCCTTAAAACCGGACAGGCCGAAGGTATCGCCCTTGTCCGCCTTAGATTCTTTATCGTCTTTGACAAAAATGCCTACGAGAAGAGATACGGCCAAGAGGAAGAATGAATACATATAGATGACCCCGACCAATGCCTGTCTGGAAGTTTCTCCATTCCTGGCATCCCCCATCACATTGCTGAAGATAAACAGGGCGGCCATGGCAAGTGTAGCCTCTACAACGCCCCGGCCCCCATCCCACATACCGAAGAACCGGCCCTCCTCCCCGGAGCGGGACAGGAGTTTGACTAACTTCAAATGTGCGCTCCAGAAAGTGAAGATGGAGAAAATGCCCCAGACGATGTAGATGAGTATCACATGGGTAAAAGATGGGATCTGCGCAAACCAGAGTCCCATAGCACCTGTCACAAATAACGATATGGTCAGTAGCCATTTCGCAGAAAACCGATCACTGAGATATCCGCTTGGAAAATATCCAATGACAGTGACAATGCCCATTATAGAGAATATGGCATTTAACTGAGATGCCTCCATATGAAATACTTCCAAAATGGTCACTTCATACCCGTGCCGCAAATAGATCAGCGGGAATATGCTGCCCGCCGCAACAACGACTAACAGCAGCTGAACATATCGGGCGAGTTTGCCCTTGTCGTGTGCTTGACTTGTATTAGAATTCATAAATGATACGCTCCTTTCAAGATGCCAACCGATCATAGCACATGAAATGCGACAACAGTATGTCCTGTTTCATGGGAACACGTATTATTTTTTTCAAATTCAACTCCTACTTTTTTCACTTCCGCTAATCTTAAACACTCCCTGTGTGAGATTCAACAAATCCATTCTCAACATCAAGCCCACGCCCAATATAGCTTTTATTTCCTATTACCTCTAAATTGCCCTTGGTGGTAGGGTGTTCTACTCCTGCTTTCTGGTGCCACATTTTATACCCAACGGAATCCTTTGCCTTAATATTTGCGAAAGCGATAGGCAGACCCGCTGACAGATTAAAACTTTTGCTCGATTGAAGCTGAAAATGAAGATGAGGTTCATTCGTATATCCTGAGTTGCCGCATTTGGCAATAACATCCCCCTGTTTCACCCTGTCGCCCACTTTTACAGAAACACTATTAGGCATAAGGTTTCCTACATAACTGTACTCACTATCATTATGCTGGATAATAATATGATTCCCTTTCGTATCCCATGTATCTAAATAAGCCGTCATGCCATCTGTAAGGATTATAAAAAAATAAGCATAACGCTGACTCATTTCGCTCCAAGCAATAGATAATTCTTTGGTAACGCCGCCGTCATAGACGCACCACCTTCCTGTAAATGGGAGGATATAGTTGCTTTTGCAGGTGTAATTTTCTTTAGAGGGCAACTGAAAGCCGAATTTTATCCGAACCCAAATCATTGCCCAATACTGAGGAATCAAATGTCGATTCAGAATCACTAATATCAGTATCGTAGGAGCCCAGCCCCAAAGGCGAGGCATGTCAAATATATTATTCAAAATAAAAGTCAAGAATATAACTCCCACTCCCACCCAACTGGAATGATTTCTCACCCAATGTAATATTTTTTCCATAAAAATCATCCTCTTTTAAGTTCTTTTATAATGTGGCCGGCGGTGTGATTACCAGTGCAAAATCTTGCAATTACCTATCATCCGTGAGCGGGTTTTCGCAATATGGCATAACAACTTCCCTTATTTCTTGAATCATCTCCTTTACTTCATCGCGAGAAGCGTGAAATGGTTCAATATAAAATCCATAGCCATCACGGAGGGCATTTACATCATCTTCGGGAAGATGTTTTTGAAACTCCTCCATAAGTCCATTATTAAAGCTCTTAAATTGGGTAATAAAAGCCTTGCGCGAAGTATCTTCAGCTATTTCTCTGATTTCAGCTATGGAAATATAAAGTCAAGTTGTTTTCCATGTTTAGACATAAAAAAATGTGTTCTTATCGTCTATAGACAACTGTATGTTCTGTTTAAAATATTAAAAATAATAACTCCATAAACAAATGTCGAATAATTGTGATATAAGAACCCCACCCACTGGCAAAATCAAAGATTTTGAGCGGGTCCCGGGAACCTTGATGACTGATTTGGCACTTCGTGCCCGGCAGCCCTGCCGCCTCTTTGCTTTGCAAAGGAAATCATGATATAATATCCTTTAGTTTGCACGCAGGGAGGAACGTTTGATGCAAAGAGATCCCGCTGAAATCAGAAAGCTCGCTTCTCGCTCGTTAAAAAATATCGTCTCCAATGTGGAGCGTGTCATCATCGGCAAACGGGAGGCCATTGAACTGGCCGTCTGTTCTTTTATCTGTAAGGGCCACGTACTCATCGAGGACATGCCCGGGGTCGGCAAGACTAGCCTCGTATCGGCCATTGCGAAATCCTTTGACTGCTCCTTTCGGCGGATTCAGTTTACGCCGGATATTCTGCCCTCTGATATCATGGGATTCTCCATGTACAACCAAAAGACGGGAGAGTTTGAATACCGCCAGGGCGCCATTATGGCCCAGATTATCCTGGCCGATGAGATCAACCGCACCTCGCCTAAGACCCAGTCCAGCCTCTTAGAGGCCATGGAGGAGAATCAGGTCACCGTAGACGGTAAGACTTATCCTGTGCCGCAACCCTTTATCGTATTCGCCACTCAGAACCCCATCGAATACCTGGGTACCTATCCCCTGCCGGAGGCCCAGTTGGATCGGTTCTTTATGCGGATCTCCCTGGGCTATCCCACGGCAGAGGAAGAGAGCGCACTGTTAGATCGCTTTAAAGAACAAAGCCCCCTCTCCGCGCTGCAGGCCGTCTCTAACGCCGATGCCCTGGCCGTGATGCAAGAACTTGTGACCAGAGTACATGTGGACCCGAGCATCAACGCCTATATCGTGGCAATCGTCAGACAGACCCGGGAGGACCCGGACATCGCCCTGGGCGGGAGTCCGCGCACCACCCTGTGTCTCTATCGCGCTGCGCAGGCCTGGGCCCTGTACAACGAACGGGACTACGTCCTGCCCGACGATGTGATCAAAATGGCGGTCCCAGTGATCGAGCACAGGCTCGTATTGAAGCGGGAGGCCAAAATGAGGCACATCACCGCACAGGAAGTTGTACGGCGGATCGTATCCAGCACAGAGATTCCTCGGTAAGGAGGTCACCATGGCGAAAAATCGCTTGATTTACGGCGTGGTTCTTTTGGCCATGCTTGTTCTTCTGTTCATACAGGAAGAGCCTATGACCTATTTTGCCCTGTATGCGGTGCTCATTCTGCCGCCCCTCTCGCTACTTCTCACTCTTGTCAGCCGACTCCATGTGGAGAAACGCGGAGCCCAACGTTTCCTGCACTTAAAAGACTATTTTACAGTTTCGGATTCCCTACACCCAAACAATGTCACAAAGGGTGAAGCCGTTCAATACAAGCTCTACGTAAAAAACAACTCCTTTCTGCCCTGTATCTTTGCCAAAGCGCGTTTTCGCGCCGACAGCACGGCACTGGATGTAAATGATACGGAGCAATATTTTTCGGCAAACCCCAGGGGCCGCCGGGATGTCATGTTTCAAATCCGCGCAAAATACAGGGGAAACTACGAGGTCGGTGTCAATACGATTGTATACTATGACTTCTTGGGCCTCTTTCGATTCAAACAAAAATTAGACAAAAAGCTCATCTTTACTGTCGTCCCGCGGATCCGGCCCATCTCCTTTTTACCCTTAGACACCACGGCCCACGACTTGTCTATCGCCAGAAATTATATACAGGATGAAGACTATAGCGTCATCTCTGATTTGAGACAATATCAGCCCACGGACAGTCACAGACGAATCCATTGGAAAGCAAGTGCAAAGAAAAGCGAACTGATCAGCAAGAATTTTGGGGAGATGGAGCAAAAATCCGCAGTATTGTACATAGACAACACAGAGACAACCCTGCCCCGAGAGGACACCATGATGGAGGCCCTGGTCTCCGCGCTGGCCTATTGCCATCAAAATGGGTATTCCATCTTCCTACGCTACTCCGGAGACGAAGATAGCAGTTTTTCCACCAACTTTTCCAGCCTGTACAGCGAGGCCGCAAACATAAACTTCCAAGAATGTGATCCATTTGATAACCGATTCAACCGCTTTATTTCTCTCCACATGGAGTCGCTCAATCTCCTGTTGTTTGTACAGAATGTGACAGAGGATGTGATTTCCCTTGTACACACCTTCCAACAGTACGGCAATAACGCAATCCTCTTCTATTTTCACGATCAAACAGGGGCGGATACATTGAAAAAACTGCGTGAGCTAAACCTGATCTGCGTTGATTTTTATACACTTTCCTGTTAATCTCCAAAAATAACAGGAGAAAGGATATTCCAATGGACACCAGGAAAAATACCGGACGCTTCGATGCGGTCTTTCTCATGACCGCCGGGGTTCTCCTGGCCTGGAGCCTTGTTTCCGGCATCATCAGCACCACGGAGTTTGATCAACATCACCTCGTCGGCCTGATCCGGATGTTTTGTATCGTCGGTGCGCTTGGCTTTATTTTCTCTCGTAAATATTACGTCTGGATCAGCATCATCGTATGCGTCTGCGCTCTGATTTTTCTCGCTGTCGGGTTCTTCTCTTCCCCGCCGGAACCCCGCTTGGCAAATGAGGCAGCCGATTTTATCAGGGGCGTGCTCTGGTACATAATGGGATATACTTACCACACCGCGGCCTACGAGAGAGCCGTCATTTGGGCCCTCAGTATTGCAATCGGACTTCTTGTCGTGTTGTTTGGCCACGTCCGCTCTCGGTTTTTGTTCCTCTTTGTCAATTCCGCCGTGATTATGGGGTTCACCATCGTCTCGCCGTTTTTTTCCTACTCTCTCTCCTTTTATGCCTTTGTCTTTTCCATCTTGGCCTTTTTAATCAAACACTTGAGCCGAAGAGGTGCCAAAAAGGCGGGAGGCGGCCTGTCTTTTCCCATCTATGCCCTGCCCTTGGCGATTATTTGCATCGGGCTGGCAGCCCTCTTCCCGCCCCTCTCTGAGGAGGTTTCCAACGATATTTGGCACAGCCCCCTCTTGCGCCCGGTACGTGAAATAAACGATATCTTCGTCCCCTTCACCGGACCCGATTATTTTTCTCTCGCCCAGACCGGTTTTGGCGGCGGGGATCAGAGGCCTCTCGGAGGCAATGTCGTCACGGACTACCGCCAGGTGATGCGACTCTGGTCAGACGCGCCCTTGCCGATCTATTTGACCGGGGCCATCCTGGATACCTATACGGGCTATTCCTGGGTCAACACCCTAAACGAGCAGACACCCTTGGCGTTTGACGAAACCCAACAAACTCTCGCCCTATACGAGCGCGCCACAAGCGATGCCGCGTTCCGCCTCCTCCTCGGCGAAGTCCACAGAATACCCACAGTGCATACAACATATCTCACCTGGGAGATAACATTGGATGATGAAGATCTGGAGATGCGGTATCTGTTGGAGGCCGGGGCCAGCGAAGAAGAAGATGGCAGGTCGTGGTGGAATTTCCTCCATGCGAGGGCGGAAGTGGACATTCAAGCCGCAACCGACTATTTAGCCGAGCGCTATGGAGTTTCAGCAGATGACATCCGGGCGGTGTCACAGGGGATTTCTTCCTCATATGATTGGCGTTTGATAGAGTATCAGGCGGGGTTTGAGATAACGCTTGATGACCGATCCTTTTTCCGTGACATCGACATGGGCGCCCTCGAAACCCGAAATGCAATGATCGGCATTTTAAACAATCGCACCCACTCCGTCTTCTATCCGGACATTGTGCGGCATATATACGCCCACCCCACAGATATGGCTTTTTTACAAGAGGAGAGCGGACGCCTCCTCACGGAAGGGTTGATGCCCAGGCACAACTGGTACACGGTGCGATACAGCCCGCCCCCCACACGCGGTGAGTTGGGTTTTGACATAGCGATTGCCGATGCTATATTGAATCCCTCCAGCATGTTGCATCTCTCCTACCGCGGCGTCCTGCGAACTGTCAGCCAAATGGTATCCGCGTACAGCTACCTCAACTTTATCCATGCGCCCCAGATCATAAGGACCAACGGGGATGCCATTTCTTATGCAGAACTGCTCTACAACTATCTCATCCCCCGGGCAGATTGGATCTATGAGACCTATACCGCCCTGCCAGCGAACTTCCCCGCCCGGGTGCGGGATCTGGCCCACGCAATCACGGCAGATGAATTTTCCGATTTCCAACGGGCCAGACAATTAGAGATCTTTTTGCGAAACGGATTCCAATATACCCTGACACCCGGCCCCCCGCCGACAGATATGGATTTTGTAGAGTATTTTCTCTTTTACGGCCAGGAGGGGTATTGTACCTATTTTGCGACGGCCTTTGTCACAATGGCCCGCAGTATCGGCCTGCCCGCCCGTTATGTAGAGGGCTTCATGGTGAGCGGAGTCAGGGACGAGGAGGGGTTCTTCCCCGTGTTAAACAGCATGGGTCACGCCTGGGCCGAGGTGTACTTTGAAGGGTTCGGCTGGCACCGCTTCGAACCCACCCCCGCCGCAAATTCCATTGCAATTCCCCACCTCCCTCATAGGCCATCGCCGCTGCCGGATCGTCCAGCAATGGGGCCGAACCTCCCGCCGGATCTCACCCCGGACGAGATGGACGACCTCCTAGCCCAGAATCGTCCCACAACGCCTGGGTCTGATCCATCTGCGTCCAATCAAGGGGGCGAAGACGTTCCGGCGCAAAACAGCTACTTGCTCGTGATTCTCCTGATTGCCACTCTCCCCATTGCCGCCCTGGTCTGCAGAGTGCTCTGGGTTCATCGCCGGGAAGTTAAGGCGAAGGGACAGGGACATACAAAAGCCGTCATATACTACTATGATGCTTTATTAAAACAATTGAAGTTTTTTGAGTTTGAACCAAAAAAAACCGAGACGCCACTCCAATTTACTGACCGGGTGGCGGAGGAGTTTGGCTTCCCAAGTCATACCTTCTTCCCAAAAGAGATCGCCGATATCTTTGGCAAGGCCCGCTACGGCGACAACGCCATCACCCCGGAAGATAGACGTCAGATAGAGGGCGAGATGGATCGATTGGCCGCCTCCATCGAGAGTTATACAGGCCGTGGACGGTATCTGTTCTACAAATATATCTTGGCAACATTGTAGCCGCGCATGATAGCATGATTTTGACAAATTATTAGGAGGAAGCGCATATGAAACAACTTGATCTGGGCAAAATCGGCCTTTGGGGATCTGAGATATCCCTGGGCTGTATGCGAATGCGGGACTTATCTGTAGAAGACGCCGCAATCGTGCTCCGCACATCCCTGGATTCCGGTATCAACTTTTTCGACCACGCGGATATCTACGGCGAACACGGTTTAGCAGAGGAGATTTTCGGCAAAGCCGTAAAAGCCCTGGGCGTAAAGCGGGAGGACATGAAACTCCAGACAAAATGCGGCATCCAAAAGTCCCCTGACCAGAAGAGGGGCCTCGGCTTTAACTTTTCTAAAGCGTACATCATCAGTTGTGTGGAGGGGAGTTTAAAACGGCTCCAAGTGGACTACGTAGATCTGCTGGCCCTCCACCGCCCCGACACCTTGATGGAACCGGAAGAAGTGGCCGCGACATTTGATATCTTATACCGCTCTGGCAAGGTGCGCCATTTCGGGGTGAGCAACCAGCCCCCCGGCCAGATGGCACTTCTGCAAAAATACACCGATCACAAGCTGATCGTCAATCAGTTGCAGTTCAGTCTCGTCCACACGGGGATGATCGACGCCGGATTCCACGCCAATATGAAGACGTCTCACAGTGTCGATCACGACGGCGGGATTCTAGAGTATTGCCGCTTACACGATGTGACCATCCAGGCCTGGTCTCCCTTCCGGCCCGCCGTACACGGCGGCGTCTTTATTGATAACCCGGAATATATCGAACTGAACGCCAAGTTGGCCGAGTTGGCCGAACAATATCGCGTCACAAAGGACGCCATCGCCGCCGCCTGGATCTTACGCCACCCGGCTAAAATGCAGGTCATTATCGGCTCTATGAATCCAGGCCGCATCGAGAAAATCTCAGAGGCCGCCTCTATTTCCCTAAGCCATGAAGAGTGGTATGCCCTCTATCTCGCCGCCGGGAATATGCTCCCGTAATACATAAGAAATGCAAAAAAAGACTTGTCGCGCTCACTTTGAGTGACAAGTCTTTTTTATTTTGGTTATCCCCAAATGAGCCTGAAAATATTGGCCCCCGCCGCAAAGGTGCCGATGGCGCTCCCCAGATTGGTCAGGATCACCACCAGGAGGACTTTTAAAAATCGATTTCGGAAAAACCACCCTTTAACGCTGAAAATATCCTCCGGAATATTCTGCACGTCCTGCACCGTGGGTTTCTTTGCCCAGGCCTCTACAAGGCCCGCAAACCACCCGGCGGCCAGGAAGGGATTTAGCGTTGTCAGAGGGGCCGCCATAAATGCGGTGAGGATGCTCAAAGGACGCGCTAAAGCAATTAGGGCAAACAGTGCAGCGAGGCCCCCGTTCCAAAGCCACCATACCCATAGGCTCTGAACTCCCAAATCTATACTCTGCGTAAAGGCGAAAGAGATCAGAACGATCATGGCGATGGGGATAACCCAGGCAAGCCATTTCCACTTAGATTTCCTCTTGGGCACATGGGTGATTGCGGCTATGTCCTGTTCTTTGGGTATCTCTTCAATGACACCCGGTACATGGGCGGCACCCAAGACGGCCAATACCTTTGGCCCCGGGGCATTTTTTATTTTATCGGCCAAATACTGGTCTCTCTCTGTAATGAGCACCTGGCCAATGATGGGAAATTCCGCCCGCATCTCGGCCAGGATGCCCTCCAGCATGTCCTGCTCCATCATGGCGGCAAAGCTTTCCTCTGTGATCTCTTCCTCTTCTTCCTCATCACCGAGGAAGCTATAGAGCACTTTGACCTTTTCTCTAAGTGTCAAAAATTTCCAAATCCGCTGAAACGTGACCTGGACGGAGCGGTCTGCCAGCACCAGCTCGGCGCCGATCTCCTCTGCGCTTTTGATCCCTTGGATCATCTCTCCGCCCACTTGGGTACCCAGCTTTTTCGCCAGACGCTTTTGATAAGACGAGAGAAGCATTTGAACCAGTACCCGGCCCACCTTTCTCTCTCGGATCACCTGGGACACATTCATCTGCTCCAAAGCTTTTGGGTTTTTGATGGCCTGATATCTGGCCTCGTCCAGTTCGACGCAGACACTGTCTGGTCGCTCCTGGTCAATGGTCTCCCGCACCAGGGTCACACTGGCCTCCGAGACGTGGGCCGTGGCAACCAGGATGATCTCTTTGTCCTGATATTGTAATCTTGTCACTTGTTCCGACATGGGAGTCATTCCTTTCGATTTCTGGGGGGTCTATAAGAGGCTATAGGGGGTCTATAGAATGCCTCTAGGGGCGTTCTAGGTATAAACTATTCCGCAGACGGGGACGCTATGAGGAAATCAACTCCACGGAGGTGCAAGATGAGACATCATTTTCCGAAAAAGAAAACCAAAAAGGACAGAGTCCAGCCCGACAACGCCACCTACGCCTTAGCGGACGCCAAAGTGACCAATCCGGTCACCGGCACCACGATTCCGACAGAAGCAGGCGTTGACGAGGCCAAGAACTGGGTGGAACACAATCAGAAGTAATCAAACAAGAAAAGGCCGTATCCGGTTTTCCGGCTGCGGCCTTTTGCTCCCTCCGGGTCAGCGGGGTCAGATCTTGTTTAAAATGCTCGCTTTGCGCACTTCGATCCGCACACGATCTTCACCCGTCTCCATGGTGATCAAATCGTCCTTAATATGGACAACTTTTCCCACAATGCCACCGGCGGCAATGACTTTGTCCCCGACGGCCAGAGCGTTGCGCATCTCCGCTTCCTGTTTTCTCTGCCGCTGCTGCGGACGGATCAAGATGAAGTAGAAGACCGCAATCACCGCACCCATCATGAGAAATTGAGTAGCCATTCCATCTCCGAACATAACAAAAAACCTCCAAAATGCGATTTCATCCCGGTTATTATATCTTGCCTTTGTCCCAATTGCAAGGGGTTTCTAGTTTCTGCTAAAGTTTCTCCGCAAGTTTTTCAGAAAATGTCCGGCGGAAGAGGTCAAAGCCGCCTTGATCCAGGGCGTTTTGCATCTCTTCCATGAGTTTGTTGTAAAAATACAGATTGTGGATTACCGCCAGACGCATGGCCAGCATCTCGCCACATTTGAACAGGTGGCGAAGATAAGCTCGGCTATAGCGGCGACAGACGGGACAGGTGCAGTCCGGGTCAATGGGACCGGAATCGGCTTTATATTTTTCGTTTTTGATATTCATAGCACCGGACCAGGTGAACAGATTTCCGTGGCGACCATTTCGGGCGGGCATGACGCAGTCGAACATATCAATGCCCCGGGCAACCGCCTCGATGAGGTTGGATGGCGTCCCCACGCCCATGAGATATCGGGGCCGATCTGTCGGCATGTGTTCTTCCACCATCTCAACCGTATCGTACATCTCCTGATGGGTCTCCCCCACGGCCAGACCGCCGATGGCGTAGCCGGGTAAATCCAACTCTGCGATCTGCCGCATGTGGCGCACCCGCAGATCGGGATAGGTGGCCCCCTGATTAATCCCGAAGAGGACTTGCCCCTCGGTCACCTTTTCCCCCGCTTGCTCCAGCCGCTTCAACTCGTCTCGGCAGCGGATCAGCCAGCGGGTTGTCCGCTCACAACTCTGCGCCACATAGGAATGGGGCGCGGGGATTTCAATACACTCGTCAAAGGCCATGGCGATATCGGAACCTAAATTGGCCTGGATTTTCATACTCTGCTCCGGGGAGATGAAAATGTGCCGCCCGTCCACGTGGGACTGGAACCGCACCCCCTCCTCAGTGATCTTTCTAAGCCCCGCCAGGGAGAATATCTGAAATCCGCCGCTGTCGGTGAGCATGGGTCCATCCCAGGTCATCAGAGCATGGAGTCCGCCAAACGCACGGATAAGTTCATCTCCGGGCCGCACGTGGAGGTGATAGGTATTCGCCAGGGCGATCTGACACCCGACTGCGGTCAAATCCTCTGCGGACAAGGCCCCTTTGATGGCCCCCTGAGTGGCGACATTCATAAACACGGGGGTCTGCACCGTACCATGGGCCGTGGTCAGCGTCCCCCGCCGGGCTTTGCCTTCTGTTTTTAGTAGTTGAAACATGATTGTCACACCTTGTAGGGGCGAACATTGTTCGCCCATTTTGAATTGCGTAGAATGTTGAATAAGCGGGCGAACATTGTTCGCCCCTACAGAAACGTTTCCAACTCCGCCGGCGTAAACCGGTGTATCGTGTCGCAAAACTGGCAGGTGACCGTCGTGTCCTCCCCCGATTGGATCATCTCCCGGATCGCATCCGATCCGGCACTGCGGAGGGCTTGCTCTACCCGCTCACGGGAGCAATAGCAGCGGTATTCCACCGGATTCTCCGCTAAAATGCGGGGCGAGAAGCCCGCCAGGACTTTTTCGGCTAAACCATCCGGGCCGTGTTCTTTTAACGTATCCGTCACGGGGCCTGTGAGCGCCACATTTCGCTCCAAGGCATCCAGCGTCTCCTCTGGCGCACCGGGCAAGAGCTCTACCACGTATCCCCCGGCGGCCAATACAGACTGATCTCGATCTACCAGCACCCCCAGAGCGACTGCTGTGGCCACTTGTTCGCTCTCCAGGTAATAGGCCGCCACGTCCTCGGCAATCTCGCCGCTGACCAGATTGGCACTGCCAATATACGGCTCTTTTAATCCGATATCCTTGGTCACCGTAATGACACCGTCCCGGCCCACGGCATCCCCTACGGCCAGCTTGCCATCTGACCGCCGGGGGAGTTCCACCGCCGGATTTTGTACATAGCCACGGATATTGCCCCCCCAGTCGGAGACCACGATGATACTCCCCAGAGGCCCGCCGCCGTTGATCCGCAGGGTGACGCTCCCCCGCTCCTGTTTAAGTTGAATTCCCATCATACTGGTGGCGGCCATGGCCCTGCCCAGGGCCGCCGTTGCCACGGGGAGGGTGCGGTGGATCTGTCTGGCCCGCTCCACGGCGGCCCGCAGGCTCACCGCGGTGAGTTTTACAAATCCATCGGCGGAAATCGCAGAGATCAATTTATCCAACGTGTTGATTACCCTTTCGTAGGGGCGAACATCGTTCGCCCGTTTTTGGATTGCGTATCCTATTAAACAAGCGGGCGAACCGTGTTCGCCCCTATGGCTTTACTGCCGAAATAAACATCCGCCCCGCTTTTGTCCCCGGCGGCATATTTTCCGGATCTTCTGTGATGGAACTCTCGCCAAATCCGGCTTTCTCCAGTGCGGCTTGGATTTCCGCACGGGTGTAGGCGTATTCCACGTGGGTCTCGCTCCGACGCATCCAGAGATCACCCTTGGGCGTAAACAGGTCAAAGTCATAATAGCAGGCCCGCTCCGCCGAATCAAAGGCGCATCGCCACAGACAGAGGACATCTTCCCGTTCGTCGCAAAAAATTGCCCCGTCTTGGCCCATGAGCTTTTCCGGGGTGTTTAAATCAAAGGCGAAGACAGAACCCGGGGCCAGGAACAGAAAAATACGCCCAAGGGCTGTTTCCAGCTCAGTCGGCGACAAATAGTTCATCCCATCTAAAGAGCAGACAGCGGCGTCCACCGTCCCGTACAAATCCAGCGATCCCATAGACTGTTGGAGGTAGAGAATATCGCCCCCCTGCTCCACCGCCTGAGACAGCATCTGGGCGGAGGCGTCCACACCGATCATCTGATGGCCCCGCTCGGCGAGCAACCGGGTAAGCCGCCCTGTCCCGCAAGCTAAGTCCAGCACCAGTTCGGGGGCTCGTCCATCTCTCGTGATTAGGCGCTCATAGTGGTCGGCCAGGGCGGTATAGTCTACGTCCGCTGTCAGTTGATCGTAAAAATGGGCTAGATAGTCATAGGCGCTCATTCGCTTTTCTCTTGCTCCGCCAGACGGTTAAATACGGTCTCATAGCCCCCGGTTCCGTATTGGAGAGAACGGTTGACCCGACTGATGGTGGCGCTGCTGGCCCCCGTCTGATCTAAAATCTCGCCGTAGATCATACCGCTGTGGAGCATCTTGGCCACCTGATACCGCTGCTCCATAGCCCGCAACTCCGTCACACTGAGCAAATCCTCAACCAGCTTGATGCACTCTTCTACGGTCTCTACGGCCAAAATGGCATCATATACGCCCATATAGCGCGGTCTTTTTGTGTTTTTGTTCATCTTCGCACCTCCTGCGCTGTATCGTCAGACTATTTTATGCTTGTCCGTCTTTCATTTTTATTTTACAGCATTAACGTATGAAAGTAAAGCCCCATTTTTCGCTCTCTTTGCAGAGTCTGGCCATCTGAAAAATTTTAATCAAACTCTAATCAAACAACGGATTGCAAAACTTGGCGAAATAGTATATACTTTTCAGGGTTAAGGGAAAGATCACCTGTGAGGTGAAACAGAGAAAGGGAAAATCTATGCGACATATTCCCAATATTTTATCGAGTTTTCGGATTGTGCTGATTCCATTTTTCGTCCTCAAAGTGATCCAGGGCAACATGTTTGCCGCGGCACTTCTTTTGATTCTCTCCGCCCTGACGGACATGCTGGACGGATTTCTGGCCCGGCGGTTCGGCTGGGTCACAAACGTGGGCAAAGTCTTAGATCCCGTCGCCGACAAGTTGACCCAAATTTCCGTCTGTGTGCTCTTCGCCATACACCTTGCTGAATTTTGGTTTCTTTTTGCGATTTTAGCGCTGAAAGAGTTGACCATCATGCTCTTTAGCGCCTATCTGGTGAAAAACCGTGTCCAACTCGAGGGGGCCAGATGGTTTGGCAAACTGACCACCGCCCTGTTCTATACCTCCATGATTCTAATCGCCCTCTTCCCCGCTCTGCCCGTCTGGGTGGTCTATACGTTACTGATCTCCACAATCATCTGCGCAATTGGTGCAACGCTGATGTATATCCCGGAATTTATCCAGCACAAAAAACGGATCAAGCCGGAAATAGAGTTGGAGATTGAGTAGGGATTCAGCCAAAAAGACGCTGTGGATTTTTGTCCACAGCGTCTTTCGCTTTTCACGCATATTACGCCGGTTCTTCTTGTCTGCTCAAGATATATTTCCAGTCGATTGCCCCGGTTTCGATTCTGGTCAGGTAGTGGTCGTTGGTGGCGGCGACCACTGCGGCGAAATACCAAGCCGTATCTGCCACGTCCGAGAAGAGAATGGCGCGCTCCAGATTGACTACATTGGCGGCTGCAAATGCAGGCTGGTCGTAAATGCGCTCTAGGATCCGGTTGATGGTTGTGGCGGCCTCGGCGCGGCTGAGGTTTTCTTGGGGATTGAAGTTTCGACCATCGTCACCTCGCATCCACAGCTCTTTATATACGGTGTATACATAGTGCAGCGCCCAGGCGCTAATATCGTCCGCATCGACGAAGGAAATATCGCCAGCTTCTGTGTAATAGTCGATGGTCCTCGCCAGGAGAGCGGCGAACTCTTGTCTGGTGATGGGGTCTTCGGGTTTGAACGTCCCGTCGTCAAACCCTTTGATGAACCCGGCGCCATAGGCCCATGCCACATAGTAGTACCACCACTGACCGGACTCCACATCGCTGAATCTGTCAAATACAGTCATACCGTCTGGCAGGAAGTCGATCCCGGTCTCGAAGTCCAGGAGTACAATCCGCGCGAGGACTGTGGCGACTTCTGCACGGCTGATGTTGTTCCGGGGCATGAAGAGGCTGTGCTCGTTGCCGATCATATAGAGGGGATGGAAATCGCGGTCACCGGGGAGACCGGGGGCGTCGCAGTCGCAGTCGGGGTAGTCCTCGCAGCAAGGAGGTGGTGGAGGCGGTGGTGGGGGGATGGTGCCGGGAGATCTGACTGTCGTCGTTGTACTGCTATCATCGCCCACATCGGGATTGTTCGGGTCTTCAACCTCTGCAGCGTTGGTGATTGACGTATTCGCTGCCGTTCTTGCAGCTGTCACCACAAAGGTGATTCTCACAGTTTCGCCGGGAGCAAGTGTTCCGAGCTCCACGGTTAAAGTCTGACCGTCAAAGCTGCCGATTGCGCCCGTCGGCAATATGAGGTTACGTGGATTTTGTAGTTGCGCCGGTAATGTGTCAGTTACGACTAAACCAGTCAATTCTACATTACCCGTGTTTGTCACCGTGAGCATATAGGTCAACGCACCGCCTGCCACTATTGTCGTCGGTGCGGTTTTAAGAATCTCGACCTCTGGTGTTTCAGGCTCGAACCGTGCATGTAGCGTTATATTTCTGTCGACCACTGTGCTAAAATCAAACGACTCGTCTGCGTCCTCCTCGAACCAGCCGAGGAAGACGTAACCCGCACGCTCTGGGTCGGGATCTGGCTCTGTCGCTGTTTGGCCGATTGGTACAATCTGATAAGTAACTCCATCATCATCCACAAAGGACACCCTCCATGCAATACGTTCCCGCGTCCAGGTGATGTCGCCTTCTGGAGCATTGTTTGGGAATGGAGGCCCGTATAACGCTATCAACTCCTCAGCAGGCAGCGAGTAAGTGCCGCATGAACTCACCCAACTATCTACGAAAAAGGCATCAGCAGGCGGCAGATTAATACCAACATTTGAACGAAGTGTAAAGCTATCATTTAATGTAAGATAAGTTAGAGATGGCATATCCGTAAATATATTGCCTTTCCACCAAGACTGTTGAGCAGAGGTCACCCAACCGGACAAGTCTAGCGCTTCCAGACTACTTGCACCCCAGAACAAATTATACATAGTTGTCGCATCGGCGATGTCGAAATTATTCCCTAACCCCACTATTTCGGTTACATTCGATAGATGGGAGAAAAATCCGTCAAAGCTTCCTACAACAGTAATCGGCCCGTCGAAAACAATCCTGCTGATATCGCTTCGACCACTCCACGGGCCCTGTGTGCCAGACCAGTCAATTGTTCCCGCATCTACCATCAATGTACCATCACTATACAATCGCCACGGCAAGTTGCTGGTGGCAATTGTGCCAGACTCAACTTCTGTCGCTCCTGGCGCGGGGGCTGCTAACGCCGTCGGCATCAACGTGAGCAACATGCAGAGCACAAGTAGAGCGCCAATGCCCTTCTTCATTTTCTTCATCATGATCGCTTAACCTTCTTTCTTAAATTATTTTTTGTATGCCACGTGTTTTGCCATGCTAAAGTATTATTTTCCAAGTTAATTTTCAGCATCGTATCACAGGACATTTATCTATACAAGCGATTTGATGATTTGTAACAAAATTGAAATATTCACTGAGCAAACCACATAATTTTCGTCAAAATCCGACAACATATTGCGTAATTTTGGAAGTCTCTTGAAATATTTAGATCAAAAATTAATTTTATTCTCAACCTCCTGGGGATCACCCCAACACCCTGTCTCCCCCAATTTGACCGACGGTTTTGTCTTCCCGTGATAATCGCTCCCACAGGTAATACGCAGAGAATGGTTTACGGTCTGCTCGTAAAAATACTTGGCAATCGCCTCGTCGTGATAGCTGCAAAATACCTCCACCCCGTCGATGCCCTGTTTGACGATCTCGTTGAACAGCTCCAAGCGGCCCTTTAGATTATTGCCCGGATGGGCCAAAACCGCTTTGCCGCCGTTGTCTCGTACTAGGGCGATGGCATCTTTCAGCGCCGGAAACTCCACCTTCACATAGCAGGACTTGTCTTGGGCGTAATAGTCCCAATAGAAGTTGACAAATGGATTCTCGCTCCGCGCCCCATCCGTCCGATAGGGCCGGAGCAGCGGATGGTTCATATATTCCGCTTTTTCCAACAACACTTCTGCGAAAACTTCCCCATTCCACATTTTGGTGGGGTCATTGATATCGGAAAATTTGTTTAACTCCTCTGCCGAGATATCAAATCCGAGCTTCTGGGTCAACGCCAGCCGCTCCCAGGACGCCTTTCGCTCATCTGCCAGCATCTGCGCTTCCAGCGCCGCAAAATCCGGGCTCTCTGCGTCGATCCCATACCCCAAAAGGTGCAGGTTTCTGCCACGAAAGACGCAGTCGATCTCAATTCCGGCGATATAGCGGATACCACAGGCTTCCGCCGCTTCCCTCGCCTCCCGATTCCCCCTCGCAGAGTTGTGATCTGTGATAGACATGATCCGAACCCCGGTGGCCTCACACTGGCGAACCAATTCCGACGGCGTAAACTCACCGTCGTCGCTACAAGTCGAGTGCATGTGCAGGTCGATGTAATGTTTCATTGGATTCCTCCTTGGTAAAACAGACAAAAAATATGCCGGGGTATCCTCTAGATACCCCGGCTTTTTCGTTATTATCTCTTCGCAGCAACCGCCGCAAGTGTGCGCGCTACGATCCCTTCGGGGGTGATCCCATACGCCGCCAGGACGGCGTTTGCCGCACCGGAGCGGCCAAACTCGTCCATAACGCCGTGGCGGATGACGGGGACGGGATAGTGCTCGCCCAAAAACTCGGCCACAGCGCCGCCGAGTCCGCCCAGTACGTTGTGCTCCTCTGTGGTCACAACTGCGCCGGTCTTTTGGGCTGCCTCCAACAGGAGGGCCTCGTCTAAGGGCTTGATCGTATGCATGTCGATGACCAGTGCCGATATCCCCTGCTCCGCCAGGATATCGGCGGCTTTGAGTGCCATCTGGACATTCATGCCGCAGGCCACGATGGTCACGTCACTGCCGTCCCGCAAGACGGCACCCTTGCCGATCTCGAATTTGTAGCCAGGGATCGTGTCGGTCACGGTCTCCACCGGCAAGCGGCCTAATCGCAGATAAGCGGGGCCGTCAAAGTTGGCCAGGGCCGCTACCGCCTCCCGCATCTCATGTCCGTCACAGGGACACAGCACCGTCATACCGGAGATGGCCCGCATGAGGGCAAAATCCTCTGTACACTGATGCGTGGCCCCGTCCTCACCCACGGACAGCCCGCCGTGGGAGCCCACGACTTTGACATTCAGGCCGGGATAGCAGATAGAGTTGCGCACCTGCTCCCAGGCCCGACCGGCGGCAAAGATGGCAAAGGTATTCATAAAGGGCTTTTTCCCGCAGGCGGCGAGGCCGGCGGCGACGCTGGCCATGTTACACTCGGCGATACCCATGTTGAAAAACCGCTCCGGAAACGTTTCGGCGAAGGTATTGGTCATGGTGGTCTTTGATAAGTCTGCATCTAGCACCACGATATTGGGGTCGGTTTTCCCAAGGGCGGCGATGGCCTTGCCGTAGGCCGCTCTGGTTGCAATTTTTTCAGCCATACAGATTATGCCTCCAATCTTTCTAGGGCCGCTTCCAGCTCGGCACGGGCGACGGCGTAATCCTCGTCTCCCGGGGCCTTGCCGTGCCAGCCCGCAACGTGTTCCATAAAGGATATCCCCTTGCCCTTGACTGTTTTCGCCAAGATCATGGTGGGACCGTCGGTATGCTGTTGCGCCTCGGTGATCGCACTGCGCAGAGATGCAAAATCGTGGCCGTCGGCGTCGATCACATGCCAGCCGAACGCACGGAATTTATCGCCGATTGGCTCCACGGGCATGACCTGGGCGGTGGGGCCATCGATCTGGAGGCCGTTTACGTCCACGAATGCCGTCAGGTTGCTCAGCTTGTACTTATTGGCGGCCATCGCCGCCTCCCATACTTGGCCCTCGCCCAGTTCCCCGTCCCCCAGAAGTGCGTAGACCCGATAGCTCTTCTGATCCATCTGCCCCGCCAGGGCCATGCCCACAGCGGCGGAGATCCCCTGGCCCAGGGAGCCGGTGGACATGTCCACCCCCGGGACGTGTTTCATCTCCGGATGCCCCGACAAATCGCCGTCGATGTGGCGAAACAGGGCCAAATCCGCCTCCGGAAAAAATCCGCGGAGGGCCAAGATCGCATATAGGGCCGGGGTTACATGGCCCTTGGAGAGTACAAAGCGATCCCTGTCCGGATCCCGGGGATTGTTCACATTGATCCGCAAGACTTCGCCGTACAAGAGGGCGATGATGTCCATAGCGGACAGGGATCCCCCCAGGTGGCCGGACGCCGCCCGGTGAACCATCTCCGTGGCCAACAGGCGGCCCCTTGCCGCCATATGGGGCAGCGGTGTGTTATATTGCATACTGTTTCCTCCAAGTTACTCGACTGTGCGCCGTATTTCGCTCTTCCTAGTATAATCCAAAAGCACCGGAGAACACAAGATAATTTTTTCAATAAGACATCTGTTGTTTATAGGCCATGTCCCAGAACAGGTACTCGAACTCCACGCTGGATATAAAAATGTCCGTTATCTTCTCCCGCTCGGCGTCCGACATGTTTGCGACGAGCTGATCCAGCGCGTCGTAGAACCACTCGAATGATTGGGAAAATTCGTCGCCGGCGTAGGTCTCGATCCAGGTCTTGTAGAAATTCTCCTCCAATTTGTCGGCGTACTGCGTTTTTAAGCGCTTGCCGTAGTCGGCGTATGTCCATGCACAGGGGAACACCGCGGCCAGGACTTCCGCCAATCCGCCAGTCAAGCCGTAGGAGAGCATATTCGCCGTGTATGTCCGGTTATAGAGGGACGGCTTCACCGCCGCCACTTCCGCCTCTGTGATGCCAAATTCGGCCATATAGGCCCGGTGGACGTTCATCTCGTTGGCCAGGATAAAATATTGGCTCGTGGTAAAGCCTGTCATCTGCTCCTCCGTGTCGGATTTCACGGCGGCGATGGCGAAGACTTTTGCGTATTGCAGGAGATATAGATAATCTTGCAGGAGATAGAACTTGAATTTCTCTCTATCCAGCGTCCCCGCACCGAGTCCTTGCACAAAGGGGTGGTTGTACCCGTCCTCCCAGACTTTCTCCGCGTTTGCTTTCAGATCTCTTGAAAATGACATGATTTGATTCCTCCGTTTTTTAATAAAAAGAACGCCCTCCGCAATAAGAGAGCGTTCGTCACGACTTGTTTCGATTTGCTTCCTACGCTGGTGTGAGCCAACAGGTTCAAAGGGTCAGGTTTTACCTTCTCAACTCCGAGGAGTTCCCCTGCAAACATATGGTATGAAATTTTCTCCAGTATAGCAGAAATGGGCGGAACGTGCAAGTGGAGCGGGTAGCTCCGGGCTAACCATTTTCTCTTTATAAAACCCTATATGTTCACACCTACACGCTTCAAAAGCCGCCGTATATTCCCGGAATAAAACTTCTCCAACACACTATCGGGAAGCCCCAGGCCATAGATGTACCAGCGGCCCTGTTCCCAGCCCCATTCGAGTATGGGGCGAAAATATTCGTCGTAGGTCTCAAAGAAGCGGTAGTGCTCTGCGTAAAAGTTGAGGTCAAAGCCCGCACCGCCGAAGCCCGCGTCTGTACCGAATACAATCCTGTCCTGGTATTTTAAGAAAAACGCTCGACAGGTATACGGCTGGCGGCCCAGCAGGTTGTTCCGTGCGGACGTGTCAATATACATATTGGGGTGCTTGTCCAGTTGTGCGCCGACCCAGCCCAAATCCTCTGCGCAGGAGCCCACGTGAGGGATGACGAAGGTCGTGTCGGGATTTGTTCCAATCAAATTGTCCTGTGCCCGCATCAGCGCCTCAAAGCTTGGATGGCCGCCCCCATAGAATACCCAGTCTGGATTTTGCACCAAGCTCTCGTAGAACTCGTTTTTCTCGTCCACGGGGGTGAAGAATGATTTGGGGTCGGCTATATGAAAAAGAACCAGCATTTTATACTTCGCGGCGGCCTCCCATATGGGGCGAAGCCTGTCGTCGTCAGGCATGACAAATTTGCCGCTGGAATCTTTCAGGCCACAACCGATGTTTTTCCAAAATTTCAGGCCGTTTATGCCCATCAATTTCATCTCTTTTAACGTCTCGTCTGCGTAGGCGGGGAAACCGGGTTCCTCCAGGCGGGATACGTCTACGGACGCAAATGTGTGGATGAACTCTTCATGTCCTTTTAAATATGCCAGATGCTCTTTTAAAGGATCGCCCCAAAACATTTTTAAGTTGATTGCGCCGAATATCCCCGCACTTTTTAGCCCTTCGACGACTTCTTTTGCGTCAACCGGTTCCTGGCCCCTCATCTGCAGCGAGCCGATGTGGATATGCCCGTCAAATACCGGGAATTTTGGCTTCGTTATCTCTGTCTCCTTTACGGTGAGCATGGATATGGGATCGTAATCCCTTAACAGCAGAGTATCTCTCATAATAGCCCTCCGAATTTATTAGATATACCAGCGCACCAGATCATGACGAGACTACTCAATCAAACGTCACCGCCCGTGATGACAAACTGATCACCACTAGCCACGCGGCCAAATAGAAGAACACGTTGGACACACTGGCCGATTCCGGCGTTCCGACCCAGAAGAACCAGAGGAGCAGAAGCAGGCCGACAACCGAGGAACTCATGCTCAGAATCGTGTTGAGCACCACTGTCCGCCGCAGGCGCTTGCCACCGACTACCACATCCGTCAGCGGGCCTAACCCCTCCCGGTTGAGGATGGCAAAGGGCCGTCCTCGCTCATCGGGAGCCATTCCACTTAAGGCAAAGCGCTCGGCGTAAGTGAGAAAGTCGATCTTATCCGTGCTGATGTTAAACTTGCTCTGGAGCATCAGCAGCGTAATATTGAAATCCCGCACGGCGAAGAGTGGGTGAATTTTCGTGTGGAGCAAACTCTCCAGCGCCTCTTGTACCGCGGCCTGTGGCACGTAGTTGATGGCAAATACCCCGGCCAGTTCCCCGCCGATAGCTGTAAAGACGGCATTTTTCACGTTGAGAGTCTGATCCAGTCGGATTCCCATCAGGTTCATAAAGCTGGCGGAGCCAACCCTGACCTGTTCCCCGTTGATCGTGGCCTCAATCCCGCCCCCCTCGTAGGTGGAGAGATCTTTCACGGAGTAGAAGGTATACTTGTGCTTGCGGACGACCTCCGCGAACACATCCGCAAGTCCGCAACGGGACTCCACAATGAGACTGGCGGTATAAGAGATTACCCGCTGGGTATCCGGCTCGTGTAAGATGCGCACCCCGGCCAGAGACAGGGTTCCCGCGGGGAAGACGTCCGTATCGGTGACAATCACGCCTGCCGCCTCATCCGCCTCCACGGCGCCGCCCCAGCCCGCCAGGGCCGCACCGGCCTTCATCAGTTTTCTGGCCAGGAGAGAATAGGGCAGTCCATAGACCAGCGCCCCGGTAAAAGTGGCGCTCACCGCGGTCATGGCGGCGAAGTTGTGGACGAAGTGACTGATTTCCCCCTCACCGCCACCCAGAGCGGCCAAGAGGGCAAATACCGCTGACATGACCAAGAGCAACGGTGCCGCCATGGTATAAGCGAATTCGGAGAAATCCATCTGCTGGGTTTTGCGGATGAATCCATCGGGATCGGTCTTCGAGCGGAAGAGCACAAAGCTCCCGTCTTCTCTGTCAAACTTGCTGGACATCACAGCGGGACTGGCGCCCTTCGCCGCTGTCCGCAGGGTATTTTTCATAGCGTTGCGGGTGGCCTTGATCCCCAAGAGGGCCGTCCCCAGGGCAAATGCCACCACGGGGAAATAGGGCAATCCACGAGAGGCATCTCCCGTCCGGATGATCACCACAGCGTTTATGATCGAGGCCAGAATAGCCACTGCCACCAAACTCTCCGGCCCCAACCGCCGCCGGACAATATCCATCACACCGATGGCCAACACATCCGCCGTCAGGAACATGACTACAAAGAGCATCACCAGCATAGCCGCCGTAAGGCCCGGCGCACTGCCCATAATCCCAGGGAGATCGGTCCCCCTCTGACCGAGAGCCGTAAACAGCAACATAACCAGCGAGAGCAAAATGGCCAACATCCCCCGGGTCTGATAGCGGTTGATCCCCTTGCCGTACCGTCCGGCGGCCTCTCGGAGAGTCATGTCGTCTTGGGCAAAGGCGTCTTCGTCGTAACGGCCCTCCGGCTCGTCCTCATCTGTCTCCCTGGACGAGTTTTTGTCTTTCGGGGATTCTTCCTCCGAATCATCGGCGTCTTTTCGACTGAGGCGGCTTGCGAAGCGCCCAAATAGACCTGTCCGCGCCCCTCCATCGTCATCTTCTGCCTCATCGTATAGATCGGCGTAATCACTCATCTTGTCTTGATTGGCATAGGCGGAGTAATTGCTCACTTTGGGATCGCTGTCGGAAAATCCAGTCTCTTCCGGCTGAATATCCCGATGGTCTTCAGCCTTGCGCTGCCGCCTGGATTCTTCTATCGGCGCATCCGGTTCTCCGGAGGCGAACTGCTCCCCACCAGAAAAGGAAATCTGGATAACTTTTCCGGGTTCCCATTCTTGAGACACGCTCTCCGGTTCCGGTTCCCGAACCGGCTCTACCGGGGGAACGGGGGGCGGGGACAACTTACGTTCCGGCTCCGGCTCCGATGGTACCGCCGGAGGTTCCGGGACAACAACTGCGGAAAATGGAATTGTCGCCCCGTCTTCCAATGACGAGCCATCTCCATCCAGGCCAAAGCGAGGCTCTGTCTGCTCCTTCGGCACACTGACAACCTCCGGCTCCGGGGCGCTGATGATGGGATGTGGCTCCGGTTCCGCCCGTAATTCCGGCGTTTTGACGGCCTCCTCCGCTACCTTTGGCCGTCTCCCCAATGTCTCATCCAGGATCTGCTGGGTCATTTGATCCAGTGTCTCCTTGGGGGTCTTTGTCTGCCCATCAATAAACGCCGCACCCTTGTATTCGGCTAAGATCGACTCCAGGGTAATCTCTTCCCAATTTTCTTTTTGCTTTTCGCTCATAAATACCTCACCAACTTACTCATGAACTTAAAATTTCATATATTCTCCCCGTCTCTGGCGGATGACCTCGTAAAGCATCACCGCCGCCGAGACAGAGGCGTTTAACGACTGCACTTTCCCCGCCATGGGAATCCGCACAAGAAAATCGCAGTGCTTCGACACCAATCGACCAAGCCCATCGCCCTCGCTGCCGATGACGATACCCACAGGCCCCTTGAGATCCGCATCCCAGAGCACAGACTCCCCCTCCATGGCCGCGCCGTAGATCCAGAGTCCCGCCTTTTGCAGCGTCTGAATCGCCGCTGTCAGGTTGGGAACCCGCGCCACGGGGAGATGGTTCACCGCCCCGGCAGATGTCTTTTGCACAATGGGGGTGATCCCTACACTTCTCCGTTTGGGGATCACAATCCCGTGGGCCCCGGTGGCCTCCGCCGTGCGGATAATGGCGCCCAAATTGTGGGAATCCGTGATCTCGTCACAAATCACTACCAGTGGCGGCTCCCCCCGGTCCTGGGCCAGTTGCAGAATATCCTCGATACTGGCATACGCCCGCACTGCCGTAAGGGCCAGTATTCCCTGGTGGGAATGACTGCGACTCAAGCTGTCCAGCTTCCGCCGATCCGTCTCCACTACCACAGCTCCCGCGTCTCGCGCACGGGACGCAATGTGCCGGAGGGTCGCATCAATATCACCCTTGGCAATATAGACCTTATCTATGGCCACCCCGGCATCCAGCGCCTCTAAGAGGGCGTTACGCCCCTCGACGACACCTTCCTCTCCGCGATCCACAAATCCGTCCATCTCCAGCCCTTTGGGCTGTACGTGCCGGGGCGCATTGCCCCGATTTCGCTTGTCCATAAAAACCTCTTTTTCAATTAACTAATGAACAGATAACAATGAATAATTTTAGTATCGCCTCTGGCGATGATTTGAAATCCGTCCGCCTGCGGCGGACACAACCATTGTTATCTATTCATTGCTCATTGTTAATTGAGATATTGCGCCAATCGCTCTGCTGCGTCTGTCTTCTCCCACGGGAGATCCAGATCCGGTCTGCCAAAGTGGCCATAGGCCGCTGTCTGCAGATAGATGGGCCGCCGCAAATTCAAATAGCGGATGATACTGGCCGGGCGCAGATCGAACTCCCGTTCAATGATCTCTGCCAATTTGGTGTCGTCCAGTTTCCCTGTCCCCTCTGTGTTTACATAAATCGAAACGGGGTGGGCCACGCCGATGGCGTATGCCACTTCGATCTGACAGCGTTTGGCCAATCCCGCCGCCACGATATTTTTCGCCATATACCGGGCCATATACGCGCCGGATCGATCCACTTTTGTCGGGTCTTTCCCGCTAAAGCAGCCACCTCCGTGACCACCGAGACCGCCGTAAGTATCTACGATGATCTTCCGTCCGGTGAGGCCGGAATCTCCCACGGGGCCGCCGGTGACAAATCGCCCGGTTGGATTTACATAAATCGACGTTTTTGCATCAAGCAACTCCCGGGGCAACGCCTTATAGATGATACCCTCCCGCACGGCCTCCCGGAGCTGCTCCAATTCAATTTCCGGGGCGTGTTGGGTCGAGACCACAACGGCGGCAATCCGGGCGATCTCGCCCTTTGCGTCGTATTCAACGGATACTTGGCTTTTGCCGTCGGGCCGCAGGAAAGGCAACGCTCCGTCCCGCCTCGCCTGGGCCAGTTGTTTGGAGAGGATATGTGCATAGGTGATGGGGGCCGGCATCAGCTCCTCTGTCTCATCACAGGCGAAGCCGAACATCATGCCCTGATCCCCCGCGCCGATCTTGTCGGCGTCGTCGCCGCTGCCGTCTTCCCGCACCTCAATGGCACGGTTGACACCCATGGCAATATCGCCGCTCTGTTCGTCAATACTGGTCATCACGGCGCAGGAGGCGGCGTCAAAGCCGATCTCCGGGCGGTTGTAGCCGATGTTGTTCACCGTCTCCCGGACGACCTTGGGGATATCCACATAGCAACCCGTAGTGATCTCTCCCATGACGAAGACCAGTCCGGTGGTGCAGACCGTCTCACAGGCCACACGGGCTTGCGGGTCTTGATTTAAAATATTATCCAACACGGCGTCGGAAATTTGGTCACACACTTTGTCGGGGTGTCCCTCGGTGACAGATTCAGATGTAAAGACACGATTTGACATAGATACGCTTGCCCTTTCCGGTTCTCTTTTTCTTTTCGTTATCGTATTCGCTATTGTACCACAGTTTCCGCCTTATCTCAACGCCATTTTTTTGTGGACTTTTTGGACAGGCTGATATAAAATAATATTGTTATATTTCCCCCAACCCCGGCGGGGAAAATAGGAAAAAACATTGGAGGCCACTCTATGCGAGCAATCAGCCGTGCCATTGATCGGTTTTGTTATAAACACCCCCGGTTTGGAATCCCCCGCCTGATGCTGTATATTGTCATCGGCACGGGCCTGGTCTTTGCCCTGTCCATCATGGACGAGTCCGGTACGCTGTTTTCCCGCCTGGCCTTCTCCCCCACGGATATATTCCGGGGCGAGGTCTGGCGGCTGGTGACGTTTCTTTTTGTCCCCATATCTTCTAGCCCAGTCTGGCTGGCGGTCTCCCTCTACTTTTACTACATGCTGGGCACAACCTTAGAGCAGACCTGGGGTACGGCAAAGTTCTGCCTCTATTATCTAATCAGTGTCGTACTGCTGATCGTGTCCGGTCTCGTGTTTTTTCTCTTTGGCGCACCGTTTGACAGCGGGATGGTATCCGTTTTCTCTATCCATCTTACTCTGCTTGTGGCCTTTGCCACGTTGTATCCCGATACAGTAATCCTTCTCATGTTTATCCTCCCCGTCAAGGTCAAGTGGCTCGGCATAGCCGCCTCTGTGTTGTTCTTTTATGATATTCTAAGCGAGTTCTCCCTCTTTCCAGCAAATCTGATTCCCCTGCCCCTGGTGCTCAACTATCTGGCTTTCTGCGGCGATACGTTGAAACGATATCTAAATTTTCATAAGAAAAAGAACTCCAAGACCACCATCAACTTCAAAAATGTCTCACGAGAGTTGGAGCGAAAACAGCAGGCGAAGTCCTACACCCGCAAATGCGAGGTCTGCGGTATCACCGATGGAGACGATCCCGGCATGGAGTTCCGCTACTGCTCCCGGTGCGAGGGATACCATTGTTTTTGTATGAACCATATCAATACACATACCCATTTTAAATAATTTAGCCCCGTCTTAATCTATTTCTAATCTACTTCCCCTTTTCGCTCTAAGAAAAAATCTGTATCTTTAGTAAAAAAGTAATTTGTTGGAGGTATTACAATGGGTTTCAGAAGAATTATAATTGTGGCGGCAGCGGTTCTGCTTCTCATATCCCTGAGCGGATGCTTCGTCCCTGGCACAACGACCCCCACAGTGGGCAACGGACAAATGACGGACGGCGCCTTTTCATACGACGGCTCTATTACAAAAATTATTGTGCGAGGCGTACCGGCCACCGTAAACATTAGTCCGGAACACAGCAGCGAACTCACTTATACAATTGATGATAACTTACAGGATTTAATAGAAATTACATATCAAAATAGTGTGTTACGCATTGAGACGAGAAATAACGCCTCTATCACCAGCAATCGGATTACATTTGAGATCGGTGCAGATGCGCTGGAAGAAATCGTCGTAGACGGCGCGGCCACGATCTCCGGAAGCGGCACATTTTCTGTTGCATCCTTTGGACTGGAACTCAACGGCGCAGGAAGTGTAGAACTTGCGCTCAACGCGCAGAGGGTATCTGCGGAGATCAACGGCGCAGGAGAGATCTCGCTCTCCGGTACGGCAGAAGAATTACACGTCACCGGTGCGGGTGCCGTGGATATCAACACCCGCAACTTGATCGCACAACACGCAACCATCTCCCTCGAAGGCGTTGGTTCCGCTCAAGTCCACGCAGAGCAAACCCTGGACGCCTCTATAGAGGGCCTGGGTTCCATCACCTACTGGGGCGACCCGGAACTGACCTCCTCTGCGGCGGGCCTGGCATCGGTCAGACGGGGCGGGTAGCGAGAAACACCCGCAGGCGGCGGGTGTTTTGTGCCGTCAGCTTAGACGGTAGTTTTTATATTAGGCGGGCTGTTAAAATGAAAAATGTCGTCTTCAGTGGCGTTTGCCTTGTAGGATTAATATTAGCCATCATCTCACTTTGGAAAGGGATAAAACAAAAAAGGCACGGCTGTTTTTAGCCGTGCCTCGTCTGTTCCATAGTATCATTAGTATCATTTGCCGACTATCAAACTCTGGCCCCACCCTCAAATTGAGGCAGATTCCGGCCCCGTCTCTATGCTGCCCTCTACAGAGATGGAGTGTCCCCAGAACATATTGTCATCGTCGTAATACGCCGTGTATTTCCCGTCCGGTGTCACCGCCAGTGACGAGAGCGAAATCCTGCCCATGAACTCTTCTTCCGATAGTTCCTCCGGCGTATCTTCGCTTTCCTCTTGGCTTCTCCACTCGTTCGCCGTCTCAATGAGTGCTTTTGCGGCAAACGCTCGAAATTCTGAATCTCTCTGCTCTTGCTGCTCAAACAGGGTACGCAATACGTCCAGCGCCTGCGCCCAGGTGTCTTTGTTGTCGATGATCACTTCCATGTCCGCAGAGACAGGCTCTCCGAGCCAATGGATATTCCCCGCAAAGAAGCGCAAGTCCTTATTGAGCAAAAACTCGCCCAATGTCTCGTCTGAAAGCTTCACCGGCGTCCTGTATTCCGCTAAAACGTCCAGCAGTTCCTCGTTGTGGACATTTGAATCCAGGACCTCCACAACCATAAAGCGGTTGTAATAGGCGGGCAGTCTCCCCTCTGGGACGGTTTTGTCCATCAACTCTCTCACCCGGAGCTGATAGATCACGCCGCCTTTGAAATAATGGGGCCACGCATTCCCGTATTTCTGCCTGATTTCCTCGGAGATCAACCAGGTAATGCGCCCATCGCCTATTTTTACCTCATTTGAGGCGAGATCCATATAGGCCAGAAAATATCTGCATGGCGACCACGAATCCCGCAACTTCATCGCGGCACTCGGCTCATCACTTGTCAGCACGAGGATTTCTTTTTCTTCTCTCTCGTATTCGCTCACAAATGCCTCAAAATCGGCCTTGTTCCATGCGGCCTTTGAACCGTCTTCTTTTTCTTTGGGCGCAAATAACTTACGAATCCAATCCATAAAATTTACCCAATCACCCGGACACGGATGACATTCTCTACCTGTTGCAGTTTGGCTACAAACTCGTCCCCCACCGGTGCGTTGACATCCACAATGCCGTAGGCATATTTGTCCCGGGATTTGCTGACCATGTTCTCCACATTGATCCCGCAGTCTGAGATGATCTTGAGGACGCTGCCGATCACAGCGGGGACGTTAAAGTGAGAGAAACACACCCGCACATGGCCGTTTGGCTTCATATAGGCGTCCGGGAAGTTGACGCTGTTGTGGATGTTACCGTGCTCCAAATACGCCTGGACCTCCTGGGCGGCCATGACGGCGCAGTTGTCCTCGCTCTCCGGCGTAGAGGCCCCCAGATGGGGCAGGGCGACGACACCCTCGGCCCCGGCCGTCTTTGGATTTGGAAAATCCGTGACGTAACGGGCCACTTTGCCGCTTTTCAGGGCTGTCAGCATATGGTCATCGTTGACCAGTTCTCCCCGGGCCAGATTGATAATCCGCACCCCGTCTTTCATCTTATCGAAAGCCTCTCTGTTAATCATACCCTTGCTCTTTTCGGTTACGGGTACGTGGAGAGAGATATAGTCGCAGGATTTATAGACCGCGTCCAAGCTCTCGGCCAGTTGCACATTCGGCAACAGCCGCCAAGCGGCCCGCACGGACAGATAGGGGTCGTATCCGCACACGTTCATCCCCAGGGCCAGGGCCAGATTGGCCAGCTTATATCCGATGGCCCCCAGGCCGATGACTCCCAGGGTCTTGCCGGATATCTCCGGGCCCGTGAAGTTGCTCTTCCCCTTCTCCACCTTCTGGGCCACTTCCGGGTCATCCGCAATGGTGGAGACCCAGTTGATCCCGCCGACCACATCGCGGGATGCCAGGAGCATGGCGCAGAGTGCCAGTTCTTTCACCGCCTCGGCGTTGGCACCGGGCGTGTTAAAGACCACGATCCCGTCCTCTGTGCACCGGTCGATGGGAATATTGTTGACCCCCGCTCCGGCCCGTGCAATACAGAGCAGTTCCGGGTTGAATGGGTAGTCGTGCATTTTCGCACTGCGCACTAAGATGGCGTCGGGGTTTTCCACCTGATCGCCAATCATATATTTTGCGGAATCCAGGGCCGCCAAACCGATCTCTGCAATGGGATTCAATGTTTTTATCTTGTACATAGTATATTTCAATCTCCTAACGTATCGCTTTTCTGTTTTTTCGTGTCTTCCTCTGCCTGCGGCGGAGGAAGCACAGTAAAATTGCTTTCTTCCGTGTCTCTCCCGCCGCCGCGGTAGTTGTAATATTTAACGATTGTTCTGCTCAAATTCTTTCATAAATTCCACCAGGGCCGAGACGCCCTCCATGGGCATGGCGTTGTAGATAGAGGCCCGCATACCGCCTACGACTCGATGGCCTTTCAGGTTAGAGAGCCCCGCCGCCCCCGCCTCTTTGGCGAATTTGGCATCCAGATCTGGATCTCCTGTGACAAAGGTCACGTTCATCTTCGACCTGAACTCTGGCAGAGCACAGGCTTTGAATAGGGCGCTCTCGTCCAGATAGTCATAGAGGATTGCGGCTTTTTCCTCGTTATACCGTTCCATAGCGGTCAACCCGCCCCGGGCTTCGATCCAGTTCAGCACAAGGCCCAGCATGTAGATATTATACGTGGGCGGCGTGTTGTACATGGAGTCGGCGTCCACATGGGTCTGATAGCGGAGCATGGTGGGCGTATGGGAGAGTTCCAATCCGAGGAGACTTTTATCTAAAATCACCACGGTCAGCCCTGCCGGGGCCATATTTTTCTGAGCGCCGGCGTAGATCAGACCGTACTTGGACACATCCATGGGCTTTGATAAAATATTAGAGGACATGTCGGACACCAGGGGTACAGCACCCGTGTCCGGCACATAATTCCACTCGGTGCCGTAGATGGTGTTGTTGTCGCAGTAGTGGAAATAGGCCGCGTCTTTGGACAGGTTCAGTTGATCCTGAGCCGGGATATAGGTGTGGTTTTGATCGGCGGAGGAGGCGGCCTCATGGATCTCACCGTAGTGTTTCGCCTCTTTCATGGCCAGATTGGAGAAGTTCCCCGTGACGGCGTAATCCGCCTTGCCCGTCTTGCCAATCAGATTCAAGGGAACCATGGCGAACTGGAGAGACGCGCCGCCCTGTAGGAATAAAATCTCATGGCTATCCGGCACTCCCATCAACGCTTTCAATAGCGTCTTTGTCTCATCGAAGATATCCACAAAAGCCTTACTCCGATGGCTCATCTCCATGACGGAGGTTCCCGATCCGCCAAAGTTGAGCATCTTACTTTGGGCCTTTGCCAAAACCGCTTCCGGCAGCATGGAGGGCCCAGCTGAAAAGTTGTAAATCCGCTCTGTAAACATATGCTCCTCCTACTTTCACGCTTTAGTGCTTTATAGTGTAACAGAAATTCAAGTCATTGTAAAGTGACAGATTCACCAGATAAGAGGATTGTCCCCTCTAAATTTTCGCCCAATACGCTGTGGATCGCCACGGGCTTGATCTGGTTTTTCAATCCTGTCCCCGGTACGGATACGGTACAGTAGTTGGGCGTGTGACCCAAACTGCGGCCCGTCTCCTCACTCTCAAAGAGCACGGGAGGGGCGCTCCCCACTTGGGAGGCGAGCCAGATATCTCGCAATTCTTTTGCCACCTGTCCGACGCGTTTGGCCCGTCTGGTCTTCTCCGCCTTTTCGATCTGGCCCGGCATCTCGGCGGCTTTGGTTCCCTTTTTGGCGGAGTATGGAAAGATGTGAACCGCAGAAAAGGCACATGTCTTTAAAAACGCAACGCTCTCCTGAAAATCCGCCTCCGATTCCCCGGGAAATCCCACAATCAAATCCGTGGTGATCCCGCAGTGTTCAAAACTCTGCCGCAGCCACGATATGGACTGCAAATACCGGGCCGTATCGTACCGGCGGCCCATACGATGCAGGGTCACATCACAGCCGGATTGCAGGGACAGGTGAAAATGCGGGCAGAGATTGGGCAACACCCGGAGCCGATCACAAAAATCCTCCGTCACCGTCCGCGGCTCCAGAGATCCCAACCGCACACGCATCTGGGGTACTGCTTTGCAGACCGCCTCCACCAAGTCGATCAAATCTCCCTCCCCTGCCCGGTCTTTACCGTAGGAGGAGATTTCAATCCCGGTGATGGTCAGCTCCCGAAATCCCGCTTTTTCCAAGGATTTGGCCTGCTCTACCGCCGTTTCCGAAGGAATGGAGCGGACAGGCCCCCTGGCGTAGGGGATTATACAGTAGGTACAGTAGTTGTCACAGCCGTCTTGTACTTTGAGGAGCGCTCTCATCCTGCCGTCGAGACCACCGGCGGGCAATATCTCAAACTCTCGCCAATCTGCGGCGGCATCTATGTCCATAGACGTATCCCCACCGGAGAACAGTCGTTCCAACTCTCGGGCGAACCCTCGTCGATCCCCGCTTCCGGCGACCAGATCGGCCCCCAGATCCGCCACATCCTCTGGGCTGATCTGCGAGACACAGCCGCATACGGCCACAAAGGCCCCCGGATGCGCACCTCTGGCCCGCTTTACGGCCTGCCTGCTCTTTCTCGTGCTCTCTGCCGTGACGGCACAGGTATTGATGACCACCACGTCTGCGGTCTCGTCACCCTGCACCAGTTTATGCCCTTTCTCGGCCAGGAGGGTCTGAAGGGCCTGGGTCTCGTATTGATTTACTTTACAGCCCAAAGTGGTAAAGTGAAGTTTCATACTTGCATTTCTCCCTCGGACAGGGTATAATTGGCATATTATAGTATGCTGAAAAAGTAACTGACAGAAAGGATTATACCAATGACTGAATTTAAAATCAATCTCCGTTCCATTAACGATGTCAAAACTTTCGTCACCGCCGCCAGTCTGATGAGCTGTGATATCGACGTGTTATCCGGCCGCTATCTGGTGGACGCCAAGAGCATTATGGGCCTCTTCAGTCTGGATCTCTCCCGTCCCGTCACCGTTCAAGTCCACGGCGACGCCGCCGATACAGACAAGTTCCGTGAAGCCGTTTCCGGCTTGATTGCAGAGTAACACAACCCATAAGCACCGTAGGGCGTGGCACCCCGACACGCCGTTTCAGCCACAGTGCGGTTGAACGGCGCGCCGGGGCGTCGCGCCCTACAGGAATATTTGGAGATGTCGCACCATGATTTATTTTGACAACGCCGCCACTACCCTGCCGTCCTCCGAAGTGATAGAGGAGATGGCCAAAACCCTGCGGGATTTCCCGGGCAATCCCTCCTCTCTCCACGAGCTGGGCCGGGCGGCGGCAAAAAAACTAGATGCCTGCAGGGAGATCGTCGCTCGGGCTCTGGGATCAGAATCCCAGTCTCTCACGTTCACCTCCGGCGGTACGGAGAGCGTCAACTGGGCCATATGCGGCGCCCTCCACGCCATGCGCCACCGGGGGCGGCACATCATTGCCGGCGCCATAGAGCACGACGCAGTATTGGCCCCACTGAAAGCCCTCTCTGACCGGGGCTATGAGATCACCCTCCTCCCGCCGGACAGCACGGGACTGATCTCGCCATTGGCCCTAGCGGATGCCCTCCGAGACGATACGGCCCTGGTGTCCGTCATGCTGGCCAACAACGAGACCGGGGCGATCCAACCCATCAGAGAACTGGCCGATTTCACCCACACCCACTCCCCCGCCCTGTTCCATACAGACGCGATACAAGGGTTATGTAAACTAAACTTCACAGCGGAAACACTGGGAGCCGATCTGATCTCCATCAGCGCCCACAAGCTCCACGGCCCCAAAGGGGTCGGCGGGCTCTGGATCCGGCCCGGACTACACGTTTCGCCGCTCATCCGGGGCGGCGGACAGGAACGGAATTTGCGCTCTGGAACGGAAGCGCTGCACAATATCGCAGGCTTTGCCAAGGCGGTGGAGCTTGCAACCGCCAGCTTTAAGGAGACTTCCACACAGTTGCAAGCCTTGCAAACGCACCTGCGGACAACCCTGCCACAGCGGATTCCAAACGCCCACTTTCTCCCCCTGGGCGCACCCCATATTGTGAGCGTATCTCTCCCCGACACAAAAAGTGAAGTCATCATGAACTACCTAGACAGTCAAAATATAGCCGTATCCCACGCCTCCGCCTGTAAGCGGGGCGAGCGGAGCCATGTGCTGACCGCCATGGGCCTATCCAATGAGATTATTGACGGCACGATCCGGGTTAGTTTTTCCAAATACAACACCGTGCAGGAGGTCGACCTGCTGATACAGGGACTGACAGACGCCAAAGATATGCTCTTTCCCGCCCCCCGCGGTGGCGCACTGTGAAAATAGACATGACCACAGGGGCGGTGTGGAGGCATATTCTGCTCTTCACACTACCCATTATGGCGGGGAACCTGCTCCAACAGCTCTATAACGCCGTTGACGGCGTTATTGTGGGCAACTTTGTGGGCAGTAACGCCCTGGCCGCTGTCGGAACTACCGTCCCGCTGGTTATTTTACTCCTGGCCCTGGCCATGGGCATGGGAGTGGGCGGCGGTGTCATCGTCGCCCAGCTCTTTGGGGCCGCAGAGCACGATAAGCTCCGGCGGGCCGCCTCTACCATTCTCATATTTCTCACGGGCCTAAGTCTTCTGGTCACCATTGCCGGCCTTCTGCTGGCCCCCGTATTTCTCCGGCGTTTGATGCAGGTGCCGGAGGAAATTTTTGAGATGAGTCTCCTGTATATCCGCATCTACTGTCTCGGCCTCATATTCCAGTTTCTCTATAACGCCGTAGCTGCCATGCTCCGGGGATTGGGCAACAGCCGGGCCATCCTGTTCTTTCTCCTGATCGCCTCAATCATCAATATCCCCCTCTCCCTCCTGTTTGTGGCCGGGTTCCACTGGGGCGTGGGCGGAGCGGCAGCAGCCACTGTCATCGCCCAGGCCATCTCTGCTGTGGTATCGCTTGTCTACATGTTTCGCCGCTTCCCTGAGTTTCGGCCAAAATCCGGCGAAGATTTATTTGATTTCAAATTATGTAAACTCATCCTCAAATTCGGCGGCCCCGCAGTGCTTCAGCAGAGCACTGTAGCAGTCGGATTTCTATTTATGCAGCGGCTGGTCAACAGCTTCGGCCCAGTTACCATGCAGGCCGTAGCCGCCGCCGGGCGGATTGATCAGTTTCTCGCCATTCCCATCTTCGCCTTCCAGATCGGCCTCACCACATTCATCGGACAGAACATCGGCGCCGGGAACTATGACCGGGTACGCCGCGGACTCTGGGCGGCCCAGGGCATGAGCTTTGGCATCGCCGCAGTCTTGAGTGTCGCTGTCTACATCTTTGCCCCTGTCGCCATCACGTTCTTCGGCGTAGAGACGGCGGCGCTGGGTCAAGGCATATCATATCTACGCTACATCTCCCTCTTCATTGTGATGTTTTCTTTCTACAAAGTCTTATACGGCTTCCTCCAGGGTACAGGAGACGTGTTCGCCCCGTCCATCTCCATCACCATTGCATTGACTACCCGTATTGTAGTGGCCTATCTCCTAGTTCACTTCGGCATCTTGGGCTACACCGCCATCTGGGCCGCCGTCCCCATGGGCTGGGGCGTGGGGTTGAGCCTTGTCTTGATCCGCTATCTCTCCGGCGCCTGGAAGCGCAAGGGGATTGTAAATGCATAGCATTGCACATTCTGACGCTTCATACCAATTCCCCCAAAAATTTTGCATTACAAAATTGAAATAATCCAACTTTATTGTACACAATGCTACTTATTGAATATTTTTTGGCGATTTCTTACCAAAGAGCGCTATTTTATGATATACTATCCTTTATTACTCCTGTACAAAACTGTCGGTAAATGTTTTTTCGTGTTTCCCCCGCCTATGGCGGGGGAAACACAGTCGTATCATTTATACAAAAATTTAGGAGACACAAATGATAGAGTTCCGAAATATTCACAAGGAATTTGTAGACGGCCACCCCATCCTAAAAGGTGTCAATGTAACCGCCGATTCTGGCGAGTTGATGGTCTTGCTGGGCAATTCCGGGAGCGGAAAAACAACCATGCTCAAAATGGTCAATAAGTTAATCTTGCCGACTTCCGGCTCCATATTCATTGACGGACAAGATATCAGCGGCATAGATGAAATCACCCTCCGGCGGCGGATCGGCTATGTCATTCAAGAAGTGGGCCTGTTCCCCCACATGACGGTGAAAGAAAATATTGAGATCGTCGGAAAAATCCAGAAGAAACCCTTGGACGAGATTGAGCGCAACACCAAAAAGGTCATGGAGATGATCGGACTGGATTTAGACGAATACCTATACCGCAAGCCACGGGAGCTCTCCGGCGGCCAACAGCAGCGGATTGGCGTCGCCCGGGCCCTGGCCACGGACCCCGACATCCTGCTCATGGACGAGCCATTCTCCGCCCTGGATCCCATCACCAGGGTGCAGTTACAGGATGAATTGCTCAAGATCCAAGGAGCCCTCAACAAAACCATCCTCTTCGTCACCCACGGGATTATTGAAGCCATCAAACTGGCGGATCGCATCTGCCTCATTAACGAGGGCAATATTGAACAGGTGGATACGCCAAAAAATCTGCTGAAACATCCGAGCAGCGACTATGTCAGGAGCTTTATGGGGAAAAACCGCCTGTTCCAGATGCCCCATCTGTTGCTGGTGGAAGATATTATGAGCACGGACATACAGGGCCTGTCCCTCGACACTTCCGTCTCCGTCCGCCCGGATGCACCGCTTGTGGATGCGCTCAACATCCTGCGGGAACACGACCTGACCTATTTGCCGGTACTAAACGATACAGCGCAACCTATCGGCGTACTGCACGTAAGCGATTTGTTGGCTGTATTGTCCGGCCAATTGGCGTAAGGGAGCAAGTGATATGACATTTTTTGAATTTATCGTTCTACGACATGAGCAAATTCTACGACTTCTGGTAGAGCACACCAGAATTCTGCTTTTTGCGCTCTTTTTTGCTGTTATAATTGGTGTGCCTATCGGGATATTGGTCAGCAGCGTAAGGCGTGTCAGTTCGCCCATCATGTTGATTATCAACGGACTACAGGCTGTCCCGAGCTTGGCTCTCCTGGGTTTTTTGATCCCCCTGGTGGGTGTGACGGAGCAGACGGCAATTATCTTAATCGTCATATACGCCGTGTTGCCTATTGTAAAAAACACCTATGCGGGAATCCTCAACATCGGCCCCCAGTATATTGAGGCGGCCCGGGGCATGGGCATGACACGGCTCCAGATGCTCCGGCACGTCCAGTTCCCCCTGGCCCTGCCCGTCATTATGACCGGCGTCCGGATCGCCTCTGTCGCAGGGGTGGGCCTTGTGACTATCGCCGCCTTTGCAGGGGGACGGGGACTCGGCCATCTGGTCTTCTCCGGCATCGCCACCCTCAACACCAATATGATCCTGGCGGGCGCCATCCCCGCCGCCCTCCTAGCTCTCTTGATGGATTTCATCGTCAGCCGGATTGAAAAGGCTGTGACAGCGTAGTTTTAAAAATTATTATACAGAGGAGAATGTGCTATGAGTGTTGAAAAGGAAAGATATCTAGCCCAAAAGCGGAAGAAGCGGATTTTACTCATCGCCCTGGTCGCCATTGTCGCTATCGCAGTGGCCTTTTTCGCCTGGAACGCCTTATCCGATAGCGGGGCGCCGACCATAGCTGTCGGGAGCAAGAACTTCACCGAACAGTTGATTCTCGGCAATCTCTTGGCCGACATGATTGAGGCCCACACCGATTACGAGGTTGATCGCAAGCTGGCCCTGGGCGGCACACAGCCCTGTGTAGAGGCAATTCAATTAGGCGGCCCCCGTGGAATCGACCTATATGTAGACTATGCCTCTACCATCTACATCAACGCCCTGGATTTGCCCGTGGGTACCTATACTCTGGACGAAATTATGCACGTCTTACAGACAGATCTCCCGGCGCAGATGAACTTTAAGCCCATTGGCTCTCTGGGCTTTGATTCGCCCTATGAACTCAGTACAACCCCGGAATTTGCCGCAGAACACAATCTGCGGACAGTGGAAGACCTCTTAGCCATCCAAGACATTGTGCGGCTGGCCCCCAGCTTTGAGTTCGCCAACCGGGAGGACGGACTCTTGGGTTTAGAGCGGATATACGGCTTCCAGTTCGGCGAGATTCTCCCTATGGAGGGTGGCCCCCGCTATCTGGCCCTTTTGAGCGGTGAAGTCGATGTCATCGTCACATTCGGTACAGATGCCATGAAACTGGTCACAGATCTGGTCACCCTGGAAGAGGAGCGCAACGTCTTCATGCCCATGGACGCCCTGATCTTCTTCAACGTGGACTCCTATGCCGATCACCCCGACGTAGTGGCCGCAGTGAGCCGTCTCCTCGGCCAGATCACCAATGCGGATATGATCGCCATGAACTACAGAGTGGACAACGACGGTGAATTGCCGGATGTGGTGGCCCGTGAGTTCTTACAGGCCAGGGGGTTGATCTAGCCGCCCTACAAAATCCGATTGCAATTTGTACAATTTTTTGTCTATAACCGTGATGCGGGAAGTCTTGTGACTTCCCGCATTTTGTGTTATGATGCTATATTATCAAACGACCGGAGTAGCCACGATGAAAAATAGCTTTTTCGCCCTCATCTCCCGGATGCGTTATATTACCCGCTGGGGTCTCATGCGCAACAGCCTGCCAGAGAATATCCAAGAGCACAGCCACATGGTCGCCGTCATCGCCCACGCATTGGCGGTAATCCGCCGAGATGTCTACGGCGGGGAGATCGATCCCAATCTGGTGGCCACGGCTGCCCTGTATCACGACGCGTCGGAGATTTTCACGGGGGATCTGCCCTCGCCGATCAAATACCTCAACCCGGATATTTTATTCGCCTACAAGCAGGTGGAGCAGGTAGCGGCGGACAAGCTAGTCTCCCTCCTGCCGGACCCCCTGCAACCGGCCTATGGCCCCTTGTTGAATGAACAAGACGCAGATATCCATGTACTCATCAAAGCCGCCGACCGGCTCTCCGCCTATATCAAGTGCCTGGAAGAACAAAAGGCGGGCAACGATGAGTTCAAAGCAGCCCAGGCGGAAGTCCTCCGCTCCATTCTAGATGCTCCCCTGCCGGAGACCGTCTATTTTCTAGAACACTGCATCCCCGCTTTCACCCTCACTTTAGACGAATTGGATTTGAGTGTATAACGTACGCATCTGGTTTCATATAATTTATATTATGTAGCCTAAAAGGAGCAAGCATCATGAGAGCCATTGTCACAGTCATCGGACAGGATCAGGTGGGCATTATCGCCTCGGTCTGTAACGCTTTGAGCGAACAGCAGGTCAATGTGTTGGATATCAGTCAGACGGTGTTACAGGAGTTTCTCGTTATGAACATGCTGGTGGACATGAGCCAATGTCCCCTCCCCTTCGCCGCACTCCACGACGCCCTCCGGGAGATGGGCAAGGCGAAGAACCTGGACATCCGCATCCAGCGGGAGGACATCTTCGACGCCATGCACCGTATTTAGCATTTTTTATCTGCATTTCGCACTAGGGAGCAATCTACTATGATTCATTCCAGAGAAATTCTCCAGACAATTGAAATGATCGACCAGCAGCATCTAGATATCCGCACCATCACCATGGGGATTAGTCTCCTGGACTGCATTGATCCGGATATGAATCGGTGCTGTGAGAAAATATACGACAAAATCGTCTCCTCGGCGAAAGACCTGGTCAAAGTCGGCCAGGATATTGAGGCGGAGTTTGGGATTCCTATTGTCAATAAGCGAATCTCTGTCACCCCTATCTCCCTCGTGGCGGCGAGTACAGAGGCCGAGGATTATACGCCCTTTGCCAAGATATTAGATCGTGCCGCAAAAGACGTGGGCGTCAACTTTATCGGCGGATTCTCCGCCCTGGTCCACAGCGGATTCACGGACAGTGGCCGACGGCTCATCGCCTCCATCCCCCGGGCCTTGGCCGAGACGGAACGGGTCTGCGCCAGCGTCAACGTAGGCACGACTAAGGCGGGCATCAATATGGACGCCGTGGCCATGATGGGCAACTGCATCAAACAGGCCGCAGAGCGCACCGCCGATTCCGGCGGGGCTGCCTGCTCGAAGCTGGTGGTGTTCTGTAATGCCGTGGAGGACAATCCCTTCATGGCCGGTGCGTTCCACGGGATCGGACAGCCGGAACGGGTGATCCATGTCGGCGTATCCGGCCCCGGCGTCGTCCATGTGGCGTTGAAGGCCGTCCGGGGCGAACCTTTTGATGTAGTGGCCGAGACCATCAAAAAGACGGCCTTTCGCATCACCCGGATGGGTCAACTGGTGGCCCAAGAGGCCTCCCGCCGTCTTGGCGTCCCCTTCGGTGTGGTGGATTTATCCCTGGCCCCCACCCCTGCCGTAGGCGACAGCGTAGCCCGGATCCTAGAGGAGATGGGCCTGGAAGTCTGCGGCACCCACGGCACCACGGCGGCCCTGGCACTGCTCAACGATGCGGTGAAAAAGGGCGGCGTCATGGCGTCCAGCCATGTGGGGGGGCTATCCGGGGCCTTTATCCCAGTGAGTGAAGATGAGGGTATGATCGCCGCCGCTTTAGCGGGTGCGATTACCATAGATAAGTTGGAAGCCATGACCTGTGTCTGTTCCGTCGGCCTGGATATGATCGCCGTCCCCGGCGATACAAGTGCGGAGACCATCTCCGCCATCATCGCCGACGAGGCGGCCATCGGCATGGTCAACCATAAGACCACCGCAGTGCGGATTATCCCTGCCCCCGGCAGGGTTGTAGGAGATCTGGTCGAGTTCGGCGGACTGCTGGGCTCGGCCCCCATCATGCCGGCCCATCAGGCGTCCAGCGCAGATTTCATCCACCGGGGCGGGCGCATTCCCGCACCCATGCAGAGCTTAAAAAATTAGATCGCATATATCCCTGCACGAAAGCGCAGGAACATGCATTTCCCCCGCCTTCGGCGGGAGAAACACAATAAAGCCAATATACCAAGGAGGAACTATATACATGGCAGAGCAAACATGGAGATTTGAAACACAACAGATTCACGTAGGTCAAGAAACTCCCGATCCGGCCACAGATGCCCGGGCGGTGCCCATCTATCAGACTACGTCCTACGTATTCCCCAGCCCCGATTCAGCGGCGGATCGCTTTTCCCTCAAAGAGCCGGGCAATATCTATACACGGATTATGAACCCCACCACCGACGTGTTCGAGCGCCGAATCGCCGCCTTAGAGGGTGGCGCCGCCGCCCTGGCCTTAGCCAGCGGATCCGCCGCCACGGCCTATGCCATCCAGAATATCGCCCGCACCGGGGATCATATCGTATCCGCCAAGACCCTGTACGGCGGGACGTATAATCTGTTCGCCAATACGTTCCCGGATATGGGCATCTCCGTCTCCTTTGTAGACCCGGTTGATCCCGGCAACTTCGAAAAAGAGATTCGGGACAATACCAAAGCGCTCTTTTTAGAGACTATCGGCAACCCCAACGCCGCTCTCGTAGATATCCGGGCCGTTGCGGATATCGCCCATCGGCACGGACTGCCCCTGATTGTGGACAACACCTTTGCCACACCCTATCTGCTCCGGCCTATCGAACATGGCGCAGATATTGTCATCCACTCCGCCACCAAGTTCATCGGCGGCCACGGCACTACCATCGGCGGCGTACTTGTAGACGCCGGCAAATTCGACTGGGCGGCCTCTGGCCGCTTCCCCGGCCTGTCGGAGCCGGATTCCAGCTATCACGGCGCACGGCTCACAGAAGTGGCGGGACCCCTAACCTATATTATCCGGGCACGGATCATCCTCCTGCGTGACATGGGCGCGGCCCTCTCCCCCTTCCACTCCTTCCTGTTTCTCCAGGGCCTGGAGACCTTATCCCTCCGGATGGAGCGGCATGTGGAGAACACGCTGAACGTGGTGTCCTATCTCGAAAATCACCCACAGGTGGAGCGGGTTAACCACCCGTCCCTGCCGTCGAACCCCTCTCACAAGCTCTATCAGACCTATTTCCCCCAGGGCGGTGCGTCGATCTTCACCTTTGAGATCAAAGGCGGCGCTGCGGAGGCCAAATCCTTTGTGGAAAAATTGACCCTGTTCTCCCTCTTGGCCAACGTGGGCGATGTGAAATCCCTCGTCACCCACCCCGCCAGCACCACCCACTCCCAGATGAGCGAGGCGGAGCTCAAACTCTGCGGCATTCAACCCAATACCATCCGCCTGTCCATCGGGACAGAGCATATCGACGATATTCTGGAAGATTTGGCACGGGGACTTAGGTAGGCATACTGGACTAATACACAGGCTCCCTCGTTTTGAGGGAGCCGAAGGGCTGGAGCGAAAGCCTCCCTCAATTTGAGAGGTGGCACAAGGTGAATTGCCGCCCTGCGGCAAGAGAAGGCCCTCTGGGGGGCGAAGTGCCGGAGGGAGGCTTTTTCTTCGCCAAGCAATAAGGGGTGCAGTCAACAGACTGCACCCCTTGCAACTTTCTATCTGCGTTACGGCCGCATCTGGATCACCAGTTCTCCGGCTTTCACCACCTGATGCTCTCTCACCAGGATTTTATCAACCACACCGTCCGCCTTGCTCACCACAATGGTCTCCATCTTCATGGCCTCAATGACGGCGAGCACGTCGTTTGCCTTCACCACATCGCCCGGTGCGACGTTGATCTTGCTGATCATGCCGGGGATGCTAGCCCCAATCTCCATGGGGTTGGCGGGGTCTGCCATGGTGGCCGTTTCCTTGACTTCGCCCTGGGTCGTATCCAATATGGAAATCTCCCGGCGGAGGCCGTTTAGCTCGAAGACGACGTTTCGCATATTGTTCTCGTCCAGCTCACCCAGGTTGACCAGTTTGACGAACAGGGTCTTTCCTTCCTCAATCTGCACTTCCACAGTCTCGTTTGGCACTAGGCCGTTGAAGAATACGTCCGTAGGCAGGTACGAGAGGTCGGAATATGCCTGTACACTGGCTTGGAAGCCTTGGAATACTTTGGGATAGAGACAGTAAGACACGAGATCCTGCATGGTAGGATTCGGGCAGAATGCCTTGACTTCCTCCTCCACCTTGACAAAGTCCACCGGGGGCAGAAGTTCACCGGGCCGGCAGGTGATGGGCGCTTTGCCCTTGAGGACGATCTCTTGGATATCTTTCGGGAACCCGCCCTGGGGCTGGCCCATCATACCCTCGAAGTAGCTCACGACAGAGTCCGGATACGCCAAGTGCTTGCCGCGCTCTACGATGTTTTCGGCGGTCAGATCGTTTTTTACCATGAAGATGGCGAAGTCGCCAACCATCTTGGAGGACGGCGTCACTTTTACGATGTCGCCCAGCATATCGTTGACTTCTTTGTACATCTCTTTGACTTCCTGGAACCGATCTCCCAGCCCTAGATTCTCCACCTGGGGCTTTAGGTTGGAATACTGTCCGCCGGGGATTTCGTATTTGTAAATATCCGTAGCCGGTGTGGTGAGATCAGCTTCAAATCCGCCGTAGAACTTGCGCACCTGACCCCAGTAGTTGGAGATGGGCAGGAGTTTCTCATCACACAGCCCCGTATCCCGCTCGTGTCCCTCTAAGGAGGTTACTACGGCGTTCATAGAGGGCTGGCTGGTGAGAGACGACATGGAGGCAATGGCCGTGTCCACAATATCGACCCCCGCCTCACAGGCTTTGAGCACGGCGGCCACGCCGTTGCCACTGGTGTCGTGGGTATGGAAGTGTATGGGGAGACCGATCTCGTTTTTCAGAGTCGATACCAGTTTGTAGGCTGCATAGGGCTTGAGAAGCCCCGCCATATCTTTGATCCCCAAGATGTGGACGCCTCTGCGTTCCATCTCTTTTGCAAGGTTTACGTAATATTTAAGATCGTACTTATCACGGCTCGGATCTGAGATATCGCCGGTGTAGCAGATATAGCCCTCTGCAACTTTGTTCTGCTTAAGCACCTCGTCAATGGAGACCTCCATATTGGGCATCCAGTTGAGGGAGTCAAAGACGCGGAACACGTCGATGCCGGATTTTGCGGCCTCTTTGATAAATTCCCGGATGAGATTATCCGGATAGTTGGTGTATCCCACGGCGTTGGCGCCTCGGAACAGCATCATGAACGGGATGTTTGGAATCTTCTCCCGGAGAAGTTCCAGCCTGGCCCAGGGGGACTCGTGGAGGAAGCGGTACGCCACATCAAAGGTGGCCCCGCCCCACATCTCCAGGGCAAAGAGATCTGGCATGGCATAGGCCGTGTATGCCGCGATCTCCGCCATGTCTTTCGTCCGTACACGGGTGGCCAAGAGAGATTGGTGGGCATCCCGGAGGGTGGTATCCGCCAGGAGCAACTTTTTACTGTTTAAGCAGAACGCTCTGACCGCGTCCGGCCCTTTTTCGTCAAGGAGTTGCTTGAGCCCCGGTTTGATCTCCCCTGGAATCTCCGGTACAAAGGCGGGTTCGGCGGGCTCCGTGCTCAGATTCTTTCCGTTGACGACAGTTTTGCCGATGTAGTTCAGAATCTTTGTGGCCCGATCTTTCGGGTCTGCAAATTGATACAACTCCGGCGTATCATCAATAAACGTGGTGTTACAGTCCCCCGATAGGAAGACCGGGTGGCTCAAGATGTTGCTCAAGAACTGGATATTCGTCTTCACGCCACGAATCCGGATCTCATTGATGGCCCGGATGGTTTTTCTGGTGGCCGCCTCAAAGGTTCTGTCAAAGCCTGTGACCTTGACTAAGAGGCTGTCATAGTACGGGGATATCTCCGCACCGGAATAGGCGTTGCCCGCATCTAAGCGGACGCCGAACCCGCCGCCGGAGCGATAGGCGGTAATCTTACCCGTAGATGGCGCAAAATTATTTTTCGGATCCTCTGTCGTCACCCGGCACTGGATGGCGACGCCGTTCATTTTGATGGATTCTTGATTGGGAATCCCAATTTCCGGATCAGAGAGCTTGTGTCCCTGGGCGACCATAATCTGTGACTGCACGATATCGATACCCGTGATCACTTCCGATATTGTGTGCTCCACTTGGACACGGGGATTCATTTCAATAAAGTAGTGTTTACCCGCTTTGTCCACCAGAAACTCTACGGTTCCTGCATTTACATAATCAACAGATTGGGCAATCTTCACCGCGTCGTCGTAGAGTCTCTGCTTGATCTCCTGGGGCAAAGATACCGCCGGGGCGATTTCGATGACTTTTTGATATCTTCTCTGGAGGGAGCAATCCCGCTCAAAGAGGTGCACCACGTTGGAGTGCTTGTCGGCCAAGACCTGAATCTCAATGTGCTTCGGCTCGACCAGATACTTCTCCATGAAGATATTGCCGTTGCCGAAGGATTTCAGCGCCTCACTGCTCACCACAGGGAACGCGGCGGCCAGTTCCTCTGGGTTGTTGACGCGGCGCATCCCCCTGCCGCCGCCGCCGGCGGCAGCTTTTAATATGACAGGATAGCCGTACTCCGCAGCGCGGGCGCGGGCGTCCTCCAAATCCCGCAGAGGATCTTCACTGCCGGGGATGGTGGGGACGTCACACTGCTTGGCGATCTCCTTGGCGTTCAATTTATCGCCCATTTTTTCGAGGATATGAGATGGCGGGCCGATGAAAATTATGTCGTTTTCCTCACACGCTCTTGCAAACCTAGCATTCTCCGAGAGGAATCCATAGCCGGGATGAATCGCATCCACGCCCTTGGCTTTCGCCATCTTGATGATGCCGTCAATATCCAGATAGGCCCCCAAAGGCGATTGATTTTTGCCAATCAAATAGGATTCATCCGCTTTGGTGCGGAATAAGTTATACGTATCTTCTTGGGAGTAGATCCCCACAGTTGCAATTCCTAAGTCATTACAGGCCCGAAACACACGGATTGCAATTTCGCCCCTGTTGGCCACTAAGACCTTCTTTATCTTTCTCTGCGCCATAACTACACCACTCCATATAAAGATTTATGCTGAACACATCCCTCGTAGCATACCACACCATTTTCAAAAATGCAAGCTGAAATATTGAAAATTGCAAAAAAACAAGAAAAATGGAATTTATCAAGATTGTTATGCATACTATTGACTGGCATACACCGTTTCCCGCTCTTGTGCTTCTTCCCCGTCACCCTGCACTTCCTGCGCGCCCTCGGAAAATCTCCTCGGAAACCCAAGGGCAAAAATCGCCGCGAAGAACGAGGCTCCGATATAGACAAACATCGTCCCAAACACCTGGAGTCCGAGTCCCTCGGCTCCGATTAGAGTCAAGAGCCCTCCTATAATAAGCAAAAACAGACACCACAGGATGAGTACGACCATCAAAATGGCGCTCAAGGCAGTGCGGCGGCGGGCATTTCTGAAGAATATGGCGCAGAATATCGCCGTATGGAGCACACCCAACGCAAGCCAGCCGATTCCAAAGTGGCCCCCCATGAATAGAGGAGGAAGAAAATACGCGGCAATTGCTATGATTTGCAAACCCAGTGTAATGGAGCGAAATATCTTATTTATAGTAGTCATACTGCGCCTCCCTAATCGACGTAATATTTGGCAAGCAGAAGTTCCTCCAAGAACAGGGAAAATCCACGCATATTTGCCTCTATTTTTCCGGGCCAAGTCTCTTCTATAAAATGAAAATCATCCATCGGCGTGTGTACCACTCTGGCCGCCTCCAAAAGCGTCATGATCGGAGCGCCTGTATCATACCAGCCCGCTACGGCATCAAATCCCACGAGAAACATAGCCGTATGGCCCCAGGGCAAGAACGCCAGTTGATCACTGGGTCCAAACACGCCATCGGGTAGAGGCGTAAGGGTAATGCCGTGCCAGACATCCATATTTCTGGCGATCTCGTCCCAGGTCTCCGTAATGTGATTGGCCCCAGGCGTATCCCCCGCGTCATAGCCCGCCATATAGAACAGATCCGGCCCCTCTAAGAGCACGTCGGCGTTTATCATAAATAAGATGTTGTCGTGCTCTTCTTGCGTCAGAGCATGTGCGTAGTAATAAGCGCCGTAGAGCCCAGCCTCTTCTGCGCCGAAGAAGATATAGACAATGGTGTAGTAGTGATCTATATCACGCATCCGCCAAGCGCTCTCCAAAAGCAGGGCCACGCCGGAGGCGTTGTCACTGGCGCCGGGATAAAACACACTGTCGTAATGGGCGCCGACGACCATCTTCTTATCGCTCTGCCCCGGCAGGGTGAGGATGACATTTTGGCTCAGACGTGAATTTCTCGTCCCCCAATCCAAAAACGGCGACTGATCGACCCCAAATATGATATCCATCAGGGGCAGATCCCAGAATTCCCGCACATCTTCATATACAAATTCCTGCACTCTGATCTCGTCCCAGGCAAACCCCATGGCCAGGAGTTCTTCCACAATCCATTGGGCGGCATACATCTCCCGATAGGAAAAGGGGGCCCGATCATATAGCGTGTCATTGATCACCTCTATGTAGTGCACGGAAGTTTTTCCGTGGGGCGTATCTGCGGCAAGGGGCAGGGCCTGCCGCTGCGCAAAATTGGCAGGGTTGAATAGGTCCACTTCCCTGCCGCCGTCCCGTATACCAACGATTCCTCCTACGATGACGGCTAACAGCAGAACTGCCGCCATCATCAAAACCGCACCATTACGCTTCATCTCATATCCCCCTCTTGCTTCTATGATACATCTTTCGACAGTATACTACAAATCCAGCCGCAGGCGCAATTATTTCCGCAAAACATTTGCCTATCTGAAAAAATGATGGTACAATTGATGGCAAACTATCACCATAGGAGGACTTCCCTTTGAATACAAAAGAATTGATGGATATCGCCGTACAGGCCGCTAATCTGGATGAGATGCCCGCCGACTGCGGCATCATCGTCGAGGGCGAAGGGATCAAAAAGGTACTCATGGGCGTTGACATGGACACGGCGGAACTGATGCTGGCAAAGCAACTGGGCTACGACTGTGTCGTCAGCCACCACCCCAGAAATACCCATGTGGATATGCTGGAGGTATTAAACGACCACATCCGCAAGCTGGAGGCCCTGGGCGTCCCCCGGAATAAGAGCCAAAAACTCTTAGCGGAGCGCAAAAAGCAGTTGAGCTACAACCAGCACGTGGCAAACTCCAGACGCTCCGAGAGCGCCGCCAAACTCCTGGATATGCCGTTTATGTGCATCCATACCCCCACAGACATCATCGGCGAGGCCATGGTGCAGGCTTTCTTAGACGGGAAGTTTAAAGACAAGCCTGAGACCACTGTACAGGATATCGTAGAGGCCTTAGAGGAGATTGGCGAATACAAAAACTCCGCCAGAAAGCCCGTGATCCGTGTGGGCGGCAAAGACAGCTATGCGGGCAAAATCTACGTGCTCATGTCCGGTCTCACAGGCCCCGGGCCGAAGATCACAAAAGAATACTTCGAGGCGGGGGTCGGCACCCTGGTTCTGATGCACATCCCCGAGGGCGACGTGAAAGAGATCGAAGCCCAGGGCATCGGCAACGTAGTCGTGGCGGGCCACATGTCCAGCGACTCGTTGGGATTGAATAAAATCGCCCAACTCTGGGCCGACCGGGGCGTGGATACCACCATGATGTCTGGGATTGTGGAGATTTCATAGGATACGCAACGTACGAGAAGCGGCTACACCTGAACAATCAGGCGTAGCCGCTTTTTCTTGAGCGAGGCGTAATATTCGATAGCTCAATTCATCTCATTGCAAGCTGTGGCATCATTTGAATAATTTTACCATCAAGCGCCTTTCCGTTGGCTTTTTTATTTCGTTTTATACCGTCTGAACCCCATGTCCCCCATTGTTTGAAAAAGAAAGCTACTTCCTGCTCATCAGCCTGCTGCAGTATAGAGCGAACCCACTCTGGCTTCATTGGTCGGGCACTCACTCCACTCTCTCCTCCAACAATAACCCAGTCTATATTAGTTAAGTCGATTTCACCAAGGTCTTCCACTAACGGCTCACAGGAAATAAAGCGAATAGCGGCCTGTAGTGTGCGAAGTGAATCAATCCGAGTTTTTTCTGAAGACGACTCAACAGTCACGCCGAGCCAGACGTTGTGTGGAATATCAGAGCTTGAAAAATACTCCACCATCCTCTCGGCACGTTTTGTTAAAATTTGATACCGATGATACGGGGATTGTCTAATGGTATTCATAATCTTATCAATAAAGCTGAATGGCACTGCATCGTGAAATAAATCAGCCATTGAACACACAAAAACTGTATGTGGTTTCTTCCATTTTAGTGGTTCATCGAGAACGCTGTCATGCATTGTTGGGGTAAATCCGTTTTTATACTTACCTACACCCATAGCTTTAAGCCTATTTGCCATTGTTTCCGCATAGCAATGAGCGCAACCGACTGATAGTTTTGTACAGCCAGTTACTGGGTTCCATGTTCTATCTGTCCATTCAATTTTTGATTTTTGTGCCATGACTATCAATCCTCCGTACTTTTCAATATGTGATTAGCACCTTTTAACGCTAACCCCCATGCTGATGGATTTGGATTGCTGACTGCAAAGCAAAGCAGAAACAAGGGCGAGTTTGTTTTGTTTTTCAAAACAGCGGGATTATCTGCTACGTTGGAAAATGTTTCTCTCAATCTTTTTATTATGAACTGCCTCAATCCATCTGGTATTTTCTCTTTTTCCAAATCCCCAAATAACGTCAACTGGGGTGAGTTAGTGTACAGTTGCTCTTTCCAGTCAGTTGTTCCGAAGATTCTGTTTAACTTTTCTTCATTGGCTTGCGGTATGCGCCCATTATTGTATAGGTTGCGATTTGCTGCCGAAAACGGGAACAGATACCATACATCGAACACTTGTGTTTTGCTGATTTTTTCTAGTGAATCCCAATCTAAATCCATAGCATAAGGGTCAAGAAATATCACACCTCGCCAGCCCTCGGCACGCCATTGGCGGCTATCAATGCTTTGTAAGAGTTTGTTGCAATCACCCTCTAATACACTTACCGCATTGGATTTATCTGGATATTCACCTTCTATTTTTTTGCTGAGTGCATCATAAAAAATTTTGTCGTTTTCAATGAAAAAATATTTGTCGAATGGATATTTGAGCGCACGAATTGCCGAGCCGTCCGTCATAACACCGTTTTTTAGAGTCACGTTTCCAGAACCAGAAAAAGCGTCAATGTAGCACAGCTTAAAATTCTGGTTTTTTAGTGCGGAAGTAAAAAATCCCAAATACTTTTCGACGGCGTCTAACTTCTTTTCCGTCCACTCTCCACCAAATTTATGCTCTGTACTCACTTGGTTTCCTCCTGTACCTCCAGATATCTTTCCATCAACGCCGCCACACAATCCGCCACCGCAAACCCCTTCACCGGAAATTCACACAATTGCCAGACGACAACCAAGCAGGGCATCGAAGCCATCGCCCCCTACTCCCCGCTGGGCACTTCAATAATCTGATTCGCCGCCCTGTATTTCAGCGGCGTACTCCCCATTACTTGCTTGAACAGGTTCCCAAAATGGCTCTGGGAGGGAAAAGAAAAATATGCGGCGATGGCGGAGATGGTCTTGTCGGAGTATTTCAGCATGTACGCCGCACCCTCGATCCGCTTTTGCCGTGCGTATTCCATGATCCGCATCCCGGCCTCCTGGGCGAAGCGGCGGGACAGGTAGGACTTGTTGACGTTTAATGCGGCGGCAATATCGTCCAACGTGAAGGATTTCGTCAAATGCTGGTCGATGAACAGTTTGCACATCTCCACATAGGAAGCGGCGCTGCGGTTTTGGCGCACCTGGTGCACCTGTTGGGCAAAGACCAGCTCCACCTCGTCGTAAAGCTGCTGCATCTCCGCCGACTCTCTGCACAACTCCAGCCGCCGGAGATAGAGATCACTCATAGCGTAGGCGCTGGCCGGGTCGAGCCCGCCGTCAATGGCGGCGTAAGTCGCCAGGGTGATGGCGCCGCAGACCATGTATTCAAAATTCTTCAAAGGCGTCTCCGCCAGCCGGCCCATGTGGATTTCAACCTGCCGGCCCTCTCGCTTGGCGAGGATCGCCTCTACATCTCCGGTTTTGATCCGCTGGAGGTACAGCCGCTCCTGCTCATAGGTTCTGGTGATATCTTGCTCTGCGTTTTCGGTGAGGTACATGTCCTTTTCATAGATCACTTTTTCTGCATTGGTATTCTTGTCCATTTTCCCTCCTGTTTCCCGCACAGTTGCCATCTTGTCAATTGTACAACAAAAAAGTAAATACCGCAATATAATTTCCATCAGACAATGGGTATAGTAATCATATTATGAAACCCAATGGAGGCGAATCTCATGATACGTATTTTAACAGATACCGGTTCCGACATCCCCTATTTAGGCGCCGACGCCCTGGGCATAGAAGTGGTCGAACTGGATATCCAGTTCTCCGACATTTCCTACGACTACCGCAACGATCCAGATTTCAGCGTATTTTTCGAGAACCTAACCCGATCAAAAACCCTTCCCACCACCAGCCTCGTCGCCCCGGCCCAGTATCTGGACATTTTCACCGAGGCAAAAGAAAAAGGCGAGGAACTGTTGGTGATCACCATCTCCAGCAAGATCAGCGGCACCTACGGCTCCGCCGCACTGGCCCTGGAGATGTGTGAATACGACGGCATCACCGTGGTGGACTCCCACCAGTGCAGCTACACCCAGCGGATGCTGGTGGAATACGCCGTGAAACTACGGGACGAGAGCCAGAGCCGTGCCGACATTGAGGCCGCCCTGCTGAACGTACGGGATCGCGCAGTTCTATCCTGTCTGTTGGATACCTTAAAATACCTAAAAAAAGGCGGCCGTGTACCGCCGGCCATGGCGGTGATCGGCGAAGTGCTGGGCATCAAACCCGCAGTCGCCATGCTTGACGGCGCAGTAGCGCCCATCGCCAAAGCCCGGGGATTCGAGGCGGGCAAGGAGGTCTTGTGGAATAAATTCAAGGCCGACGGCTATGACGAAAACTGGCCCGTGTATATCGGATACTCTCAAAACAAGGCCCGGGGCGAGGCATTCCTACAGGAGACCAAAGACAAATTCGGCCTCACAGACTGCCGCCTCATCCCCGTCGGCGGCGTAATCGGCACTCACGCCGGCCCCAACGCCGTGGGTCTCGGATATATGAAGAAATAGAGAGGACGCTTGCCGTCCCTTGAACCCCAGACCACAAAAAGCGAAAAGTTAGTCCAAAAATCGGACTAACTTTTCGCTTTTGTCTTGTATGGCTTTGTGCGCTAAGAAAACACCCGCCGCCTACGGGCGGCACCCGCTTTTATAAAGAGGGTGGGGTTGCATTATCCTTCGTCTTTGCCCTCTTTTGAAAAGAGGGTGGCTCCGCAGAGCCGGGTGTTTTCACCCTAACACACCCGTACCGTCCATCCAAAGGGATCTTCCTGCCTCCCCCATTGGATTCCCGTCAAATTATCATAGACCTTCTGTGTCAGAGCCCCGGTCTGGCCGTCATTAATGACGTAACGCACGCCCTCGTAGGTGATCTCCCCAATGGGCGAGATCACGGCGGCGGTGCCGGTACCCCAGGCCTCTTCCAGCTTGCCCGCATTTGCCGCTGCGATCAGTTCGTCCACGGAGATCAGCCGCTCCGCCACGGGGACGCCCCAGGATTGGAGCAGAGCGAGGACGGATTTCCGCGTAATCCCTCCCAGGACGGAGCCGGACAGCTCCGGGGTGATTACATGGCCGTCGATCTTGAACATGACGTTCATGCTGCCCACTTCTTCTACATATTTGCGGTGGAGGCCGTCCAACCATAGCACTTGGGAAAAACCCGCCGCAGCCGCTCGACCTCCGGCCCGGATGGAGGCGGCGTAGTTGCCGCCGCACTTGACATAGCCTGTCCCGCCCCGCACCGCCCGGACATCCTCCGTCTCGATGAGAATCTTCACCGGGTTGACGCCCTCCGGATAGTAGCTACCCACAGGGCAGGTGATGATACAAAATGTATATGTCTGGGAGGGATAGACCCCAAGCGTCACCTCTGTGGCGAAGATAAAGGGCCGGATATAGAGGGATGCCCCCGCCTCCATCGGCACCCAATCCCGCTCCAGGGCGATGAGTTCCTTGAGACCCAAAAACGCCACATCCTCCGGCACCGGGGGGATACACATGCGCTCGGCGGAGAGATTCAACCGGCGGATGTTCTCCTCCGGTCGAAAGAGTTGCACACCGTCCTCCGGTGTGCCATAGGCCTTGAGCCCTTCAAAAATTTCCTGGGCGTAGTGCAATACGATGGTCCCGGGATCCAGAGAAAACGGCCCGTATGGGACAATGCGGGGATTGATCCAACCCTGTCCCTCCACGTAGTCCATGAGAAACATGTGGTCGGTAAAATATTTTCCAAATGGCAGCCCCTGGATACTAGGCTTTGGCTTTGGCGTTATCGTCTTTTGTATTGGGATACTGGTCATACTCGCACCGTCCTTTCTTTTTTACAATGTCTCACCTAACAGTTTCGAGATAAACGCCAGCAGATCAACGCCGACGTGCTCACCCAATTCCGCTACAATTTCATAATCTTCTTCCCGCATGAAATCTACAACCAGCGTCAAATCCAACAGAATCACCTCTCCCGTCTCGGGGATGACCTGGGCCATATAGATACAGAGATACCGCTCTAAACCGTTCGCCAATATCTCGCTGGCCATGATGGCGATGGAGTAGTCACGATTTGTACGCAGATCGCTGAAGGTCATTTGTGAGAAAAATAGTTCCCAGTCATTTCCCGCCATCCATTTTACGGCTTCCATAGCGTCCATATCATACCAGGATATGTATCGGAACCACAGCCTCTCGGTCCCGCTGTCCACACTCCAATCGCCCGGAAAGAAATCAACCCCGGCGGTAACGGTGACGGCAGTTTCTCCCCCGAATCCGTCAGGGAGGGCAACTGTCTGCAACAGAGAATCTGCCGGCAGGGTGTGGTCTGTCAGATTGAGTTCTGTCAACGTATAGACAATATCGTATATGGGTTCGTGTTCCGCACCAAACCCGCCGCCAAAGTCGGGGAGCATCTCATCAAAGTCCAGATTCTCCATAAAATCTACAAATTCCGGCAGGGTCATGGCCTCTGGCAGATCCAGGGGTTCTACCTCCCGGACGGTGTAGACCACATCCATTCGTGACGTGAATTCGCCCGGGATATCCCACTCCACCACTTGGCGGAAACTGTCGCCGTCTCTGGATAGGCGCGTAACCAGACGGGCATCGGAATAGTCCACCTCTCCAATACTCTCTCCCCAGTCGAACTCCGTACCATCCATCCCCATCTCCTCGGCGAGCTCGCCGAAATCAAAGTTGAACTGATCCATCATTTCAGCTACATCATCCATGGCCCGCTCCAGAATCTCTCCCTCTAATATGAGGATAAATACATCGTCAGCCCGGGTCAAGTGCGCCTCTAACTCTTCATAGGTGAGGCTCTTGCCTATGAAGACCGGGGTAAACAGCGCATCTGCCGCATCCTGCTCGGCGGAAACGGGCAAGACTACATAGCGATTCCCATCTAACAGTTGGGCAATGTCAATCGAAATCAGCCCCATTCCCAACTCCGCAAATATGAGATCAAACATAAATTGCAACATGCCACCCATGTCAAAGAATAATCCGTCTTCCGTCGCAATTGTATTGACGGTCATGTCGGGTGTCCCCTCCATGAGGGATAAGGTTATGGTCATCTGCATTTCCAGATGATCCAGAGAGACCGTCCCGGTCAAACCGGTGTTCACCGCCTCCATCCCCAGTTCTATTGCTTCCGGGTCCTCCATTTGCATGGTCATCTCCCCCGTGAAACTATATTCCCTCTGTTCCAAAAATTCTTCCCACAGGGCCAAAAAATCATCTACATCTGACAACGGGGTCACACATCCCACCAGTGTTCCCAGAAGTAAGGCGACAATGGTCAATATGGCGATTGTCCGTTTCATATCTTCTCCCTCTTTCCCCACCATGGCATGCTTTTAAACTTTTGTTTCAGAATACCAGTTTCCCGAGGCAAAGTCAATTGACGTTTCCGGGTATTTGTAGTATGATATGTAAATTAGAGTTTGCTTAAATTTGTTATTTGGGAAGTGGTCGCCATATTGACGCTAAAAGAATTCAAAGAGGCCCGCGCCTGTCTCAAAGACGTGATCTTGGAAACCCATCTCATCTACAGCGACTATTTCAGCCGGGTGACGGGCAACCACATCTATTTAAAGCCCGAAAATATGCAGGTCACAGGCGCGTTCAAAGTCCGGGGCGCCTGCTACAAGATCGCCCTGCTCTCCGACGAGGAGCGGGCCGCCGGCCTGATTACTGCCTCCGCGGGCAACCACGCCCAGGGGGTGGCCTACGCGGCAAAATCCGCAGGCGTACCCGCCACCATCGTGATGCCAACCACAACGCCCCTGGTGAAAGTCAATAATACAAAAGACCTGGGCGCCGAAGTCCTCCTGGAGGGCAGCAACTTTGACGAGAGCTACGCCCTGGCCCAGGAGATCGCCGAGACACGCGGCCTCACCATGGTGCACCCCTTCAACGATCTAGCCGTGGCCACGGGCCAGGGCACCATCTCCTACGAAATCTTCCAAGACCTGCCTGACGTGGACGTGATTCTCGTCCCCGTAGGCGGTGGTGGATTGGCCACGGGCGTCGCCACCCTGGCAAAGCTATTGAACCCCAACGTGAGGGTCATCGGCGTGGAGCCCATCGGGGCCGCCTCTATGGTCGCCGCTCTGGAGGCCAACGAGGTCGTCACCCTCTCCCATATCGAGACCATCGCCGACGGCGTGGCTGTCAAAGCCGTGGGAGATCACCTGTTCCCCTACATCAAACAGCACTTGGACGACATCATCACCGTAGACGACACAGATCTACTAGACGCCTTCTTGGACATGATGGAAAAACACAAGATGGTGGTGGAAAACGCGGGCCTTTTGACCATTGCGGCCCTCTCAAAGCTGGAGGAAAAGGGGCGAAACGTGGTGCCTGTCCTCTCCGGCGGCAACATGGATGTAATCACTATCTCTTCCCTGGTTCAACACGGACTCATGAGCCGGGACCGGGTCTTCACCCTGTCGGTACAGCTACCTGATCGCCCCGGTGAGCTCCTGGGCGTGGCCCAGGTGGTGGCCGGATGCGGCGGCAATATCATCAAGTTGGAGCACAATCAGTTCGTCTCTATCAACCGCCAGCGGGCCGTGGAACTCCGTCTGACTATGGAGGCCTTCGGTCACGCCCACAAAAAGGAAATCCTGGGGGCGCTCAAAGAGAGAGGCTACGACGCCCAGCAGATCGGGACAAGCCCTATATACACGTATTAAAGACGACGTTCCTCCGTGTACAACACTGGCGCACAGTGTGCGCCTCTGCGAAAAACACTGCCCTTGTAGGGGCGAACAGTGTTCGCCCGCCCTGCGCCATTCCGCCTACAGCCTGAGACCGCCGAGGGGTGTTACGCCCCCAGCAGTCTCTATGATAAAAGTGGTACGAGGTACCCCAGCCACTACACCATACCTATGCCGTGGCCACGCCCGGCGTGACGAAAGGGATTGACCCAACCTATGGTAAAAATCGCGCCAAGCGTCCTCGCGGCGGACTTTGTGAACTTACAACGGGATATTATAGGCGTAGCGCAAGCCGGCGCAGACTACCTCCACATCGACGTGATGGACGGGGTATTCGTCCCCAATATCTCCATCGGCATCCCCGTAGTCAAAGCCATCCGTCAGGTCACAGACATGCCCTTAGACGTACACCTGATGATCATAAAACCCATCCGGTTCGTAGCGCAATTCGCCCAGGCCGGGGCCGATCTGATCTCTTTCCACTTAGAAGCGGACGAACCGCAACAGATTCAGGCGGCCATTGACAAGGTCAAATCCCTCGGCAAAAAAGTGGGCCTCTCCCTCAAGCCCAATACCCCTGCGAACGCCTTACTCCCCTATCTCCACGACCTGGACTTGATCCTCATTATGACCGTTGAACCCGGCTTCGGGGGACAGGCGTTCATGGCCAATCAATTGGAGAAAATCCGCAGCGTGGCGGCGCTGATTGAAACCGCCGGGACATCCTGCGAACTGTCCGTAGACGGCGGCATTGACCCCACCACCGCACCCCTCGTCCGAGCGGCGGGCGCCAACGTACTGGTGGCCGGCAGCGCCATCTTCGGCGAACCGGATCGGGGCGCGGCAATCGCCGCACTGCGGTGATCATTTTATACTTGTAGGGGGCGGCGTCCTCGACGCCCCGTATGCTTTTAATCAGACGATTTTATCTCACAGAAAGGGCTACAAACCATGCAGACGATCTCCCTATCCAATGACCGACACAAAATCGACATGACAAAGCTGGCCGTCGGCCACGCAGGATGCAAGGACCTCGGGTTTCTCTACTCCTATCTAGACGAGTACCTGGACGCCGGCGGGAACTGCATCGACACCGCACGGATGTACGACCACGGCCTCGCCGAAGAGATCGTCGGCGCATACATGAAGACAAAGCAGCGAGACAAACTTGTAGTAGTGACAAAGTGCGCACATTACGACACCAATTTTTACCCCATTCGACATAGACTATCCGAGTCAGATATCCGCTCTGACGTGGAGACGAGTCTGCGGGAACTGGACACGGACTATATTGATGTGTTGCTCCTGCACCGAGACGACATCAAACGTCCCGTTGAGGCGATCATGCCGATTCTGCACCAGTTTGTGAAAGACGGAAAAGTTCGCGTAATCGGGACATCGAATTGGACGGCCGGGCGCATCCAAGCGGCCAATATATTTGCCGCCAAAAATGGCCTGACCCCCTTTTCCGTCAGCCAAATCCACCACTCGCTCGCCCTGACAACTGCCGCACAGAGCGGTGACTTATCCCATGTGATCATGGACAACATTGAATACGCCTGGTACAAGGACACGAAGTTCCCCATAATGGCTTGGTCCTCCACGGGGAAAGGTTTCTTCTCCAAGCAGGCAACCGGTGTGGCGCTAGACCCGCGGGGACAGCGGTACTACGGATGGCTTAGAGAAAACTTTCGACGCCTTGACCGCGCCAAAGAACTTGCCCGCAAACACAGCGTCTCCGTCGGCGCCGTCGTCCTATCCTATCTCATGAGCGACAAAACCGTCCCCACCGTGGCAGTCACGGCCTTCTCCAAGCAGCCCCAGTTCGACGAGGCCCTGGAGGCCACGAAACTCCACCTGACCGAGGCGGAGCGGGCGTTTTTGGCAGGCAATCCCTAAAAAGCCTCCCTCAATTTGAGGGAGGTGTCAGGCGCAGCCTGACGGAGGGAGTGCCACAGGTCAAGACCAATCCTCAGCCAGCTTCGCTGACAGCTCCTTTGAAAAAGGAGCCTATTTAAACTGTAACCAGGAGAACACATCCATATGGACTTTTTCCCCGCCGCCTTAGAGGCGCTGATTGATCAATTTGCCAGACTCCCCGGCGTAGGGCGTAAGAGCGCCCAGCGGTTGGCGTTTTATGTCATGGATCTGCCGGAAACAGAGGCCACGGCCTTTGCCGAGGCGATCCTGGCGGCCCGGCAGACGGTACACGTCTGCCCCCAGTGCCAAAATCTGACGGACGCGGAACTCTGCAGCATCTGCCGCAGTTCACGGCGGGATCCCAGCACGGTCTGCGTAGTGGCCGACCCCAAGGACGTCATCGCCATGGAGCGGGCCAGGGAGTTCCACGGCCACTACCATGTGCTCCACGGCGTATTATCCCCCATGAGCCACGTTGGCCCGGATGATCTGCGGATCACCGAACTCACCCACCGGGTGGCCCAGGGGGAGATCCAGGAGATCATCATGGCGACAAACCCCGACGCAGAGGGCGAGACCACGGCCATGTATATCGCCAGACTACTAAAACCATTCGGCGTCCGCGTCACCCGCTTGGCCTACGGCGTCCCCGTAGGCGGCAATCTGGAATACGCCGACGATGCAACACTGCTCCGTGCCCTGGAGGGGCGACGGGAGATTTAGGAGGTGACCTCGTGGGACTACGTGATTTTTTAAAAAGGAAAGGTACCGCCCCAGAGCCAGAACAGGCAGAAATTGAAGCCTTGGTCGAAGAGACAGATATCCCCGTCGAAGAGATAGATATCTTCGCCGAACCGGAGACGCCCTCTGAATTAGAAGCGCTCTTAGAGGAGATCGCAGACTACACGCCGGAGATTCTCCCCACCGCCTCCGGTCTGCTCCCCCAAGAGGTCTTGCTTCTGGACTACGCCCCCTCTCTGTACACGGATCAAGAGGAGTTCCCCGCTTTCTGGTCGCAACAGTATGGGATCGACGACGTCCCCCATCTTTTAAGCGAACTGACGGACCGAGAGTTCCTCGCCCAGGCCAGCTTAGAGGAGACTTTATACGGGGCCACAGTCATCAGGCTCCGGCAGGTGCTCAAAGCCAATCGTCTGCCCGTGGCCGGAAAAAAAGCGGAGCTCATCGCCCGGCTCCTGGCCGGACTGTCCGAAGATACGTTAAACGAACACTTCCCCCGCCGCACCTTTACCCTGACAGCGGACGGATACAAGGCCTGCGACGAGGCCGTATATATCCCCTATATCCACCGGCGCCCCGTGGAGGGATTGACCATTTACAGCCTCCACCAGCTAGTTGCAGAACACCCGGAAAAATCCTGGCGGGAGTTGGTGTTAGCGCACTTAGAGACTTGCGCCAACAGACATCGCATGGCGGACGACTTCGCCGCCTATCGCGCAACCCGCTACCGGATGTACCAGTTTTTCATGGAGGAGAATAAACTGAAAAAAGCCTTCCCGCAACTCTCAGAGGTCATCTACTACGATCTCTCTGGGGTGATCAGCGGCGTGGATCCTCTGTACCGCTATATCAGCGAGAAATATTTTTTCCCCTATGACACCTCTATTGTCAAGCTATCCGCCGTCCACGTCCAAGCTATGGGCCGCCTGAAAGAGCAGTTACATCTGTCCGAGGAGATGCTCAAAGCGCTTCTCATGCAGTTTTTCAACCACTTTTCCGCCCCGTTCCACCTGTTCACCGTGGAGGAGTGCGCCATCATCGTCCTCTTAGAGATCCGCGGCGACAAAGACCGGCTCCGCCAGGTCTACGAGATGGCGGAACGTCGCTTTGGTCAAAGGCATTGATCTGTATCGTCGTATAAACGCCCCAGGTTTCGGGTATACTCACATCAGGCACAATTTGACAACCAGATTGCTTCATGATATACTATAAGTTGATATCTTATCATGGCATTATGTACGTAAGTACTCCATATATTGCAAACTGAATAGACAAGATATGACACAGCTCCGAACTGACGGCGATGCGGGGCCTGATTTTGCTGTGTGTATCTCTTGATTTTCCATGTCTGCAACGCACCTACATAAGGCAAAATTATGCGCTTTTTGCGCTCATATAAAAAAGGAGTTATGTAAACTATCATGGCAGGAAAATTGAAAATTATCCCTCTGGGCGGTCTCAATGAGATCGGCAAAAACCTCACCGTCTACGAGTACGGCGGGGACATTATCATTGTAGACGTGGGTCTCGGTTTCCCCGACGACGAGATGTACGGCGTGGACATCGTCATCCCGGACTTCACCTACATCTTGAAAAATCACAGCCGTGTCCGAGGTATCTTCCTCACCCACGGCCACGAGGATCACATCGGCGGTGTGGCATACTTGCTGAAAAACCTCAACACCCCCATCTACGCCACAAAGCTGACGGCGGGACTCGTCAGCCTCAAGCTCCGAGAGCACGGTCTCCTGGAAAACGCCAAGATACACACCCTCTCCGCTGGCGAGATCCAGAAGGCCGGGTGCTTCCAGGTGGAATTCATCCACGTGAACCACTCCATCGCCGATGCCGTGGCCTTTGGGATCAAAACTCCCATCGGCACCGTCGTCCACACGGGGGATTTTAAGATCGACCCCACCCCCATCCAGGGCGGGATGACGGACTTGGCCCGGCTGGGCCAACTGGGCAAGGACGGTGTCCTGGCCCTGCTGTCCGATTCCACTAACGTGGAGCGGCCCGGCTACTCCACCTCCGAGAGCAAAGTCGGCGAGAGTTTTGACCGGCTCTTCAACGGCTGCAACAAACGGATTATCGTCACGACGTTCGCCTCCAACGTCCACCGGCTCCAGCAGGTGTTCAACAGCGCCGTCAAGTACGGCCGGAAGGTGGGCATCACAGGCAGGAGCATGGAGAATATCATCCAGGTCTCCACAGAGCTGGGCTATTTGAAAATTCCGAAAAACACCCTTATGGATATGCCTAAACTCAAGGCATTGCCGCCGGAGAAAACGGTGATCATCACCACCGGCAGCCAGGGCGAGAGTATGAGCGCCCTCTACCGCATGGCTTTCTCCGGTCACAAGCAGGTGGAAATCGGCCCGGAGGATCGAGTCATCATCTCCGCCTCCGCCGTCCCCGGCAACGAGCGGACGGTCTCCAACGTCATCGACGAGCTGTTCCACAAGGGCGCCGAGGTGATTTACGATAAACTGTCAGACCTCCACGTATCCGGCCACGCCTGCCAGGAGGAACTGAAAATGACCATCGCCCTGACCCAGCCCCAATTTTTTATCCCCGTCCACGGTGAGCACCGGATGTTAAAGAAACACGCCGCACTGGCCATTGAGATGGGCATCCCCCAGAAAAACACGGTCATCGCGGAACTGGGCAGCGTGATCGAATTGACCAAAAAGACAGCCAAGATCGGCGCCGCCGTCACTGCGGGCAAAGTCCTGGTAGACGGCACCGGCGTGGGCGATGTGGGCAGTGTCGTCCTGCGGGATCGGAAAGTCCTGGCCGAGGACGGTATGGTCGTAGTGATTATGAACCTCTCCTCGGAGGACGGCTCCCTCATCTCCGGCCCGGATATTATCACCAGAGGATTCATCTATGTCAAAGAGTCGGAAGAGCTGATGAAAGACCTCAGGCGCATCGCCTTAGAGGCTTTAGAGCACTCTCGGAACGGCAAAAGCCAGTACAGAGACTGGGCCGCCATCCGCAACGCCATTCGACATGATATGTCCGGCTTCCTCTACAAAAAAACCAGACGCAGTCCTATGATCCTACCTGTGATCATGGAAATATAGTCCGATGAATGTACAAATCTTCGGCAGACGCAAGTGCTTCGAGACAAAGAAAGCGGAGCGATATTTTAAAGAGCGACGGATCAAAGTCCAAAACATCGACCTCCCCCGCTTCGGCATGAGCCCCCGGGAATTCGCCGGCGTCAAACAGGCCGTGGGCCTGAATGCCCTGATCTCCCCCGACGCCCCCGGCGCAGACCTCCTCCCCCACCTGGCCTATGATGCAGATCGGGCGGAAAAGCTCCTGGAGAACCCGTCCCTCATCCGCACCCCCGTGGTGCGAAACGGCAAACAGGCCACCGTGGGCTTTTGCCCGGAGGTCTGGGCGACGTGGGAGTAGGTGAGTTAGATATGAGACAGAACCAGGATGGTATCCCCATACGCCCCAAAGCCTCCTTTCTTAAAGGAGGTGGCAGGCGATGACGGAGGTTTCTCTCTGCGCTAAGCACCAAAAAAGAGCAATCTTCAAGTCAACCTCGTTGACTGAGGATTACCCTGCAACATATGTGCGTAACAACACAAAACCGGCGCAGTCACTCGACTGCGCCGGTTCTGATTTTATAGGCAATTTCTCTTACGCCGCAATACATTTCTTCTTTTCGGATCTTTTTAAATCCACTTGCGCTTCTTTCTCTTTTTCGCCGCCCCTCGTACCCCAATCGTCGTTCTTGATTGTAATCGCCGCATGGATCCGTGTCACTGTCAGGGATATCCCGTAGGCAAAGAAATAGATGGGCACAATCAAGAAACGAAGCGGGCGATAGAAGAGGTAGAAGACATTTTGTTTGTACATAATAATGATGAAGTACAGAATAATATCTGTCACATCCATGTAAAACCCTCTCGCCACAACTGCCAGGATAAAGAGGACTGTGGCTATCAGCCAAAAGTAGGCCTCGGCAAACACCCAGAACAAGAACCATAACCGCTTGGGAAACATATCCCGAATGGACTTCAAGCTACAGACATATCCGGACCGCTGCCATCTCCTGCGCTGTTTCTGGAACTTTCTCCAGGTATTCGGTGCCTCTGTCTCACAGTATGCCGTACTCTGGTACCGTGTTTTTCCGCCGGACATCTTGGAGATCGACGTGAGAGAGCGGTCATCCCCCGCCGACACCTCTATGCCGAGGAATGTATTCTCTTTGAATTCTTCCAGATGCTCCAAAATGAACTCTTTTTTGTGTATGGTAAACGCGCCGCTGCAAACTGTCACGTCCCCGGTGACAGACTGTGCGCCACGGCCCAATTGAAAGGCCCCGTAATATGAGATGGACTGTAGTCTCGTGAGGAAGTTTTCTTTTTTATTGAGGATGCCGATATTCCCCACAACGGATGTTGTCTTTCCGTCTTCAAAGGGGCGCAACAATTCGGTCAGTGCATTGGGTAAAATCTCGCTGTCTGAGTCCAACAAGAACACATAGTCACCGCTGGCCTTTTGAAATCCATCAATCATCACTTCCCGCTTCCCTCGGTTCTCCTCAAAGCGTATGATTTGAAATTGAGGCGCACTCGGGTCATCTCCATGGGCTTCGGCAAAGGAGTTTGCCACCTCAAACGCCAGGGGATCCTTGCTGCCGTCATCTAAGAAGATGATCTCGTGTACCGGGTAATCCAGGGCTAAGATGTTTTCAAATATGGACACCACAGATGTGGGGTTTTCATTAAAACAGGTGAGGATAACGGATACCTTATAATCTTGGGTCAGCTCGCTCTTGCAGGGGCTATAGAGCAGTGCAAAAACATTTTTGATGAGCAGATACGCGAGCATCATGCCCCCCAGTAGATATAAATACTCAGCTCTCGCCGTAAATTGCCAAACCGCCAAGATGAGTAGTCCAATCGACAGGGCCGATGCAATTTTCCCCAACGGTGTAAAGGGACGGTTTAGCTTTTTGACTTCGTTTGGGTCTATTGTAGTCATATTTTTACGATATTTTTCATATAAAAACATTTTCACACTCCTATCTTGTCCTACAGTTGCCAGTAACGATAGCCTTGTTGTTCAATCTCGGCCCTGTTTAAGTTACTCCTTACGTCAATGACTACTTTCTCATCATTTGGAAAGTTTCCAAACAGTGTCTCTAATTTCGCTGTGTCTATCTCTTGAAACGCATCGTGTGCGACTGCAAATACCACGCAGTCCATATGGTGCAAATCCTCCACGGACACAAGGTCTATCCCAAACTCTCGCTCTGCGTCTTCTTGGGAAACTTCAGGGTCGACAACCAAGGGCTCTATGCCGTAGGTGCGCAAGTATTCTATGAGATCCACTACTTTTGAATTGCGAATATCCGGACAGTTCTCCTTAAAGGTTAGTCCCAAAATCGCAACTTTCGCCTGTTTGACATTTTTATTTGCCAATACCAGTTGCTTGATAATCGCCTCACCCACAAAGGTGCTCATCTTCTCATTGATCCGTCTGCCAGAGAGAATCAATTGGCTGTGATAGCCCAACTTCTCCGCCTCATAGATAAAGTAGTGGGGGTCCACGCCGATACAGTGGCCGCCAACTAAGCCCGGATAAAAGCCCAGGGCATTCCACTTTGTGTTCATGGCGTTTACAACTTCCCCGGTGTTAATACCCATTCTGTCAAAGACCATTGCTAGTTCATTCATAAACGCAATGTTGACATCCCGCTGGGAGTTTTCAACGACTTTCGCCGCCTCCGCAACTTTGATGGAACTGGCCCGATGTACACCGGCCTCTACGACTAATTCGTAGACTTTTGCAATTTCTTCTAAACTCTCCTCATCTATACCGGACACGATTTTCACAATGTTTTCCAACCTGTGCACCTGATCCCCCGGATTGATCCGCTCCGGAGAATACCCAACCTTAAAATCAACGCCGCATGTCAGGCCAGATTCTTTTTCCAGCAGAGGAATACAGACATCCTCCGTCACGCCGGGATACACTGTGGACTCATACACAACAATAGAACCCTTGGTGAGGTTCCGCCCAATCATCTCGCTTGCGGCGATGACATATTTCAAATCCGGCCATTTGTCGCTGGCGATTGGCGTCGGCACGGCGACGATCAGAAACTTTGCCTCTTTTAGTCTCGTCTCATCACTGGCAAAGTCAACTGTACAACTTTGAATCGCCGCATCCCCTACTTCTTTTGTGGGGTCTATCCCCTGCTTGTATGTGTTTATTTTTTCTTCGTTTACATCGAATCCAATGGTCTCCACTTTTTTTGAAAACGCTACGGCGAGTGGCATACCGACATAACCCAAACCGATTACCGCTATTTTTTCTTTTCTTTCCATAATATTATTACGTAAACTTTTCATATATTCCGCAACCTTTCTCAATTCGCTTTCACCTTTACATTCTTTGTGCTTTCGACCTCTTTGATTATATCATAATTTTTTTATTATGTCAACCCATTGTATATACTAAACCTTTAAAAAAGCTGACGCATTTGCGTCAGCTTACATTTATTTCTCTCGCCCCTTTGGCTTCAGTCCTATTACACCGCATTTCCGCAATACTCGCACACTGCTACTTGCCCGCCCGCGCCGCAACTATTGCAACGCGCAGGAACTTGCTGGGGATTCATAGTGGGAGCAAACGCGGAGGCAAGGTTCGGATTTAACAGTGCTATGGCCTGTTGCAAGGCCTGAAACAGGGCCTCTGCCTGACCGTTTGAGTTGGATACAGTCAGTTCTTTTTGCAGCACCCCCGTTCTGGTATGCGCATGTACTTTCGGTGCTGTTAATACTGTTTCTGTGCCTTCAAAGGTCAAGTTGACTATATCTGCAAGTTCCGCAGAAAAGCCGCTTTCAAAAATATTTTTTCCATATAAGCGCCTTGTAGTCAGGAGAAAACCATCTCTCGATGAACCGAACACCGTATCGTCATAGAGCACCATTATCGTTTCATCGTTGCCCACTGTGCGGGCATAAGCTCTGGTCGCATTTCTTAGCTTGTTCGCCGGGATTTTGTCAAACACGAATACATTGACTAAATTTCTAAAAAGCTCTTGCATTCTGGATCTTAATTCCGGGCTTAGGGTTGCTGACATTTTCATCTTCCTCCGGCTCTTATTCTTCCCGCTGTTTTAGCTTCTGCTTGTTCCCCTGCTCGTCCATTACGTAGGTGTTTTCCAGCTGGCCGGTCAAGTTTTTCCGTACCCCTGCAACGTACTCTTTATGCAGCGTCTCCCGCTCTGCGGTTTCTTCCGGGGTGAGCCCCTCTGTCTTATGTTTTTTCGCCAATGTGTTAATCCGGTCAATTTTTTCCTGTTTCATCTGTATCATCCCCCTATCTGTTGTCCATTTCTATTCTATATCGTCCCTATTTCCCTGTCAATATGCGTCTTTTACCTGCTATAAACACATATGTCCGCCAAAAAGGCTGATCTTCCTTGATTTCACCATTTTTTTGTGGTATATTTGTTGGAAAATACGGAGGTGACGGGACGCATGGAACAATTGGCCATTGGCCTGGGGAATCGGGCCTACAATATCTACATCGGCCAGGGCATCCTATCCCGGAGCGGTGACTTGATCCGGGAGATCTTCTCCGGCAAACGCGCCGCCCTCCTATCCGACGAAACGGTCTGGGCAATTTACGGCCAGACCATCATGGCCTCCTTGGAACAAATGGGTATCACTGCGATTCCCATCCTCCTCCCGCCCGGCGAGGCGAGCAAATCCCTCTCCAACTTAGAATCCGTTCTCGAACAGATGGCCGCCGCACGCCTGACCCGCTCCGATCTGCTGATTGCGCTCGGCGGCGGCGTCATTGGTGACTTGGGCGGCTTTGCCGCAAGCGTCTACATGCGGGGCATCGACTACGTACAGATCCCCACCACCCTGTTAAGCCAGGTGGATTCCTCTGTGGGGGGAAAGACAGCGGTCAATCTGGCCCACGGCAAAAATCTGGCGGGTGCGTTCTGGCAGCCCCGCCTGGTAATCCTCGACACCGATACCTTGGACTCCCTGTCCCCTCGGGAGTTTGCCGGCGGCATGGCCGAGGTGATCAAATACGGCGTCCTCGCCGATCCGATCCTGTTCGATCAACTGGCTCGGATTGGTGGCCGACCTGGCATTGAACCCGCACTCCCCGGTATCATCCGCCAGTGCTGTGCCATCAAAGCCGCATTCGTCGAACGAGACGAGTTGGATCGGGGCGAGCGGATGCTCCTCAATCTCGGCCACACCTTCGGCCACGCCATCGAACGCCACGGCGAGTATACCCGCTTCCTCCACGGCGAGGCCGTGGCCCTGGGCATGGTCTTCGCCGCCCGTTACAGCGAGGCCCTGGGATTCGCTCGCCCCGGAATCGCCAGAGAAATCCGCAATCTATTAGCTGATTTTGACCTCCCCATGGATACCGCTATCCCAATTGAGGCCATCATCTCCCACATATCCCTGGATAAGAAGGCCACGGGCGACACGCTCCGCCTCATCCTCATCCGGGAAATCGGCGACTGTTTCATCCACGAGACCACCGCAGCGGAGTTCGCCCAGCGGATGTATGCATTATAAAAAGCTTAAACAGGAGATGATAGCATTGACTGAATTGACTTCCCTACGGAACATTGGCAAAGAACGGGAAAAAAAGCTAAGGGCCGTCGATATTCCCACAGCCGAAGCGCTCAAAAAAATCGGAAGCAAAGAAGCCTTTATCCGGCTAAAATTGCGTGATCCGTACGTATGCCTTGTCCACCTCTACGCCCTGGAGGGCGCGGTCTCTGATCGAGAGTATAATCAATTGCCGGAAGAGGTCAAGCGAGACTTAAAAGCGTATAGCGATAGTTTTAAATAACCAAACGTTATGTAAACAATCCAAAGGAGTCGCCATCATGCGCATTACCAAGCGCCCCGCCAGAACAATCCAGCTTCCCCCCTCCAAAAGCCTCTCCCACAGGGCGCTGATCTGTGCCGCCCTAGCGGGGGGGAAGCGGGTCTCTAATGTGGTGGACAATATGGACATTGACCGCACCTGTGATTGTCTCACGGCCCTGGGTGCGTCCTTTGTGCGATCCCCCGGCGCGGTCAACTTTCTCACGCCACCGTCCGGCCCTCAAACTGGCGCTGTGCTGAATTGTGGAGAGAGCGGTTCTACCCTCCGGTTTTTCGTCCCTTTGGCCGCCGTTTACGGCGTCCCTGTCAAATTCATCGGCCAGGGCAGACTCTTATCACGGCCCATGGCCCCTTATGTAGACTGTCTCACCCCAAACGGTGTAACACTGGATCAGACCGATAGCGGGCTGACTGTAAGCGGCAAACTCACTCCCGGCACGTTTTGCATGTCGGGGAACGTGAGTAGCCAATTCGCCACGGGACTCCTCTTTGCCCTCCCCCTCCTGGACGGGGACAGCGTCATTGAGATCACCACCCCTCTGGAATCCGCCTCCTATGTGGATTTGACCCTGGACGCCCTGGCTCATTTCGGGATACGGATCGAACACGACAATTATCGGCGCTTCACCGTCCCCGGCAATCAGCAATACGTCCCTGCGGACTATACCGTCGAGGCCGACTACTCCTCCGCCGCCTTTCTGCTGGCCGCCGGCGCCCTGGGCTGTGATGTGATCTGCAAGGGATTAAACCCCCACTCCAGCCAGGGTGACCGGGCCTTTTTGGACGTGATCGTCCAAACGGGCGGACAAGTGGACTGGATCGCCCCCGACACGGTACAAGCCCGGGGCGGCGATCTCCGAGGGATCACAGTCGATGTCTCCGATACGCCGGATCTGGTGCCGCCCATGGCCGCCCTCCTCTGCTTTTGTAAGGGGACAAGCCGGATCGTGGGTGCCTCCCGCCTACGGCTGAAAGAGAGTGACCGCCTCCACGCCGTGGCCACGGAGTTAAACCGTCTGGGCGCAAAGATCACCGAGGGGCCGGATTATCTGGAGATTGAAGGCGTCCCACACCTCACAGGCGGCAAATGCCACAGCCACAACGACCACCGGATCGCCATGATGGTAGCCTTGGCGTCTCTCAATGCCCAGGGCATTGTGGAGATTGACGACCCATCCTGCGTCAACAAGTCCTATCCCGGTTTCTGGGACGATTTTTTGCAACTCTAGGAGACACTATGAACACATTCGGCAAGCAAGTCACAGTCAGCATCTTCGGCGAATCCCACGGTGCGGGAATCGGCGCTGTCATCAGCGGCCTCCCCGCCGGTTTTCCGTTGGACCTCCCGGAGATTGACCGCCAGATGGCCCGACGCGCACCGGGGAACTCCGCCCTGGCCACTCTCCGGAAAGAGACCGACAAGGTGGAGATTTTAAGCGGCCTCTTCGAGGGCAAACTCACAGGCGCCCCCCTCTGCGGTATTATCCGCAACGAAAACGCTCGATCAAAAGACTATGACCGCGCCCTCCCCCGGCCCGGCCACGCCGACCTCACCGCCCACATGAAATATGGCGGCCATGCCGACTACCGGGGCGGCGGCCACTTTAGCGGCAGGCTTACGGCCCCCCTCGTCTTCGCCGGGGCGATCTGTCGCCAGATACTCAAATCTCACGGCGTCACCATCGGCGCACATCTGGCCGCCATCTGGAAATTTGAGGACACCCCTTTCGAGAACCCCACTGCCGATCAGCTGGAGCAGTTGACCTACTCTGACTTCCCCATGCTCAACGTCCGGATGCAACCCACCATAGAGGATATTATCTGCTCCGCCCGTGAGCAGGGCGACTCCGTGGGCGGGGTCATCGAATGCGCCGCCGTAGGCGTCCCCCCTGGGCTGGGCGGTCCCTATTTTGACAATCTGGAGGGGCAGATCGCCTCTATCTTATACGCCATCCCCGCCGTCAAAGGCGTGGAGTTCGGCACAGGCTTCGGGATCGCCAAACTGACGGGCAGTCAGGCCAACGATGCCATCCGCATGGTAGAGGGCGTCTACTCCACCGCTACGAATCACAACGGCGGCATCAACGGCGGCATCTCCAATGGGATGCCACTCATCTGCCGGGTGGCAATCAAGCCCACCCCTTCTATTTTTCAGCCCCAAGAGACAGTCTGCCTGGAATCCGGTGAATCCGAAACTCTTACACTGCAAGGCCGCCACGACCCCTGCATCGTCCCCCGGGCCCTACCCGTGGTAGAGGCGTGTCTCGCCATTTCTCTACTGGATGCGTATCAAACAGGAATATAGGACGTATTAACACACCCCAAAAGGAGCTGCCATTATGGACAACATTGTATTGATCGGCCTTATGAACTCCGGAAAAACCACCCTGGGGAAAGCCGTCGCGGCTCGCTTAGGGATGGATTTTTTTGACACGGATCACTATATCGTAGATCAAGTCGGACTCTCCGTCTTTGATCAGTTCCAGCACCATGGCGAATCCTTTTTCCGTGACCGGGAGACCGAGGTGGCGGAGTTCGCCGCTTCACGCAAAAACACAGTGATCTCCACCGGCGGCGGAATTATCCTGCGCCCGAAGAACATGGCGGCCCTGGGCGCCGCCGGGCGGATCATTTTCTTAGACCGCCCCCTCTCCAAACTTCTCTCGGATTTAGACACCTCCTATCGCCCCCTCTTAAAAGGCGGTGCCGAGGCGGTGAAGAGCATCCATCGCGCCCGTATGAACCTCTACCGAAAATATGCCGACGCCACCCTGCTCAATGACGGCCCCCTGGAAGAGGTCGTCACGGAGTTGGCCGAACTGATCCACACCCTGCAAAATCCAAAATTTGCCATCATCGGCGACCCGTTACCCGCGTGTCTTGCCTCGGATATTCATCTGGCGGCACTGCGCCACTATGTCCCCAACCCCACCTCTGAGCGCGTCCAAATCGAACGGGGCGAGTTGCCCGCATGGTTGGATCGGGTTCGGCAGGAGAACTATCAGGGGTTTGAGATCAAGACTCCGCATAAGTTGGAGATTGCCTCCTATCTGGACGAACTCTCCATTGAAGCGGATCTGACAGGTTCCGTCAACACTGTTGTAAACCGGAGAGGCCGCCTCATCGGCCACTCCACCGACGCACTGGGCTTCTTTCTGGCCCTGGGGCAAAAGGGCATCGTCCCGCTGGATAAGCGAGTGCTCATCTTGGGTGCCGGCGGTCTGGCCGGCTCCCTGGCCCTCCACGCCATCCAAGAGGGGGCCGATCGAGTGGAGATTTTGGCCCGCCGACCAGAGCAGGCCCATCAGATCGCCGTGGCCATCCGCTCCCAGAACCGGAGCGCTCCCATCTCCTGGGGGGATATGTCCCCCCGCGCCCTGCAAAATAGCGCACCCCGCACAGATATCCTCATCGACACCACCCCCTTGGGGATGGAGGGCATAGAAGCCCAGTGGTCAGATATGTCGTTTCTCTCCGCACTCCCAAAATCCGCCGTGGTCTGCGATCTGATCTGTACGCCTCCGAAAACTGCCTTCTTAGAGCAGGCGGAGGCCCTGGGTCTTATGACCCAAAACGGCATCGACACCCTCATCTACCAGTCTCTGATCTCCGACCACCTGTTTTTGAACCGGGATATGGATTATACCGCCATGGCGGAGATCATCCGGGAGACCCTTCTCCAGAAAGGAGCGGCAGACGAATGATCCTAGTCCTCGTCCCCGACGCAGAGCAGGCAGCCATCGACAGGCTCCGCCAGAATATAGAGGCCAAAGGCCTCCTGGTTCAGCACATCCACGGGGAGAACACAACCATGCTGGGCATCGCCGGTGATACCTCCGAGGTAGATCAGGAGTCTTTTTTGCGGATCGACATTGTAGACTCTGTCATGCGGGTCTCTGATCCCTACAAATTGGCCAACCGGAAATTACACCCCCAGGATACGGTCATCCATGTAAAAGGCCACACCATCGGCGGCGGCAACTTGACCCTGGTCGCCGGGCCGTGCAGTGTGGAGAGCGAGGAGCAGATCCTCTCTATTGCCCGGGACGTGGCGGCCTCCGGGGCCACTTTCCTCCGAGGCGGGGCCTTTAAGCCCCGCAGTTCCCCCTACGCCTTCCAGGGCATGGGGTTGGACGGTCTGGAGCTCCTCAAAATCGCCAGCCGGAAAACTGGTCTCCCCATCGTCACGGAGCTCTTGAGCCACGAACACTTAGACGACTTCGCCCGGGATGTGGACGTGATCCAGATCGGCGCGCGGAATATGCAAAACTTCTCCCTGTTGCGGGAAGTGGGTAAATTAAAGAAGCCCGTCTTGCTCAAACGGGGTCTGGCCAATACCATCGAAGAACTCCTCATGTCCGCCGAATACGTCCTCTCTGGCGGCACCGCCGATGTGATTCTCTGCGAGCGAGGCATCCGCACCTTTGAGACCGCTACCCGCAACACCCTGGATTTATCTGCCGTCCCCGTATTAAAGAAAAAATCCCACCTGCCCGTCATCGTAGACCCCTCCCACGGCACGGGATATTGGCATCTGGTGGAGCCGCTCTCTCTGGCCAGCGTCGCCGTGGGCGCAGACGCCCTGATTATCGAAGTCCACAACGCGCCCCAGTACGCCCTCTGCGACGGCCCCCAGTCCATTACACCGGAAGTATTCCACACCCTGGCCCAAAAACTCCGCCGAGTCCATGAGGCAATTAGCAATTAACAATTAACAATTAGCAATTAGCAATGATTGTTATCTGTTAATTGAACAGGAGGTTCTATCATGTCAGAAAAACTATCCAACATCCGCACACGGATTGACGAGATCGACCGGGATCTACTGGCCCTGTTTGCCGAGCGGATGCACCTGTCCGACGATATCGCCGAGATCAAGCGTGAAAACAATATCTCCCTCGTGGATCCCAAGCGGGAGGAGGCCATCCTCCAGCGGGTCTTTGAGACCGCCTCTCCTGATCTCCGGGGCGAGGCCGTCACCCTCATGCGCTCCTTCATGGCCATGTCCAAGTCCCGCCAGAGAGCAAAGCTCTACGGCACCCCGGACGAACTCCACTTCCCCGGTCCAACCTCGCCTTCGACAAAGGATGTCACCGTGGCCTATCAGGGCGTCCCCGGCAGTTGGAGCGAGGTGGCGGCCCGGAAACTCTTCTCCGGCGTCACTCCCACCCCCCAGGAGGACTACGAGGACGTGTTCGTGGCCGTCAAGGATTTAAAGGCCACCTACGGCGTCGTCCCTATCGAAAACTCCGCCTTTGGCGGCGTCGGCGAGGTCTATGATCTCCTGCGGAAATACGGCTGCTATATTGTCGGCCAGACCTGGGTGCCCACAGAATATGCCCTGGCCGCTCTGCCCGGCACGAAAATTGAGGATATCCGAACCGTCTTCGCTTCGGATAAGGCCTTTAAGTTCTGTAAGAGTTTCCTGCGGGGCAGGCATTGGCAGTATACCACCTGCCGTAACTTCGCTGAATCCGCCGCCCGTGTCCACCAATCCCCGGTTGGCGAGACGGCGGCCATTGTCTCCACCCGTGCCGCACAAGTGGCGGGACTATCCATCCTGTCCCCCAATATCTCCCCCAACTCGGATGACCGCACCCGCTACATCGTCATCGCCGCATCCCCCGAATACGACGAATCCTGTGACACGGTCAGTATCACCTTCCTCACCTCTCACAGGAGCGGCGCCCTGGTGGATGCCCTGTTCCCTCTGATGAGTGAGGACATCAGCCTAAAACGCCTGGAGTCCCGCCCCATGTCTGACGGCAGGTACTATTTTTTCTGTGACTTAGAGGGCAACATCGGCCGGGAATCCGTGGCCAACGCACTACAAAACGCCGCCGCCCGATGTAGCTATATGGAGATTCTGGGCTGCTATCTGGACGATACCCCCATCCGTCAGGTGCATTAATGTTTTTTGTTTCCCCCGCCTGCGGCGGGAAAAACACTATAAAACTTCCAGCCGACAGGAACTGATCCTGCCGGCTGGTTTTTTCGTTACCCAGTGACGGTTGGGCGGAGGATTGCATATAGTCATAGTATGAGAGAGGAGCGGATTTGTTATGTTTATGCCCGTTTTATCCGGTTTGATCGTATCTGTAGACGCATTTTTCATCGGACTTTCCCTGGGACTGCAAAAGAAGTGCAAATTTTTATATCTCGTTATCATTAACGCATTTCTCTTGGGTCTCTGCGTCCTCGGATTTTTCATCGCCGAGGGGATTTATGAATCCATCGCCTTTGATACTGATCTGATCGTGGGATTTTCGTTTATCGCCCTGGGCCTCTGGTATATGTTGCACTATTTTGTATCCGCACATCTGAAACACCGCAGGGGACATACGGAGACAGAAAACGCCTCCCTGAAAACAATTGTCCTCGTGGGGCTGGTCATGAGCGCCGAAGCTATGCTTATCACTATAGGGATCACGTTTATCTTCCTGCCAAATTCGACGTTTGCGATCCCCCTCACTGTCGCCCTCGCCCATTTCGGCTACTCGGCTCTGTCGTTCCATTTGGCCAGAACCAAGTACGCAAAGCGCATCAACCCTGTGTTCAGCCATGTCATCTCCGGGCTGGCGCTGATTATCTACGGGCTAATGGCGCTCTTTGTAGAGTTTGGGATATAGGCTATTTTGCGCCTTCCAGTTTATGAATCGTTGCGTCCGAGATTACATACACGTCGCAAAACTACCCCCTAATACAACCCACACACATCTCCCGCTCGGTCTCGGAGCGCCTGGGCCACATGGGGCGGCGACAAAATCTTCGCCTCCCTGCCGAAGCTGAACATCCAGGCGAAAAACTGCTCCGATACGGAAATCTGCACCGTGAGGCGGAAATAGTCCGGATCGTCGTCGGGGACGACGAAGGCATCGCTCCCGAACCGATCCGCCACGACGCCGATCAAGCGGCGGGCGAAGCGGAGGGTCACGGTCTCCTCCTCCCCGGCGAACATGGAGAAGACTTTCTGGGTATACGTTGCCATATCCGTGGCGGCAAAGGCCGCCTGGCCCGTCCTCGACTCCTCCGTCACGGTAATATCGGTCATCTTGTCCACCCGATAATGGCGCAGAGATTCATGGCCCTCGTCATAGGCCACCATGTAGTAATTTTCACTGTCCCACAGGAGCGTCCAGGGGCTCACGGTGTACAGCGCACCGTCTCTGCGATACCGGCGGCTGATCTTCTCCGCCGTGCCGAAGGACAGGGCCCATTCAAAGTATCGGAACGTGATCTGCCGCCCCTGGGCGATGGCGGTGTGGAGGGCGTCCACCGTATAATAAATCCGCTCGTTCATGGCCTTCACTCGCCCGGTGTAGACCACCTGCCGCCGGAGTTGCCGTGCCTCGTGGATACTGGTGAGGCCCTCCAGCTTGCCCATGAGCTCCTCGGATTTCTTCCGGGTGATAAACCGGGCGGATTGGATGGCGTCAACCAAGAGCTTCAGCTCCGGGAGTTCAAACTCTCGGCTGGCGATGAAATAGACGTATTTCTCGCCCTTCCGGGTCTCAATATCCAAGCCGAACTGGCGCAGCAGCTCCAGATCGTGATAGATCGCCTTGCGCTCTGCCGATATCCCCTCTTTTTCCAGGGCTTCGATCATCTCAGCAACGGTGAGACCGTGGTGCTCGTCTGTCCGGCGCAGGAGGAGCTGCATCAGAGTGAGGAGTTTTAGTTTTTGGTTTTCTGATCTCGGCATTGTGTATGCTCACTTTGCTCAATTATACTGTTCCACCGGGAATATCCGAATAGCGTTTGATTTCATATGTAGGGGCGAACAGCGTTCGCCCGGACGTTGGAAACATGCCGCATATGATTTGTTGCGGTAGGTAGCGGTTGATGGGCGCACACTGTGCGCCCCTACGGCGCAAACAGTATATTAACGCATTTGGCCGCTCCCTTCCACCGGCAAACCCGTCAGATACCGGCGTACCATGTCCAGGGCGTGGTGGGCGGCCATGACTCGGATACGGCTGCGGTCATTGCCCAGTCGCAGGGAGCGGACGTAGGTCTGATCCGCTGTGGCCATTGCCACGTATACAGTCCCCACGGGTTTTTCCTCCGTCCCGCCGCCGGGGCCGGCTACGCCGGTGATGCCGATTCCGAAATCCGTCCCCAGTCGGATTCTCACCCCCTGGGCCATGCTGCGGGCCACCGGGTCGCTGACGGCGCCCAACTGCTCGATCAAGGCCTCATCTACGCCCAACAGATCCGTCTTGACCTGGTTGGCGTAGGCGATGACCCCGCCCAGAAACGCACCGGATGCGCCGGGGATATCTGTGAGCCGCTTGGTCAACAGTCCCCCAGTGCAGGACTCTGCCACGGCGATGGTCTTGCCCGCATCCAACAGAAGCCCCAGCACGGTGGCCTCCAGACTATCCGTATCCACGCCGTAGATCACGTCTCCCAGCACGGCCCGTACCTGATCTAACACCGGGGCCATCTGGGCTTCCGCCGCCTCGCCGCTCTCGGCTTTTGCCGTCAGGCGGAGCATGACCTCCCCCGTCTTGGCATAGGGGGCCAGGGTGGGATTGGTCAGCCCCTCCATGAGGCCCCGGAGCTTATCCTCCACGGCGCTCTCCCCCATGCCGAAGATGTGGATATTGTGGGAGAGGATCTCCGCATCGCTCAACCCTTTGAGATAGGGTACGGCGCAGTGGTTGAACATCTCCCGGCACTCCCTGGGCGGGCCGGGGAGCATGAGGACGTGTTTATCCTCGGCAAAAAAGGCACAACCGGGGGCCGTCCCCCAGTCGTTTTGGAACACGGTACACCCCTCCGGCAGATAGGCCTGCCGCAGATTATTTTCCGGCATCTTCTGCCCCGGTAACCGCTTCTCGAAATAGGCCCGGATCTCCGTGCCGATCTCCTCGTGATAGATCAACTCTTTGCCGAAACACTGGGCCAGGGTCTCCTTCGTCAAATCGTCAAAGGTAGGGCCGAGGCCGCCGGTGGTAATGAGAATATCCGCCCGGCCCCGGGCGATCTCCACCGCCTGCCGGAGCCGATCCGGGTTGTCCCCTACCACCGTATGATAATATACGTTAATCCCCAGGGCGCTGAGCCCCTCGGATACGTCTCTTGCGTCGGTGTTGACGGTATTGCCCAGCAGCAACTCCGTCCCCACGCCGATGATTTCTGCACAATAGGCCATGGTCTCTCCTTTTTTTGATTAGCGATGGTTGGTTGTGGTGCGGGTTTTCTCGACTTATACCCGAATGTCAAAATTGGAGTATTGTACCGCCCGCACTATTCCTATTTCGCTAAAATTGCAATATACTCATTTTGCGAAACGTCATACCGTTTGATGTCTTGCTCTATTATCCAGCGGATAGAGGCTTCATTCATATTAGGACGATTTGAATACATTGCTATTTCCTCTGTAAACAAGATCGCATCATAAACAAATTCAACAGCTTTATCCGTAAATTTTCGAGTTTCAACATCCACATGAGGGAACTCATTCGCCATTGCTCTAATTTTCAACACATCAGGCTGCAATGCATTGTTGAGAGCAAAAAGATCGGCTATATCATAACTAGGTATAGCAATATATTCCTTTAACCGCTCATATATTGGCGTGATCTGATTTGCTAGATCAACTGCTAATTTGATAGCATCGCCCGGCGCAACTTCCGTGTTTAAGGAGTGCAAACGACGTGAGAAATAATGTTTATTCCAATTTATATGAAATCCGCCGTTTTTTTCCCATTCGCCACGACAAATCCAATTAAACATTGGAAGATCGCTCTCGTCGAAATAGAAAAATGTCAAAACTCTCGCATTATTACCGTATCTAGCATATATCTGCTTATAAAGGCTTGATATTTCCATTGCGAGAACATCTGGGTCAAAATATTTTGTAGATACTCGATACTTGCCTCTAACCCAGAAAAATCTTTCTTTTCCGTCAAGTCCCTCTTTTTCTTCAAACTCTACCTTGCAAATGGATACATCCTCAAACTGATAGCCCTCTGCTGTATCGTACAATATCTCCTTTATATAGCCTAAATTTTTTAGGGTGGCACGGATTTCATTTTTAACGTGTTTTGATATGATTATTTTTGCGATAACCAACTCATTGATATTTGTATTTCCAAGCAGAGCTAATCGCCCGCTTTCATAGCCGAATCCAAAAACGATTCCCGTTCCAGCCTGTCGAGAAGAACGGCTATTGCTGAACAGCATCTCCTTATGGTCTACAATATAATTACGAGATAGAATATCCTTTGCCTCCAACAAGTCTCCAGCGCCTTTTTGTAATACGGAAAGATTGCGCTCTCCATCAAAAACTCTCGAAAACATCTGCATTTCAAAACTGTTGGCACTTATTGCGGAGTTGCTGTCAAAAAGATAAACTGCACCATCTTTAGAATCAATGCTTTCAACCGCAAAATACAAAGCACATAGGTTGCTTAAAGTTAAATCGCAAATTCTCGTAGGAACGCCAAAATGTTGCATCCTAAAAAGCGTTGCAAGTGTTTTTGGGATACGTAAAAATGGGGGTTTGCTATCCTCTTTGGGTGTGTTATCCACAATACTCCTTTGTTCATCATCCAAAGAGTGTATTTGTATTTGGTCTTGTCGTGGCCGTGTTATAGACGGCGAAATACCCCATTCGGCATCAGCTTGGCCACGAAAATAGCATTTCCCTTTGTATTTTTTCGTGTACGCTACATACTCGTCAAATGAGCTAATGGTCATTATTTCCATATCATCTTCCTCACCCTCCTACAACAACTTCAAATTGCTACCCACCAATCCGCACCCGCTCAATCCCCGCAACCGCCTCATCCACCAGCGCCGCAATATCCATCTGACCCTCCGCCGCCTCTACTTGGCGAATCTGGGGCTTGGTCTTGGGATGGCGGGGGGTGAATACGGTGCAGCAGTCCTCGTAGGGTAGGATAGAGGTCTCAAAGGTGTCGATCTTCCGGGCGATGGTGACGATCTCCTCCTTGTCCATGCCGATGACAGGCCGGAGGACGGGGAGATCGATGCACTGTTCCGTGGCGGCCAGGCTCTCCATGGTCTGGCTGGCCACTTGACCCAGGCTCTCCCCCGTGACCAAGGCCTTACACCCGTTGGCCTGGGCGATCCGCTCTGCAATCCGCATCATAAACCGCCGCATGACGATGGTGAAATACTCTTCCGGGCAGGATTTCTGCATCTCCTGCTGGATTTTGGTGAACGGCACGACTTCCACCATGAGATCGTCACAGTAGGGCACAAGCTTTTTCGCCAGGGTCAAGACTTTCTCTTTCGCCTGTTCCGATGTGTAGGGGAAGGAGAAAAAATGCACCGGGACAATGGATATCCCCCGCTTGGCGATCATATACGTGGCCACAGGGCTGTCGATCCCGCCGGAGAGCAGGGATACCGCCCGGCCGTTGGACCCCACGGGCATCCCCCCCGCCCCCTGGATCGGGGCGGCGTGGACGTAGGCCTTGAAATCCCGGACTTCGATGGCCACCGTCAGCTCCGGGTTGTGGACATCCACCGCCACATGGGGGAATGCGTCGTGGAGCAGGCCGCCCACGTATTGGCTGAGTTGAATGGAGGTCATGGGGAACCGCTTGTCCGCCCGCTTGGATTCCACTTTAAACGACCTGGCCCGGCTGAACTCCTCTTTCAGATAGAGTTTCGCCGTCTCTAAGATGGCGTCCTTCTCCTTCTCACAGGCCGCCGCCCGGGAGAGGGACACCACGCCAAACACCGTCCGCAGATTCCCAAACGCCCCCGTGGTATCGCAGGATTCCGATTGGGGCTCCACATAGATAGTGGACTGGGCGGAATAGACCCGAAACTCCCCAAAGGGGATCAACCTCCGCCGCACGTTGGCCAGCAGTTTCTGTTCAAAATACCGCTTGTTTAAGCCCTTGAGGACAATTTCCCCTAGTTTGAGTAGAATGATTTCTTCCAAAGTGTGTTCTCCTAATTATCTCTAAAATCATACGTCCGATACTGGATCGCCTCGGCCAGATGGGTGGCTGTGATCCCCTCGCTGGCGTCTAGGTCGGCGATGGTGCGGGCTACCCGGAGAATCCGGTCATAGCTGCGGGCGGTGAGGCCCAGGCGGTCAAATGCGCCCCGCATGAGGGTCTCGCCGTCGGCGTCCAGGCGGCAGTGCGCCTTTGTCTCTTTCGGCCCTATATGGGCGTTGGCGGTAATCTGCCCGCCGTATCGTGCCGTCTGGCAGCTCCGGGCGGCGTTGACCCGCTCTCGGATCACCGCCGAGGACTCCGCCGGGGTGTTGCCTTTCAGCTCGTCAAACTCCAGGGCCGAGACCTCCACGAACATGTCCAGCCGATCCAACAGCGGCCCCGACAGGCGGCTGTGATAGCCGGTGACACTGTTCTCCGTACACTGACACCGGTCGGCGTTGTGGCCGTACCAGCCGCACTTACAGGGATTCATGGCGCAGATCAACATAAACCGGCTGGGGAACGTCACCGTCCCCGACACCCGGGAGATGGTCACTTCCCCGTCCTCTAAGGGCTGGCGCAGGGTCTCCAGCACAAATTTGCTGAACTCAGGAAACTCGTCTAAGAACAAAATCCCGTTGTGGGCCAGGGAGATCTCCCCCGGCTTGGGATTGCTGGTCCCCCCGGTCATGGCGGGGCCGGATACGGTGTGGTGAGGGGATCGGAAGGGGCGGGTGGTGATAATGGGGCGATTCTTCCCCGTCATCCCCGCCACGGAGTATATCTCCGTGGTCTCCATGACCTCCGCCCGGCTCATCTCCGGCAAGATGGTGGGCAGACGCTTGGTCAGCATACTCTTCCCCGCACCGGGCGGCCCGACTAAGAGCACATTGTGTCCCCCGGCGGCAGCCACCTCTAATGCCCGCTTTACGTGTTCCTGGCCCTTGACCTCGGCAAAATCCAGCCCGATCATAGGCTCTTGGATAATCTCCGGAGCCTCTACGGGCGGAATCTGACTGCTCTTGTCCAGGTGGTTAATGAGCTGGAAAATATCCTCTACGGGATAGACGGCCAGCCCCTCTACAAAGGCGGCCTCGTTGGCGTTTTCTGCCGGGAGAAATAGCTTCTCAATCCCCGCCCGCTTGGCCTCCATGGCCATGGGCAATGCCCCGGTGACGGGGCGCAGATCGCCGCTCAGACTGAGCTCTCCCAGGAATGCGGCGTCCTGGGGCAGATGTTTCACATACCCCGCCGCCGCCAGGATTCCCAAAAAAATGGGCAGATCGTACAATGTGCCGATTTTCTTCTTATCCGCCGGGGCCAGATTCACCGTGATCCGGCTGACGGGGAACCGCAAATTGCAATTCTTAATCGCCGCCCGAACCCGCTCCCGGGACTCTTTCACGGCGGCATCCGGTAGGCCCACGATATCGAAGGCCGGCAGACCCCCGGAGAGATAGCACTCGATCGAGACCTCGTATCCGACGAGGCCCAAGAGACCCATAGATCGCACATGATATACCATCGTCCGCTCCCGTCTATTTGACTAGCTTGGATATGGCCTTAAATTCCTCGGTTCCCGCCACGACACAGAGCTCGAATAAGATCGCCTCCGCAGTCGTGAGCAGTACCCCCTCCTGTACAGCCCGCTTCAGGCCGATTTTTTTATCATAGGCGTTGCGTGACCCCGCACAGTCCGCCACCAGCACGGGCTGGAGTCCGGCGGCGACGAGATCAATACAGCTCTGGAGCACGCAGACGTGGCTCTCCACGCCGCAGACCAGAACCGTGGTGATCCCCCCATCTTTCATCCGCTGAAACTCGACGGCGATTGCCTCGTCCTGCATGGCGCTGTAGGCCAGTTTATCAAAGGGCGTGTAGTCCCCCGCCACGTCTCGGAGTTCCGGGACAATGTCTCCTAACCCCTTAGAGTACTGGCGCAAAAAGACAGAGGGGACGCCCAGGACGTTCAGCCCCTCCAATAAGATCACACTGCGCCGGACGACCTCATCCCCTTGATCGATCACAGGGATCAACCGCTCCTGGAGATCGACAAACAGCGCGGCGGTGGTCTCTTTTTTGATTCGCATAGGCCCGTCTCTCCTTATCCGTATATGTTTTGTCCAGTATACAGGAAATGGGAGCGGATTACAATGCCCGATCTGACGGAGGGAACAGAGAGCGCCTATTTTTTTATATGACAAAAAGCCGGTGCAGACTTTCATTGCACCGGCCCTTTGTATGGATAACAGCTTTTAAGAGAAAATTATTTATCTCACACTTGCCTGATCGCTCAAAAACATATAATGGAACACAGCATGTGGGCCGCCTAAGTAAGAGCCTGTGCCAATAAACCGATGTTCTGGAGACAGAATGTACGCTCTGTGACCCGGTGAGTTCATCCACCCATTCACCAGTTCCTGGGCGGTCCACTGTCCGGCGGCGCCGTTCCCGGCATTCCATCTAAGACGACCCCCAAATGCCTCGGCAACATTGCGGGAGGCCCCGTGGGTTGCATTGGGATCAGTTGCATAAGGTCCCCGATTATGCCCCAGAGGGGTATTCAAATTGGCCATGATCTGTGCGTAATAACGGGCGGCCATCATAAGGGTATCATCAATTTGCACCTGACTCAAACCGTGTTCTGCCCGGATTATATTGATGAGCCGCACAACTTCTAAGGAGAATAGCGGGTGCCCCAATGCACGGTATTCATTGATCCACGCCTGCCGTTCAACCTCTGTGGCCCGTCGATTCGGCAGCGTAAATTGTGATCTGGGAAGGTTGGATGCATGATCAGCATGTGGTGAAGGATTCACCGTGAAACTCACAACAAACGACTGTGCCGCCACATTGTCACCCGATACCGTAATCGTCGCCGTATGCGTCCCGGCCGGGAGCGCCCATTGGGGTCGCACGTTGAAAATGCTCGTCCCACCCACTGCGATACTCGTAAGGGCCGTCGCACCCAAATAGAAACTGCCCGGATTTGCGCCGCTCAACCCAACCGTCAGATTCCCCGTGGGCTGATTGCCCGTATTCGTCACGACTACACTACGATTTGAGAGACTCGTATACGGTATCACCACCGCTGGGAACGTGTGCGTACCGGCTGTATTGAGGCTGATGCCAAACGTCTGTGGCGGTGCATCCACCGTGAAACGCACAACAAACGACTGCGCCGCCACATTGGCACCCGATACTGTGACAGTAGCCGCATACGTCCCAACTGCCAAACCGGTGCGGGGCGCTACGGTAAACATCTCCGTCCCACCCGCTTCGATGCTTGAAAGCCATGTCGTATCAAGTTGGAAACTGTCCGGGCTCGCGCCGTTCAACGCAACCGTCAGATTCCCCGTGGGCTGGTTACCCGTATTCGTCACGATTACACCACGAGCCGACTGGGCGTCATACCCCACTGTCGCCGCGGGGAACGTGTAGGTTCCAGTTATGTTGAGATGAATCTCGTACCGCACTTCCGGTATCTGCGACTCAAAGGTTCGTATAAAACGCATGAGAATCGCCGCAGCTTCGGCCCGCAGCGTGGTTCCGCCTGGAGCGATACTCGCGGGCGGTCTGCCATTGATCATTCCGTGGTAGTTTGCCCAGATCAAAGCCTCTCTCGCGCCGGCCCACGTACTAATCTGGTGGCGGTCTGTAAAGCTGTTCCACTGGGATCCTTGCCGCACCGCTGTATCGTACCCCACAGCCCCGGCGAACCGGTGTAACATGACGGCAAAGGCTTCACGGGTCACACTCTCATTCGGCGCAAAGCGGTTGTTGCCGACGCCTCCTACGATCCCATTGTCATAGGCCCATACGACATAGGGGGAATACCATATATTGACGCCCACATCACTGAACACGGGACGGTTGTGGAGATAGGGAATCTCGCGGGCCGAACCGCCGTGTACCATGCGATACAGTGTCGCTACAACCATGGCACGGGTAAAGTCTTCATTCGGCGCAAATGTCGTGGCCGTGGGTCCCGTCATAATGTTGTGTTGGAATACGTTGCGAACGTATGAGTAGAACCAATAGGTCGTGGAGATATCCGTAAATGGGAGATTTGCGGAAGGGGTTGTGCGAGTCTCCAGAGGCTCTATAGACACCTCACCCTGTAGCGCAAACGCCGCAGGCGAAATCGCACCAAATAACATTAAAATCACCAAACAGATACACAAAACTCGTTTCATTGTGCCACTCCCTTTGTTCATATTTTTTGTAACCGCCACCAAATTTCACTTTTTTTATTGTATCATACGTCGCAAAGCGATTTCAACCAGAAGTTTATGAGGCCCCGCACCCCTGCACTCACTCCGGAATAGACTGGATTGCACGATCATACCAATCCGGGAGGCCATCACCTATGGATCATCTGAACTTTGCGGTCATCGGCGGGGATATGCGGCAGGCGAAGTTGGCGGAACTCTTAGCCGCCGACGGGCATCGGGTCTCCGTCTTCGCCCTAGAGGAGAGCGCCCCGGCGAGGGTGTGCCAAGCACCGTCACTGGATGCCGCAGTACAGGGTACAGACTGTGTAATCCTTCCCCTGCCCATTACACGAAAGCACACAGTCATCAATACGCCGTTGAGCGCAATCTCCATGACCACGGAGGATGTGTTCTCCGCCCTGGATCAAGATCAGCTCGCCCTGGGCGGTCTGATTAACGAGGAAATCCACGAACAGGCGTGTACATATCAAATTCCACTCCTGGACTATTACATCCGGGAGGAACTGGTCATCGCCAACGCCGTGACCACCGCCGAGGGGGCGATCCAGATCGCCATGGAGGAGACCCCTATCACCCTGTGGGGCAGCCGCTGTCTGATCCTGGGCTTCGGGCGGATCGGCAAGGTGTTGGCCCATCGGCTCCGCTCCCTGGGGACTCACGTCACCGTATCGGCCCGCACCTGGGCGGATTTGGCCTGGATCCGAGCCTATGGCTACGAGAGCATTCACACCCACGCCCTAGATCAGCACTTAGGCGGCGTGGATATCCTTTTCAACACCATCCCCCGCCTTATCTTAGGTCTGGATCAACTCTGCCGGCTGGATTCAGACACCCTCTGCATCGATTTGAGCTCCAGACCCGGCGGCGTGGACTTCGAGGCGGCGGAACGGATCGGCATAAAAACCGTCTGGGCGCTGAGCCTGCCGGGGAAGGTCGCCCCCGTGACCTCCGCCATGGTCCTGCGGGACACCATCTACAACATTTTACAAGAACAGGAGCAAGGCCAATGCCAAAACAAATGATGGGGCTTGCCGTATGCGGCTCCTTCTGTACATTTTCCAGAATCCTGGAAGAAATAAAACCCCTCTGCCATACATACCACGTCACACCCATCTTATCCGAAGCCACCACTCGGACCGACACCCGGTTCTGGCAGGCCGCTACCTTTCATCGGGAGATCGAGGCCATCACAGGGAACGAGGCCATCACCACCATCTCCGCCGCCGAACCCATCGGCCCCCGTGGCCTATTCGATGTGATCGTCGTAGCGCCCTGCACGGGCAATACCCTGGCCAAACTGGCGGCAGGGGTGACCGATACCACGGTCACCATGGCCTGTAAGGCCCATCTGCGCAATAGCCGCCCCGTGGTACTGGCCCTCTCTACCAATGACGGCCTGTCCGCAAACGGCGCCAACATCGGTGTCTTATTGGGCCGGAAGTACTACTATTTCGTCCCCTTCACCCAGGATGACCCGGTGGCGAAGCCAAATTCCCTGGTGGCGGATTTCTCCCGGATCAGCGAGACGGCGGAGGCCGCCTTGGTCGGGCGGCAGTTGCAACCGTTATTGTGCTGATATGCAGTTGCAGGGCGTAGCGACACCGCTACGCCCTGCAAGAATTTATAGAATATTGCTTATCCAAATCTCTGGATATAGCGCATCAGAATCGTGGCGCACTCGGCGCGGTCTGCCTCACCCAGAGGTCGCAGCGTGGTGGGCGTCGAGCCGGTGATGATCTCGTTGTGCACACTCCAGCGCATGGCCTCCCACGCCCAATTGCCGATCTCATCTCTGTCCGTAAACTGACCCAGTTGAACCCCAATCGGCACGAATACATTTTGTCCCATGGCCTGGGCGTAGCGGTGTAGCATGACTGCAACTTCCTGTCGTGTAATGGGATCTGCAGGGGCAAATATCTCCTGGGTCCTCCCCGTTACAATCCCCCGGCTATGGGCCCATACAATCGCATTGCTGAACCACTCATCCGCCGGCACGTCTGCAAATGTAGGCTGGCCGGTCACAGCGGGTTCACCCGCCATGCGGTAGAGCACCGTCGCCACCATGGCGCGGGTGAGAACATACTCCGGATCAAAAATGGTGGCCGATGCCCCCTGCATGATGCCGCGATTGTACACAAAGACCACGGCGTCATGGAACCAATCCTCCCGACTGACATCGGTAAAGGGCGTGGCGGACAAAGGCTGTACTACCATGCCATAGATTGCATCCGTGGCGGTTCCGATGGTGACGCTTGCGGCAAAAATATATGTAACTTGCAACGTATTGGCAGGGAGCCCCGTCCACTGGAGGTTCGGCGCTACGTATGTGCCGTTATTGGAGATCTGGAGCGGTGCAATGCGGGCGCCATCCGGCAGGAACAGAGGATTTTCCAGCACCAGCGGATTCGTCTGCATCACCATGGGCCTGGCAATCAGTTGCTCCCCCAGCCACAGACCAAACATGAAGTCCTCTGCGGCTGTGGGCGTATATATGTTGACCAATCCCGCCAGGGGCCGCAAATCGACAATCCGGTTGCTGTCCAGCCACAGCCCTTCCAACTGGGTGAGACCGGCCAGAGGTTGTAGGTCGCTGATGCGATTGTCATTCAACCACAGGGAGAGCAATCGATTCATTCCGGAAAGGGGGCCGAGGCTTTCTATTTGATTGTGCATCAACGTCAGCCATTGGGGATTGAGACCGGCCAGTGGCCACAGGTCGCTGATCTGATTGTCATCCAGCCACAGCCACTCCAAGTTGACAAGGCCCGCAAGAGGCTGAAGATTGCTGATTTGGTTGTCATCTAAAGCCAAAATCTCTAAGTTTTGCAATCCGGCCAGAGGGGCTAGGTCGCTGATCTGATTTCGATTCAAATCCAAAGCTTGCAGGGATCTCAAAAATTGCGTTCCCGCAAGATTCGTGATTCCTCTCCCATAGGCCTCCAGCCCAAACACTCTGTCCAAGTCCGCCTGGGTAACCCGGGCGGCGACGGGTAGTCGAAAGGCGTCTGCCACCGCCTGCGCCAATCCGGGATCCGGAAAAATGGTGGCAATCGTGTTGGGCGGTGCTGACAGGGCCACGAGATCAGAAGCGACCTCTTCTGCCGGCAACAACGTAGTTGTAACAGGACTTCCTTTTTTGGATATCGGCGCGGCAGGCGCAGTATCCATTTCGTCGGCCAGGGCATATATCGGCACCAAGGCAAGTAGCATACAACACAACAGGAACAGGCTAATCATACGGGTCGTTTTCTTTGATCTCATGTTATAATCTCCTTTTCTGGTTCTTTCTAATTTTTATATTATACGTATTATATGAAAAACAGAACCACGGCTATCACAATGCCCAACATGGCTCCAGCGAGCACTTGCAACGGGGTATGACCGATCAGTTCTTTGAGCCGATCCTCCGGCGAAAAATCTTTAGAAAAGATAATCTCCTCCAACTTATTTAGCATTTTGGCGTGCTGTCCCGCCGCGCGCCGTACACCACAGGCGTCATACATGACCACTAGGGCAAAAACCGTGGCGATGGCAAAGGGATAGTCGTCAAATCCATCGTGCAGTCCAGCGGCTACGGCCAACGCACACACCGTGGCCGAATGGGCGCTGGGCATCCCGCCGGAGCCCCACATGCGCTCGAAATTAAACTCTCTGAAATAGAGCAGGTATAAAATCGTTTTGATGATCTGGGCCGTCAGCCATGCCGTCACCGCCGAGATAAGAAACGGATTATGTAGAATTCCGACCAACGTATGCATCCCATGCCACCTTCAGACTATTTTAAGCTTGTTCGGCTATGTACTTAGCATACCTTAAATTTTTCTTAATTACAATTAAATTTTGTAAAAAAATGTGGGCAATTTCCAAAAGAAACTGCCCGGAGACCATATAGTCGAATATCTACCGCTTAAAACCCAAACATCTCGGTCACATTGTCCACCACTTGCCCAAAGGCGCGGACAGCGTCATGTTTCTTCTTGTTTAACTTCCGCCGCCGGGAACACAGGAACATTTTAAGCCCACAACCGGCTACAATCCCGAGTCCAATGCCGATGCCTTTCCACAAATCCATTTTATTCATTGGTTTCTCCCTTTTTCACAGATTGCGTATAGTATGTCCATTTAAAACGGAAATCAGCTTGTCAAATTTTTCTCTTTGCGATATGATGGAGAGAGGCATTTTCTGCGTTTTCCCCGCCGAAGACGTGGAAAAACACATCCAAAATTCACAGGAGGGATTTTATGGTCATCAAGCAAGTCCGCATCATCGACCCCACCGACAACCGGGATGAGATCGGCGATCTCTATATCCGTGCGGGGGAAATCACCCACGGCCCAATCGAGACGGACGGCCCTGTCATCGACGGGCGGGGACTTACGGCCTTTCCCGGCCTCATCGATCTCCACGTCCACCTGCGGGATCCGGGGATGCTCCACAAGGAGGACATCCACACCGGGACAATGGCCGCCGCCGCCGGTGGCTTCACATCCGTGGCCTGTATGCCTAACACCCGCCCCCTCCTGGACACGCCAGAGACCATCGCCTACGTGAATGAACGGGCCAAGACGGCCCACGCCAGAGTCTTTCCCATCGGCGCTGTCACCGTCGGTCAAAACGGACAAGCTCTGACTGATTTTGCCGCCTTAAAATCCGCCGGAATCGTGGCCCTGTCCGATGACGGCGAGCCCATAGACAGCGCTACACTCCTCCGCCGCACATTACAGATAGCAAAACACCTCAATCTCCCTATTATGAACCACTGCGAGGATCGGGAGATGGTGCAAAACCACGGTGTCAACGAGGGGATCGTAGCCGAAAAGCTGGGTCTCCCCGGCAGGCCCGCCGTGGCCGAGGTCATCCAGGTGGCCCGGGATATTCTCTTGGCCCAGGATACGGGCGCACACCTCCACTTCTGCCACATCAGCGCCGCCGGTTCCGTGGAGCTGATCCGCAGGGCCAAGGCCGACGGGATCCCCGTCACCGCCGAGACCTGTCCCCAGTATTTCACCCTGACGGAAGACGCCCTCCTGGAACTGGGCGCTCTGGCACGGGTCAACCCGCCCCTGCGCACCGCCGCAGACCGGGACGCCATTATCGCAGGCCTCATAGACGGCACTTTAGACACCATCGTCACAGACCACGCCCCCCACGCCATGGAGGACAAGATGGTGCCCATCCCCCAGGCCCAGAGCGGCATGATCGGCCTGGAGACGGCCCTGGGTCTCGCTCTGACCTTCCTGTACCACACGGACAAGCTGGATCTCCTCTCCATCGCCCGGCTAATGAGCTACAACCCCGCCCGAATTCTGAACCTCCCCTACGGCACCCTCCAACCCGGCAGCCCGGCGGATATCACCCTCTTTGACCCCCATGAGACGTGGACTGTAGAGCCGGAGAATTTTCACTCCAAATCCCGCAATACGCCCTTCGGCGGGATGATGCTACGAGGCCGGGTGCGGTATACGATTTGTGATGGGGTTGTGCGGTATGGGGTCGAGAGATAAACATGAAGAAGAAAATGCTTCAAAGAAAGTTGCTCATAAGCAGCATTGTTACCATTGTCTTGATGTGTATAGTATTTTATTTTTTCATGCCACTGCCTTTTATAAGCACTTTATGGGAAGAAAATATAGCCCGTGAGAGGATGGCCTGGGATGTGAGCCAACGTGTATCTGGTCTCCACCGAGAGGATGTTATCGCTATGTTGGGTCTCTCTGAAGATAGAGAGTCGTGGCAAGTGTCATTCGAGTTTGCTTTTCGATATAAAATTGACCAAAGAAGATGTCTTATGATTTTATTTGATGAAGACGACATGGTTGTTCATACAGTAATTTCCAACACCTTTCTTTTGGACAAATACGGCCCTCCACACCCTCTGCCTACTTATTGGCAAGACTTTCTCAATGAAACACGATAGCCTTAATCGCATTATAAAAACCCACAACCACAGAAAGGGGCCACTCAAATGGATAATATCGTAACCCCACACGGCACATTCATTAGAGAAATCAAAGACCTCATCTACCGCCGTCAGTATGAGGCAATGAAAAGGGTCAACACCGAATTGATACAGCTTTATTGGGAGATTGGCGAGGAAATTGACCGCCAACAACGTGAGCGTGGTTGGGGAAAATCCATTGTTGAGGTGCTGGCGCAGGAGCTTCAAAAAGAATTTCCGGGAGTTAAAGGTTTTACATCTCGAAATCTTTGGTTTATGCGGCAATTTTATGTTGAATACTCTGGTAGCTTAAATCTGAAACCATTGGTTTCAGATTTGGACAATTCAAATCTCGCACCATCAGTGCGAGAAGCGGACAAGCCAGTTCTGCCACCATTAGTGGCGGAAATAAGCTGGTCAAAAAATATCGTAATTATGCAAAAGTGCAAAGACCCGCTCATGCGTGAGTTTTATATCAAAATGACAAAACGTTACGGCTGGACAAAAGACGTTTTGATTAACAATATCGAAAATAAGATATTTGAAAAATACCTTGCCAGTCAGACCAATTTTGATGAAATTGTGCCTGAAAAATACAGACTGCAAGCCAAACTTGCCGTAAAAGACGATTACAATTTCGATTTTCTTGAAATGGGCATTGAGCACAACGAGGCAGAGCTTGAAGCGGGGATCATACATAATATTCGGGCGTTTCTAGCAGAAATGGGTGGCGATTTTAGCTTTATCGGCAATCAGTATCACCTCAATGTTGCCGATGATGACTATTATATTGACTTGCTCTTATATCACCGACGACTACGCAGTCTGATTGCAATTGAGCTTAAAATCGGTGAGTTCAAACCAGAATATGCCGGGAAAATGCAATTTTATTTGACCGCTCTTGATGAAATAATGAAACTCCCGGAAGAAAATCCGGCAATCGGCATTATTGTCTGCAAAAGCAAAAACCGCACAAGGGTTGAATACACGCTCAAAGCGACAAATAAGCCAATTGGCGTGGCAACATATTCATTTTATGAGAGTCTGCCAGAGGAAATACAGTCCTTGCTCCCTTCACCAGACGAAATTGCAGCTATCATTACTAACATAGGCAATAATGATAGTCAAAAATAACCGCCCCCTACACCACCACCACAGAAAGGAACCACACACCATGTCTATCGACCTCCTACAAAAACAAATCATCGAAAAGAAAAACCCCACCGTCCTGGGTCTCGACCCCAGGCCGGAGTATATCCCGCCCCATATCTTATCCGCCCACATCGCCGAGAAAGGCGAAACCCTCCAGGCGGCGGCGGATGCCTATTATACGTTTAACTGCGGCCTGATCGACGCCCTGGCGGATATCATCCCCGCCGTGAAGCCCCAATCGGCCTATTATGAGCTCTTGGGCCACGCCGGAGTAGAGGCCCTCCAAAAGACCGTGGCCTATGCCAAGTCCAAAGGCCTCTACGTCATCGTAGACGGCAAGCGCAATGACATCGGCTCCACCGCCGCCGCCTATAGCGACGCCTATCTGGGCCGGGTCACCATCGGCGATACCACCTTTGCCCCCTTCGATGCCGACAGTCTCACGGTCAACGCCTATCTGGGATCCGACGGGATTGATCCCTTTATTGAAACTTGCAAAAAATTCGACAAATCCGTGTTTGCCCTGGTGAAGACTTCCAACCCCTCCGGCGGCCAGTTGCAAGACCTCCTCTGCGGGGATCGGAACCTCTACACCGCCGTAGGCGACCTCATGGCCCGGATCGCTTTGGACACCGTGGGCGAGTACGGCTATAGCTGTGTGGGCATCGTAGTGGGCGCCACCTATCCGACAGACGCCCGCACCCTGCGGAAACGGTTGAAAAACTCGTTCTTCCTCGTACCCGGCTACGGCGCCCAGGGCGGCGGCGCCGCCGATGTGGCCCCCTGCTTTGACGAGTACGGCCACGGGGCCATCGTCAACTCCGCCCGGGCGATTCTCTGCGCATGGAAACAATCGGAGGCCGGGGACGGCTCCGACTACCAATCCGCCGCCAGAGCGGAGGCGCTACGAATGCGGGCGGATATTGCTGACGTTGTGACGGTGTTGTAGGAGGAAGAGTAAAAAGCCTCCTTTCGTAAAGGAGGTGGCAGAACGAAGTTCTGACGGAGTTTTATCCCTGCGCCAGAGGTCAAGGGCAGTGGAAAAGCGTTCCAAAGCCTCCCTCAATTTGAGGGAGGTGGCACAAGGTGAATTGCCGCCCTGCGGCAAGAGAAAGCCCCCTGGGGAGCGAAGTGCCGGAAGGAGCCTACAACCTCACCTGTTGCACCGCATACCGCAAAATCTCCTCCACCAGCGCCGGGCCCAGCTCCCGCACTGACCGGATGGGCATATGATCTGTATCATGCAGCGCCAAATGCTTCTCGAAATAGATCACATCCCACCACTTGCCCTGTTTGAACCCCGTCTTGTGTAGCCTGCCAATCTCTGTATAGCCCATGGCCACGTGGAGTTGTTTGCTCCTGGGGTTTGGCTCCGCCATCCGGGCGTAGAGATTTACCACACCCATTGCCCGGAGGAGTTTCTCCAACGCCTCGTAGAGCGCACGCCCAATCCCCTTGCCCTGGACCGTTTTATCTAAGTACACCGAGACCTCGGCGTTCCAGTCGTAGGCCGCCCGCTCCATCTGGCGGGTGGCGTAGGCGTAGCCCACCACCCGGTCATCCACCGTGCAGACCAGAAAGGGATAGACCGCACAGCAGGATATAATCCGCCGCTCCATCTCTTGTTCCGTCGGAGGGATGCGCTCAAATGAGATCACCGTGTGGGCCACGTAGTCGTGGTAGATATCCGCTATGGCCGGGGCATCCTCCGCTGTGGCCAGCCGTACTATTACATTTGCCATGATCCAATCCCCTCTCGCCACTTTGTATTTTCCCCGCCTTCGGCGGGGAATTATAATTACCGCAATTTTTGGACAATCGTCTCATCCGGATTGACATAAATAGTTTTATGGTTCATATAATGTGTCGCCCCCGGTTTCCCGCCGGCGGGCTTTTTGACGTGTTTTACCAGGGTGTAGTCCACGGGCACCTTCCCCCCGGATCGCCCCTGGGAGTACCAAGCCGCCAGCATTGCCGCCTCTTCAATCGTCTGTAGATCCGGTTCCCTGCCGTCACAGGCGACAATCACATGGGAACCGTGGATTTTCTGGGTGTGAAACCACAGATCGCTCCGATTGGCAGTCTTAAACGTGAGCCGGTCATTCTGGACGTTGTTCTTCCCCACATAGAGATCAAATCCCCCGCTGGATCGAAACACCAGGGGCTTCGCCGGAGGCGGCTTCTGCCGTTTCCCTCCCCCGTCCCGGATGAGTTTGGCTTCTATTAACTCCTGGCGGATCTCCGCCATATCCCCCGCCGTCTCGGCTTTTTCCAGGGCATCCAGGACGCTGTTTAGGTAGTCCAGTTCCTGCGCGCCCTTTTCGATCTGCTCTGTGAGGTGCCGCTCCGCCGTCTTGGCCTTATTGTACTTTTTATAATAGGCCGCGGCATTCTGCTGGGGCGTTTTCAGGGGGTCTAGTGAAATCGTGATCTCCCCCCCGTCTGGATCGTAAAAATTCTGCGCCGTCAAGATATCCTGGCCCCGGATCATGGCGTGGAGATTGGCGGTGATGATATCCCCCTGCTCCCGGAACCGCTCCCGGTCCCCGGCGGCGTTTCGCTCCTCCTCTTGGAGGGCCAGTTTCCGAGCCGTTCGATCCCGCAGATTGGTGACAGTCTTCAGCAGCGCCCCGGCCCGTTGGCGTAGCGTACTCTCCCGATCCCGCTGTTCGTAGAATCCGTCCAGGAGTGTAGAGAAATTTGCCATCTGCGTCAAGGCCAGCCGGCCTCTGTACTGGTGAATAGGCGTATAGGTAAAATCAAAGGGGACACTCCCCTCAGATAGCTGATACGGGACAAATTCCCCCGCCCGGATCCCAGCAAAAAAGGCCATCAGCCCATCCAAAAACGCCTCTATCTGATCCGGCGCTGCGTCGCCGAAACGGGTGTCTGTTTGGCCGAATATCCAATCTACCAACTCCCGGCAGATGAGGGGTGAGAGGCCGAAGAACGTATCCAAGAGCCATTTGTCCAGGCGTACATCCGGCCCGCCTGCGGCCAGATGCGCGGCCAGGGCCGCCCGCTCTGTCTCTAGAGGATTCCATTTCTCCTGGTTCTCCGCCAGACGATAGAACAGGCCCGGCAGGATCGTCCGCGTCCGGCTCAAATCCCCGTCCACCCGGCGGATGGCATCCTGGATGATCCCATCCCGGTCTACAAAGATGAGATTACAGTATTTGCCCAGAAGTTCTAAGATCAACGTCTTCCGGCTGGGTTCCCCCATGGCGTCGAACGTGTCAAACTCCAGGCGGACAATCCGCTCCATGGGCGGCTGATATATCTCTGCGAGCTTTGCCCCGGAGAGGTGCTTTCGCAGTAGCATACAGAACATAGGCGGGTGCTGAGGGTTCTCATAGGAGCGGGCGGTGAGATGAATCCGTGCACGGCCCGTCCCGGCGGCCAAGAGCAGCTTGCCGCCCCCCTCCCGCCCCCGGAGGGTGAGTAATATCTGATCTTTCTCCGGCTGCTGGATTTTATCCACTCTCGTTCCCAAAATCTGGGGCTGGAGTTCCTCCAGGACAGCGGTTAAACATACGGCATCAAGGGGCATGGTGTTCGTTCTCCTCTGGGGCGTGTTGGCCCCCGTGTGATATATCCATGGCCAGGGCAAACAACTGGCCGATCCGATCCGTCTCGCCTTTGAGGTAGAGATGCCCAAAAAGGGCCTCTAATCCCGTTGCGGCGTGGTATTCCTCTGGACTGGCATTTTGCGGCACAGCGCTGACCCGGGCATTTCGCCCCCTGCGGTAGATCCCCTGCTCCGTCTCGGTGAGATGGGGCAAGAGTTTCCGCGCCACCGCGGCCTGGGCGGGGGCCGCCACCCGATCCACCGCCGCCCTGTGGAGGCCACGGGCCGTGGCGCGGCCCTGCTCACAGAGCCAGGCCCGAACCAAGAGTTCATACACCGCATCCCCCATATGGGCCAGGCCCAGGTTGGAGATCGTCCGGATATCTCGTTCTTCCATACTCATGTGGAAGTAGTCTGTCATATATGTTCCCCTTTTGGCGGTTTGTCATCTGGGACAGTATAGCAGAAATGTTGCGGGTTGTCATCCAACCACAGATTCATACAGCCGATATCCCCCGCTCAAGTTATATGCATCGAAGCCATTCTGGGACAAAATCCGTGCCGCAATATAGCCCCGCAGCCCAACCTGGCACATGGCATAAATCGGCCTGGTCTGATCCAACTCGTCTAACCTGCCGCGCAATGTGTCAAGGGGAATATTGACAAACCCATCAATTGTACCCTTGGCATATTCCGTCGGCGTACGGGTGTCCAACAGCGTCACACTGCCGTCCCGGGGCAGGTGTTCCACATCATGCCAGTGGAAGAGTTTCACTTTGCCTGTCAATACGTTCTCAATCACAAACCCAGCCATATTCACAGGGTCTTTTGCCGAGGAATAGGGCGGCGCGTAGCACAACTCCAACTCCGTGAGATCAGAGGCCGTCATCCCCGCCCGGATTGCCGTGGCGAACACATCGCACCGCTTGTCCACGCCGTCAAAGCCCACGATCTGTGCGCCCAGGATTTTCCCTGTTCCCGTCTCAAATACAGTCTTGATCGACATGTTCGTGGCACCTGGATAATAGCTGGCATGACTCGCCACGTAGGTGAAGGACTTCTCGTAATCAAGCCCCAGTCCCTTTGCGGTTTTTTCATTGACGCCCGTCGTGGCGACTGTCATGTCAAACACTTTCAAAATCGCCGAGCCCTGGGTCCCGGTATAGCGGCTGTCCAGCCCACAGATCACATCGGCGGCGATGCGCCCCTGCTTATTCGCAGGCCCCGCCAGAGGGATAGACCCCTTTTGTCCGGAGACAAACTCCGTGACCTCTACCGCATCACCCACGGCGAAGATATCCGGATCTGAGGTCTGCATCTGATCGTTTACCACAATAGACCCGCGCTGGTTCACCGCGAGTCCCGCTACTCGAGCTAAATCGCTTTCAGGACGGACGCCAATTGCCATAATGAGCATGTCCGCCTGGATATCCCCCTCCTGCAAGGTGATGGCGAGGGCATCGCCGTGATCTGTGATCGACTCTATGCCATTTCGCAAAATCAGAGATACGCCTTTGCTTTTCATATACCGGCGCACGTCACAGGCCATGTCAAAATCGAGGGGCGCAATCACCTGATCCAGCCTCTCGATCAGCGTCACCCGAAGTCCCGCCGCCCGCAGATTCTCCGCCATCTCCATACCGATGTATCCCCCGCCTATGACCGCCGCATCTTTGGGGCATTTCCCATCTATATAGTCCTTAATTTTGAGCATATCGGGGATATTGCGCAGGGTGAACACCTTGTCGGAATCCACCCCCGCAATATTGGGCCTAATCGGCTCCGCCCCCGGAGACAGGATCAGCTTGTCGTAGGATTCGAGATACGTTTCACCCGTTTCGTGATTTTTGACTGTTACGGTCTTCGCCTCCCTGTCGATGGCCGTGACCTCACTGAACACCCGTACGTCTACATGAAATCGCCCATGAAAACTCCTGGGCGTCTGGAGGGTCAGCGCCGATTTCTTGGTAATTTCGCCGCCGATATAGTACGGCAGACCACAGTTGGCAAAGGAGATGAACGCGCCCCGCTCAAATAAAATGATCTCGGCGTGTTCGTCCAACCTACGCAACCGCGCCGCCGCAGACGCACCCCCGGCCACCCCGCCGACGATTAGAATTTTGCTCATGATGGGCTCCTTTCTCCCAAAATCATATCTGAGCTTTTGACAACTTGGAGCTATAGCCGATGGTGGACTTCTTTGAATCTGCTAACTCATCAATCTGTAATTGAACTATCTTTTTTGAATATTTTTCATTAACAGTGACAAGAAACTTTTCAATTCTGTCTGGGTGGCTTTTCAAAAACCACTCAATGTGATTTTCAATATATTTGTTCCTCATGTCATTATCATTCAAATCATTAGGCACTCTCTCCATGCGTTCATCAATGCTATCAAATCCAGTAAACGGTTGTAAAAGACGATCTTTCGTCATAACTACGTACTCTTCATTAATTTCGATGCCTATGCCACGACGATTTAATTGTTGGTACACTCTTAAGGCAGTACCCGAACCGCAAAATGGATCAAGTACAATATCATTCTCATCTGACGAAGCTAAAATCATTCGCTCAAACAAGGCTTCTGGCTTTTGCGTTGGATGATCCTTTCTATTTTCTTGACAATAATGAACATGGGAAAATTCCCATACATTTCCTGGGTTAGCACCCCGCATATTATTAACACTACGATAGTATTTTTGTGGAACTCTAATAGCGTCAAGATTAAACTTAAAATGATTCGTCTTTGTAAACATAAGGATATCATCGTGTCGTGGACTAAATCCTTTTGTCTTCCCAATTCCTTGTGTATACGTCCATGTAATCCATGAATTAAAATGAAGTCCCAGTTCCTGTTCCATTATCATATATATGTATGAAATGTATCGAACGCCCATAAAAACGTAAATTGTACCCGTAGGCTTTAATACTCGTTTCGCTTCAGCAAGCCATTTGCGAGAAAAATTCATATATTCTTCATGGTTTAGGTTGTCACCGTTATTTCCATAGTCTTTTGATAAATTATACGGAGGGTCAGTAACAATTAAATCAACGCTCTCCGAATCTAAATCCTTTAAAATTTCGGTACAATCACCATGAAGCATATTTATATTTTTATCCATTTGTGCTTCACAGCCTCCCTATACCAATCATCAAAAGAACGTCGCGATGAGTTTAAGTATTTTCTATCTAATAATTGGCAAAATTCCCACGCTGTCCTGTATTCGTATTCAACATAATGAATATCTTTTACTTGAATTTGTCCAGTTCCAAGTGCCGGGTTATAGCTAATATCAGTATCGGATAAAAACTTTAAGTCATAGGCGTTATACTTCACAATTTCCATTATTCCATCTATTAATTTTGTAACGTGATTTCTTTCAGAGTAAACTTTATGTTTTAAAGATAGAATAATAAACATGAAGTCAGGGTCTTCAATGTAAGCAGAGCGTATACGGCTGAATGATGTAATGTTAGGGCTTCTCCCAGAATTTTCAATATCTTCTGCTGTTGCTTTTACATCTACATTAGCGGTCACTGATGATTTAGCTTTTTTGAATTGGAGCAGTATGTCGGCTTTATCTAGGCGTGGCAAAGGCTCAACAGTTACTAACTGATAACTATTATCAAGGTCATCCTTAATGTCAAAGAAAATTTCATACGCCCATGCTTCAATAATTGGGCCTGCAATTTTATTTATATTCTCCATAGGCAAGCCTAATTTGAGGTTTGTGTTTAAGATGATTCTATTGTTGCCCGCATCTATTGCTTTTTGTATCATATTTTCAACTGCTTTAATAACAAAATGTGAATCATTTTGTTATGATTTGTCTTCACATGGAATCTTAAAGATTACATCATTATAATCCATATTCAAAACCTCTCATCCATACATTTGATATTTAAAATGGAAACTTAACGAGCGAATATAGTAATTATAGCACAGCCACGGTGCCAAATTCAATCATCAGACCAACTTGGCCCAAATTTATCCGTTCACTGTTGTTTCCAACAATGCCTTGAAAGGAGTTTCAGCGCATGATATACTATTTACGCTGGAATTGCTTTCGGGCAATTGTCGGTGTAGGAAGTGGTGTCTAGGTGTGCACGCTGAGCGCCGCTTCCTTTCTATTTCTCAATCAGGAGGCGTCCCCCATGAAACTCATGGTTATCGATGGCAACAGTATCATCAACCGAGCCTTTTACGGCATCCGGATGCTGACCACAAAGGACGGCACACCCACCAATGCCGTCTATGGATTTTTGACAATTTTGCAACGGTTCCTCACTGAAGAAGATCCCGACGGGGTCTGTGTGGCGTTCGATTTGCGGGGGCCCACCTTCCGCCACGAACAATACGCAGAATACAAAGCCCAGCGAAAAGGGATGCCAGATGAGTTGGCGGAACAATTGCCCCTGGTCAAGGAAATTCTGGATGCTATGCACATCCCCCGCTACGAAGTGGAGCGGTACGAGGCGGACGACCTCATCGGCACCATTGCCGCCCAATGCGATCAATCGGGCTGGGACTGTGTGATCCTCACGGGGGACAAAGACGATCTGCAACTCATCACAGACCGGGTGACGGTGAAGCTGGTCACCAGCCGCATGGGGCAGACCAAGACAGAGGACTACACGCCGGCAAAATTCCAATCCGTCTATGGATTCTCTCCCCGGCAATTTATCGACCTGAAAGCTCTTATGGGCGACAGTTCTGACAATATCCCCGGCGTACCCGGCGTGGGCGAAAAGACGGCAATGGATTTGATCTTACGCTTCGGCACCCTGGATCGAATCTACGGCGACCTCCCGGCCTTGGATATCAAGGACAGTTTACGCAATAAGCTATCTGCCGGTGCGGAGAGCGCCCGCCTGTCCTATGATCTGGCCACAATCCGCTGTGATGTCCCCTTTCCCTTTGCACCAGAGGAGACGGCACGGCGGCCCTTTGATGCCCAGACCTTGCGGAATCTATTCTTAAAGCTGGAGTTCCAAAGTTTGATCCAAAAATTCGGTCTGGCATATATCGATACCCGGTCAAAACCCACTGCGGCAGTCTCCGTGGCCCATATCCAGACCCAGGCGGAGCTGGACGCCCTGATGCAGCGCATCCAGGCGGCGGATTACGTCTCCGTGCGGCCCCTGGATGATCTGGACGGCGTAGAGATCGGCGAGGCGGATCAGGTCAGCGTCGTATCCTGGAACGCCGTGGGCGAGGGGTACAACGCCTTTTTGCAAACCCTCTTCGGCGATAGCACCCCAAAAGTGGGCCACCATATTAAAGATACCATGACCGCCCTCTTGCGGGAGGGGATCACCCCCGGCGGCTATCTCTTTGACACGGCCCTGGCGGCGTATCTCCTCGATCCCACTGTCAGCGACTACGGGCTGGACAAGCTGGCGGATCAATATTTGAGCGATCCCTCTACGGAGCCCGCCCATGTGATCTATACCCTCTACCCGATCTTAAAGGAACGATTGGAACAGGCGGCCCTCACGGAGGTCTTCCAGCGGATCGAACTCCCCCTCTGTCCCGTACTGGCCCAGATGGAGCACATAGGGTTCCTGGTGGACCGGAGCGAACTCCGGGCGTTTGGGGACAAACTCTCCGCCTGGATTGACGACGCCCAGCGGGAAATTTTCCATCTGGCGGGGCAGGAATTTAACATCAACTCCCCCAAACAGTTGGGGCAAATCCTCTTCGACGTCCTGGGCCTCCCCCCCGCAAAGAAGACAAAAACCGGATACTCCACCAATGTGGAGGTCTTGGAAAAACTCAAAGACCAGCACCCCATTGTCCCCAAGATCATGGCCTACCGGGACTATACGAAGCTCAAAAGCACTTACGTGGACGGCCTGACCCGTGCCATCCGGCCCGACGGCAGGATCCATTCCAACTTCCAGATGACCGTCACCGCCACCGGGCGGCTCAGTTCCACGGAACCGAACTTGCAAAATATCCCCATCCGCAAGGAGCTGGGCGGGGAGATCCGCAAAATGTTCGTGGCGGCACCGGGCCATGTGCTGGTAGACGCCGACTACTCCCAGATCGAACTGCGGCTCCTGGCCCACATCTCCGGGGACGAGACCATGCAGGCGGCGTTTACCAACCAGGAGGACATCCACACCGTGACTGCGGCCCAGGTGTTCCACGTGGCCCCGGAAGATGTAACACCCCTTATGCGGAGCCGGGCCAAGGCGGTAAACTTCGGTATCGTCTACGGGATTTCCGCCTTCTCTCTGGCCCAGGACATCGGCGTCAGCCAGATTGAGGCGAAGATGTATATAGAAAACTATCTGGCCAAATACAGCGGCGTCCGGGCGTATATGCACGACATCGTGGAACAGGCCAAATCTGAGGGCCAGGTACGCACCCTGTTCGGGCGGATTCGTCCCCTGCCGGAGTTGCAGTCCTCTAACTTTAACGTCCGATCCTTCGGGGAACGGGTGGCCTTGAACATGCCCATCCAGGGTACGGCGGCGGATATTATGAAGCTGGCCATGATCCACGTGGATGAACGGCTCCGCGCCGAAGGCCTCAAAGCCCGTCTCGTGCTCCAAGTCCACGACGAATTGATTGTGGAGTGTCCCGAAGCCGAGGCGGAGCAAGTCGCCGCCCTCTTGGAGGCGGAGATGGAACAGGTCATGTCCCTCGCCGTTCCCTTAGAGGCCATCGCCCACAGCGGCAAGACCTGGTTTGACGCAAAATGAGCGTGATAATCAAATCCGCCGACCTCTGCCATCTAGATGAGATCCTTCGGATCGAACGGGAGAGTTTCCCCAACCCATGGAGCAAAAATCACCTGCGGCAACGGATTTTAGACCCCGCCTCCCTCGTCTATGTGGCCGCAGAGACCAATTACGCACCCGTATGGGCCGATGCCCCCAGCGGCCCGCCAGACCGTCTACTGGGGTTCGCCATCCTCCAAATCATTGGCCCAGAGGCGGAGCTCCATAACATGGCCGTAGATCAAACCGCCAAACGCCAGGGCATAGGGCAATTGCTCCTCTCCTCCCTGATCCAAGCGGCGCAGGGGCGTGGCGTGGAGGTTATCCACCTAGAAGTCCGGGCCAGCAACGCCCCGGCCATTGCACTGTATGAGGGCTTGGGGTTTCAGCGTATGGGTCTGCGGCGGGGGTATTATCAGGTTCCGCTGGAAGATGCGGTGTTGATGCGGTTGGGTGTCGGTTGATAAAGGAGGGCGCTTATGACACGGGAAGAGATGATTCGATTAACAGGATTTCAGATGGTAGGCGAGGGCAGGCGCCTCGTTGGACGTGGAGCGTTGTTCGGCTTCCCAGTAGAGGCAGTGCGAGTGAATGTGCTTGTGAGGAATCATCTGGCCTTATTCTTTTTTGTTGACAAGCCTTTGACAAGACCCCAGATTCGTGCGCTCAGAAAGCGGTTAAAAGAGACAGAGGACCTTAGAAAACATGTCTCCGTCACAACACTCACTAAACACCTCCACCCTATTGCACCACAGAGTTTCTTTTCTGTAGAAATCGCCTTCAAAAACGAAGAACCGCAACAGCTTTATAACAGAGTAATCCGGGCAACAGAGGTTGCGATCAAAGAAGTAGGTATTCCGCACAGAACAAGTTGTTTCATCTGCGGCCTGAGCGAAGGCGATTCCCTGGCTCGGTGGGGTGGCCGACTGCAGATTGTGCACATGGCCTGTCTACGAAAGTGGAAAGGCGCCGTGCAAGAAGAACTCGAACAGAGACAATATACCACCGGTTACGTCCAAGGCATCATCGGCGGATTGCTGGGTGGAGCCGCGGCGCTTGCAATCGTCCTTGCGACCATGTTTTATGAAATTCTGCATGAGTTCCTCGGGCTTTCAGGCGTTGTATTCCCCATCGGAATCTTCTTTGGGTGGAAGTTGTTTGGCGGAAAACACAATCGAGTTGCTGTTATTTTCACAATATCTTATGCGCTGGTTTTGAGTGCAATAAGCGCAATGGCCAATACATACCGCCTTCATTCCGCCATGTTTCCCGATGACACTACAGTACAAGATGTAATAATAGCGTGTCTGAGTCCCGGCCTGCTTTTGGGGGACTTTATGATTCAGTCCCTTGCCGCATGGGTTATGGTCGCTATTGGCTTCGGGATAATTTGGGCACGAATATTGTCCACGAATAAGTGGGTAGCGACGGAGACCGAGACCATTACCAACGATGCCACCTTGTTGTCCGAACGCACAGACGATAGATTCAAAAGACAACAGGGTGACTAACATGGAATGTAAAATATATCCGTTTAACACGCTCAATGCGTATAAATACGCTGATATTATCTCGCTGCACAAAGGCCAATGGATTTTTAGCAAACACAGAGAACGAACAACATGGGAAACACAGGGCGGGCATATAGAAAACGGCGAAACGCCATTAGAAACTGCAAAAAGAGAATTGTTTGAAGAAGCGGTGGCAATTGATTTTGATATAGAGCCGTTGTGCGATTACTCGTTTTCTGGAACTTTCAATGGAACTGACATATCGGGAAATGGACAAGTATATTTTGCAGTTGTCCACACCTTATCCGATATGCCTACCCAAAGCGAAATGGAGAAAATATGCCTGTTCGACTCTCTTCCAGATAAATTGACCTACCCAGTTTTACGTGAGTTATTTCCCATCGCTTTGGCAAAGCGGCGGGCGATGGAATAAGTGCTAAATGTATATTTTAGAAATTACAAGGAGATCACCCCATGATTATCCTAGCAATCGAGACCTCCTGCGACGAGACTGCCGTGGCCATCTCCAGAAATGGCCGGGAGATTTTGTCCAGTGAGGTGCTCTCCCAGGCAGACCTCCACGCCATCTACGGCGGCGTGGTACCGGAGATCGCCTCCCGCAACCATATTCAGGTGATTACAAAGCTGGTAGATACGGCCCTGGAGAAAGCGGGCATCACAAAGAACGATCTGGACGCCATTGCCGTCACCTACGCCCCCGGATTGATCGGAGCGCTGTTGGTGGGGGTGAACTTCGCCAAGAGTGCGGCCTATGTCCTGGGCATCCCCCTGATCCCCGTCCACCATGTCCACGGCCACATTGCGGCCAATTACATCGCCTATCCAGAGCTTACGCCGCCCTTTCTCTGTCTCGTGGTCTCCGGCGGACACAGCCAGTTGGTGGACGTGCGGGATTATACGGACATGTCCATCATCGGCACCACCCGGGACGACGCCGCCGGTGAGTGCTTCGATAAAGTGGCCCGTGTACTGGGCCTGGGCTATCCCGGCGGCAAGGCCCTGGACGATCTGGCCCGGGACGGGAACGACAAAGCGTACCCTCTCCCCCGTTCCGTCGTATCTGACAGCCCGCTGGATATGAGCTTCTCCGGCCTGAAGACCGCCGTGCTCAATATCATCCACAACGCCGAGCAAAAGGGGGAAACACTGGATCACCCCGGCCTGGCCGCCTCCTTTGCCGCCGCCGTCAGCGACACTCTTGTCCCCCGCACCATGCTGGCCGCCAAAACTCTTGGATATGATCACATCGCCGTGGCCGGCGGCGTGGCCGCCAACAGCCGCATCCGCCGGGATATGGAGCGGGCCGCAAAAGACGGGGGCTATACCCTATATCTCCCGCCGCTCCACCTCTGTGGTGACAACGCCGCCATGATTGCCTGTCAGGCCTTTTTTGAGCAAAAGGCGGGGGTACTGGATCACCTGGACTTAAACGCTTATGCAACCATGCCGATTTAACGGTATGGTTGTTTTTTTGAATGCTTCTCTGCATCCTCTGGCAGAAACAAAATTATGTAACCTAAATGACCCGTAAAAAAGTTTACAAACTCCATTTGCTCTATTTCCTTTTTCTTGAAAAACGGTTAAAATCGTTGAAACTTCAGAGAAAAAATAGATGTGGGAAACTCTGTGGAAAATGTGAATAACTATTTGTAAATGCTTTCTGGTCCCGGAATTATGTTTTCTCCTCTTAAAGAGCACTCTTCTGAAAACTGGGAAAAATGTCGAATAAAATCGAAAACCTGCCAATTTTGACTATGGATTTTTAGATGAATTCCCAATTGACGTTTTCAATATGTAAAATTTAACCAAAAACCACAATCATAAAATGAAGGATCAAGATGCAGGACAAAAAAGAAATTCCCAGGAATACAAAATGTAATGGGTGGTTCTCTTGACTATTTCTGAAATTCGTGCTATGTCTCCTACTGGTCGAACCGGTATTGACGGCGGATTGGTTTTATGATATATTCTACTGGTTCCAATTATGCTGATGTGGCTCAATGGCAGAGCAGCTCATTCGTAATGAGCAGGTTGTCGGTTCGATTCCGACCATCAGCTCCAGAAACCGTTGCGACACAAGGGGTTTAGAGGCCCGCTCCGTAAAAAGGAATCAACCTATATATCTTATATCCCCATAAACACAGAGCCGCCTGGGCGACCATATGGTCGCCCAGGCGGCTTTTTGCTCTGTATGTTTTTAGCGGGCGCTAGTCTCACGATTTCCCCTATCTGCTGGGCCACGTGATTTCCGTCCATAGTTCCATTTCTCTGTATATCGGTGCCACCGCAGTTCCAACATTCCGATTCTCTGTCACGAAATAATGGCTGTGGCTCACTTCGATAGCCAGGAAATAATACCACTGGCCTGCTCGAACGTCTGTGAAAAGACGGACATCATCTGCGACATCTACCAAGCTGGCTGTATCGATCACACCATCGCGGCCCAACGCACGGGCAATCACTGCTGCGGCCTCAGATCTTTGGATATCATCCGTCGGCCTGAGCAGACCGGCCCCGTCACCGCGCAGCCAACCTGCGTAGACTACAGC